>CAXSFU010000013.1:0-59700 GCA_964236695.1 uncultured Acetobacteraceae bacterium | reverse complement strand
CAAGGCCAGGGGCTCTGCCCCTGGACCCCGCCAAAGGCGAGCCTTTGGAAACCTGGACTGGGACGGCGGCACCCCTCGTTGCGCCGGTCCAGGGCGGCTCGCCCTGGCGGGTCCAGGGCAGAGCCCTGGCCTTGCCTTGCCTTCGTGCTAGACCCGCCGGCATGAGCCTCCTGGCCGTCCGTTCCGTCACCCTGCGCGTCGCCGGCCGCACCCTGCTGGAGGGCGCCGACCTCACCGTGGAGGCCGGCCGCCGCATCGGCCTGGTCGGGCGCAACGGCGCGGGCAAGTCGACGCTGCTCAAGGCGATCGCCGGCGACCTTACGGTGGACGGCGGTGACATCCGCCTCGCCGCCCGGGCGCGCATGGGGCGGGTGAGGCAGGAAGCGCCTTCGGGCGATGCCAGCCTCGTCGAGACGGTGCTGGAGGGCGACCCGGAGCGCACCGCGCTGCTCGCGGAGGCTGAGCGGCTGGGCGGGTCGGGCGAGGACCCGCAGCAGCTCGCGGAAACGCACGAGCGGCTGCGCGCGATCGGGGCGGACTCGGCGATGGCGCGGGCGGCGGCGATCCTGGCAGGGCTGGGCTTCGACGAGGCGGCGCAGGCGCGACCGGTGTCGTCGTTCTCCGGCGGCTGGCGGATGCGCGTGGCGCTGGCGGCAGCGCTGTTCGGGGCGCCGGACCTGCTGCTGCTCGACGAGCCGACCAACCACCTCGACCTGGAGGCGACGCTGTGGCTGGAGGGCTGGCTGGCGCGCTTCCCCGGCGCCGCACTGGTGGTGAGCCACGACCGCGGGCTGCTCGACCGCTCGGTGCAGGCGATCGCGCATCTGGACCAGCGGCGCATCAGCCTCACGCCCGGCGGCTACGACGAGTTCGTGCGCATCCGCACCGAGCACGCGATGCAGCACGCCCGCGCCGCCGAGCGGATCAACGCGCAGCGCGCGCACATGCAGGCGTTCGTCGACCGCTTCCGCGCCCAGGCGACCAAGGCGCGCCAGGCGCAGTCGCGGTTGCGGGCGCTGGAGAAGCTGCCGGCGCTGGAGACGGTGGTGGAGGACGCGCCGACGCGGTTCTCGTTTCCCGAGCCGGCCCGCCTGGCGCCGCCGATCATCGCGATCGACCACGCCAGCGTCGGCTATGGCACGGTGCCGATCCTGCGCGGGCTGCACCTGTCGATCGACATGGACGACCGCATCGCGCTGCTCGGCGCCAACGGCAACGGCAAGTCGACATTTGCGAAGCTGCTGGCCGGGCGGCTGGAGCCGCTCGCCGGCGAGGTGCGCCGCTCGGGCAAGCTGCGGGTTGGCTACTTCGCGCAGCACCAGGAGGCGGAGCTGACGGCGGGGGACAGCAGCGTCGCCCACATGGCCCGCGCCCTGCCGCGCGCCGCGCCAACGGTGGTGCGCTCGCAGCTCGCGCGCTTCGGCCTGGACTCCGAGCGCGCGGACACGCCGACCGGGGAGCTGTCCGGCGGGGAGCGGGCGCGGCTGCTGCTGGCGCTGGCCACGCGCGACGCGCCGCAGCTGCTGATCCTGGACGAGCCGACCAACCACCTCGACATCGACGCCCGCGACGCCCTGGTACGGGCGCTGTCCGAGTTCAGCGGCGCGGTGCTGCTGATCACCCACGACCCGCACCTGGTCGAACTGGTGGCGGACCGGCTGTGGCTGGTCGCCGACGGCACCGTGCGCGCCTACGAGGGCGACATGGACGAGTACCGTGCCTTGCTTTCCGAGCGCGGCCGACCGGCGCGCGCGGAGGCGGCGCCGACGCGGCGCGACGACCGGCGGGAGCGGGCGGAGAACCGCGCCCAGCTCGCGCCGCTGCGCCGGCAGGCGAAGGAGGCGGAGGCGCGGATCGCCAAGCTGGCCGCCGAGCGCGCGGCGATCGAGGCGCGCCTGGCGGACCCCGCGATCTACGCGCCGGGGCGGGCGGCGGAGATCACGGCGGCGAACACGCGGCTGGCGGCGATCGGACGGGAGTCCGACGCGGCGGAGCTGGCGTGGCTCGCGGCGGAAGAGGCGCTGGAGGCGTCGTGAAGGAAGCAAGGCCAGGGCTCTGCCCTGGACCCGCCAGGGCGAGCCGCCCTGGACCGGCCTTTCTTGAGTTCAGGTTTCCAAAGGCTCGCCTTTGGCGGGGTCCAGGGGCAGAGCCCCTGGCCTTGCTTCCTTCCTGATGCGCCGCGCTCTCCCCCCGCTCTGCGCCACGGTGCTGGCGCTGCTGCTGCTCGCCCACGCCGGCCTGATCGTCGCGGGCCAGTGGCAGGGCGACGAGTGGTTCAACTTCTCCCTGTTCCGCAGCGAGAGCACGGGCTTCCTTCTGCACCGCGTGATGACCTGGAGCCCGCGTCCGGTCTCGGAGGGGCTGGTGTTCCTGTACGCCCGGGCGGTGGACGCGCTGCACCGGCCGCTGGTCACGCCGGTGCTGGGGCTGCTGTGGGGTGGGCTTGCGGCCTGCGCGGCCGCGCTGCTGCCGGGGCCGGCGGGCGAGCCCGGCGGGGCCATGGGGCGGCGGGCGCGCGGGCTGGTGGTGCTGGCGGTGCTGGCGTTCTTCCTGCTCGGCCACCAGGTCGCGGAGATGTTCTACTGGCCGATGGGGGCTGCGGCGTACGTGGGCGCGATCGCGGCGCTGACGCTGCTGGTGATGCTGGTGCTGCGCGGGCGGCACCTGTCGCGCGGCGGCGCGGTGCTGGCGGCGGGCGCGATGGTGATTGCCGCGGGCAGCGCGGAGGTGGGGGCGATGGCGGTGGGGGCGGCGGCCGTGCTGCTGGGTGCCGCGCAGGCGCGCAGCCGGCCGTGGCAGGCGGCGGTGCTGGTGGTGCCGCTGGGGGCGGCGCTGCTGGTGCTGGCGCTGATCCTGAACGGGCGGGCGTCGGCGGGGGTGGCGCTGGGGCCGGAGACGGCGACCATCCACGCGGTGTGGCCCAGCCTGCGCGCGGCGGCGGCGCAGTTCGCGCGGGAGACGGTGGCGCTCGACGCCTACCCCGCCGGCGCGGCCGGGCTGGCGCTGGGGGCGGCGACCAAGCTGGCGCTGTTCCTCGGGCTGCGCGTGCTGTGCCGGGCGGGGCTGGCGGGGTCGAACACGCCGCGCGCGCACCTGTGGGCGCTGGCGGCGGCGCTGCTGGCGGCCTCGTTCCTGTCGATCGCGGCGGCGCTGTGGCAGTTCGGCCTGGTGTGCTGCCAGCGGCACGACAGCTTCCGGCAGTGCCTGGACGTGCTGGTGCTGCTGCTGCTCGCGGCGCTGGCGGCGCGGCCGGGCAGGGCGCAATCCGCCGGCGTGGCGGTGCGGGCGGACGCGGGTGACGACGTGGCGGCGGGGTCGGCGTGGCTGCTGCTGGCGGTGGGGCTGGCGCTGGCGCACCGCGGGCCGCTGCAGCGCCGGCTGCCGTCGCTGTGGGCGGACTACCGGCACCTGCCGGCGCTGCTCGCGGCACGCAACTTGACCTGGGCCAGCGGCGCGTCGCCCGGGCCGGCGATGGTGTTCCGCGAGCCGCCGCAGGGGTTCGTGGTGGGCGAGACCGACTGGCCGGTGGGCACGTTCGCGCTGGTGCCGACGCCGCCGTGGTACATGCAGGGCATCCTGCTGTTCTACGGCAAGCGGGAGGTGAGCGTGGTGCACGCGCCGTGAGCGCTCCCCCGGTTCGTGCGCCAGAACGAAAAGGAAGCGTGTTCTTTCTTGAAAGAAAGAACCAAAGAACTTTTGCTGGATAAGGTTTTGGTTTGCCTGGGAGGCCTGTCTTTACGGATAAATCTTTTTGCTTCTTTTTCTTCAGAAAAAGAAGAGTCCTGCCTGCTTTCCTGCACTGTCGGTGTGGTCCCACCTCCACGACGGCCTTCAAGCCCGCGCGGACTCCGCCGACGGACCCTGCCACATGCCGCGCAGCCGTCGCCAGACCGGCCCGGCCAGCGCCCGGCCCGGCCGCTCCACCCAGCGCTCCGCCAGCGCCGCCACGCCCGCCACCAGCGCCAGGTACGCCCCGCACGCCGCGAGCCGCCCCGTCCAGCCGCCCGCCCACGCCCAGCCGCCCTCGAACGGGATCAGCAGCGGCACGTGCACCAGGTAGACCGAGAACGACACCCGGCCGAGCCACGCCAATCCCGGCCGCCGCAGGACGCGCGACACCGCTCCCGCCTCACGCGACAACGCGAGGACGAGCCAGCCGGCCAGCACCACCGACGCCGCCGGCGCGTCCGCGGCCACCGCCGCCAGGAAGCCGCCGCCCGCCGCCAGCTCGGCCGCGCTGCCGCAGGCCCACGCCGCGCCGGGCCGGCCGCGGTCCGCCGCCGCCAGCCGCGCCAGCGCCACCCCGAATCCGAAGCCGCACGCCCCGCGCAGCACCGCCGGCCAGCCCGCGGTCTCCCCGCCGTGCACCGCGAGGTTGGCCGCCGCCGCCGCCGCCAGCACCGCGGCCACCAGGCGCGGCCGCCCGAGCGCGCGCAGCGCCGCCAGCGCCGGCCACAGACCCAGCGAGCACAGCATCTCCACCGCGACCGACCAGTCCGGCGGGTTCCAGTCCGTGGCACCGCCGAACAGGAACGGCTGCACCAGCAGCAGCGTCGGCAGCAGCCGCGACCACGGGAAGTCCGGGGCGATGAACCCGTCCCCGCCCGACAGCGCCGCCAGCACGTAGACCGCCAGCGCGCCCAGCACCGCCGCGTGCAGCGGGCCGATCCGCCACGCCCGGCGCCACAGGAACGCGGCCACGCCGGCGCGGCGCAGGTCGGCGTGGGCGCGCGCCAGCACGAAGCCGCTCAGCACGAAGAACAGGTCGACCGCGACCTGGCCGTGCGCCAGCACGGCCGCAAGCCAGCCCGGCGCGTCCGGCGCCAGCACCGGCGTCACGTGCACGCCCAGCACCATCAGGGCCGCCGCGCCGCGCAGGCCGGTGAGCGCGCGGATTTCGCGGGGGCGCGACGAGGAAGCACAGCAAGGTTGAGGCTCTGCCTCAAGCTCCGCCAAAGACAAGCCTCTGGAATCCATCACTTGAGTAAGGGGTTTCCAAAGGGCTCGGCCCTTTGGCGGGTCCAGGGCAGAGCCCTGGCCTTGCCTGCCTGTCACTCCGGCCCCGTGCCCGGCACGGACGGCCAGTGCCGCTCCACCAGGTAGAGCGGCCGCTGCTTGGTCTCGTTGAACACCCGCCCGAGGTACTCGCCGATCACGCCGAGCGTCATCAGCTGCGCGCCGCCGAGGAACAGCACCACCGCCATCAGGCTCGGGTAGCCGGGCACGGGGTTGCCGAACAGCAGGGTGCGCACGACGAGCTGCCCGCCGAACAGGGCCGCGAACACCGCCACCGCCAGCCCGAGATAGGTCGCGACCTTGAGCGGCACCACGGTGAAGCCGGTGATCCCCTCCAGCGCCAGGTTCCACAGCCGCCAGTACGTCCACGACGATGTGCCGGCGTGGCGCGCCGCCCTGTCGTACGGCACCGCCACCGACGGATAGCCGACCCAGGCGAACAGGCCCTTCATGAAGCGGTGGCGCTCGCGCAGCGTCAGCAGCGCGTCCACCGCACGCCGGCTCATCAGGCGGAAGTCGCCGGCGTCGCGCGGCAGCCGCACCCCGCCGACGCGCTGCATCAGCCGGTAGAAGCCGTCTGCGGTGGCACGCTTGAGCCAGGTCTCGCCGTCGCGCACCCGGCGCTGCGCGTAGACCATGTCGAAGCCCGCGCGCCACGCCTCCACCAGGCGCGGGATCACCTCGGGCGGGTCCTGCAGGTCGGCGTCGATCACCACCACCGCCTCGCCCGAAGCGTGATCCAGGCCGGCGGTCAGCGCGATCTCCTTGCCGAAGTTGCGCGACAGGTTGACCAGGGCGACCCGGCGGTCGGCGGCGCGCAGCGACTCCAGCCGGGCCAGCGTGGCGTCCGCGCTGCCGTCGTTGACGTAGACGACCTCCCAGGCGGCGCCCAGGCCGTCCATCACCGCGCGCAGCCGGACGTGGAACTCGCCCAGGCCGTCGGCCTCGTTGAAGCAGGGCACCACGACGGAAAACACCGGGGGGGTCAAGGAAGCAAGGCCAGGGGCGCCGCCCCTGGACCCTGCCAAAGGCGAGCCTTTGGAATCCGGTACTGGAGGGAAGGAGTCCCGAGGGCCTGGTGGTCCGGTGGCCGCTGCCTCACGGCTGGCGCTCCCAGCCGCGCTCGCCCTGCTGCCAGTAGGTCAGCGCGTGCCCGGCCGCCTTCGCCTCGGCCCAGCGCAGCCGCGCCGCCGCCACCGCCGCCTCGTCTGCGCCGTCGAACAGGTCGAACACCCGCTCGAACTCCCCCAGCCGCGCCGAGCGGGCCGCGTCCAGCAGGAACAGGTAGCGCGCCCCGTTCGGCGCCTCGTCGCGCTCGGTGATCCAGATCGGCTGCAGCGCAGGGTCGCCCGCAAGCCCCGCGCCCTTCGCCGTGCCGTGCGGCAGCCAGTCCGGGTCCGCCGACAGCCACAGCGCGTCGTCCATCGCCGCCACCCGCGCCACGTCGCCGCACATCACCACCGCCCGCGCGCCCGCCGCCAGGGTGCGGCCGAGCAGCAGCGGCAGCGCGCGGTCGGCGCCGGTCCGCGTCAGGTGGTAGAAGCCGATCGCCGTCACCGCGCGCTCCACGAAAGGAAGGCCAGGGGCTCTGCCCCTGGACCCCGCCAAAGGCGAGCCTTTGGAATCCAATTCTTAAGTGAAGGGTTTCCAAAGGGCTCGGCCCTTTGGCGGGTCCAGGGCAGAGCCCTGGCCTTGCTTCACCCCTCGTAGTGCTCCGCCACCAGCCGGTCGAGCAGCTTGACCCCGAACGCGGTCGCCCCCTTCGGCACGCACGGCGCGTCCTTGCTGCTCCACGCGGTGCCGGCGATGTCGAGGTGCGCCCACTTCGTGGTGCCCACGAACCGCGCGAGGAACTGCGCCGCGGTGATGCCGCCGCCCGGGCGGCCGCCGACCTGCTTCATGTCGGCGATGTCGGAGCGGATCATCCGGTCGTAGCTCTCGTGCAGCGGCATCCGCCACAGCCGCTCGCCGGTCTCCGTGCCCGCCGCCAGCAGCCCGGCCGCCAGCGCGTCGTCGTTGCTGAACAGGCCGGCGTGCTCGTGGCCCAGCGCCACCACCATCGCCCCGGTCAGCGTCGCCAGGTCCACCATGATCCGCGGCTCGAAGGTCTTGGCCGTCCACCACAGCACGTCGGCCAGCACCATGCGGCCCTCGGCGTCGGTGTTGAGCACCTCGATCGTCTGCCCCGACGCGGAGCGCACCACGTCGCCCGGCCGGTACGCGGTGGACGAGGGCATGTTCTCCACCAGGCCGACGACGCCGACCGCGTCCACCTTCGCGCGCCGGCCGGCGAGTGCGGCCATCAGCCCGACCACGGTGCCGGCGCCGGCCATGTCCCACTTCATGTCCTCCATGCCGGCCGCCCCCTTGATGGAGATGCCGCCGGTGTCGAAGGTCACGCCCTTGCCGACGAACGCCACCGGCTTCTCCGCGCTGTCTGCGGCGGTGCCCTTCCAGCGCATCACCACCAGGCGCGGCGGCTGCGCGGAGCCCTGCGAGACCGCGAGCATGGCGCCGAAGCCGAGCCGCTCCAGCTCCTCCTGGCCGTGCACCTCGACCAGCAGGCCCAGCTCGCGCAAGCCCTCGATGCGCCGCGCGAACTCCGGCGGGGTGAGGATGTTGGCGGGCTCGCTGACCAGCTCGCGGGTGACGAACACGCCCTCGGCCACCGCGCGCATCGACGCGTCGGCCTCCGTGGCCGCGGCGGGGTCGGCGGCCAGCACGGTGAGGCGCTCCAGGCGCGGGCGGTCCTCCGGCTTCTCGCGGGTGCGGTAGCGGTCGAAGCGCCACAGACGCAGCCGCGCGCCCGACGCCGCCGCCGCCGCGTCCGCCGCCGACAGTCCGTCGGCCGCCAGCGCCGCCGCGGTGTCGCGCGCCAGCGCCGCGATCGCCGTGCCGCCGGCCTCCTCCAGCCCGCGCCGCGTCTGCTCCGCCTTCGGCCCGAGCCCGACGAGGACCACCCGCGTCAGCCCGCCGCCGGGCGCCAGCAGCACGCAGGACTGCCCGGCGCGGCCGCGGAACTCCGCCGCCGCCGCCGCCCGGGTGAGCGCGCCGCCGGTCGCCGCGTCGGCCTGCGCGCGCAGGCCGGCGGGTTCCTCGCCCTCGCCCACCAGGAAGGCGAGCGCGCCGGCGACGGGCAGGCTGGGCAGGTCGTAGTCGATCTCGAGCATGCGGGGACGGCCCTTCGGTGCGTGGCGCCCTGGCGCCGGAGCGGGAACGCCGAGCCTAGCAAGCGACAGACCACGCGGGTAGGCACGGGCGCGGCCGCTGCGCACGACGCCGTCGCGCGGCGGCGCGCCGGGAAATGGGCGCGGCGGCGCGCCGGGAGATGGGCGCGGCGGCGCGCCGGGAGATGACCGCCTTGCCTCGCACGCCGGCGCGTCGGAAGGTGGCGGGATGGACGACACCGCTCTGCTTTCCCTTGCCGCCGACCTGGCCCGGCGCGCCGCGGGGGTCATCCTGTCGATCCGCGCCCGCGGCTTCGAGACGGAAACCAAGTCCGACGCCTCCCCGGTCACGGAAGCCGACCGCGCGGCGGAGGCGCTGATCCTGGCCGGCCTGCGCGCCGCCACGCCGGAGATTCCCGTGGTCGCCGAGGAGGAGATCGCGGCGGGGCACAGCCCGGAATACGGTTCGGTGTTCTGGCTGGTCGACCCGATCGACGGCACCCGCGAGTTCGCGGCGATGCGCGAGGACTTCACCGTCAACATCGGCCTGGTGCGGGATGGGCGCGTCGTGCTGGGCGTGGTCGGGCTGCCGGCGCACGGCGAGATGTTCGGCGGCATCGTCGGGCGCGGCGCCTGGAAGCGCAACGGCGCCGGCGAGCGGCCGATCCGGGTGCGCCCGGTGCCGGCGGCGGGCCTCGACGTGCTGGCCTCGCGCCACTACGCGGGCGACCCGCGGCTCGACGCGTTCCTGGCCGGGCGGCCGGTCGCCTCGGTGCGCAACATCGGCTCCGCGGTGAAGTTCGTGCGCGTCGCCGAGGGGGTCGCCGACCTCTACCCGCGGCTCGGGCGCACCATGGAATGGGACACCGCGGCGCCGCAGGCGGTGCTGGAGGCGGCCGGCGGGCACGTGCGCACCATGGACGGGGCAGCGCTGGGCTACGGCAAGCCGGGGTGGGAGAACCCGCACTTCCTGTGCACGGGAGCCTGAGCCACGGCCCAGGAAGCAAGGCTGGGCTCCGCCCAGACCCGCCAAAGGGCCGAGCCCTCTGGAAACCCTTCCCTTAAGAATCGGATTCCAAAGGCTTGCCTTTGGCGGGGTCCAGGGGCAGAGCCCCTGGCCTTCCTTCCTTGCTCCTGACCGTCCCCCTCCCCGAGGCCGCCCGCCTGCTGCGCGCCGGCCGCCTGGTCGCGTTCCCGACCGAGACCGTCTACGGCCTCGGCGCCGACGCCGCGAACGACCGCGCCGTGGCCGCGATCTTCGACGCCAAGGGCCGGCCGCACTTCAACCCGCTGATCTGCCACTATCCCGACGCGGCCGCCGCCTTCGCCCACGTCGAGGCGGGCGAGCTCGCGCGGCGGCTGGCGGAGGCGTTCTGGCCGGGGCCACTGACGCTGGTGCTGCCGCGGCGGGTGACGTGCCCGGTGGCGCTGCTCGCGGGCGCGGGGCTGGACACGCTGGCGGTGCGGGTGCCGGCGCACCCGCTGGCGCTGGCGCTGCTGCGCGCGGTGGGCGGGCCGGTGGCGGCGCCGTCGGCCAACCGCTCCGGGCGGATCAGCCCGACCACGGCAGCGCACGTGCGCGACGAGCTGGACGGGCGGATCGACGCGGTGCTGGACGGCGGGGCGTGCGCGGTGGGGCTGGAAAGCACGGTGCTCGACCTGTGCGGGGCGCGGCCGGTGCTGCTGCGGCCGGGGGGCGTGGCGGCGGAGGCGATCGAGGCGGTCTGCGGGCCGGTCGGGCGGCCGATCAGCCCGGCGCGGGCGGAGGCGGCGCGCACGCTGCGCTCGCCGGGGCTGCTGGTGTCGCACTACGCCCCCACCCTGCCGGTGCGGCTCGACGCCGAGGGCGCCGCCGCCGACGAGGCGCTGCTCGCCTTCGGGCCGGTGCCGGATGCGCCTGGCGGAGCCCCTGCCCTCGTGTTCCAGCTCAGCGCCGGCCGCGACCTCCTGGAAGCCGCCGCACGGCTGTTCGCCGGCCTGCGCGCGCTCGACGACGCGGGCGGGCGGCTCGGCCTGCGCGGCATCGCGGTCATGGCGGTGCCCGGACACGGCCTCGGGCTGGCGATCCGCGACCGGCTCGAACGCGCCGCGGCGCCGCGCAGCTAGCGGCTGTCATGGGCCTGACTCGTTGTTTCAGGCAGGAAGCAAGAATCTTCTTTTTCTGAAGAAAAAGAAGCAAAAAGACTTTGCCCATGGGGTTCCGGGCCAGCGGGCGGTTCCGGAGCCCAATGGGCCAAAGTTCTTTGGTTCTTTCTTTCAAGAAAGAACACGCTTTCTTGCTGTCTTCGCGCAGGACATCGCAGCCGACAGACTCATGACGGCCTTCGGCGGAACCGGGGCACGGGCCGCCAACCGACGGAGCGGTGGCGCGTTGCAGGGGGATCGGCGGCAACGGGGATGCCCGGCGCGCGCCGCTCCGCCACCGACCTGCCAGGAGCACCGGAATGACCTCGTCCAAGCACCCCAAGCACCCGCCCACCGGGCCCGACGACCTCGGCGCCGACACGCCGTGCCCGCCCGGCGACCTGGAGCGCAACCCCGGCATCGGCGCCTCAAAGGGCGCCTTCGCGCGCACCGGCGCCGACCCCGAGACGGTGGAGGCCGACAACACCGTGGAGGGCGACGTGGTCAGCGACGGCGCCAAGGGCGGCGGCGTCGACCCCGGCAAGCTGGGCCGCACCAACAAGTAGGCCGGCGGCCGGCCGGCGCGGGCCCCGCGCCCACGCCGCCGGCCCGACGCCTACCCTTTTGCGCCGAGCGGCGCGGCGGCGGGCCACGCAACCCGGCGGGTGGTTCGCGCGTGTCTGCCGACGGACATCGTGTCCAGGAGATGCCCGTTGTCCCGATCCGTTCCGCTGCCTGTGCTCGCCGCCCTGCTCGTTCCCGTCCTCGGCGCTGCAGCGCACGCGCAGGGCGCGACCACTCTGACCCAGACGCACAGCAATGGCAGCTCTGTGTCGACCCGCGGCACCGAGCCCGCCGGCCACACCGGCCCGATGACCGCGGCGCCGATCAGCCCGCTGTCGAACGCGCCGTCTCCCAGCGCGGCCGATGGCGCCAGCCTCGGTACCACCGCCGGCTCCGGTAGCTCTGGCGCCAGCGCCAGCGTCGGCAGCAGCGCCGGCGGCGCCGGGAGGATCGGGCTCGGCGGCGTCGGCGGCAGCGGACTCGGCGGCGGTGTGGACCAGAACACGCTGGGCGATGGCGCCGGCGCGGGCGGCGGCCCCGCAGGCGGCTCCACCGTGGGCACGAACCTGAACACGAAATAACGGCCGTCCCGTCTACCGGCTCGATGTTGCAGGCAAGAAGGCAAGTGTCTTCTTTTTCTGAAGAAAAAGAGGCAAAAAGACTTTTCAAATAAGAAGTCAGGAAGTGCGGGTAGTTCCGAAACCCAATGTGCCAAAGTTCTTTGGTTCTTTCCTTTAAGAAAGAACACGCTTTCTTCCTGCCTTCGTGCCGGACCCATCAGTCGCCCGGCGGAGGGCCGGCGTCCGCGAATGCCACGGTCTGCAGGTGTTCCCACGGGCCGCCGAGGTAGCGCCACAGGATCATCGCGGTGCCCTGCGCGCGCCACGGCGCGAAGCCGGCCTGCAGCCGTGCCAGGGTGTCGCGGGCCGTCTCGGGCGACACCTTGTTCTGCACCGTGACGTGGGGCCGATAGCCCTGCCGGTCCTGGGCGCCGAGCCAGCCGGCCCAGCCGCGCGCCAGCTCGGCGCGCAGGGCGTCCAGGGCGGGCGAGCGCAGTTCGTAGGCGCAGCCGCGGCCCAGGGAGCGCAGCCCGGCCACCTCGACGGCCGGCCGCGGCCGGCCGCGCAGCGACTCCAGGCGCCCGGCGATCGCCGCCAGCTCCTCGCCCGGCAGGGACTGGAACATCGAGACGTGCGCGGGGATGTGGTTGCGCGCCGCCGGGAAGTGCTGGCGGCGCTCGCGCTCGAAGCGCTGCTGCGTGAGGTCGTCGAGCGCGAGGGTGAGGATCAGGGGTTCTTCGGCCATCGGCGCAGGATGCCCCCGGCCTTGCCGCCCTGGCGAGGGCCGGCGTCGCGCGGCGGGCCGCAGCGCAGCGTCTTCCTTACCCGCGCGAGGAGTCCGCATCCATGCCCAGAGGCGACCGCCTCAACCGACCCAGGCCCCGGCCGGCCTGCGAGCCAGGCGCGGCACAGCCCGGGCTGCCCGGCCTGGCGGACGGCGGGCGCGGCGCGGCGGTGGCGCGCTGGCTGCACCTGACGCGGGTGGCGCTGCCGGCGCTGGCGGCGGCGCACCGCTGGCCGATCCACGCGGATCACTGCCTGATGCGCGTCTGCCTCGACGCCGCGATCGGCGCGCCCTGGCACGAGCGGGTCGGCCGGCCGGCGGTCCGCCACCTCGACGACGCGCAGCTCGCCCGCGCGATCGCGGTGGCCGAGGCCATCGCCGCCGACCCCGGCAGCCTGCCGGCGTTCAACCGGGCCAGCCTCGCGATGCGCGGCAGGACGTGCGGCTGAGGCGGCGTGCCTGCCCCGCGCGCCGGCGCGGCGCCCCGCGGCCTGCCACGCGCCGGGGCGCCTCTCCACGCGGATGTGTAACCGGCCGTGAGGCAACCTTTTGCCGGGGGACCCAACCCTGTATGGTGCCGCCGCCATGGCCGAACCCCGCACCCGCGACCGCGAAGACCCCGGCCCTGCCCCGCAGCCGGCGCGACGCCGGGCGGTCCGCCGCCCGTCCCGGCTCGACCGATACGTGTTCCGCCAGCTGCTGGTCTCGCTGCTCGCGTCCACCACGGCGCTGGTGGCGCTGATCTGGCTGACGCAGTCGCTGCGGCTGGTGGAGCTGGTGGTCAACCGCGGGCTGTCGCTGCGGGTGTTCCTGCACCTCACCGGGCTGCTGATCCCCGGCTTCGTGTCGGTGATCCTGCCGATCACCACCTTCGTGGTGGTGCAGTTCGTCTACCAGCGGCTCGCCGGCGACCGCGAGCTGACGGTGATGCGCGCCGCCGGGCTGTCGCAGCTCGCCCTGTCGCGCCCGGCGCTCGGCCTGGCCGGGCTGGCGGCGCTGTGCTGCCTGGTGCTCAACGTGTGGGTCGTGCCCACCAGCTACGCGGCGTTTCGCGAGTACCAGTTCGAGATCCGCAACCGCCTCGCCGCCTTCCTGCTGCAGGAAGGCGTGTTCACCGCGATCAGCGACCAGCTCACCGTCTACGTGCGCTCGCGCGACGCCAACGGCACGCTGCGCGGCATCCTGGTCGAGGACGACCGGCAGAAGAACACCCGCGCCACCATCCTCGCCGAGAGCGGGCGCCTGGTCGACACCAACGGCGGCGCGCCGCACGTGCAGCTGTTCCGCGGCTCGCGCGAGGAGATCGACAAGGCGACCGGGCGGCTCGACGTATTGACCTTTGCCGAGAACGCCATCGACCTGTCCGACCCGAAGAAGGCCACCGAGGTGCGCTACCGCGACACAACGGAGATGAGCATCGCCGAGCTGCTGCACCCCGACCCGCGCGAGATCACCAATCCGCGCGACCGCGGCAAGTTCCTGGTCGAGGCCAACCGGCGCCTGTCCTCGCCTCTGACCGCGCTGGGCTTCTCCCTGGTGGCGCTGTGCTCGGTGCTGACCGGCGGGTTCCAGCGACACGGCACCGTGCTGCGGCCGCTGATCGGGGTCGCCTGCGTGGTCGGTCTGCTGGCGCTGGGCCTTGCGGTCGCCAACCTGGCGGCGCGGCTGCCGGTGCTGATGCCGCTGGTCTGGCTGGCGGCGGGGCTGCCGATCGTGGTCTGCCTGGCCGGGCTGCTGGCGCCGGGCCTGCGCTCGCGCCGGGTCATGGCAGAGATCGCCGCCCGCGCCCTGCTGCGGCCGGGCGCCGGCGGCCGGGCCGCCTCGGGCCGCGCCTAGCCCGCCGGTGAACCTCGCCGCCACCCTGGCCCTCTACGTCGGCCGCCAGTTCAGCGTCGCCGTGCTCGGCATGCTGGCCGCGTTGTCCGGGCTGGTGGCGCTGTTCGACTTCATCGAGCTGCTGCGGCGCGCGGCCACCAAGCCGGACGCCTCCTTCGGCCTGGTCACCGAGATCGCGGTGCTGCGCCTGCCCTACATCGCCATGCAGATCCTGCCTTTCGCCGTGCTGCTCGGCGGCATCCTGGCGTTCTGGCGCCTCACCCGATCCTCCGAGCTGATCGTGGCGCGCGCGGCCGGCATCTCTGCGTGGCAGTTCCTGTCGGCGCCGCTGCTGTGCGCGCTGGGCTTCGGGCTGCTGGCCACGGCCGGGGTCAGCCCGCTGTCGTCGGTGATGCTCGGCCGCGCGGAGGAGCTGGACAACGTCTATCTCAAGTCGCTGGGCGGCCCGCTGTCGCTCGCCGGCGGGCAGCTCTGGCTGCGCCAGTCCGACGATGGGCTGCGGCCGCAGGGCGTCGCCATCCTGCACGCCCGGCAGGTGTCGCTGGTGGCGGGCCAGCTCGTCGGCGACCAGATCAGCGTGTTCCGCCTCGACGGCGACCGCCTGCTGTCGCGCATCGAGGCGCGCCGGGCCACGCTCGACCCCGGCCACTGGCAGCTCGAGGACGCGCGCACCATCCGCCCCGACCACCTGCCCGAGGCCGTCGGCGCCATGCCGCTGCCCACCGACCTCACCGTGGGCCGCGTGCAGGAAAGCTTCGCCTCGCCGGACACGCTCTCGGTGTGGGCGCTGCCCGACTTCATCGGGCTGCTGGAACGCTCCGGCTTCTCCGCGCTGCGCCACCGGCTGCACTTCCAGTCGCTGCTCGCGCTCCCGCTGCTGAGCGGCGTCATGGCGCTGGTCGCGGCCGGGTTCTCCATGCGCCCGACCCGGCGCGGCGGCGTCGCGCGCATGATCGGCTCCGGGGTCGCGGCCGGCTTCGCCCTGTTCACCATCTCGAAAGTGTCCGCCGAGTTCGGCCAGTCCGGCGCCCTGCCCGCGGTGCTCGCCGCCTGGGCGCCGGCCGCGGCCGGGCTGATGCTCGCCGTCGCCCTGCTGCTGCACCTGGAGGACGGCTGATGCGCCACACCGAGCCGGACCCTGCAATCATCCATGCCTGAGCAAGCAAGGCCGGGCTCTGCCCGGACCCGCCAAGGGCCAGGGGCCCTTGGATCCCCATCCCTCAAGAAAGCCGGTCCAGGGCGGCTCGCCCTGGCGGGGTCCAGGGGCAGCGCCCCTGGCCTTGCCCTCCTGCTGCTCCTTGCCTGCCTGCTCCCCTCGCCCGCCCGCGCGCAGCTTTCCTCGTTCAGCCACATCGCCACCAGCCAGACCGGCTCGCGCGACGCCCCGGTGACCTTCAACGCCGACAGCGTGTCCTACGACAGCAAGGGCGGCCTGGTGACGCTGGAGGGCCACGTGGAGGCCTGGCAGAACGACCAGGTGGTGCGCGCCGACCGCGTCACCTACGACCGCAACACCAACGTGCTCGCAGCCACCGGCCACGTCGTGCTGGCAGAGCCGGACGGGCAGGTGCTGTTCGCCGACTACGCCGAGCTGACGCAGGGCATGCGCCAGGGCGTGCTCACCGGGATGCGGGCGCTGCTGGCGCAGAACGGCAGGCTCGCGGCCAATGGCGCGCGCCGCACCGACGCCCACGTCAACGAGCTGAGCCGCGTCGTCTACACCACCTGCAACGTGTGCGCGGCCGACCCGGGACGGGCGCCGTTCTGGCAGATACGCGCCGCCAGCGCGACGCAAGACCTCGAGCACAAGCAGATCGAGTTCCAGGACGCCTTCCTCGACATCTTCGGCCTGCCGGTGCTGTACCTGCCGTATTTCGCGACCGCCTCGCCGGACAGCAAGCGGCAGAACGGGTTCCTGACCCCGAACCTCGGGGCGACCGACAAGCACCTCGGCACCTTCGTCTCGATTCCGTACTACTACGTGATCGGGCCGGGCTCCGACGTCACGGTGATCGGCGAGGTCGGCACCAAGGCGGGGCCGCAGGTCGAGGCCAACTACCGGCGGCGGTTCAACAACGGCTTCGTCAACCTGCGTGGCGCGGTGGCGTACGACCAGAGCAAGCCGCAGGCGTTCTTCCTCGGGCGCGGGCAGTTCTCCTACAACGACCAGTGGCGCTACGGCTTCGACATCAACGTCGCCAGCTCTGCCGTCTACACTCGCGACTTCCGCCTGCCCGGCTATGGCGCAGACACCTACGCCAGCAGCGTCTACCTGGAAGGCTTCGGTGTCGGCTCCTACTCGCGGGTCGACGCGCTGGCATTCCAGGCGCTCAACACCACCGTGGTCAGCCAGAACCGGCTGCCGTTCGTGACGCCGCGCTACACCTACAGCTACTTCGGCCAGCCAGACGCGCTGGGCGGGCGGCTCAGCGTCGACACCATGGACTACAACGTGCTGCGCCAGTCCGGCACCTCGGACCAGCGCGGCTCGCTGTCTGCGAACTGGGACCGCCCGTTCCAGGGCGTGCTCGGCGAGCGCTACCTGGCCACGCTGCGCGTCGACAGCGCCGCCTACCACTACGCCGCGATCGACCAACAGCCGAACTTCGGCACCGGCTATGCGGGCGAGTCCGCCCACGCCCAGCCGCAGGCGGCGCTCCGCGTGAACTACCCGCTCGTGCGCAACGGCGCCGGCGGCTCCTCGCAGCTGATCGAGCCGATCGCCCAGCTGATCGCAGCCCCGCAGTTCGGCTCCTCGCGGCGCGACCGCATCCCGAACGAGGACGGGCTCGACTACGAGTTCACCGACACCACGCTGTTCTCGCTGAACCGCTACGCCGGGCAGGGCGTGGACCGCGTCGACGGCGGGGCGCGCGCGAACGTGGCGCTGCACGCCAACTGGACCTTCGCCGGCGCCCAGCAGGTCGACGCCCTGGTGGGCCAGTCGTTCCGCCAGCACGTCGATCATTCCATGCTCCCGCTCACCGGGCTGGAGAACCACGCCTCCGACATCGTGGCGCGCGCGACCTACGTGCCCACCGGCTGGCTGGACTTCACCGGGCGCACCCGGGTCAACCAGGGCAACGGCGACGTCACCTTCGCCGACGGCCTGGTCACCCTGGGCAACAGGCTGCTGCGCTTCAATGCCGGCTACATCTACGACCAGCGCAACCCCTACACGCTGTACGACGCGACCTCGTACAGCCCGACGCTGCCGTCGGCCTACTTCACCCAACGCAACGAGGTGGAGATCGGCGTGAACAGCCAGCGCGGCCCGTTCCGGGTCAGCGGCTTCGCGCGGCGCGACATCCGCAACAACCAGATGGTCGCGATCGGCGCGCGCGGCACCTACGAGAACGAGTGCTTCATCCTGGATGCCAACTTCTTCAGGCGCTACACCTCCATCCTCAACGACGGCGGCGACACCACCATCCTGTTCACCCTGACCTTCAAGACCATCGGCCAGTTCGGCTTCAACGGCTGAGCCCGCCCGCGGCGCGGCACAGGCCGCGCATCCAGACCACGCCCGGCGCCGCCACCACGGCAGGCGGGCGACCCCAGACAGCAGCAAGGCCGCCCGTCATGACGACATCCCTCCGCACCGCCCGGCGCCGCATCGCCCGCCGCACGCCAGGCCCGGCGGCGCTGCTCGCCGTGCTGCTCGCGGCAGGCGGCGCCGGCGCCCACGTGGTCCACCCGGCGACGCAGCCCGGCGACCCCGCCCCGGCCGTCGGCGCGAAGCCGGGGACCGCCGTCACGCCGGAAGTGACGACGCCGCAGGACGCCATCGTCGCCGTGGTCAACGGCGAGCCGGTGACGCGCTCGGACGTTACCGCGCGCGCCAGGCTGTTCGCGCTGTCCACCGGCCTGCCCATCTCGCCGGAGCTGCTGGAGCGGCTGCGCCCGCAGATCACCAAGCAGCTGATCGACGAGCGGCTGCGCGCCCAGGAGATCCAGCGCCGCAAGATCGTGGTCTCCGACGCCGACGTCGCGGAAGCGATCGGCGAGATCGAGAAGCGCAACAACCTGCCCCCCGGCCAGCTGCGCGCCAAGCTGGAAGGCGAGGGCGTGGCCGCGCGCACGCTCTACGACCAGATCCGCACCCAGATCGGCTGGACCCGGGTGCTGCGCGAGATGGTCGGCGAGAAGATCCGCCCCAGCGAGGCCGACATCGCAGAGCGGCAGCGCGCGTTCGCCGCCGACACCGGCAAGCCCGAGTACCACGTGGGCGAGATCTTCGTCACCGCCGAGGACCCCGCGCACCAGGGGGACGCGCTGAAGTTCGCCGACACGGTGATCCAGCAGCTTCGCGCCGGCGCGCCGTTCGCCGTGGTTGCCGCCCAGTTCAGCCAGAACCAGACCGCGCTGGAAGGCGGCGACCTCGGCTGGGTGCGCCTCGACCAGCTCGACCCGCCGGTGGCCGAGATCGTCAAGGCGATGCCCGAGGGCGCGATCAGCAACCCGATCCCGGTGCCCGGCGGCGTCGCCATCGTCACCCAGCACGGCAAGCGCGAGCTGGGCCGCGACACCGCCACCCAGGTGTCGATCCGCGAGGCGTTCCTGCCGTTCACCGCGGCGCTCGACCCGCGCAACCCCACCGACCAGCAGAAGCACCAGCTCGTGGCCGCGACGGAGCTGAGCCGGGCGCAGAGCTGCGACGCCGTGGAGGCCGGCAACAAGGCTGCCGGCTCGGTGCGGCCCGCCGACCCCGGCCCGCTGACGCTGGAAGCGCTGAACCCGCAGATGCGCGCGCTGCTGACCTCGCTGCAGCCGGGCCACGCCAGCAAGCCGCTGGTCGCGCCGGAAGGAATCGCCGTCATCATGGTGTGCTCGCGCGAGACCAAAGCGGCGGCGGCGCCCGACAAGCAGACGCTGCTCGCGCAGATGGTCGAGGAGCGCGTCGAGCTGGCCTCGCGCCAGCTGCAGCGCGACCTGCGGCGGCGCGCGCTGATCGAGCAGCGGTCCTGAGCGGAAGGAAGGCAGCAAGGCTGGGCTCTGCCCAGACCCGCCAGAGGCGAGCCGCCCCTGGACCGGCTTTCTTAAGAAGTGGATTCCAAAGGCTCGCCTTTGGCGGGGTCCAGGGGCAGAGCCCCTGGCCTTCCTTCCTTCCTTGCCGGTGACCCCCCTCCCCCCCCTGCGCGAGGTCATCGCCCGCCACGGCCTCGACGCCCGGCGCAAGCTCGGCCAGCACTTCCTCCTCGACGGCAACCTGGTCGCGCGCATCGCCCGCCAGGCCGGGCCGCTCGCCGGCCGCCACGTGGTCGAGGTCGGACCGGGACCGGGCGGGCTGACCCGGGCGCTGCTCGACACCGAGCTGGCGACCCTGACCGCGGTCGAGGTCGACCCGCGCGCCATCGCCGCGATCGAGGAGCTGCGCGCCGTCGCCGGCGACCGCCTGCGGGTGCTCGACGCCGACGCGCTGTCGCTCGACCTCGCATCGCTGGTGCCGGCGCCGCGCCAGGTCGTGGCCAACCTGCCCTACAACATCGCGAGCCCGCTGCTGGTCGGCTGGCTGCGCCAGGCGGCGTCCTGGGAGCGCCTGACCCTGATGTTCCAGCTCGAGGTCGCCGAGCGCATCTGCGCCGCCCCGGACACCGAGGCGTACGGGCGCCTGTCCGTGCTGGCGCAGTGGTGCTGCACCGCCTCGCTGCTGCAGCGCATCCCGCCGTCCGCGTTCACGCCGGCGCCGAAGGTGCACTCCGCGGTGGTCGGGCTGGTGCCGCTGCCGGCCCAGCCGCCCGACGCGCTGTTCCGCACCATGGAGCGCGTCACCGCGGCGGCGTTCGGGCAGCGGCGCAAGATGCTGCGCGGCTCCCTGAAGCCGCTCGGCGGCGAGGCGCTGCTGGAGCAGGTGGGGATCGCGGCGGAGCGGCGGGCGGAGACGCTGTCGACCGAGGAATTCGACCGGCTGGCGCGGGCAGTCGCAGCAAGGCAGCAAGAATCTTCTTTTTCTGAAGAAAAAGAAGCAAAAAGACTTTGTCCCTAAGGCTCAGGACGCCCCGGCGGAACATCGGTTTCTTATGGGAAAAAGTTCTTTGGTTCTTTCTTTCAAGAAAGAACATGCTTCCTTCCCGCCCGGCGGCTCCTACGGGATCTTGCGTGTCTCGATGCGCGGGCGCGCCGCCTTTTCCGCGATGCCGCTGACCCCCTCGCGCCGCACCAGCTCGCCCCACACCTCGTCCGGCCGCACGCCCGCGTCCACCCACAGCACCAGCAGGTGGTAGAGGACGTCCGCACTTTCCGCGACCAGCGCCATGCGATTGCCGGCGACGGCCTCGATCAGGCACTCGACGGCCTCCTCGCCGAACTTCTGCGCGACCTTGGCGGTGCCGCGCCCGAGCAGGCGGGCGGAGTGGCTCGACGCCGGGTCGGCGTTGCGGCGCGCCTGCACCACGGCCCACAGCCGGTCCAGCACCTCCGCGCCCAGGAGGCCGTCGCGCACGCCACGATCGCGCGGGAACGGCGCCGCCGTGCCGTCCTGGCCAGGGGCCGGCGCGGCGGCCGACCGGGCGCGGCCCGCCGAGCCCTGCGGCGACTTGCGTTTCCCGGTCTTGGCGGTCGCGGCGGGCTTGGGCTTCGGGGTCTTCTGCTTGGAGGGCTTGGGGGGAATGGTCACGTCCTTGCTCGCTCCACGCCGGCCCGCGACGCCGGGGCGGGCGGCGCCGCGGGCAGCAGGCGCACGGGGTGGCCGGCGTCGTGCAGGGCCCGCTTGACCTGGGCCACGCTGAACGTCGCGAAATGGAACACGCTGGCGGCGAGCAGGCCGCTCGCGCCGGCCGCGGCCCCCTCGGCGAAATGCGGCAGCGCGCCGACGCCGCCGGACGCCACCACCGGCACGCCGACCGCGCCGCACACCGCGCGCAGCAGGTCGAGGTCGAAGCCCGAGCCAGTGCCGTCGCGGTCCATGCTGGTCAGCAGGATCTCGCCGGCGCCGAGCGAGGCGACCTGGCGGCACCACTCGACCGCATCCAGCCCGGTCGCCTCGCGTCCGCCGCGGGTGAACACCTCCCAGCGGCCTGGCGCCGCCTGGCGGGCGTCGACGGCGACCACCACGCACTGGCTGCCGAATTTGCGCGCCGCCTCCGCCACCAGCTCCGGGCGCGCGACCGCCGAGGAGTTCATGCTGCACTTGTCCGCACCCGCCAGCAGCAGGCGGCGCATGTCCTCGGTGCTGCGGATGCCGCCGCCCACGGTGAGCGGCAGGAACACCCGCGCCGCCGTGCGGCTGACCACGTCGAGGATGGTGTCACGGTTCTCGTGGCTCGCGGTGATGTCGAGGAAGCACAGCTCGTCGGCGCCGGCGGCGTCATACACCATGGCCTGCTCGACCGGGTCGCCGGCGTCGCGCAGCGCCACGAAGTTCACGCCCTTCACGACGCGGCCGTCCTTCACGTCGAGGCAGGGAATCACCCGCAGCTTCAGCACATCGTCGCCTCCCGGTGCAGCCTTATACGGCCACGCGCGCGCAGGGCAACGCCGGATGCCGCAACCTGGGGCTGCATCGGGGTGCCCGGTCCCGGGCGAGTGCGGGCGGCCCGCGCCGGCGGCGGGGTCAGCCGGCGAGCAGGGCCAGCGCCGCCGCCGGATCGACCCGGCCGTCGTACAGCGCCCGGCCGACAATCACGCCCTCGATCGTCGCCGCGCCGTCGCGCCGCAGCGCCGCGAGATGGTCGAGGCTGCCGACCCCGCCGCTGGCGATCACCGGCACGGCCACGGCGCGCGCCAGCGCCAGGGTCGCGGCCACGTTGACCCCGGACAGCATGCCGTCGCGGGCGATGTCGGTGTAGATCAGCGCGGCCACGCCCGCGCCCTCGAAGCGGCGCGCCAGCTCGGCGGCCTCTAGGTCGGAGGTCTCAGCCCAGCCCTCGGTCGCCACCAGGCCGTCGCGCGCGTCGATGCCCACCGCGACCCGGCCGGGATGCGCCCGGCACGCCTCGCGCACCAGCGCCGGGTCCTTCACCGCGGCGCTGCCCAGGATCACCCGCGCCACGCCCGCGGCCAGCCAGCGCTCGATGCCCGCGCGGTCGCGCAGGCCGCCGCCGAGCTGCACCGGCACGCAGGCCGCCGCCAGGATCGCCTCGACCGCGGCGACGTTGGCCGAACGCCCGGCAAAGGCGCCGTCGAGGTCGACCACGTGCAGCCACCGGCAGCCAGCGTCCTGCCAGGCCTGCGCCTGCGCCCCGGGGTCGTCGGAGTACACCGTGGCGTCGTCCATCTCGCCACGCCGCAGCCGCACGCATTGGCCGCCCTTGAGGTCGATCGCGGGATACAGCGTCATGCCCGACGCGGCGCCCGGGGCAGCGGCGGCGCCGGCCAGCCTGCCCCCGCCCGCGGCGCCTAAGCCTCCGCCCGCGGCGCCCTGGCCGGCGCCCGCGGTCCCGGACCCGTCGCTCACGCCTTCGGCTCGCGCTGCAGCCGCTTGCAGTAGTACAGCCCGCTGACCGTGCGGCCGCCGACGCGCGCGTAGCAGGGGTGCGTGCCCCAGTGCTCGTAGCCCAGCGACTCGTAGAGCGCGATCGCCGCCGTCTGCGTCTCGCGCACGTCGAGATTGAGCACCTGGTAGCCCAGCGCCCGCGCGCCCTCCTCCGCCGTCGTGGTCATCAGCCGCGCCAGCCCGAAGCCGCGCGCGTACGGCGCCACGAAGGCGTGCATCAGCGTCGCCGCGAAGGCCTGCGCCTCGTTGTTGCGCGGCGGGCGCACCAGTTGCGCCGAGCCCACCACCACGCCGTCGAGCCGCGCCACGAACAGGGATCGCTCCGGCACCATCAGCACGCCGGCGAAGTAGCGCTCCAGCGCCGCGCGCCCGGGCGGCGTCACCCAGCCGAAGCCGCCGCCTTCCAGGATCGCGGCGTCCGTCGCCTCGCACAGCGCCATCAGGTCGTCGTCGCCCAGGTGGCTCACCCGCTCCACCGCCACCGCGCCGACGCGCAGCGCCGGCAGCGGCGCGCCGCGGTCCCCCGTCACGGCGTCCACCGCAGGAAGTTCGCCAGGATGCGCAGCCCCGCCGCCTGGCTCTTCTCGACATGGAACTGGGTGCCGGCGCGGTTGCCGCGGGCCACGAACGCCGGCACCGCGCCGCCGTACTCCGCGCTGGCCAGCACGTCGGCGGGGTCGTGGCCGCGCAGGGCGTAGCTGTGCACGAAATACACGTGCTCGCCGTCCTCGATGCCGTGCAGCAGCGGGTGGTCCGGCCGGTGCAGCGACAGCGCGTTCCAGCCCATCTGCGGCAGCCGCAGCCCGGGCACGTCCATCCGCGCGATCTCGCCGCCGAGCCAGCCGAAGCCCTCGCTCACGGCGTGCTCCAGGCCACGTTCGGCCATCAGCTGCATCCCCACGCAGATGCCCAGGAACGGCGCGCCCTCCGCCACCCGCGCCTCCATCGCGTCGCGCAGGCCCGGGATCGCCGCGACGCCGGCCGCGCAGGCGGCGAACGCCCCCTGCCCCGGCAGCACGATCCGGTCGGCCGCCAGCACCTGCGCCGGGTCGGAGGTGACCACCACCTCCGCCGCCAGCCCCTCGCGCTCCGCCACCTCGCACAGCGCGCGCGACGCGGACGCCAGGTTGCCGCTGCCGTGGTCCACCACCGCGACCCGCATCACGTCCGCTCCGCCAGCACCGCGCGCAGCCAGCCGTCGCGCAGGCCAGGGCGCGCGTCGAGCAGCCGCGCCAGCGCCGCGTCGCGGCCGCGCGCCACCACCACCCCGGCCATCGCCAGCCCGCGGCGCCGCAGGCTCCAGCGGCGCAGGTCCTGGCCGAGCAGGCCCTGCAGCACCACCACGGCCGCCACCGCCGGCGGGAACACCGCGCCGCACACCGCCCACAGCGCCGCCACCAGCAGCGCCGGCAGCCACGCGCCGACCGCCGCGAACCACAGCGGGCCGAGGAACAGCGCGCCCCAGGAGAAACGCTCCGGCACCAGGGTCACGCCGGCGGGCGCGGAGCGGACGTGGACGGTGTAGCGGCGCATCAGCGGCGGCCCGGGAAGGAAGCAAGGCTGGGCTCTGCCCAGACCCGCAAAGGGCCGTGAGGCCCTTTGATCCCTTGACTTAGGAAAGGGATTCTCAAGGCAACTGCCTTGAGCGGGGTCCAGGGGCGGAGCTCCTGGCCTTGCCTGCCCCGGTTCACAGCGACCCCTTCGTCGACGGGATCGCGCCCGCCGCCCGCGGGTCCGGCTCCGCCGCCATGCGCAGCGCCCGCGCCACCGCCTTGAACGCCGCCTCGGCCACGTGGTGCGCGTTGCGCCCGGCGCGCCGGGTGACGTGCAGCGTCAGCAGGCCGTTCATGGCAAGGGCGCGGAAGAACTCCTCGAACAGCTCGGTGTCCATCTCGCCGACCTTGTCGCGCCCGAACGCCACGTCCCAGGCGAGGAACGGCCGGCCCGACAGGTCGAGCGCCGCTTCCACCAGCGCCTCGTCCATCGGCAGCAGCGACTGGCCGTAGCGCCGGATGCCGCGCTTGTCGCCGACCGCCTGCGCCAGCGCCTGGCCGAGCACGATGCCGACGTCCTCGGTCGTGTGATGGAAGTCGATGTGCAGGTCGCCCTTCGCCCGCACCGCGAGGTCGAGCATCGCGTGCCGCGCGAAGGCGGTCAGCATGTGGTCGAGGAAGCCGATGCCGGTGTCGACCTCCGCGCTCCCGGCGCCGTCGAGCGACAGCGTCACGGCGATGTCTGTCTCGGCGGTGCGGCGCGCCACGCTGGCGCTGCGGGAAGGATGCTGGGCGTCCATGGCAGTTGACTACAGGAACACCGCGCGTGCCGCCAAGGGCGACGCGCCGGCGGCACCGCACGATATCGTTCCGGCCGCCGCCGCCACGCCGCGCGCATGGCCTCCATGAAGCCGCGCACCGCGTCCGACACGGCGCCGCACCGCCCGCTGAGCCGGCCCGGCGCCACCCGGCCGACCGAGGCGGCGGGGCCGAAGCGCCCGGTGCTGTCGGCCGGCGCGTCCGGCGTCGCCGGCACGCCCTGCGTCGCGGCGGCCGGCCTCGCTTGTGCCGCGCCCGGGGCCATCCCAACTCCCGCATCATGCGCACCGAATCCCACGCCTCCCACGACCCCGTCGGCTGGCACGGCACCACCATCCTCTGCGTCCGCAAGGGCGCCAGCGTCGCCATGGCGGGCGACGGCCAGGTCACGCTCGGGCAGACCGTCATCAAGGGCAACGCCCGCAAGGTGCGACGCATCGGCGGCGGCAACGTGATCTCCGGCTTCGCCGGCGCCACCGCGGACGCCTTCACCCTCCTGGAGCGCCTGGAAGCCAAGCTGGAGCGCTTCCCCAACCAGCTCGAACGCGCCTGCGTCGAGCTGGCCAAGGACTGGCGCACCGACCGCTACCTGCGCCGCCTGGAAGCGATGATGGCGGTCGCCGACGCCGAGCACTCCTACACCCTGACCGGCAACGGGGACGTGCTGGAGCCCGAGGACGGCATCATCGCCATCGGCTCGGGCGGCAACTACGCGCTGGCCGCTGCCCGCGCGCTGATGGAAGTCGACGGCCTGTCCGCGGAGGACATCGCGCGCCGTGCCATGCGCATCGCCGGCGACATCTGCGTCTATACCAACCATTCCGTCACGGTGGAGTGCCTGTGATGCTCGACGTCCCCACCCTGACGCCGCCCGAGATCGTGTCCGAGCTGGACCGCTTCATCGTCGGCCAGACCGATGCCAAGCGCGCGGTCGCCATCGCCCTGCGCAACCGCTGGCGCCGCGCCCGCCTGCCGGAAGGCATCCGCGAGGAGGTGGTGCCCAAGAACATCCTGATGATCGGCCCGACCGGCTGCGGCAAGACAGAGATCGCGCGCAGGCTGGCCCGCCTCGCGCAGGCGCCGTTCCTCAAGGTCGAGGCCACCAAGTTCACCGAGGTCGGCTACGTCGGCCGCGACGTGGAAAGCATCGTGCGCGACCTGGTCGAGGCCAGCCTGACCATGCTGCGCGACGCCAGCCGCCGCGACGTGCTCCCCCGCGCAGAGCAGGCCGCCGAGGAGCGGCTGATCACCGCGCTCGTGGGCGAGGGCGCCGGCGCCGAGACCCGCCGCAAATTCCGCCAGATGCTCCACGACGGCGAGCTGGAGGACAAGGAGGTCGAGGTCAGCCTGACCGAGGCGGCGCCCCCGCCCGGCCTGGACATCCCCGGCATGCCCCTCGGCCAGATGGCCAACCTCGGCGACATGATGAAGGGCATGTTCGGCCGCCCTTCGCGCTCGCGGAAAATGACGGTGGCCGCCGCCCGCGCCGCGCTCGTGCGCGAGGAAGCCGACACCCTGCTCGACACCGAGCAGACCACCAAGGACGCCGTCGCCCACGCCGAGAACAACGGCATCGTGTTCCTCGACGAGATCGACAAGGTGTGCGCCCGCTCCTCCGAGGGCGGCTTCCGCGGCGGCGACGTCTCCCGCGAGGGCGTGCAGCGCGACCTCCTGCCGCTGATCGAGGGCACCACCGTCACCACCAAGTACGGCCCGGTGAAGACCGACCACATCCTGTTCATCGCGTCCGGCGCCTTCCACCTCGCCAAGCCCGCCGACCTGCTGCCGGAGCTGCAGGGCCGCCTGCCGATCCGCGTCGAGCTGGCGCCGCTGTCGCGCGACGACCTGCGCCGCATCCTCGTCGAGCCGGAGCACTCCCTGCTCAAGCAGTACTCAGCACTCCTCGACACAGAGCAGGTTCGCCTCGAATTCGCCGACGACGCGGTGGATGCGCTGGCCGAGCTGGCCGCCGACATCAACGACCGCGTGGAGAACATCGGCGCCCGCCGCCTCGCCACCGTGCTGGAGAAGCTGCTGGAGGAGGTGAGCTTCACCGCCTCGGACCGGCCGGGCGACCACGTCCGGGTCGACGCCGCCTACGTCAACGAGCGCGTGGCGCCACTCGCGCACAAGGGGGACCTCAGCCGGTTCATCCTGTAGGAAGGCAAGGCCAGGGCTCTGCCCCTGGACCCCGCCAGGGCGAGCCGCCCTGGACCGGCCTTACTTAAGAATCGGATGCCAAAGGCTTGCCTTTGGCGGGGTCCAGGGGCAGAGCCCCTGGCCTTCCTTTGTGGTTCTCAAACCGGGACACGGCCCAGGTGCGCTGCTCCCTCGACCGGTCTTGACGGTCCTGGCTGCCGCAGTCACCTGAGCCTCATGTCCAATCCTTTCGTCGTGCCGCCAGAGCCCACCGCCGCCGAGGCCATCGCCGCGATCGCGGAGGAGCTCGACGTGTTCGACGACTGGATGGACCGCTACGGCTTCATCATCGAGCTGGGCCGCAAGCTGCCCGCCTTCCCGCCGGACTGGGCGGACGACGCCCACCGCGTCCCCGGCTGCCAGAGCCAGGTCTGGATGGAGGGCGAGCACCGCGACGGCACCCTGCGCCTCGCCGGCAGCTCCGACGCCGCGATCGTGTCCGGCTTGGTGGCGCTGCTGCTGCGCGTCTACTCCGGCCGCACGCCGCGCGAGATCCTCGACACCGACCCGGGCTTCCTGCGCGACCTCGGCCTGATCGGCGCGCTGTCCACCAATCGCGGCAACGGCGTCGCCGCCATGGCCCGCGCGATCCAGGGCCTCGCCGCCGCGTCGGTCTGAGACCGGCGCCCGGTCAGGAAAGAAAGGCCAGGGTCTCTGCCCCCATGCTTGAAAGCGGGGACCCCGCCAAAGGCCAAGCCTTTGGAATCCACTTCCTAAGTGAGGCCGGTCCAGGGGCGCTGCCCCTGGCGGAGTTTGAGGCAGAGCCTCAACCTTGCTTCCTCCCTTGACATCCCCCCGGCTTTCCCGGCGTCACACCCCCGCGCCCTCCCGGAGAACCGCCCCATGAGCCCCACCCAGCCAGCCTCCCCCCACGTCGCCATCGTCGGCGCCACCGGCGCGGTCGGCGTGGAGCTGCTGGACTGCCTCGCGCGCCGCGACTTCCCGCTGGCCAGCCTGCGCCTGCTCGCCTCGCCGCGCTCCGCCGGCCGCACCATGTCGTTCCGCGGACAGGAGCTGCCGGTCGAGGCGCTGGGCGAGGGCTCGTTCGACGGCGTCGGCATCGCGCTGTTCTCCGCCGGCGGCTCGATCTCGCGCGACTGGGCGTCGGCGGCGGTGCAGGCGGGCGCGGTGGTGGTCGACAACTCCTCGGCGTTCCGCATGAACCCGGACGTGCCGCTGGTGATCCCGGAGGTGAACCCGGGCGACGCGCTGCGCCACCAGGGCATCGTCGCCAACCCGAACTGCTCGACCATCATCGCCGCCGTGCCGCTGTGGCCGCTGCACCGGGCGACGCCGATCCGGCGCATCATCGCGTCGACCTACCAGGCCGCGTCCGGCGGCGGGGCGGCCGCGATGGCGGAGCTGGAGGACAGCACCCGCGCCGCGCTGGACCGGCAGGACTTCGTGCACCGCGTGCTGCCGCACCCTTACGCGTTCAACCTGTTCAGCCACAACTCGCCGATGGACACCGCCTCGGGCTACAACGAGGAGGAGCTGAAGATGCTCAACGAGACCCGCAAGATCTTCGGCGACGACACCCTGCGCATCGCCGCCACCTGCATCCGCGTCCCCGTGCTGCGCGCCCACGCCATCGCGCTCAACGTCGAGTTCGCCGAGCCCGTGTCGCCGGAGACGGTGCGCGCGATCCTGCACGAGGCGCCGGGCGTGCGCGTGGTCGACGACCGCGAGGCCAACCGCTTCCCGATGCCGGTCGAGGCGTCCGGGCGCGACGAGATCCTGGTGGGGCGCATCCGCGTCGACACCAGCGACCCGTCCGGCCGCTCCGTCGCCCTGTTCGTCGCCGGCGACCAGCTGCTCAAGGGCGCGGCGCTGAACGCGGTGCAGATCGCGGAGCTGCTCACGGCGGGCTGAGCGGGGCGGCGAAGGAAGGCCAGGGGCTCTGCCCCTGGACCCCGCCAAGGGCAGGGCCCTTGGAACCCATCCCTTAAGTCAAGGGTTTCCAAAGGGCTCGGCCCTTTGGCGGGTCCAGGGCAGAGCCCTGGCCTTGCTTATCGCCCGCCGGGCTCAGCTCCGGCCCCGTCCGCCGGCAGGCCGGAGCGCTCCACCACCGCCTCCTGGACGCGCAGGCTGACGGTCTCGCGGTGCCGCTCGGTGACGCTGACCCGGCGCACCCGGACCTCCTCGCGCAGCACGAGCTGGCGGTGGACCACCACGACCTCCTCGACCACCGCGATGACGGTGGTGTCGCCTTCCTGGCGGTCGGGCGGGATCGCGTCGACCGGCCGGCCAATCGCGACGCGCTCGATCTCGACCCGCTCGTGGGTGAGCGCCTCGTCCACGGCGTGCTCGCGCGTCACCGTGTGCACGTGCACCTGCACGCGCCCCTGCACCGCGCGCCGCGCCACCGACACCTCTTCGGCGTGGAGCCGGAGCACGGCCTCGCCCGGGATCGCGGCGCCCTCCGCGACGCCCGCCGCCCCGAATTGCGCGGCCACGCTGCCGCCCGCCAGGGACAAGGCCGGCACCACTGGCACGCCCTGACCGTCCCTGTTGCCTGGGCTCAGGCGGGCAGCGCCCTGGTCGGTGTCGCTCATCACTCAGCTCCCGCTTGCCGTCCAGCCGGCCCGTCCCCTGACAGCCGGCGCAGCCTGTCCCGCACGCCGCCCGCGGCCCCTCCCGAAGGAATCCGACCCGCAAGCGGCAACCCGGCGAGGGCGGACCCTACATCTGCAGGATGGAGTTCAGGTCGAAGGTCTGGCCCGGCGGGTTCTCGCCGATCCGCACCGTGGTCGCGTTCACCATCAGGTACGGCGGCACGGGCAGGTTGTACGGCGCGGGCACGCCGGAGTACACACGGCCGGCCAGGTCGTACTTCGAGCCGTGGCACGGGCACAGGTATCCGCCCGGCCAGTCCGGCGCCGGGTCCGTCGCGCTGACGTTGGGGAAGTAGCCGGGCACGCAGCCCAGGTGCGTGCAGATGCCCACCAGCACCGCATACTCCGGGCTGGCCGAGCGCGTCGCGTTCTCCGCGTATTTCGGCTGCTGGTTGGTCTTCGACGTCGCATCCGCAAGCCGCGCCAGCAGCTTCGGCTCGCTCAGCGTCTTGATCGCCTCGGGGGTGCGGTTGACCACGAAGATCGGCTTGCCGCGCCACACCACGACGATCTGCTGGCCCGGCGCCACCTTGGTCAGGTCGACGTCGACCGCCTCGCCGGCCGCCAGCGTGTCGGCCGCCGGCTCCATGCTGTCGATGAACGGCCACACGATCGCCCCCGCCCCCACCGCGGCGCCGGACAGCGCCACGAGCGTCAGGAAGTCGCGCCGGGTGCCCCCTGGCGGCGTGTCGTCGTGCAGCGGGGTGCTGGCGGTCGTCGTTGACATCGCGAGGCTTCCTTGGACACAGCGTCGGGGTCGGCCCGGCGAAAATGGTCCACTCCGCCCGCGAAGGGAAGGGGCGACGCGGCACAGGCGCGCGGCACCCGGCTCGGCCCCGGACCCGGATCGCGGGCGTCAGGCCTTGGGCCCGGCCAGCAGCCGCACTGTCGCCGGGTCCGGCACGCCGTCGAAGAACCGCCGCAGCGACTCTGCGAACACCGCCGCGTCGGGCGCGGCCGCGGCGAACAGCGTCACGGACGAGCGGAACTTCAGGTCGTCGGGGCTGCCCAGGATGTCGAGCGCCGTCCGGCCCCGCACCGCGTTGACCAGCCCCGCGCACTCCGCGAGCCGCGCGCCCAGCACCGGATGCGCGAGATACGCCCGCGCCTCCGCCAGCGAGCCGATCGCGTAGCGCCGGGCCATGTCGCTGTGTCCCAGCCCGGCGAGCTGCGGGAACACGAACCACATCCAGTGGCTGCGCTTGCGCCCCGCCGCCAGCTCGCGCCGCACGTCCGCCAGCACCGGGTCCTGCGCCCGGACGAAGCGGTCGAGATCGTGGTCCGCCATGGCCTCGCTCCCGCGACAGGCGTGGCACCGGCCCGCAGCAAAGACCGCAGGTCAGCGAGCAAGCAAGGCTGGGCTCTCCCTCCGATGCCCATTCCAATGGCCCAAGCGGGCCATCGGAACCTTCGGGCACCTCCGCCCAGACCCGCCAGGCTTAGGTGGCCAAGGGTTCCGACGATCCGCCTGGATCGTTGGAAAGGCCACCGGAGGGAGCCGCCCCTGGACCGGCATGGGAAAGGAAGGCCTGAGTCGAGGTTTCCAAAGGCTCGGCCTTTGGCGGAGTTTGAGGCAGAGCCTCAACCTTGCCTGCTTCCTTCACGCCTCCGCCAGCGCCCTCGCCTCCGCCCTCAGGTGCGCCCCCAGCCGCGCCGCCATCGCCACCACGGTGAGCGTCGGGTTCGCCTGGCTCGACGTCGGGAACACCGCGGAGCCCGCCACATACAGGTTGCGCACCCCGTGCACCCGCCCGTCCGCGTCCACCACGCCGCGGCGCGGGTCGTCCGCCATCCGCGCCGTGCCGATGTGGTGCCCGCCGTACGCCCCGTCGCGCAGCATCGCGTGCTCCACCCCGTCCGGCTCGTCCTCCAGCACCGCCAGCCCGGAGCGCCCGAGGTCCTGCGCCAGCAGCCGCACCCCGACGCGCACCGTGCGCAGGTCGAGCGCGTCCGGCCGCCAGTCCACCCGCAGCACCGCCATCCCCAGCGCGTCCACCCCCTGTCCCAGCGTCACCCGGCTGTCGGGGTTCGGCACCTGCTCGGCGTGCAGGTCGAGGCTGAACAAATCCGCGCGCGGGCGGATCACCACCGACGGGAACTTGCGCTCCGCCAGCGTGCGCGCACGCAGCCAGTGCAGCAGGAACCCCGCCGTCGCCGGCGCGTCCGCCGCCAGGTTGGCCGCGTGGCGCAGCCAGGCCGCCCGGCCCGGCGCCTCGCCCGACAGCCGCCGCGCGTACTCGTGGCGGATCAGCCGCCGCGTCAGCCAGATCCCCGACAGCGCCCCGGTGCGATGCGCGGGATCGGGGATGCGCGGATGGTGCAGCCTGGCCACGAACCCGCCCACGCCCTGCAGCCGCTGCGCCGCCTCCCCCAGCGCCCACCGCCTGCGGCAGTAGCTGCCATCCGCGTCGCGCTTGTAGCCGTGGAACACCCGCGCCCCCTCGGCCAGGCGCACCGTCCCGTACGTCCCGGCGACGTGGCACATGTAGAACCGCCCCACAAGCCCGCGCGCGTTGCCCACCTCGTCCGCGTGCGGCCCGCCCTCCGCCCCGCGCGACGCCAGCAGCAGCCGCGGCACCTCCAGCCCCCCGGTCGCCAGCACCACCCGCCCGGCCGCCACGGCGAAGCGCACCCCGCCCGCCCGCGCCACCTCCAGCCGCCGCACCGCCGCCCCGTCCGCGTCCGTGACGATGCGCGTCACGCTCGCTCCCAGCACCACCCGCAGCCCCGCCTGCGCCGCCAGCCGGTGCCGGTAGCGCCGGCCGAAGTCCGTCGGGCAGGAGAATCGCTCGATCGTGCCGGTGTCGAAGTGCTCGGGCGCAAAGCCGTCCAGCATCTCCGGCATCCCACCCGCCACCGACTCCGCCGCGAACGCGAACGGCCCCGACTCGCACAGCGCGCTCGCCGTCGCGTAGTGCGCCAGCAGGGCCTCGCGCCCGAACGGCCAGCCGCTGTGCGCCACCCACGCGCGCCGCTCGAAGTCGATGGCGTCGAACGGCACGCAGCGCCCGCCCCAGATCGTCGTCGAGCCGCCGAACCGTCGCTGCCGGTAGCGATCCGGCGCGGAATGCAGCGCCGGGTCCGCCACCTCGCCCCGGTAGTGCGCCTGCGACGCCGCCGCCGCCCGCTCGCCGCCCGCTTCCAGCAGCAGCACGTCGAGCCCGCTGCCGCGCAGCGACAGCGCCAGCGTGATCCCCGCGGCGCCTGCGCCCACGATGCACACGTCGGCGCGCAGCACGGCGGCCGGGTCGATCGAGCCTGCGTCCAGGATCACGGCGGCAGCAAGCAAGGCCAGGGGCTCTGCCCCTGGACCCCGCTCAAGGCGGAGCCTTGAGAATCCACTTGCTTGAGGGAAGGGTTTCCAAAGGGCTCGGCCCTTTGGCGGGTCCGGGCAGAGCCCGGCCTTGCCTGCTTCACAGCCCCACCTCCGCGTGCAGCGCCGCGACCCGCTCCGCGAACACCGGCAGCGTGAACTCCCGCTCGTACAGCGCCCGCCCCCGCTCCCCCAGCCGCGTCGCCAGCGCGGGCTCGCCCGCCAGCCGGCGCAGCGCCGCCGCCAGCGCCGCAACGTCGCCCGGCGGCACCAGCAGCGCCGTGTCGCCATCATCGAGCACCTCCCCGATCGCCCCCACCGGCGTGCACACCACCGGCACCCCAAGGCTCAGCGCCTCCAGGATCACCAGCGGCAGCCCCTCGTCGTATGACGGCAGCACCAGCGCGTCCGCCTCCGCCAGGCACGACGCCGCCCCCGCCTGGTCCACCCAGCCCGCGAAGCGCACCCGCCCGCCCAGCCCGAGCCCGTCCGCCAGCGCCGCGTGGCCCGCGACGTCGCCGCCGCCCGCCACCACGAGGGAGCACGCCGGCCCGACCTGCGCCAGCGCGGCCAGCAGGTCGGCGATCCCCTTGCGCGCGAACAGGTTGCCGAGGAACAGCAGGCGGAACGGCGCGCCCTCCGCCCGCGGCCGCCAGCCCGCCAGCCGCGGCACCCCGTTGCGCAGCACCCGGATGCGCGCGTCCGGCACGCCGATCGAGGCGACCCAGCGCCGCCACGGCTCGCCCAGCACCACGCACAGCTGCGCAGAGCGGAACATCCACCCCACCAGCGCCCGTGCCAGGCCGGGCAGCGACGCGTGGAACGTCACGATCTCCGCCGCGTGCAGGTGCAGCACCACAGGCACCCCGCACAGCCGCGCCACGGCCAGCAGCACGCCCTTGCGTGCCACGCTGCCGCGCTCTGCGACGTTGACGTGCAGCACCGATACCCTGCCCCGCAGCGCCAGGCCGGCGATCCGCGCCGCGGCGCGCGCCACCGCGAGCGCGGACAGCACGGCCGCGCCCTCGCCCCGGCTGTCCAGCGCTTCCAGCGGCGCCAGGTCGGCGCGCCCGGCCTGCTCCTGCATCAGGTAGGCCGTGACCCGGCCCATGCCGCCGCCGGCCTGCCCCTGCGGCGCCGCGATCAGGCGCAGGCGGGGCGGCGGCGCCGGGTCCGCCGACATGCCGGCGGCGCCCCGGTCGGGACGCGGGCCGGCTGCGGCCGTGCCGCCGAGGCCCGCCTGCGCCAGCCGCGGCGCCGGGCCGGCCATCCCGCGTCCCGACATGATCAAGGTGCAGAAACCCCCAACGATACAATCCGCAGTAGCATTGACGCGGAGGTTTTTCTACAACAATGCCTGAACCGGCGGCGTGCGGCCGGCGTCAACGGAGAGCCGGAATGCAACGTGTCGTCGTGCTCGGCGCCAGCGGTTTCCTTGGCGGTCGCGTGCTGGCCGCCCTCGTCGCCAGCGGCTGGGCCGCCCCGGTGGCGGTGTCGCGCCACCCGTACCGGCCGGCCCGGACGCCAGGAACCGGCGAGCCGCCGCCGCCGCCCACCGAGCGCCTGGCCTGCGACGCCGCCTCCGCCCCCGACCTGCTGCGCCTGCTGGCCGGCGCCGACGCGGTGGTGAACTGCACGGCGGGCGGCCCGTCCGCCACCGTGGCCGTGGCGCGCGCCCTGGCGCAGGCGCCGGCCGCGTGCCGGATCGTGCACGTCAGCTCGATGTCCGTGTACGGCGACGCCAGCGGCCTGGTCGACGAGGACGCGCCGCTTGCCGACGGTCTCGCCGGCTACGCCGGCGCCAAGGTCGCGGCAGAGCGCGCGCTGTCCGGCCACGCGAACGCGGTCGTGCTGCGCCCCGGCTGCCTGTTCGGCCCCGGCAGCGAGCAGTGGACGGGGCGCATCGCCCGCCTGCTGCGCGCCCGGCGCCTCGGCGACCTGGGAGCCGCCGGCGACGGCGCGTGCAACCTGGCCCCGGTCGCGGACGTGGTCGCGGCGGTGCTGGCCTCCCTGCACCGGCCGGTGGCGGGTGCCGCGTTCAACCTGGCGCTGCCCGACCCGCCGAGCTGGAACGCGGTCCTGACGCGCTACGCGATCGCGCTCGGCGCCGCGCCGGTAGCCCGCATCCCCGCGCGCCGGCTGCGGCTGGAGGCGCGCCTCGCCGTGCCGCTGCACGCCGCGGCACTGGTGCTGCGCCGCGCCGCGCCGCGGGTCGCGTGGCACCTGGCCGACGCCCTCACCCCCTCGCTCCTCGCCCTGATGCGCCAGGACATCACGCTGGACCACCGCCGCACCGACGCCAGGCTCGGCATCCGCCGCACCCCCCTGGACGAGGCCCTGCGGGAAGCCGCCGCGTCGCTCGGCCGCACCGCGGGACAGGCCGCGCCACCCGCCCCGGCCGACGCCGCCGCCCGCCCGGCGCGCGCCGCGTGAGCGAGACCCCGGCCACCGCCGCGGGCACGCGCCTGCCGTCGCTGCGCGAGATCGCGACCTCCGCCTGGGCCGACCGCCGGCGCATCCGCCGCACGATGGCGGCCACCTTGGCGCTGGCGGCGCTGCTCGCGGTGGCGGTGCCGGCGCGCTACGTCACCTCCGCGTCGCTGGTGGTGCTGCTCGGCTCGGAGTTCACCTATCGCCCGGAGGCCGGCACCGCGCCCAACGTCAGCTCCGCCCTCGGCGCCGACCAGATCATGAAGGCAGAGGTCGAGATCCTCGGCGCCGACGACCTGCACGAGGCCACGCTGCGCCGCGTCGGGCTCGACCGCGTCTATCCCGGCTTCGACGACCCGCCCGGCCCGCTCGCGCGGCTGGCGGCCGCGATCGCCGGCCTGCCGCGCGCCGCCTGCGAGGCCGTGGGGCTGCCGGTGCCGGCGCTGCGCGACATCGACCCGGTGTCGCTGGCCGTCGCGCGCCGCTTCGACACCGACCTGGTCGTCGAGGCGGCCAAGGACGCCAACGTCCTGACCGTCACGTTCCGCAACCGCGACCCCGAGGTCGCCGCAGAGGTCGTCAACACCCTGGTGGCCCTCTACCTGGAGCGCCGCCACGCGCTGTACGGCGACATGCAGTCCGCCACCGTGCAGACCCAGGTGCGCGCGCTTTCCGACACGCTGGGGCAGGCCGACGCCGCCCTCGCCGCGTTCAAGGCCTCCCACGACATCGACTCCTTCGCCCTGCAGCGCGACCTGCTGCTGCACCGCCGCGACGACCTTGCCCGCGCGCTCGCCGACTCCGACGCCAGCCGCGCCCAGCTCGTGGCCCGCACCGCGTCGATCGCCCGCCAGCTCGCGTCCACGCCGGCTTCCGTGCGCGGCTACACCGAGGACGACCCGGACAGCCGCGCCGCCACCCTCAACGCGGGCCTGCAGGACCTGCGCGGCCGCGCGGCCGACCTCGCCACCCGCTACCTGCCCGACAGCCGGGTGATGCAGGACGCGCGCACCCAGGTCGCCGCCCGCGAGGCGGAGCTGGCCCGGCTGCGCGCCGACCGCTCCGCCTCCGTGCAGCGCCAGACCCGCAACCCGACGCTCGACGCGCTCTCGCTCGACGGCGACCGCGCCGGCACTGACCTGCGCGCAGAGACCGCGCGCGGCGCCGCCCTGGCCGTGGACGCCCGCGCGGTCGCCGCCGCCCTGCACGAGCTGGGGGACAGCGACGAGGCCCTGCAGCAGCTCGAACGCCGCCGCGAGGTCGCCGACAGCGCCTACCGCGCCTCCGCCAAGGTCCTGGAGGACCGCCGCATGGTCGAGGCGGTCGCGGCGGAGCGCGCCACCAACGTCCGGGTGATCCAGCCGGCGCGCGTGCCGCTGCGGCCGCGCCGGCTCACGCTGCCGATCCTGGCGGCGGGCGTGGTGTTCAGCCTGCTCGCGGGCGCGGGCACGGCGGTGCTGTCGGACGCGACGCGGCCGGGGTTCCTGTCGGCGGAGCAGGTCGAGCGGCGGCTGGGGCTGCCGGTGCTGGCGTGCATCCCGGAGCTGTAGACACGGCCAGGGCTCTGCCCTGGACCCGCCAGGGGCGAGCCGTCCCTGGACCGGCCTCCCTTAAGAAATGGATTCCAAAGGCTTGCCTTTGGCGGAGTTTGAGGCAGGGCCTCAACCTTTCTGTCTGAGGTCCGCCGCCACCGCCGCCACGAACCCCACCGACCCCGCCGCGTAGCGCGCCGCCAGCCGCCGCGGCTCCTGCGCCAGCCGCCACAGCCACTCCACGTTCAGCGCAGAGACCGCCGCCGGCGCGCGCCGCGTCACCCCGGCCTCGATGCGCAGCGCCTGGCCCACGCACAGCGCCCAGCACGGCGGCAGCCGCGCGCGTTGCGTGTGCACGAACACCTCCGAGCGCGGCGCGCCGACCCCCATCAGCAGAAGCGTGGTGCCGTGCGCCGCGATCGCCCCGGCCAGCGCGTCGCAGGCGGCGGGGTCGCGCCCGAAGCCGGGCGGCGGCACGTGCAGCGCCACCTGCCCCTCCAGGCCGCGCCGCCCGGCCCAGCGCCGCAGCCCCTCCGCCGTCGCCTCGCTATCGGCGACAAGGAACACGCGGTGGCGCACGAGCGCGTCGTGGCGCAGCAGGGCGCGGGCCAGGTCGACCCCGGTGACCCGCCCGGCCGGCGCGCAGCCGCGCAGCCGCGCGTAGCGATACACCGGGAAGCCGTCGCAGGTGACGATCGCCGCCGACGCATAGGCCGCCGCGAACGCCGGGTCGCGCCGCAGCCGGCGCACGTGGTCGATGTTCGCCGTCACCACCAGGCCGACGCCGCAGCCATCGTCCAGGCAGCCATCATCCGAACCGGCGGGCGCGACCCCGGCGGACGAACCGTCGGGCCGGCGCGGCGTGGTCGCGATGACGTCCGCGATCGCCGCCGCGTCGAGCGTGGACACCGCAAAGCCGAAGATGCGCGGCCGCGACCGCCCGGCCGGCGCCGGCCGGGCGGCGGCGTCGGGTAACGCGGCGTTCACGCCGCATCGCCCCGGGGATGGGCCATCGGGCAGCCGAGCCGCGCGAACAGCGCCAGGTGCTGCGCCACCGCGTGCTCGGCGGTGAACGCCGCGGCGCGTGTGCGCAGCGCCGCGGGATCGCGCCCGGCCGCCAGCGCCGCGCGCATCGCCGCCGCCAGCGCGTCCGCGTCGCCCACCGGCACCAGCGCGCCGTGCCGCCCGTCCTCCAGGATCTCGCGCGGCCCGTGCGGGCAGTCGGTGCTGATCACCGCCGTGCCGCAGCCCAGCGCCTCGACGATGACGTTGCCGAGCCCCTCGTAGCGCGACGACAGCACCAGGGCGTGCGCCTCGCGTATCCACGGCAGCGGGTTGGCCTGGAAGCCCGCGAACCTGACCCGCCCGTCCAGTTCCAGCGTCGCCGCCAGCCGCTCCAGCTCCGGACGCAGTTCGCCCTCGCCGAGCAGCAGCAGCCGCGCCGGCGGCGCCACCCCGGCAAAGGCGCGCAGCAGCGTGTGCGGGTCCTTCTGCGCCACCAGACGCCCGACCCAGACCAGCACCGGCGGCGCGTCGTCGGCCAGCCACGGGTCGGCGGCGGGGGCCGAGGCACGCACCATGAAGTCGCCGGAGATCACCGGGTTGTGGATCACCGTGACCCGGCGGCGCGCGAGGCCCGCGGTGCGCGCCAGGTCGTCCGCCACGCCGGCCGAGACCGCGACGATGCCGTCCGCGGCCCCCGCGAGCAGCCGGTAGAGCAGCGGCACCGCGCGGTACCTCCAGCCGCGCATGTGCTCCGCCTCCGCCGACAGGGCGTTGTGCTGGCAGATCACCAGCCGCGTCGAGCCGCCGGCCAGGCGCCGCGCCAGCATCGCGGCGACGTTGTTGTGGTCCAGGCTGGCCAGCAGCACGTCGGGCCGCTCGCGGCGCAGGAACAGAGCAAGCCCCGGCACGTCCTGCGCGGTGCGGCCCCCGCCCAGCACCACCACGCGGCAGCCCGCGGGCACCGCCTGCGCGAGCGCGCCCGTGCGCGCGTGCAGCACCAGCGTCACCGCCAGGCCGCGCGCCAGGAACACCCGGATCAGCTCCAGGCGCATGCGCTCCACGCCGCCGCCCGACAGGTCGTGCATGTAGACCGCGAGGTGGCGCAGGGTGCCGGGACGTCCGGCACGGCCGCCGTTGGCGACGGGGTCGCCGGGGGCACGGCCGGGCGCGGCGTGCGGGTAGGGCGGCGGCAGGGGCCGCGCAGTGGTGGCGGCGTCCTCCGCCGGGACGTGCCCCGCGTCGCGGACCAGGGCCGCCTCGGCGCGAACGGGCGGGCGGGGGAACGGCACCACCTGGCTCAAACGCCGGCCCGCGGCACGGCAGCAGGAGCCGCGGCCCGCGGCGCACGGGCCATCCAGGCGATCACCCCGGCGTTGGTCGCCGCCCACGCCGCCGCATACAGCCAGATCGCGAGATCGGGGCCGCCGAAGGCCGCGCCCAGGCACAGCGCCGCCGCGCGCGCCAGCAGCGACGCCGCCTCGATGCCCAGGTAGGCGCTCTGACGGCCCAGCACGGACACCAGCACCGCGCTCGGCATCTGCATGGTCTCCAGGCACCAGGGCGCGGCGATCAGCGCGGCGTCGTGCCCGGCGCCACGCCACGCCGACCCGAACACCAGGCCGAACAGCGCCGGGCCCGCCAGCGCCAGCACCGCGACCACCGGCAGGCACAGCACGCCGAGCAGCCCCGCCAGCCGCAGCGCTGCGCCGCGCACGTCGCCGCCCGACGCGGCCAGCGCCGCCGCCCTGCGGAAGAACACCGGGCGCAGGCTCTCGGTCAGCACCTGCTGCGGCAGCACCAGCATCCGGTAGGCCAGCCAGAACAGCCCCGCCTGCGCCGGCCCGGAGAACAGCGGCAGCAGCAGCGCCGGCAGCGAGGTCGACAGCAGGCGCAGCAGCACCTGCGGTGCGCCGAACAGGGCGAAGCCGCGATGCCGCAGCAGCGCCGCGCGCAGCCGCGCCGAACTCCAGCCGCCGAGCAGCGCCGCGCGCAGCGGCGCCCCGCCGGCGCGCGCCAGCAGGACCGCCGCCAGCCCCTGCCCCGCGACCTGGCCGCCCACCAGCAGCCCTGCTCCTGGCGCGCCCACGCCCGCACCGCCGCCACCCAGACCGCCGCCCAGCCAGCCGCCCAGCCCCTGGAGCGCCACCGCGAAGCCGGACCGCGACGCGCCGTACGCCGCCACCGGCCGGAACCGCTCCCGCCGCACGAACCACAGCGACAGCGCCGGCACCACGCCGCCCGCGGCCACCGCGCACGGCAGCAGCGCCAGGACCGCGCCCGGAACCGCGACGCCGCCCGCAGCGGCCCGGACGGAAAACGTGGCCACCGCCGCCACCCCGAGCGCCACCGCCAGGGTCGTGGCGCCGACCGACAGCACGCACAGGCGCAGCACGTCGGCCGCCGCGTCCTCGTCGGGCTCCAGCAGGATCGCCTGGTCGAGGCGCAATGTCGCCACGCAGGCCAGGCAGGACGCGGCGGCGCTGAACGAGCCGAACACCCCGAACGCCGACACGTCGTACAGCCGGGTGAGCAGCGGCGCCGACAGCACCGCCACGCCCTGTCCGAGCGCCGCGCCGCCGCCGAGCAGCAGCGCCTGCCGCGCCGCCGCCAGCCCCGGCCACGGCAGGCGCGCCCCGCTTGCCCGCCCCGGCCGCAGGGGCCACCACGCCCGCGCGGCGGGGTCCACGCCGCCAGGTCCGGCCGGCGCCCTGGTGCCGGAGCGCCCGGCCGCAGCAGCCGCAGCCGGCAGTCCCGCGCCCCGCATCACGCGCCACCCTCCTGCCCGGACGCAGCACCGCGCCGCGGCGCGGCCAGCGGCCGGCTCGCGGGCGGGCGCAGCGAGGGCGCCCGGCACCGGCCGGCGTGTCCACCGCCACTCGACACGCCACCCGGCCCAGCAAGCGGAAGGGCCGCCGGCGCCTTCCCGCCCGCAGCCGCCGTCGCAGACGCGCGCGCCCGCGGCGACGGCCGGCGCAGCGCCGCGGACGCCAGCGCCATCGGCACCAGCACGGTGAGCAGGTTCGCCTTGTGGCCGAGCGAGTTGCTGGTCGACGCCACCAGCATCACCACGCCCAGCATCAGCCGCCCCGGCAGCGCCGCCCGCCGCCCCGCCCAGCACAGGAACGGCACGAACCCCGCCACGAACAGCGCGAAGCCCGCAGCCCCCAGGTAGAGGTAGAGCAGCAGCCAGAAGTTCTCGACCGCGCCGATCCGCCAGTGCAGCGAAAGCTGGCGCAGCGCCAGCTCCTGGCGGGCCAGCGTCATGCCGAACAGCTTCTCCCCCGGATCCATCATCGGCAGCAGGAGCCACTGCACGTTGCGCACCTGGGCGCTGTCGTCCCAGTACAGGTGCGACACCAGACGCGCGCCCACCCCTGTCTGCGTCAGCAGCAGCGCCAGCGCCGCCGGCGCCACTGTGAGCGCGCAGGCCGCCGCCGCCAGGTCGGTGCGCCGCAGCGCCCGCCCCGCCAGCCGCCCGAGCATCCCCGCGCCCTGCCAGCCCGCGAACACCGCCGTCGCCAGCACCAGCGCGGTGCGCCCGCCGAACGCCACCAGCCCCACCCCGAACACCGCCGTCAGCACGGCCCGCCACCCCCGCCCGACCCCGGCGGAGTTCGCCAGGAACAGTCCCGCCGCCGTCAGCATCGCCCCGGTCAGCGGGTGGTCGTACAGCCCGGCGCCGCGGAACTCGGCCACCGGCTCGTGCTCCTCGCGCCCGTCGAGCACGATCGGCACCAGATGCGTCTGCAGCAGCGTCTCGCCCACCGACACCGCCACGCTTAGCGCGAGGGCCGCGAGCACGACCCACGCCAGGCGGCGCAGCGCCGCCTCGCGCGCCCGCCCGAGCACCAGCGCGAGCAGCCCGGCCGGCATGAAGTTCTCCACGAACACCACGAGGTGCACCCGCCCGGTCGCCGCCAGCGCGAACCCGCAGCACCCGGCCAGCGAGCCCAGATAGAGCATCGGCACCCGCGCGTCGGCCAGCAGCCCGGCGACCGTGGCCGCCGGCCGGCGCCAGACCAGCGCCACCACGGCGAGCACCGAGAGATAGGTCCCGGGGTGCAGCTTCACCACCAGGCTGCCGCCTTCCGCCGCGTAGGGGATGCCGATCGCGGCCAGCAGGTTGCCGCTGACCAGCAGGTTTACCACCACCGCCGCTGCGGCCAGCCCGACCGCGACGCCCGACACGGGCACCGGCGCGAACCTCCCCGCGGCAGCCACGAAGCGTCCCGCGCCGGGAAGGCCAGCCGGCGCCCGCATCGCCCCGGCGTCGGGGTCGGCGACGACGCGGCCCAGGGCGGCAGGCAGGCGCCGCGACAGGCCGCCCAGGGCAGTCACACACGCGGGGGTTGCGTCCACCCCCGTCATCTCGCCACTCTCGCCGGGGCCGGCGCGCGGCGCGGGGCGGTCCCGCACGGCCACCCCGGCCCGATACCGGGCGCGCCGACGCCCCGGCCCAGGGAGCCGCCATGCCGTCCAGACGACGCACGCTGCAGTCCGCCGCCTGCGCCCTGGCCGCCGGGATCCTCCCCGCGCGGGCGGCGCCGGAGAACGGGAGCGGACCAGCACCTGCCCCGGCCGCGTCGCAGCCACCCGCCACCCTGCGCGGCCGTGCCGCCACGCGCGGCCTGCTGTTCGGCGCCGAGGTGCTGTCCGCCGACCTCGCCGCCGACCCGGAGTACGCCGCCCTGGTGGCGCGCGAGTGCGGCGTGATCACCCCCGGCCTGGAAGCCAAATGGGCCGCCACCGAGCCCGCAGACGGCAACTTCCGCCTCGACGGCCTCGACGCCGTCGCCGCCTTCGCCGGGGCGCACGACATCTCCCTGCACGGCCACAACCTCGTCTGGGCGGTGTACAACCCGCCCTGGCTGCTCGAAGCCCTGCGCGACGGTCGCGGCGACGCCGTGCTCGCCCGCCACGTCGCCGCCGTGTGCGGGCGCCACGCCGGCCACGTGCTCGCCTGGGACGTGGTCAACGAGCCGGTCGACCCGCGCTGGCCCGCCGACCCGCAGGGCCTGTGCACCACCGCCTGGTGGCACGCCCTCGGCCCCGGCTACGTCGAGCGCGCGCTGCGCCTCGCCCACGAGGCCGACCCGCACGCCCTGCTGCTGATCAACGACGACGACCTCGAGTACGACGCCCCGGACCGCCAGACCAAGCGCGACCAGTACCTGCGCATCGCCGAGGCCCTGCTGCGCCGCGGCGCCCCGCTGCACGGCTTCGGCCTGGAAGCCCACCTCAAGCCGGAGCGCCGCATCGCCGAGCGCGAGTACCGCCGCTTCCTCGCCGAGCTGGCCGGCATGGGCCTGGCGCTGTTCGTCACCGAGCTCGACGTCAACGACCGGTCGCTGCCCGCCGACATTCCCGCGCGCGACGCCATCGTGGCCGACCGGACGCGCCGCTACCTCGACCTGGTGCTCGACGAGCCGGCGGTGCGCGCCGTGCAGTGCTGGGGCCTGAGCCACCGCCACGAGCAGATGGGCCGCGACCCCGCCACCCGACGCGCCGACGGCCTGCCGAACCGGGCGCTGCCGTTCGATGCGGCACTCGCCCTCACGCCGATGGGCGAGGCGATCGGGCGGGCGCTGGACGCGGCGCCGCGGCGCTGACAGGAAGCAAGGCCGGGCTCTGCCCGGACCCGCCAAAGGGCGGAGCCCTTTGGAAGCCCTATACTTAAGAATTGGATCCCAAAGACTGGAGGCTGTCGTGGATCTGTCGGCCTCGATGTTCTCCGCGAAGGCGAGAAGGAAGCGCGTTCTTTCTTGAAAGAAAGAACCAAAGAACCTTGGCCCATTGGGCTGTGGAGCCGCCCGCACGCCAGAGCCCCATGAGCAAAGTCTTTTTGCTTCTTTTTCTTCAGAAAAAGAAGACTCTTGCTGTCCTGCCTGACGCAGCGAGGTGCTGCGAGGTCCATGACAGCCTCCAGCCTTCGGCGGAGTTTGAGGCAGAGCCTCGACCTTGCCTGCCTGCCTCCTCAAAGCAGCCTGTCCAGCCACGACGGCAGTGCCCGCCTGCGCCGGTTCAGCACCACGCCGACGACGTGCCCGCCCGCGCGTTCCACCGCGACCCTGGCCTGGTCGACCGCCGCCACCCGCGTCGTGCCGGCCCGCACCACCAGCACCGTGCCGTCGCAGTGCCGCGACAGCGCCGCGGTGTCCGGCGAGGTCGCCGGCGCGCAGTCCAGCACCACCGTGGCGTAGCGCTCCCCCAGCCCGATCAGCAGCCGACGCAGCGCGCCGGAGGCGATCTCCATCAGCGGGTGGGCCGACGCGCCGAGGCTGGCCCGGCGCACGCCAGGGCAGGCCGGGTCGCGCCACACCGCCTCCACCGACGGATGGCCGGTGGCCGACAGCTCGACCAGGCTCGGCGTGCCCGGCGGCGCCCCCCGCGCGGTGCCGGCGCAGCACACCAGCAGCACCGCGCCCGGCCGCTCCGACGCGGCGACGGCGGCGAAGCCCGCGGCCACCGTGCTGGTGCCGTCGCCGGCTCCGGCCGACATGAACTGCAGCACGATCGGGCGCTCCTCGCTGCGCAGCGCCTCGATCGCGTAGTGCAGCTGCACGAAGTCCGGCGACATCGCGATGGCCGCGGGCCCGCCCGCCGTGCGGCCGGGCGCCGCGCCGGGGAGCCGGGCGGGGCGGGGCGGGGCGACCTGCGCCGGCCCCGACAGGCCGGTCGCGGGGCCGTCCGGTGCGGAGGGCATCAGAACGCGCCGGCGGCGGAGAACACCTTGACCGCGGTGAGCGCCAGGATGCGCAGGTCGAGCCCGAACGACCACCGCTCGATGTAGTCGAGGTCGCACTCCACCCGCGCCCGCAGCTGCGCCGCGGTGTGGGTGGCGCCGCGCAGGCCGCTCACCTGCGCGAGCCCGGTCAGCCCCGGCCGCACGCGGTGGCGCTGCGCGTATTCGGCGACGATCTCTTGGCAGAGGCGGTCCTCGGTGCGCATGCAGGTCGCGTGCGGCCGCGGCCCCACCAGCGACATGTCGCCGCGCAGCACGTTGAGCAGCTGCGGCAGCTCGTCGAGGCTGGAGCGGCGCAGGAACCGGCCAAGGCGGGTGCAGCGCGCGTCGCCCCTGGCCGTCTGCAGCAGGCCGGCGGCAGGCGGCGCCGTTCGCATGGTGCGGAACTTCAGCACGGTGAAGCTGCGGCCGTTCCAGCCGTCGCGCTCCTGGCGGAAGATCGCGGGCCCCGCGCTGTCCAGCCGCACAGCCAGCGCGATCGCCAGCAGCAGCGGCGACAGCAGCACGATCGCCACCGCCGCCACCGCCTTGTCCGTCGCGTGCTTCGCCACCCCGCCCCAGGCCGCCAGCGGCCGCTCCGCCACCCGCAGCAGCGGCAGGCGGTCGAGCGCTTCGTCGCCCGCGGCCAGCCAGGCGCCCGCCCCGCCGAGGTGCAGGCCCGTCCGCCCCAGCCTGTCCAGCCCGAGGCCGGCGATCAGCACCGACGCACGGTCGCGCTCCCGCGGCCCGGCCGCGTCCGGCGCCAGCGGCGGACAGAGCGAGATCTCCGCCGGCAGCTCCCTGAGCCGGCGCACCACAGTCGCGAGGTCCCCCGCGCCCGCGGGCCCGGCCGCGCCGCGCCCCATCCCGGCGCCGGGCATCAACCCGGCGCCGGGCATCGTCCCGACCCCCGGAGGCCCGGCAGGACCCCCCGGCGCCGCGACGATCACGCGGTCCGGCACGCCGTGGCGCTGCGCCAGCCGCACCAGGTCGTCCACGCTGCCCGCCGACCACGCGGCGTCGTCCGCGCCGCCGCCGAACGGCCCGAGCAGCTCCAGGCCGCTCCCGGGAAAGGACAGGGAGTGCATGACGCGCAGCGCGGCCTCGCGCTCGCCCACCACCGCCACCACGCTGCGCAGCGCGCCGCGGCGCAGCAGCCGCCGGACATGCACCAGCAGCACGAGACGCCCCAGCAGCGCCGCCCCCAGCACCGGCGCCGCCCACAGCACCACCCAGAGCCGCGACGCGTCGTCGAGCGAGCGGGTGGCGAGGCCCACGCCGACCAGCAGCGCCGCCACCAGGCCGAGGCGGACGAGCAGCCGGCGCACCAGCAGGCCGACGCCCGCATAGCCGGCGGGCGAGACCAGTCTGCGGTCGCGCAGCACCACGGCGGCGAGCAGGCTGCCGAACACCACCTCGCGCAGCGCGCTGCCCGGCGCACCGAGGGCCGCGTCGTGCCCGCCGAGCGCCAGGAAAAGGCGCGTGGCCGCGAGGCCGCCGAGCACCGCGCCCGCGAAATCCCACGCAGAAAGGCAGTCGTTCAGCAGACCGAGGTAGTCCGGGCCACGGCTCCGGACCGGGGGGCGTGCAGCGGCGGCGATCTCGGTCCGGGCGTCCATAACGACCTCGCGATGCTCAGTTGTACACGGTTTCGTGTAGGCCCCCGTATGCGCGAACAGAAAGGTAATCTTCTCTTAAAAGTTGAGCAAGTTACTAGCATTCTCCCCTTCGGGTTATCATTCTGGACTGGCCTGCACGCAAATTCCCAAGCAGTCCAGTCACTTGCCGCAGCTTGCTCATCGACTGCGGCAAGTCGTGCCCGATGCTGTCCTGCAACCTGCGCGCGATCAGGCGGGCGGACGGGCGTCCGGCGTCTCGCCGCCGCCCGGGCCGGGGCCGGCCGTGGTCTCCGCGAAGTGGCACGACACCAGCCGGCCGGCCACCGGCCGCAGCGCCGGACGCTCCTCGCGGCAGCGCGGCTCGGCGCGCGGGCACCTCTGCACGAACGCGCAGCCCGACGGCGGGGCGACCGGCGACGGCATCTCGCCCCCGAGCGGCGCCGGCGCCCTGCGCGCAGGGTCCAGCGACGGCGTCGCGGCCAGCAGCGCCTGGGTGTAGGGGTGGCGCGGCCCGTCCAGCACCGTCGCCGCCGGGCCGTGCTCGGCGACGCGGCCGAGGTACATCACCAGCACCTCGTCGGCGACGTGGCGCACCACGGACAGGTCGTGGCTGATGAACAGGTAGGCGAGCCCGAACTCCGCCTGCAGGTCGAGCAGCAGGTTGAGCACCTGCGCCTGGATCGACACGTCCAGCGCAGAGACCGGCTCGTCGGCCACCACCACCGGCGGGCGCAGCATCAGCGCGCGCGCGATCGCGATGCGCTGCCGCTGGCCGCCGGAGAAGGCGTGCGGCGCGCGGCCTTCCTGCTCCGGGCGCAGGCCGACGCGGCGCATCATCTCGCGCGCCGCCTCCGCCTGCTCCGCCCGCCCGCCGCGCCGGTTGATCGCCAGCGGCTCGCGCAGGCTGGCGCCGATGCTCTGACGCGGGTTGAGCGCGCCGAACGGGTTCTGGAACACCATCTGCACCGACAACCCCAGCCTGCGCCGCGCCCGCCCGCGCAGTTCGGTGGTGTCCTGCCCCTCGACCAGCAGCGCGCCGGCGCTCGGCCGCTCCAGCAGCGTCGCCATCCGCGCCAGCGTCGACTTGCCGCAGCCGGACTCTCCCACCACCGCCAGCGTCCGCCCGCGACGCAGCACGAACGACACGTCGTCCACCGCGCGCAGCACGCCGCCCCGCACCGCGTAGTCGCGGCCGAGCGCGCGCGCTTCCAGCACCGCCGGCGCGTCCGCCACGGCGTCGGGCGCTCCGTCGAGCCGTTGCGAAACTGTTTCCATGTTCATGTCGGCGCGAGAACGGTGTCGGCGGGGTGTCCGACCGGAAGGCCGGCGTCGTCGAGCGGATAGTGGCAGCGCACGCGATCCGCCTCGCCTGCGGCGACACCCATCGCGGTCCCCGCTCCGCCCGCCGCCGCCTCGCCCGCCGCCGTTGCCGCCGCGCCGTCCTGCGCCCCGGGCGCCAACAGCGCCGGCCGCACCGCCACGCAATGCGCCACCGCGAACCGGCAGCGCGGCGCGAACAGGCACCCCCGCCCCCGGTCCCCCGGCCCCGGTACCAGCCCAGGGATCGCCGCCAGCCTGCGCCCCGTCGCCCGCTCCGGCAGCGCGTCCAGCAGCGCCGCCGCATACGGATGACGCGGCCGCGTCAGCAGCGCCGACGTGGCGCGCGTCTCCATCACCTGCCCCGCATACATCACCTGCACCCGCGACGCCGCCTGTGCCACGACCCCCATGTCGTGCGTCACCAGCACCAGACCCATCCCCCGCTCGCGCTGCAGCCGCGCCAGCAGCGCCAGGATCTGCGCCTGGATCGTGACGTCCAGCGCCGTCGTCGGCTCGTCCGCGATCAGCAGCCGCGGGTTGCACGCGATCGCCATCGCGATCATCACCCGCTGGTTCATCCCCCCCGAAAGCTGGTGCGGGTACGCCCCCAGCCGCGTCTCCGGCGCAGGAATCCCCACCTGCCCCAGCAGCTCCACCACCCGCTCGCGCACGCCGCGCCGCCCCGCCGAGCGCGGCACCACCCCGTGCGCCCGCAGGCTCTCGCCGATCTGCCAGCCCACCGTGTAGCAGGGGTCGAGCGCCGTCGCCGGGTCCTGGAACACCATCGCGACGTCGCGCCCCACCAGCCGCCGCCGCGCCCGCGCCCCCAGCGTCAGCAGGTCCGCGCCGTCGAAGCGCAGCACGTCCGCCTCGATCCGGCCTGGCGGGTCGACCAGGCCCATCACCGCCAGCATCGACACGCTCTTGCCCGAGCCGGACTCGCCGACCACGCCCACCACCTCGCCGGGCTCCACCGACAGGTCGAGTCCGTCCACGGCGAGGAAGTCGCCAAACCAGGCGCGCAGGTTGCGGATCTCCAGCAAGGGCATCAGCAACAAGCCAGGAAGGAAGGCCAGGGGCTCTGCCCCCCATGCTTGAAAGCGGGGACCCCGCCAAAGGCGAGCCTTTGGAAACCTCGACGAAGCGAAGCGGCACATCCCGGGGCGGCGTGCCGCAGGCCCCACGTCATGCCGGTCCAGGGCGGCTCGCCCTGGCGGGGTCCAGGGGCAGCGCCCCTGGCCTTGCCTTCCTTCATCGCCGCAGCCTCGGGTCCAGCGCGTCGCGCAGCCCGTCCCCCACCAGGTTGAACGACAGCACCGTTGCCAGGATCGCGAGCCCCGGGAATGCCAGCAGCCACCACGCCCGCTGGTAGTACTGCAGCGCGCCGGCCAGCATCGTCCCCCATTCCGGCGTCGGCGGCTGCGCCCCCAGCCCGAGGAACCCGAGCGACGCCGCCTCCAGGATCGCGCCAGAGAACCCGAGCGACGCCTGCACGATCAGCGGCGCCAGGCAATTCGGCAGGATCGTGCGCAGCGCCAGCCGCACCGGCCCCGCGCCCGCCCCGCGCGTGGCCGCCACGTAGTCGCGGCGCAGCTCGCCCAGCGCCGCCGCGCGCACGACCCGCGTGTAGTTCGGCAGCGTCACCACGGCGACGGCGAGCATGGCGTTGAGCAGCCCCGGCCCGAGGATCGCCACGATCACGATCGCCAGCAGCAGCGAGGGGAACGCCAGCACGATGTCCATCAGCCGCATCACCGCAGCGTCGACCGCGCCTCCGGCGGAGGCCGCGAGCAGCCCGAGCGAGGTGCCGATGGCGAGCGACAGGGTGACGACCACCAGCCCGGTGAGCAGCGACAGCCGCGCGCCGAAGATCAGCCGCGACAGCATGTCGCGCCCGAGGTCGTCCGTGCCGAGCGGGAAGCGCCACAGCCCGCCGGCCTGCCACGCCGGCGGCTGCAGGAAATGGTCGCGGAACTGCTCGATCGGGGAGTACGGCGCCAGCAGGTCGGCGAACGCGGCCAGCACCAGCACGACCAGCAGCACGCAGAGCCCGGCCACCGCGCCGCGGCTGCGCCCGAACCCGCCGAGCCGAACCCCGCGCGGACGCGGCGCGTCCAGCATCGCCGCGACCGCCGGATCGGCCGTGACCGCCTCGTTGACCCCCGACTCCGCCACCGGCAACGCCTGCCCTGTCATGCGCCGGTCCAGGGCGGCTCGCCCTGGCGGGTCCCCACTCCCAAGCCATGGGGCAGAGCCCTGGCCTTGCCTTGCCCGCTCACCCACGCCGCCGCGGATCGAGCACGCCGTACAGCAGGTCCACCCCCAGGTTCACCAGCACCACCAGCGTCGCCACCAGCAGCGTGCCCCCCTGCAGCACCGGGTAGTCGCGCCGCTCGATCGCCTCCACCAGCCAGCGCCCGATCCCCGGCCAGGAGAACACCGTCTCGGTGAGGATCGCGCCCCCGAGCAGCGAGCCCACCGTGAGCCCGATCACCGTGACCACGGGGATCAGCGCGTTGCGCAAGCCATGCACCAGCACGACGCGCGCCGGCGACAGCCCCTTCGCCCGCGCGGTGCGGATGAAGTCGTCGCCGAGCACCTCCAGCATCGCAGAGCGCGTCATGCGCGCCACCACCGCGAGCGGCAGCGTGGCCAGCACCACGGTCGGCAGCACGAGATGGCCGAGCACCGAGCCGAACGAGCCCGGATCGCCGCCAAGCAGGCTGTCGACCAGCATCACGCCGGTGACCGCGGGCACGTAGTACGCCTCGGACACCTCGCCGGAGACCGGCGTCCAGCCCAGGCCCACGGAGAACACCAGGATCAGCATCAGCCCCAGCCAGAAGATCGGCAGCGACACGCCCGTGGTCGCCGCCCCCATCAGCCCGTAGTCCAGCGCCGAGCCGCGCCTGACCGCCGCCAGCACGCCGAGCGGGATGCCCAGCCCCACGCCCAGCAGCATCGCGCACGCCGACAGCTCCAGCGTCGCCGGGAACAGGGTGAGGAACTCGCGCCACACCGGCTCCTGGCTGACCAGCGAGCGCCCGAGGTCGCCGCGCGCCACCTGGCCCTCGTAGGCCACGAACTGGCGCCACAGCGGCCGGTCGAGCCCGTACTCGTGGCGCAGAAGCGCGAGCCGCTCCGGGGCGATGCCGTGCTCGCCGGAGCGCACCTCGATCGGGTCGCCCGGCACCAGGTGGATCATCGCGAAGCTGAGCAGCGTCACGCCCACGAGCGTCGGCAGCACCGACGCCAGGCGGCGCACCACGAAACGCCACATCGCCTAGGGCCGAAGCAAGGAAGCACGTTCTTTCTTGAAAGAAAGAACCAAAGAACTTTTGCCACTTGGGTCCGAGGCCAGCCACGTGGCAAAGACACCAATTCGCAAAAGTCTTTTTGCTTCTTTTTCTTCAAAAAAAGAAGACTCTTGCTTTCCTTTCGCTTTCCGGACCCTCACGGAACATCCGTGGTGGCGAAGTCGTGCGACCCGAGCGGGCTCATCACGTAGCCGGTGACGCCTGCGCGCATCGGCATGAACACCGTGGAGTGCGCGATCAGGAAGAACGGCGCCTCGTCGTGCAGGATCACCGCCGCCTGGTCGTACAGCGCACGGCGCTGCCCCTGGTCCTCCAGCGTGGCGGCGCGGCGGATCAGGTCGTCGAACGCGTGGTCGCACCACTTCGGCGTGTTGCTGCCGCCGGGCACCGCGGCGGCGCAGCCCGCGAGCGGCATGTAGAAGTTGTCGGGGTCGCCGTTGTCCCCGGTCCAGCCGAACTCGGCGGACTGGTCGTCGCCCTGCGCCAGGCGCTTCCTGTACTCGCCCCACTCCAGGCTGACGATCTTGGCGCGCACGCCCACCGCGGCGAGGTCGGCCTGCATCAGTTCGGCCACCCGACGCGCGTCCGGGTTGTACGGACGCTGCACCGGCATCGCCCACAGGTCGACGTCCACGCCGTCCTTGTAGCCCGCCTCCGCGAGCAGGGACTTCGCCTTCTCCGGGTCGTGCGGGTACGCCTCGATCGCGGGGTCGAACGCCCACAGCGTCGGCGGCAGCAGCGTGGTCGCGGCCGTGCCCGCGCCCTGGTACACCGCGTCCAGGATCGCCTTGCGGTCGACGGCCATGTTCACCGCGAGCCGCACCCGCCTGTCGTCGAACGGCTTCTTGGTGGTGTTGAGCGCGAGGTAGCCGATGTTCAGGCCGGGCTGCTGCATCATCTGCAGGCCCGCGTCGGCGCGAATCGAGGCGAGGTCGGCCATCGCCGGGTAGCTCATCACCTGGCACTCGTTGGCGCGCAGCTTGGCGAGCCGCACCGCGGGGTCCTTGACGATGGTGAACACGAGGTTGTCCACGCGCGGCTTGTCGCCCCAGTAGCCGGGGAACGCGCGATAGCGGATCACGGCGTCGCGCTGGTAGGCCAGCAGCGAGAACGGCCCGGTGCCGATCGGCTCCTGGTCGATCAGCTCGGGATGCCCCGCCTTGAGCAGGGCGTCGCCGTATTCCTTCGACTGGATCAGCGCGAAATCCATCGCGAGGTCGGCGAGGAACGGCGCCTGCGGCTGGCTGAGCGTGAAGCGCACCGTGGCGTCGTCGAGCTTCTCCACCGACTTCAGCAGCGTCGGGAACGCCATGCTGTTCCAGTACTCGTAGCCGCCGCCGGACACCGCGTGGAACGGATTGTCCGCCTTGCCCTGCCGGTCGAAGGAGAAGACCACGTCGTCCGCGTTGAACGGCCGCGTCGGCCTGAACCGCGCGTTGGACTGCCACGCCACGCCCTGGCGCAGGTGGAACGTGTAGACCAGGCCATCGGGGCTGACGTCCCAGCGCTCCGCCAGCGACGGCACGACGGTGGTCGTGCCCGGCGCGAACGCCAGCAGGCGCTGGTAGATCGGCCGGTTGGCGTCAAACGTGGTGCCGGTGGCGTTGATCATCGAGTTGAAGTTCTCGGGCGAGCCCTCCGAGCAGTACACCAGCGTCTTGCCCGAGGCCGTCGTGCCCGCGGCCGCCGCCGCCAGCCCGAGCAGCGCGCCCAGCCCTGTCCGCCGTACCGCCTTCCGTGCCGCCGCCCGCCGTGCCGCCCGCCCTGCGGCGCCTGCCGCCCGGTCCGCCTTCGCCATACGCCGATCCCTCTGAACTGCGCGCATCCTGCCGTCGAAGCCGCGGTGCGGCAAGCAGCCGCCCGGCTGCCTGCGGGCCGGGCAGGCTGCCCACGCGTCGGGCAATGCGCGCCTGGACCCGCCCCGGCGCGGGGAGATCGCCGCGGTCGCCGCCTTGACCGCCGCCGCGCGCTGCGCCACGCCGGTCGGCCTGGTCCCGCGGAGAACCCCACCATGACGCGCCGCCTGCCGCCGCTGCTGGCCGCCCCCCTGCTCGCCGCGTCTCTGCTCTCGCCCGCCGCGTTCTCTCCCGCCGCCCGGGCCCAGCAGCCGCAGCCCATGCCGCTGCCGCAGCCGCCGCCGATCGCGCAGCCGCAGGACACGCCCTGGCCGGGGCCGATCACCCTCGCCGTGGACGCCACCGACCTCGCGCGCCACGTGTTCGCGGTGCACGAGACGATCCCGGTGGCCGCCGCCGGCGACCTCGTCGTTCACTACCCGAAATGGATTCCCGGCAGCCACGGCCCCACCGGCCCCCTCGAGCTGCTGGCGGGGCTCGCCGTGCACTCGGGCGACACGCTGCTGAACTGGACCCGCGACCCCGTCGACTCCTACGCGTTCCACATTCCCGTGCCCGAGGCCGCGCGCAGCGTCTCGCTCGACTTCCAGTTCCTGTCGCCGGTGCAGGACGCGCAGGGCCGCATCGTGATGACGCCGGCGATGCTCGACCTGCAGTGGAACGCCGTGGTGCTGTACCCCGCCGGCGTGTTCGCCCGCGACATCCCCGTCGACGCCTCCGTCCGCCTGCCCGACGGCTGGCACTTCGCCACCGCCCTGGACAGCACCGCGCCCGGCGGCAACGAGGCCGCCACCGCCGGCCCGGTGCAGTTCCGCACCGTGGCGCTCAACGTCCTGCTCGACAGCCCGCTGATCGCGGGCAGCCACTTCCGACGCATCGACCTGGCGCCGGGCGCCGCGACCCCGGTGCACCTCGACGTGGTCGCCGACACCGAGGCCCAGCTCGCGATCACCCCCGCGCAGCTCGCCGCCCACCGCGCCCTGGTGACGCAGGCGACGCAGCTGTACGGCTCGCACCACTACGACCACTACGACTTCCTGCTCGCACTCAGCGACGAGCTGGGCGGCGAGGGCCTGGAGCACCACCGCTCGTCGGAGGACGCCACCGACCCCGACTACTTCACCGGCTGGGACAAGTCCGCCGCCGGCCGCGACCTGCTGTCGCACGAGTACACCCACTCCTGGGACGGCAAGTACAAGCGCCCCGCCGACCTGTGGTCGCCGGAGTTCAACACCCTGCCCGAGCGCGACAGCCTGCTCTGGGTGTACGAGGGCATGACCGAATACTGGGGCCAGGTGCTCGCCGCCCGCTCCGGCCTGTGGAGCCGCGAGCAGGCGCTCGACGCCCTCGCCCTGGAGGCCGCGGAGATGCAGAACGAGGTCGGCCGCGCCTGGCGCACGCTGGCCGACACCACGCAGAGCCCGATCTTCGTGCGCCGCCGCTCGCTGCCCTGGGAGAACTGGCAGCGCGGCGAGGACTACTACCTGGAAGGCCTGCTGCTCTGGCTCGACGCCGACACCCTGATCCGCGAGCAGACCCACGGCGCGAAGTCCCTCGACGATTTCGCCCGCGCCTTCCTCGGCACCGACGACGGCAGCTTCGGCGTCTCGACCTACGGCTTCGACGACGTGGTGCGCGCCCTGAACGACGTGGCACCCCACGACTGGGCCGGCTTCCTGCACGACCGCCTGGAGCGGCGCGGCGGCGCGGCACCCATCGACGGCCTGGCGCGCGGCGGCTACCGGCTGGTGATGACGGACAAGAAATCCGGCCTGCTGACCTCCGCGGAACGCGCGCGCAAGCGTCGCGACTTCACCTTCTCGGTCGGCCTGGCGCTCAAGGACGCCAAGGTGGTCTCCGTCGCCTGGGACAGCCCGGCGTTCCGCGCCGGCATCGTCAAGGGCGACACGGTTCTCGGCGTGGACGGCGCCAGCTTCGAGGACGCCGACACCCTCGCCGACGCCATCACCGCCGCGAAGACACCCGAGGGCGGCGCCACGCCGCCGCCGATCCAGCTCCTGGTCGCCTCGGGCAGGCACTACCGCGTGGTGCAGCTCGACGCGCATGCCGGGCTGCAGTACCCGCACCTGGTCCGCACCGGAACCGCGGCCGCCTCGCTCGACGCGATCCTGGCGCCCAGGGAGCCGGCAGGCCCGGCAGCGGCGGCACCCCCGCCGCCCGCAGGCGACGCCCCGCCGCAGCCCCGCCCCTCAAGCCCCAACCCCTGAAGCCCGGCCCGGGCGGGGCCGGTCCGCCTCAGGCAGGCAAGCAAGAATCTTCTTTTTCTGAAGAAAAAGAAGCAAAAAGACTTTGCCCATGGGGTTCCGGGCAGGCGGGCGGCTCGGGAGCCAAACAAACAAGAGTTCCTTGGTTCTTTCTTTCAAGAAAGAACACGCTTTCTTCCTGCCCTCACAGGACGACCGCTACCGCCATCGCGCCAGGTAGAACCGCGGCAGCTCGTCCGCGAACGGCTGGAACACGAGGTCGCGGGAGAAGCCGTACGTCGTGACGTAGGTGGTGAGCGGCACCCAGTAGACCTGCTCGGTGATGCGGTGGATCGCCGCCGAGTAGGCCGCGCGCCGCGTGTCCGGGTCCGCCGCCGCGTCGCCCTGCGCCACCAGCGCCTCGAGCGTCGGGTCGCGGGCGTAGTCCTGCGACCCGCCGCCGAAGAACTGCGACAGCACGGCGGCGATGTCGTTGATCGAGTACGATCCCCAGCTCGCCAGCGACAGCGGCATCTCGCCGTCCTGCGACACCTGGACCGCCTCGCCGGCCGGGAGCTGCACCACGGTGGCGTCGATGCCCACGCGCTGCAGGTCCTGCTGGATCACCGCGGTCGAGCCCGGCAGGCCGGAGGAGAACAGCCGGGTCGCGAAGCCGCCCGCCAGCCCCGCCTTGGCGAGCGAGGCCCTGGCGGCCGCGGGGTCGAACGGCACCACCACCGCGGCGTTCTGGTCGCAGCCGAACTGCGTCGGGAAGCACGGCGCGCGCAGCGGCCGGCCCGCGCCGCCGGTGGCCGCGCGGGAGAACGCGTCGCGGTCGATCGAGGCCGCCACTGCCTGGCGGACCTCGAGCCGGGTCAGCGGCCCGCCCGCCCCAGTGCGCCCGGCGGCGTCGAGCGACAGGAAGCCGAAGCGCATGCTGTCCGCGCGCACCGACTGCAGCCCAGGCGCGTGGTCGATCGCGTCGAGCCCGTCGGCGCCGAACTGCCAGGTCCAGTCCGCGCGCCCGTCGAGCAGCGCCGCCACCTCGTCGCCGGGCGCCACGGTGCGGATGCTCAGCCGCGCGATCGCGGGCCTGCCCTTCGGCCCGGCGAAATACCCGTCCCAGCGCTCCAGCTCCACGCCGTCCGCTTCCACCGAGGCGATGCGGTACGGCCCGGTGCCTACGGGCGCCCGCGCGAAGCCCGCGGCGCCCACCCGCTCGCGGTAGGCGTGCGGCAGGATCGGCAGCACCGACGCGATGGTCTCCAGCGCCGCCGCGTACGGGTGGCGCAGCACCAGGCGCACGTGGGTCGCGTCGATCCGCTCGGCGTGGTCGAGGAAAGCGGTGTTGCCCGGCACGGCCACCGCGGGGTCGCGCGCCGCCGTGTTGACCGTGTACACCACGTCGTCCGCGTCGAACGGCTCGCCGTCGTGGAACGTCACGCCCTCGCGCAAGGTGAACTCCAGCGTCACCGGGTCGACCTGCCGCCACGCCGTGGCCAGCAGCGGCTTCATCGCCAGCGTGCTGGGGTCCGAGTACACCAGGGTGTCCCAGCACTCCTGCGCCACCACCAGGCCGGAGCGGAGCTGGTTGCGATACGGGTCGAGGTCGGGGATCGCGTCGCGCCACACGATGCGCAGCCGGTCCGCCTCGCGCTGCGCCCGCGCCGGCGCCGGGCCTGCCGCCGCCAGCGCCGCCGCCAGCGCCAGCGTCGCCGCCAGGGGCCGCACGGCCCGGGCGACGCCCTGCCCCGGCCCGCCGCGCCGGCCCCGGCGCCCCCGCCACAGACGCCCCACCGGCATTGCACCCATCCTCATCGACCCGGCGAGGTTACGGTCGCCCGCTCGGCTTGGCCAGCGCACGGCGGCCACCCCCGGGGGCGTGATCGCGGCGCCGGCCGGGGCGCATGGACAGGGCTCGGCGAGCGGACGTAGAGACGCGAGGTCCACTCGCGTGAAGGAAGCCGCCATGACCCCCAAGAAGGCACCCCGCGCCGTCCGGACGCGCACGGCATCCGTCCTGCTCGCGGGCCTCGCGCTGGTGGCGGCCGCGACGGCCGCGCCCCGCGACGCCGTCGCCCACGCCGTGCTGGTGGCCAGCGTGCCGCCGACCGGCGGCAGCGTCGCGGCCGGCGCGCTCGCCATCGCCCTGCACTACAACAGCCGCATCGACCGCGCGCGCTCCAAGGTGACGCTGGCGCGGCCGGACGGCACCGTGGAGCGCCTGTCTGTCGACCCTGCCGGCCCCGCCGACCAGCTCACCGCCGCGGCCACCCTGGCGCCCGGCGCCTACACCCTGCGCTGGCAGGTGCTCGCCATCGACGGCCACATCACGCGCGGCGACGTGCCGTTCGCCGTGGCACCGAAGGACGGCGTGGCGCCGCAGGCCGGAGCGGGCACCTTGGCGCCGCAGGCGGGCACGGACAGTGCCGCGCCGCCGTCCGCCCGCACCGCCGGGAACTGACCGCCATGTCCCTGCTCGTCGACCTGTTCGGCTACCTCGGCATCGTGCTGCACGGCCTGACCATCACCGCGCAGTCGCTCGCGGTCGGCGGCGTGCTGTTCCTCGTGCTGGTGGCGCGCCCGTTCGCCGCCACCGCGGCCGGCAGCGCCTCGGCCGGCGCCGTCGCGGTGGGCTCGCCGCTGGACGCCCCCGGCCTCGCCCCAATGCCCGGCCGCGCCGCGGGCCGTGACGGCGCGTGGCGCACGGCGCGCGGCGCGGCGACTCTGCTGCCGCCCGGCCCGGCGATCCGCCGCACGGCGGCGCGCATCGCCGGCTGGAGCGCGCTGGCGCTGGTGCTGTGCGACGGGCTCGGCCTGGCGATGCAGTCCGCGGTGCTGATGGACACGCTCGGCATCACCCTGCCCGACGCGCTCGGCGCCGACTACGCGATCGCCGACCTGGTCAAGATCGCCGCCGCCGGGCTGCTGGCGGTGCTGCTGCTGATCCCCCACCGCATCCCCGCCCTCCCCCTGCTGGCGCTGGGCGCGCTGGAGCTGGCGGCCGCCACCGCGACCACCCACGCCGCGGCCAGGCTCGACGACGGCACGCTCCTGCTCGGCATGGAGTTCCTCCACCAGCTCGGCGCCGCGATGTGGATCGGCGCGATCCCGTGCTTCGTGATGGCGCTCGGCCGGGTCAACGACGTCGCCGGCTGGGGCTGGATCGGGCCTCGCTTCTCGCTGGTCTCTCTGGCCGGCGTCGGCTGCATCCTGCTCTCCGGCATCACCATGGCCGTGTTCTACATCGGCACATGGTCGGGGCTGTACGGCACCGCCTACGGCGTCATGGTGTGCGCCAAGGTCGCGATGTTCCTGATGCTCCTGTGCCTGGGATACGCCAACTCCCGCGTCACCGCCCGCCTCGCCCGCGGCGAGCGCGGCGCCGCGGTGTCGCGCATGAAGCGCTTCGCCGAGGTCGAGATCGGCATCGGCGTCACGATCTTCTTCACCGCCGCCTCGCTGACCTCCGTGCCGCCGGCGATAGACCTCGCCCGCGACCGCGTCACCTTCGCCGAGATCGTCGAGCGCAACACCCCGCAGTGGCCGGTGCTGCGCTCGCCCGACCACGACCGCCTGGCGATCCCCGCCCTGCAGCAGAAGCTCGACACGGAGGCCGCCGCAAAGGCGGCCGAGCCGCTGCCCGCCTTCATCGAGGGCGGCGGCGAGCTGCCCCCGCGCAACGCCGACGACATCCTGTGGTCCGAGTACAACCACCACTGGTCCGGCCTCTTCGTGCTCGCGATCGGCCTGCTCGCCCTGCTCAACCAGGCCGGCGTGCGCTGGGCGCGACACTGGCCGCTGGTGTTCCTCGGCCTCGGCGGCTTCCTGCTGGTCCGTTCCGACCCCGAGGTGTGGCCGATGGGCAAAATCGGCTGGTTCGACGCCTTCCGCGACGTGGAGGTCGTCCAGCACCGCCTGTTCGTCGTCGTCATCGTCGTCTTCGCCCTGTTCGAATGGGCCGTGCGCACCGGCCGGCTGCGCTCGCACGGCGCCGCCCTGGTGTTCCCGCTGATGTGCGCCACCGGCTCCGCGCTGCTGTTCACCCACAGCCACGCCATCGCCAACGTCAAGGACCAGCTGCTGATCGAGCTGACCCACACGCCGATCGCACTCGGCGGCATCGTGGCCGGCTGGTCGCGCTGGCTGCAGCTCCGCCTGCCGCCCGGCCGCGCCACCCGGATCGCCGGCTGGGTGTGGCCACTGTGCTTCGTGCTGATCGGCGTGGCACTGCTGCTCTACCGCGAGGCCTGACGCGGCACGCACGGGCCGCGGCCAGCCAGGGAACGCGGCCCGGCGACATCGGGGGCAGCGTGCAAGGCAGCAAGGCCAGGGCTCTGCCCTGGACCCGCCGGGGGTGAGCGCCCCCGGACCCGCGCAACAAGAGGGCTGTGGCGCCGCGCGGGGCATCGTGACCCGGGACCGGACAGGAATTTCCAAGGACTCGCCTTTGGCGGGTCAAGAACAGAACCGTTGCCAGTCTGGCGGGATCACGGCACCCCCGCCGCGGGCGTGGTCTCTTGGTGTGGAGTCAGCGAGCAAGGCCGTGCGCTCCCTCCGGCGGCCTTTCCGACGATCCAGGCGGATCGTCGGAATCCTTGGCCACCTCCGCTCCTGGCGGGTCCAGGCACAGCCCTGGCCTTTCAAGCCGCAACACTACGGCCGGGAAATTCTCGTTGCATAAAAGAAAGTACTACCAACGGCCGAAAGCCTTGAGCTGTCGAGGCGAGCAAGGCTGGGCTCTGCCCAGACCCGCCAGGCGAAGGTGGCCA
>CAXSFU010000012.1:0-70822 GCA_964236695.1 uncultured Acetobacteraceae bacterium | reverse complement strand
GCCAGCCCCCGGCCCCCACCATCAGACGCCCATCAGCGCATGGATCCCCCGCTCGACCAGGTCCGTCAGCCGGTCGAAGTGCCCGAGCAGCACCTCGCTCGACGCGGCGATGGCGGCGCGTCCGTCCGCGGTGTGGCGCTCCGCCAGCCCGTCGCGGAACGCCTGCCAGGCAAGGTGCGTCGCCGCCAGCTCGCGCGCGATCCCGGCGTTGCTCAGCGGCAGCCGGTCGAGGTACTCCAGCCCGCCGACGAACTCCGCGAGCGTGGCGCCTCCCGCCGGATCGGCCCGCCCGTCCGCGCCGCCGGGCAGGGTGCCCATCAGCACCTCCTTGGCCAGCCGCTGCGCCAGCATCCTCTGCCGCCCCGCGACGTTGATGGCGTGCAGGACGGTGGCGAAGCCCGCGACCTCTAGGTTCTCCGTAAGCGTCTCGGCATGCCCGAGCAGCTGCTCGGCGAGCCCGTCGACCTCGCCCAGCCGCGATGCCCTGGGCGGCGACCTCAACGCCACCTGCAGCGTCCGCCACGGGCCGGTCACAGCGCCGAGCAGGTCGCCGAACGTGGCTTTCGACAGGCTGCGGTCGAGGATGGCGAGGTTGCTGTCCACGTGCGCGACGGAGTCGGCGAGCATCCCCTGCGCCTGCGCGTCCGTCACCCCCGTGCAGGCCAGCGCGTAGAACTTCACGATGCGCTGGGACAGCATCCTCAGCTGCCCGGCGCGGTTCACCGCCTCGCCGTAGTGCGCAGAGTCGATCACCACACGGGAGACCTGGCCGATCCGCTGCTTGGACGCCATCGCCGCGATGCGCAGCGCGCGGAACGCCTCGTCCTCGCGGAGCTGGCGGGCGCCCATCAGGATGCCCTTGGCCCGGTCCACCAGCTTGCGCTCGTCGAAGCGCCTGCGCACCTCGTCGAGCTCCTGGCGCAGCAGCTGCTCGTGGCGGAAGCGCGCCTGGGCCAGCTGCACCACGGAGCGCAGCCGGGCGCGGCCGTAGCCCGCCACGACATAGGCGTGGACCCCGCTGCTCGTGGCGTCGGCCATCTTCGCGGCATCCGGGTCCATCGTGAACACCACCACTGGACGCGGCGCGGAGGCCGCGACCGCCGCAAGGCTCGCGAAGAACGGCGCGTCCGGCGTCTCCTGAAAGCAGACCACGATGTCTGCGGCTTTTCTGATCACGTCCTGCAACAGATTCGGGCAGTCGGTCTCGCCCTGCACCTCGAGCCCGGCCGCCGCCAGGTCCTCGGCAAGCGCCGGAGCCTTGGGCCCGCCGCTCGACAGCAGCAGCGCCGTGGTCATGGATCGTGGGTCATGCGTTGCCTGGGTCAGGGTCGGTGCGTCTGCGCTGCAAGTCCCGCACCACCGCACCGCTGGCACGCCGCGTGCTAGACGCCTGCCGAGGTCACAGTGACGTGCCCCCGGCGCGCTCAAAGCACCGCGCGCCGATGCCCACGCCGCAGTGGGTAGGGAAGTGCCAATGCGCGGGAACCGCCCCCGCAGCTTCCTGGAACCAGAACGAATGTCCGACACGTCCCTGCTCGAGACCAACAACGCGCTCCTGGTGAAGAACAGCACAGTCCTGCAGTCCAACTCCGCCGCCCTGAAGGGGAACCACGCCCTCCTCGAGGAGAACCACGGGGTCGTCGCCGGCAACAGCGCCACGCTGGCCGCCAACAGGAAGACGCTGTCGGCGAACAGCGCGATGCTGGGCGCCAACCACGCCACCCTCGAGGCCAACAAGGCGGCGCTGGACGAGAACCACGCCGCGCTCTCCGAGAACGCCTTGACGATCAAGGGCAACGCCTCCGGCCTCGAGTCCAACCGCCGCGTCCTGGCCGCGAACTCGGCGAAGATCGGCGCCAACAGCGACGTCCTGGCGAAGAACGCGAGCCTGCTGTCCGACAATCACGCGGCGGTCGCGGCCAACGCCGAGGCGCTGGCCGACAACCAGGGCGTGCTGCACGGCAACAAGGCCGCGCTCGCCGCCAACACCGCGAAGATCGCCGGCAACTCCGAGGCGCTGGGCCGCAACAACGCGCTGCTCGCCGGCAACGCGTCTGTGGTGGCCGACAACGCCGAGGCGCTCGCCGCCAACAACGCGCTGCTGGAAGCCAACAGCCGGCTGCTGAAGTCGAACGCGGCGATGATGCAGGGCAACCACGACCTGCTGACGGCCATCGCGGCCAAGCTCGGCGTCGCCGCCTGACCGAGGCCGCCGCGGCGGCCAGGCCCGCCGCGCGCCGCCGACCCCCTTGCCCCACCCGCAGGAGTTCCAGATGCCCACGACCAAGGCCACACGCATCGACCTGTTCAGCTTCCGAACGCCGCAGATGCGCGCCTTCCACCTGACCTGGATCGCGTTCTTCGTCTGCTTCTTCGCCTGGTTCGCCACCGCGCCGCTGATGCCGGTCATCAAGGGCGACCTCAAGCTCACCAACGACCAGGTCTACTCGATCGGCATCGCCGGCGTGTTCGCGACCGTGCTTGCCCGCTTCGTCATCGGCCCGCTGTGCGACAAGTACGGCCCGCGGCTGACCTACACCGCGCTGCTGTTCTTCGGCGCCTTCCCGGTCATCGGTGTGGCCTTTGCCTGGGACTACACCTCGTTCCTGGTGTTCCGCCTGCTGATCGGCATCATCGGCGCGAGCTTCGTCATCACCCAGTTCCACACCTCGGTGATGTTCGCGCCCAACGTCGTCGGCACCGCCAACGCCACCGTGGGCGGCTGGGGCAACGCGGGCGGCGGCGTCACCCAGAGCGTGATGCCGATGGTGCTGGCGCTGGTCGGCGCGTGGGGCTTCAGCAAGGGCATGTCCTGGCGCTACGCCCAGGTGCTGCCCGCAGCCCTGATGCTGATCACCGCGGTGCTGTACTGGAAATTCACCCAGGACACGCCCGAGGGCAACTTCGCCGACATGCGCCGCGCCGGCTTGTCGACCATGGTCGGCAAGAAGGGCGGCTGGGACGTCATGAAGGTGGCGTCGCGGAACTACCGCGTGTGGCTGCTCGGCGCCTGCTACGGCGCCTCGTTCGGGGTCGAGCTGTTCGTCCACTCCATCGCCGCGACCTACTACTTCAACCGCTACCAGCTTTCGCTCGAGGACGCAGGGCTTGCGGTCGGCGCGTTCGGCCTGCTGGCGCTGTTCGCACGCGCCGTCGGCGGCCTGATGTCGGACAAGATCGCCCAGACGAAGGGACTGGACGGCCGCACCTGGCTGCTGTTCGGCCTGATGATCGGCGAAGGCGTGTTCCTGATCGCGTTCTCCCAGGCGGGTACGGTGTTCGCGGCGGTGTCGATGATGCTGATCTTCGGCCTGTTCACGCATCTGGCGTGCGGCTCGCTCTACGCCCTGGTGCCGTTCATCGACCGCAAGGTGCTGGGCGGCGTGTGCGGCATCATCGGCGCGGGCGGCAACATCGGCGGCGTCGCGGCCGGGCTGCTGCTGCGCTTCACCGGCAAGCCGGCGATGTGCTTCATGGTGCTCGGCATCACCGCCATCGTCTGCGCGTGCGGCGCTGCGGCCATCCGTTTCTCCGTCAAGCACAAGCAGGACGAGCAGGCGCTCTACGACGCGGCCGTGGCGCAGCGCATGTCCACCGCGTCCGGGCTGGCGGTCGCCGCCTGAGCCACCGACCCGCCCGGGTGCTGCAAGGACCGTCCGCCTGAACGCGGGCGGTCCCCAGCCTGCCGTCACCCGGGAGCGATGGTCGCCCCTCGACATCCGGACCCTTCATCCAGCTGCGCAGGCACAGGCAGGGGCGTCATACCCGGACAGTGTCTCGGTTCCGAAGACCAGGGCTCTGCCCTGGACCCGCCAGGGGCAGCGCCCCTGGACAGGCCTCCGTTTGCAGCCTGCGGCACGGGATGCGGGGTCGGGACCCACTGGTCCGAAGTCGTGGCCCCACAGGGCTCTGGCTTTTGGCAGGTTCGCGAGGATCCCGGCCTTGTCTGCCGGTTTCAAACTCCTACCAACAGCCGATTTCCGACCTGCCGGACCAGGCAAGGCCAAAGGCTCTACCCCTGTACCCCGTCAAAGGCCGGGCCTTTGAAATCCACTTCCCAAGTAAGGCCGGTCCAGGGGCGGCTCGCCCCTGGCGGGTCTGGGCAGAGCCCAGCCTTTAGTATGAGACACCACGCCCATCAGGGTATGGTTGCCGGTCCGTCCAGGACCTGCCCCACCCGACCAGCGCCATCGAGCGGATCGGCGCCGCTGCTGTTCCTCCCCGGACGGCAACAGCCCGGCATCACGCAACGACACCACCCGCCCATCAAAGCGTCGACGCTCGTGCGACCGAAAGCCGCAGGACCCACAGCTCTTGGCAGCATCGCCGCTCCGGCAAAGAGGCATCGATTCCCGACCTGGACAGGTGGCGCATACCAATTGTCTTGCATTGTGGGCCTGCATCCGCGATGGTCCATAAAATGATCGACGGGAAGGTAAATTAGATGAGCAACCAGCTCAGCTCACCGACGTTCACCGCGAGATTTCCAGCCGAGCAGGGCCTGTCCGCGAGACAGCTGATGCACCGCTTGGCCGCCCACTCCGACCGCAAGGTGGAGATCAGGGGCAGGTTCGAGGGCGGCTGGGCGCTGTGGGCGTCCCTGTCCGGACACGACACGCTCTCGGTGACGTCAATCGTCAGCTACCACCATGACTTCGACTCCGCGCTCGACCACATCTCCGCCCAAATCGTCGAGCGGAACTTCTTCTCCGCGCTGAATTACGTTGTCGACCAGGAATACGCCGGCTAAACACTGTCACGGACCCGCCAACCTACGATCTCCCGTGCTGTAGTAAGAAGCAAGCATGTTCTTTCTTGAAAGAAAGAACCAAAGAACTTTGGTCCACCGGGTTTCGGAGCCGCCCGCGCGACCAGAGGCTTACGGGCAAAGTCTTTTTGCTTCTTCTTCTTTAGAAGAAGACTCCTGCCTTCCTGCCTGACGCAACGAGCGGCCACCGCCCCGCCCCCGGCGCAACCGTGTCGGATCACCCAACCTTGAGCCCGGCCTCCATCGTGCCCCCTGGATTCCGCGGCCGCCCCGGTGGCAGCGTCGCGGCGCGGGAACGCCCGCCGCCCGCCCCAGCGCTCAAGGATGCCCGCCCATGGACCACGTCAATCTCGGCCGCAGCGGCCTCCAGGTCTCCCGCCTCTGCCTCGGCTGCATGACCTACGGCGAGCCCGCCCGCGGCACCCACGAGTGGACGCTCGACGAGGAAGCCAGCCGCCCGTTCATCCGCGACGCCCTGGAGCAGGGCATCACCTTCTTCGACACCGCCAACGTCTACTCCGACGGCTCCTCCGAGGAGATCCTCGGCCGCGCCGTACGCGACTTCGCCCGCCGCGACGAGCTGGTGATCGCCACCAAGGTCCACGGCGCGATGGGGCAGGGCGCCAACGGCCGCGGCCTGTCGCGCAAGGCCATCCTCGGGGAAATCGACAACTCGCTGCGCCGCCTCGGCATGGACTACGTCGACCTCTACCAGATTCACCGCTTCGACCCGCACACCCCGATCGAGGAGACCCTAGAGGCGCTGCACGACGTGGTGCGCTCCGGCAAGGCCCGCTACATCGGCGCCTCCTCGATGCACGCCTGGCAGTTCTGCGCGGCGCTGCACACCGCCGACGCGCACGGCTGGACCCGCTTCGTGTCCATGCAGAACCACCTCAACCTGCTCTACCGCGAGGAGGAGCGCGAGATGATGGCCCTCTGCCTCGACGCCGGCATCGGCGTGATCCCCTGGAGCCCGCTTGCCCGCGGCCGCCTCGCCCGCGCGCCCGATGCCGGCGACACCGACCGCGCCCGCACCGACGCCTTCCAGCGCACGCTCTACGACGCCACGGAGGCCGCCGATGCCCGCGTCATCGACGCCGTGGGCGAGGTCGCCGAACAGCGCGGCATTCCCCGCGCCCAGGTCGCCCTCGCCTGGCTGCTCGCCCGCCCCGGCGTCACCGCGCCCATCGTTGGCGCGTCCAAGCCCCGCCACCTCGCCGACGCCGTCGCCGCCCTGTCCGTCACCCTGTCCGAGGACGAGACCCGCCGCCTGGAGGAGCACTATGTTCCGCACGCGGTCGCGGGGTTCTGAAAGGCAGGAAGCAAGGTTGAGGCTCTGCCTCAAACTCCACCAAAGGCGAGCCTTTGGAATCCACTTCTTAAGTAGCGGATTTCTAAAGGGCTCGGCCCTTTGGCGGGTCCGGGCAGAGCCCGGCCTTACTTCCCTTCCTTCTCCCGCGCCACCGCCACCTTCATCCCGTCCGCCGCCAGCACCGGCGGGTTGAGGATCAGCTGCTCCCCCGCCTTGAGCCCCGCCTGCGCCTCGACCTGCGCCCCGTCGTCGGCCAGCACGTCCAACTTGCGCATCCTGAGCACCCCGTTGTCGAACACCGCGGCGCTCAGCCCGTCCTTGTTGAAGATCACCGCCTCCGACGGCACCAGCGCCACCGGCGCGGCACGCGGCACGTCGAGATGCACGATCCCGTACAGCCCCGCCGCCAGCGCTCCGTCGTGGTTGTCCACGTCCACCTCGGTCAGCAGCGTGCGCGTCCCCGCCTGCAGCGTGCTGGCGTTGCGCGCCACCTTGCCGTGGAACTCGCGCCCCGGCAGCTCCGGCACTGTCACGGTCGCGTCCTCGCCGTCGTGCAGTCCGAAGTAGTCCTCCTGCGGCACGTACACCTGCACCCGGAGCACGTCCGAGCGCGCGATGGAGAACAGCTCCGTCCCGCTCTGCGAGTTCGCCACCACCAGGCTGCCCATATCGACGTCGCGCGCCGTGATCACCCCGTCGAACGGCGCGGTGATCCGCTCGAAGTCCACCAGCTGCTTGAGCCGGCGCACCTCGGCCGCCTGCGCCTCGATGTTCGCCTTGGCCACTCCGACGCCGGCGTTGCTCGCCGCCAGGCTCGACTTGTCCGTGTCGCCCTGCTGCCTGCTGCTCCAGCCGTGCTGCACCAGGTCCGCCGTGCGCTGCTCGGTGATCCCCGCCAGCTTCTGGTTCGCCGTCGCCTGCGCATACGCCGCCGCCGTCTGCGCGAGCTGGGCCTGCGCCTGCGCATACTGCTGGTCGACGTCGGGCGAGGCAATCACCGCCAGCACGTCACCGGCATGCACCCTGCTGCCGATGTCGACGTTGCGCCTGGCGATGTAGCCGGTCGAGCGCGCGTACAGGGTCGCCGCGTCGAACGCCTGCATGTTGCCCGGCAGCTCGATGCGGTGCGGCCCCTCCAGCACCTTGACCGCCGCCACCCTGACCTGCGGCACCGCGTCGTTCTGCTGCGCCAGCGCGTGGTCGGCGCTCGCCCGCGTCGCCGAATGCCGCCACACGCCGTAGCCCACCAGCAGGCCGAGCCCGACCAGCGTCCCCACCCCCAGCAGCAGCGCCAGCCGCCGCCTCCGGTCCAGCGCGGGATCGGGCTGCGGCTCCGCCTTGGGCGCCTGGCGCGCCGGCGCCTCCCCCGGCAGCGGCGCGTCCCGCCTCGCCCGGACCGCCTCGTCCGCCCCGTCCCCGGCCCTGTCCGCCGCGGCCCCGCCCGTCCCGCCGGCGACCCCGCGCGCGCCAGCTCCGGCGGCCGCCTCGCCAGGGGCACTCTGCCTTGCGTCCGGCGCCCCGGCCTCCGGCGGCGTGCTGATCTGGTTCATGCTGGGCTTCCCTCCTGCGCGACCCGCGGCGACGGGGCCTTGGCCTTTACGCGCTCGAACCGCCCGATGACCGAATACAGGTATGGCACGAACAGCAGCGTCGTCACCGTGCCCACCAGCACGCCGCCGATCACCGCGCGCGCCAGCACCGCGTTCTGCTCCTCGCCAGGGCCCCCGATCGCCATCGGCACCATGCCGACCATCATCGCTGCCGCCGTCATCAGCACCGGCCGCAGCCGCGTCGTCCCGGCCGACAGCGCCGCGTCCACCGCCGACATCCCTGCCTCCCTCTGCTCACGCGCGAAGGTCACCAGCAGGATCGAGTTCGCCGACGCGACGCCCACCGACATGATCGCCCCCATCAGCGAAGGAACGCTGAACGTCGTCCCCGTGACGTACAGCAGCAGCACGATCCCGCTCCCCGCCCCCGGCAAGGCGAGGATCACCGCCAGCGGGTCGAGGAAGCTCTGGTAGTTCACCACCATCAGCATGTAGACGAACACCGCCGCGAACAGCAGCCCGAGCGTGAGGTTGGCGAACGCCTCGTTCATGCTCCCGATCTGCCCGGTCACCAGGATCTTGTTGCCCGCCGGCATCTGCGCCTGCATCCCGTCGACGATCTTCCTCACGTCGGCCGCAACGCTGCCCAGGTCGCGGTCCTGCACGCTGCCGTAGACGTCGTACACCGCCTGGATGTTCGTCTGGTTGAACACCGACTGCACCGGCACCCGCTTGAAGCTCGCGACGTTGCCGAACAGCCCGGGCACGATGGTGCCGTTGGTGCTGTTGCTGGTGATCGGCGTGTTGTTCAGGTCGTTGACGTCGCGGATGCGATACTCGGGCGTCTGCACCGCAAGGAAGTAGGGAATGCCGTTCGCCGGATCCGTCCAGAAGTTCGGCGACACCTGCTCTGACGAGCTGAGGGAGATGTTGAGGTCGTTGGCCACCTGGTTGACCGTGAGCCCCAGCTCCTGCGCCCGCGTCCGGTCCACCGTGTAGTAGAGCTGCGGCGCGTCCAGCTCCTGCTGCACGTGCGCGTCCACCAGGCCCGGCACGCCCGACAGCCTGTGCCGCAGCTCGGCCGCGACCTTCTGGTTGCCTGCCCGGTCCTTGCCCGTCACCCGCACGTCGATCTGCGACGCCACCCCGAAGTTCAGGATCTGCGTCACCAGGTCCGCCGGCTGGAAGTAGAACATCGCGTCCGGGAACGCGCTCGGCAGCGCCGCGCGCAGCGCCCGCACGTACTCCGCCGTCGGCCGGTGCCCCTCGTTGAGCTGCAGCAGGATCTGCCCGTCGTTCACCCCGATCGTCGTGCCATCGGTGAACGCGAGGTTGTACGTCCGCTGCGGCAGCCCGATGTTGTCCAGCACCAGCCCGAGGTCCTTCGCCGGGATCACCGAGCGGATCTTCTCCTCCACGGCCGCGAAATACTGGCTGGTCCGCTCGATCCGAGTCCGCGCCGGCGCCCGCACGTGCAGCTGGATCAGCCCCGCGTCCACCGGCGGAAAGAAGTCGCTGCCCACGAACAGGCTCAGGCCCCCCGCACACCCCACCACCGCCAGCGCCACTAGCGGCGTGACGAAGCTGTGCCGGATGATCCCCGCCAGCACGAAGCCGTAGAAGGCGCGGAACCGGTCGAACCCGCGGTTGAACCCCGCGTGCAGCCGCCCGAACCACCCCGGCGCGCTGCCGTCGTGGTGGCGCGCGTGCTCCGAGCGTAGCAGCAGCCGGATGATGATCGGCGTGAGCGTGCGCGACAGCCCGTACGACGCCAGCATCGCGAACACCACCGCCATCGCCAGCGGCGTGAACAGGTAGCGCGCCGCGCCCTGCAGGAAGAACACCGACACGAACACGCAGCAGATCGACAGCGTGGAGATCAGCGTCGGCACAGCGATCCCCGCCGCCCCTTCCAGCACCGCCTCGTCGAAGTCGCCGCCCTCGTCGAGCAGGCGGTGCGTGTTCTCGATCGTCACCGTGGAATCGTCGACCAGAATGCCGACCGCCAGCGCCAGCCCGCCCAGCGTCATGGTGTTCAGTGTCTGCCCCAGCGCCGCGAGCACGGTGATCGACGTCAGGATCGACAGCGGGATCGACACCATCACCACCACCGTCGAGCGCCACGACCCCAGGAACACCAGGATCATCAGCGCCGTCAGCCCCGCCGCGATCGCCCCCTCGCGCAGCACGGAGCTGATCGCCTCGCTTACGAACGTCGACTGGTCGAACAGCAGCGCGATCTTCATCCCCTCCGGCGCCGACTTCTGGATCGCCGGCATCGCCGCCTTCACCGCGCGGACCACGGACAGCGTCGAGGCGTCGCCGTTCTTGATGATGGTCAGCAGCACCGAGGCGCGCCCGTCGTCGTGCACCACGTTCTGCTGTACCGCCCAGCCGTCGCGCACGTGCGCCACGTCGCTCAGATACACCGTGGTGCTGCCCACCTGGCGGATCGGCACCCGGTTCAGCGCCTCGATCGAGCGCGCCGAGCTGTTGATGCTCACGATGAGCTGCCTGTCGCCCATCTTTGCGTCGCCCGACGGCAGCGTCAGGCTCTGTGCGTTCACCGCGCTCACCACGTCCATCGGCGCCACCCCCTTCGCCCGCATCGCGTCGGGGTCGAGGTCCACCATCACCTGCCGGTACTTGCCGCCGTACGGCGTCGGCAGCGTGATCCCCGGGATCGGCGCAAGCGCCTGACGCATCTGGTAGATGCCGTAGTCGTAGAGCTGCTGCTGGTTCAGCTTGTCCGAGGACAGGCTGATCTGCAGCACCGGCACGCTCGACGCATTGTACTGCACGATGGTCGGCGGCTGGATGCCCGCCGGCATCAGCGCGCGGATCGAGTTGCTCGCCGACACGATCTGCGCGATCGCCAGGTCGACGTTGACGTTGGGCTGGAAGTAGATCTTCTCGACCGCGATCCCCTCCAGCGTCTGGCTCTCGATGTCCTTGATGTCGCCGACGGAGGAGCTGATCGAGTACTCGCTGTAAGTGGTAACCCGCTGCTCCATCTCGGCCGGCGTCAGCCCGGTGTACTGCCAGATCACGGTGACCACCGGCACGTTGATCGCCGGGAAGATGTCCTTCGGCGTCACCAGGATCGCGGAGGCACCCAGGAACAGCATCAGCGCCGCCACCACGTAGAAGGTGTAGGGATACTTCAGCGCGAATCTGACCAGCCCCAATGCTCTTCCCCCACCCGACACGACGCCGGCCGCCCACGCCGTGACCGCCCGCCACCGCTACCGCCGCGCTGCCGGCCCGCGCCGTTGCGCGCACAACCACTGCGATCCAGATAGGACGCCCCGCCGCCGCCGCCGAGTGATTTTCCGATGTGACGCCGCTCCGGACACCGCGGTACACCTTTCGTCACACGTCCCGGCAGGGCAGGGAAGCCGGCCCGCGCCCGAGCCGGAGGAGGACAGGATGCTGTTCACGTTGCAGGTTCACGGCCGCGCCGTGCTGGTGATGGCCGAGGACGACGCCCGCGCCGCGGAGGAGACCGCCCAGGCCGCGCCGATGGCCGAGCAGCTCGCCGCCCTGGAGCACGCCGGCCGCCGGCTGTGGGACGGCCGCACCCCCCCGGACGTCCGCCCCGCCACCGCGCCGGAAGCCGCCACCTGGCACGCCGCCTTCGCCGAGGCCCTCGCCGACGGCGAGGCCTTCGAGGACGAGGCCGACACCTGGGCCGTGTTCCTGATCGACGTCGAGGCACGCTGAGCGCCCCGGCCCCGCGCCGGCGGCGGGCGCGCCCCGACAAGGCTGGAGCCCGCCCACCCGCGATGCTACCAAGGCGCCATGAGCCCCACCCTCGTCGTCGTCGTCTTCTCCACGCTCGGCGTCGCCCTCTTCGTCTACGGCGTCCTGATGATGTCGCGGCGCCAGGAAGGCGGCAGCGGCCGTTCCCCCGCCCTGATCATGGTCGCGGGCATCGCCCTTCTGGCGATCGGCATGCTCGCCGGGCTGATGCTGAAGTGGGCCGAGACCACCCCCACCCAGCCGCACTTCGAGGTCCCCGGCGTCGGCGACCCCGCTGCGCCGCCACCCGCCCCGGCCGCCGCCCCCGCGCACTGATCCCGCGCGGGCAGTGTCTCGGCGTGGCACCCAGAAAGAAAGGCCAGGAGCTCTGCCCCTGGACCCCGCCAAAGACAAGCCGTTGGAATCCGATTCTTGAGGGAGGCCGGGTCCAGGGGCGGCTCGCTCCTGGCGGGTCCAGGGCGGAGCCCTGGCCTTTTCTGGGCAAGACACTGCCCCGCGCGTCGCGGCCCGCCCGCCCCGCGTGCTACACCCTCGCCGAGCCAGGCCGCCGTGGCCGGGACCGAAGGAGCGACACACCGATGCTGCGATCCGCCCTGCTCGCCGCCGCCTGCCTGCTCCCCCTGGCCGCCCACGCCGAGACGGTCAGGTTCGCCGCCGCCATGAGCCCCGACACCGAGGTCCCCGCCAAGGCCGCCCCCGGCGCCACCGGCACCGTCACCGCCACGCTGAACACCGACACCCGCAAGCTCGACTACGACGCGAGCTGGAACGGCCTCACCGGCCCCGCCACCGCCGCCCACTTCCACGGCCCCGCCGAGCCCGGCAAGAACGCCGGCGTCCAGGTCAAGATCGGCGACGCCAACCCCACCAGCCCCACCACCGGCAGCGCCACCCTCACCGAGGAGCAGGTCGCCCAGCTCACCGCCGGCCAGTGGTACGCCAATGTCCACACCGCCGCCAACCCGGGCGGCGAGATCCGCGGCCAGCTCACGAAGCAGTAGACCCGGACCCTCGGTTTCCCTCCCCTAAGTCAAGGGATCAAAGGGCCTCACGGCCCTTTGCGGGTCCGGGCAGAGCCCGGCTTTGCCTCCTGCCCTCCGCCTCCCTCCGCGGTGTCCCGGTAGGGCGCGAACCATTCCAGCCCCGCCAGCGTCCCTGCCCGCGGCCGGTACTCGCACCCCACGAACCCGGAGTATCCCAGCCGGTCCAGCTCTGCGAACAGGAACGGATGGTTCAGCTCCTCCCCGTCCGGCTCGTGGCGCGACGGCACCGAGGCGACCTGCACGTGCCCGATCAGCGGCATCAGCCGACGCAGCCGCACCGTCACGTCGCCGTGGATGACCTGGCAGTGGTACAGGTCGAACAGCAGCGACACGTTCGCCAGCCCCAGCGCCCCGACCAGCGCCGCCGCCGCGTCGACGTCGTCGAGAAAGTAGCCGGGCATGTCGCGCCGGTTGATCGGCTCCACCACCAGCGCGACCCCCCGCTCTGCCAGCACCCCCGCCACCCGCCGCACCGCGTCCCGGTACACGGCCGCCGCCCCCGCATCCCCCGACGACGCCAGCCCCGCCATCAGGTGCACCCGCGCCACCCCGGTCGCCGCCACGTAGGGCAGGGCGCGCCGCACTGCCGCGTCCAGCTCCGCCTCCCGCCCCGCGAGCGCCGCTAGCCCCCGCTCCCCGGCCGCCCAGTCGCCGGGAGGCAGGTTGAACAGCGCCGGCGTCAGCCCGTTGCGCCGCAGCCGCGCCGCCACCGCCTCCGGCGCGTGCCCGTAGGGGAACAGGAACTCGACCGCGGTGAAGCCCGCGTCCGCCGCCGCGTCGAAGCGGTCGAGGAAGCCCCACTCGGTGAACATCATCGTCAGGTTGGCGGCAAAGCGCGGCATGGGGTCACTCCGAAGCAGGCAGGCAGGCAAGGCCAAAGGCTCCGCCTCTGGACTCCGCTCAAGGCAATTGCCTTGAGAGTCCACTTCGTAAGTCAAGGCATCGAAGCGCCCCTGGGCCCTTTGCGGGTCCGGGCGGAGCCTGGCCTCGCGCCGCCGCCCCGATCGCCGTCGCATCCGGCCCGCGCCGTCATTGACCCGGGCGCGTCCCGCCGGCAATCGCACCCCGTCGCGCCGGCGTCAGCGACACCACCGTCTCGCGCGTCGTGCGCGGCCAGGGCCCGATCGCGCCGACCTCGGCTGCCAGCTGATCGAGGGCGCCACCGCCTGACGCGGGCCTCCGGAAGCTCCCCTTCCCTTGAGAACGGGATGTCCGGGAATCGTCATGATCCGGGCTTGGTTCGCAAGGGCAGGAAGAAAGCATGTTCTTTATTGAAAGAAAGAACCAAAGAACTTTCGCCTATAAGACTGCGGAGCCGCCCGGGCGCCGTGAATTCCATGGGCAAAGTCTTTTTGCTTCTTTTTCTTCAGAAAAAGAAGAGCCTTGCCTTCCTGCCTGACGCAACGGTCCGGCGCCACGGCCGCCGCCCCTGCAACCTGCCGCCGCCCGCCCCGTTTCCCTCCGCACACAAGGGAGCGCCCACCATGAGCACCAGCAGCAAGATCCCCGCGACCGACCGCTCCGCCGGCGGCCCCGGCAGCAGCCACGTCAACAAGGACAAGCCGCACGACGCCGACGTGAAGGGCGCCCACCACCAGAACACCCACGTCGAGAAGAAGCACCCCGCCGACGACGACAAGAGCACCGGCGGCGGCACCAAGCACGAGAAGCGCGCGCCCGGCGAGTCCGGCCGCAGCTGAGTCGCCCCGGCCGCTCCCGGCGTCGCGCCGCCGGGGGCGCGCCCGCCGTAGCGGGTCCTCGCGAAGCGAATCCTTAATCCCTGCGGGCCGATACTCGGGCCACGCGACGCGCCATGCCGGGCCGCGTCCGTGGCCCGCTCTCGTCGCGCCAGGCGGACGGGTCCCGGCACACCGGCCCGCATGGGAACGCGCGCACATGGACGACCTGCTGGCCGAGTTCCTGGCCGAGACCGCCGAAAGCGTCGCAGAACTGGACCTCGCCCTGGTCCGCCTGGAGCAGGCGCCCGACGACGCCGCCACCCTGTCGCTGATCTTCCGCCTCGTGCACACCGTCAAGGGCACCTGCGGCTTTCTCGGCCTGCCCCGCCTGGAGCGCGTCGCCCACGCCGCCGAGAACGTGCTCGGCCAGGTCCGCGACGGCCGCCTCGTGGTCAGCCCCGCCCTCGTCGGCCCGGTGCTGGCCGCGATCGACGCCATCCGGCGCATCCTGGCCCACTTGGCCGAGGCCGGCGCCGAGCCCCCCGGCGACGACGGCCCCACAATCGCCGCCCTCGACCGCCTGCTCGCCACCGACTCCCACGCGGCCCCGCCCGCCCCCGACCCGTTCGACGACCTGCCCGCCACGCCGCCGCCCGTGCCCCAGGCAGCCCCGCCCGCCGCCGCAGCCCCGCCCGACCCTTCGCCCGCCATCACGCCGCCCGCGCCCCCGTCCGCGCCTACCCCCGCGCCGCCCGCCGCCCAGCCCGTCGCCGCCGCCCCCCAGACCATCCGCGTCGGCGTCGACGTGCTGGAGCACCTGATGACCCTGGTCAGCGAGCTGGTCCTCGCCCGCAACCAGCTGCTCCAGCTCGCCCGCGGCGAGGAGACCACCTTCGCCGCCCCCCTGCAGCGCCTGTCCACCATCACCTCCGACCTGCAGGAGGGCGTGATGAAGACCCGAATGCAGCCGATCGGCCAGGCCTGGAACAAGCTGCCCCGCCTGGTCCGCGACCTGTCCCACGACCTCGGCAAGGGCATCGAGCTCGCCATGTCCGGCCAGGACACCGAGCTGGACCGTCAGGTCCTGGAGCTGATCCGCGACCCCCTGACCCACATGGTCCGCAACAGCGCCGACCACGGCCTCGAATCCCCCGAACGCCGCCTCGCCGCCGGCAAGCCCGCGACCGGCCGCATCTCCCTGTCCGCCTGCCACGAGGGCGGCCACGTCGTGATCGAGATCGCCGACGACGGCGCCGGCCTCGACACCGCCCGCATCCGCGCCAAGGCCTGCGCCCAGGGCCTCGCCACCCTGGCCGAGCTGGCCGCCATGCCCGATGCCCAGCTGCACCGCCTGGTGTTCCACGCCGGCTTCTCCACCGCGGACGCGGTCACCGCCGTCTCCGGCCGCGGCGTCGGCATGGACGTGGTGCGCGCCAACGTCGAGCAGATCGGCGGCGTGATCGACCTGCGCTCCGTGTCCGGCGAGGGCACCACCTTCACCATCCGGATCCCGCTCACCCTGGCGATCGTCTCGGCGCTGATCGTGCAGGTGCGCGGCCACCGCTTCGCCATCCCCCAGCTCAGCGTGGTCGAGCTGGTCGGCGTCAACGTGTCCGGCCCCGGCCGCGCCATCGAGCACATCGACGCCACCCCGGTGCTGCGCCTGCGCGACCGACTGCTGCCCCTGGTCGAGCTGCACGCCCTGCTCCGCCTCGACTCGGAGCCCGCCGCACCCGACCCCGCCGGCAGCCCCGCGCCAGACGCCGGCGCCGGCCGCGCCCCGGTCGTGGTCGTGGTCGTGCAGGTGGGCTCTGCCACCCTGGGCATCGTGGTGGACCGCGTGTTCGACACCGAGGAGATCGTGGTCAAGCCGATGGCCGCGGTGCTGCGCCACATCGCAGTGTTCAGCGGCAACACCATCCTGGGCGACGGCTCCGTCATCATGATCCTCGACCCCGGCGGCATCGCCAGGCAGAGCGGCATCCTCGGCGGCCGAGAGGGCAGGGCGGTGCCGCCGCCGCCCGCCGCCCCCAGCTCCGCCGACGCCACCGCGATGCTGCTGTTCCGCGCGGGACCCGGCGCGCCCAAGGCGGTGCCGCTGGAGCTGGTCTCGCGCCTGGAGCACATCGCGCGCGAGCGCATCGAGTGGGCCGGCGGCCTCCCCGTCACCCAGTACCGCGGCCGGCTGATGCCGCTGCTCGCCATGGAGGGCGTGCGCCAGGACGCGCGGCCCGCGCAGCCGGTCCTGGTGTTCAGCGACGCCGGACGTACGATGGGCATGATGGTCGACGAGATCGTCGACGTGGTGCAGGAGCCGCTCGCCGTCGAGATCGGCTGCGGCCGCACCGGCCTGCTCGGCACCGCGGTGATCGCCGGCCAGGCCACCGACGTGATCGACATCGGCCACTGGCTCACCCTGGGCTGGCGCGACTGGTTCGGCACCCCCGCCGGCGGGGAGAACAGGCCGCGCCTGCTGATCGTCGAGGACAGCAGCTTCTTCCGCACCCTGGTGGTGCCCACGCTCGCCGCCGCCGGCTACGACGTCACCCACGTCGACGGCGCCGCCGCGGCGCTGCGCCTGCGCGACGCCGGCACCTGCTTCGACGCGGTCGTCTCCGACATCGAGATGCCCGGCATGGACGGCTACGCCCTGGCCAGGCGGATCCGCGAGCCGGGCTCCTGGTCGGCGGTGCCGCTGGTCGCGCTGAGCGGCAGCGGCAGCCCCGCCCAGGCCAGGGAGGCCGGCTTCGACGACCACGTGCGCAAGGGCGAGCGCGACGCCCTGCTCGCCACCCTGGCGCACCACCTCGCCCGCCACCCCGTTGCCGCCCGCCCACTCCAGCCGGCCCAGTTCCAGCCCGCCCCCGCCCAGCCGCCGCCCCCGCCATGGCAGGTCCCGCCCCGCCAGCCCCCCGCCGGCCCTGCCCTGCAGCACACCGCCTGAACGGAGAACCGGCATGCCTGACACGCCGCCGCGCCCGGTCGAGGACGCGTCCTACCTGACCTTCACCCTGGCCGGGCAGCTCTGCGCGGTGCCGGTGTCGTGCGTGCGCGACGTGCTGGCGCCGCAGGCGGTGACGCCGATCCCGCTCGCCTCGCCGGAGATCGCCGGCAGCCTGAACCTGCGCGGCCGCATCGTCACCGCGGTCGACCTGCGCCGCCGCCTGGCACTCCCCGCCACCCCCGGGCCGCGCATGGCCGTGGTGAGCGAGCTGGACGGCGAGCTGTACGCCCTGCTGGTCGACACGGTGCACGAGGTGCTGAGCCTGTCGCCCGCCGAGGTCGAGCGCAACCCGCCGACCCTGCCGCCGCCCTGGTCGTCGTATGGCGCCGGCGTGTGCCGGCGCGCCGACGCGCTGCTGGTGGTGCTCGACGTCGCCCGCCTGCTCCGCCTTGGCCAGGAGCTCGCGGCATGACCCCGCCCCCCGCCGCGTCCCCCCGCCCCGCCCGACGCTGCCTGGTCGTCGACGACAGCCGCACGGTCCGCCTCATGGTGCGCCGCATCCTGGAAGCGCAGGGCTGCGGCGTGGAGGAGGCCGCCTGCGGCCTGGAAGCGCTCAGCGCCTGCCGCGACGCCATGCCCGCCTGGATCCTGCTCGACTGGACCATGCCCGGCATGGGCGGCCTGGAGTTCCTCCGTGCGCTGCGCGCCGAGTTCGCCCACGAGCTGCCGCCGGTAGTGTTCTGCACCGCGCGCACCGAGCCCGCCTGCCGTCGCGAGGCCATGGCGGCCGGGGCGCGCGACTACATCACCAAGCCGTGCGACCCCGCCTCGATGCTCGCCACGCTCGCCGGCCTCGGCGTCCTGTGACCGGCAGCCCCCGGCTCCCCCCCAGGCCTGAAAGCGGGAACCCTCAAAGGCTGGTCCAGGAAGGCTCCCCCTGGCGGAGCTCGAGGCAGAGCCTCGACCTTGCCGGCCTGAGATGAGCCACCCCCCGCCTCCCGGCATCGCCCGCGTGATGGTCTGCGACGACTCCGTCGTGGTCCGCTCCGCCATCGCTGCCATCCTGGAGCGCGACCCGCAGATCCGCGTCGTCGCCCGCGCGGCCGACGGCGCGCAGGCCGTGGCGGCCGCCCGCCTGGTCGCGATCGACGTGGTGGTGCTCGACATCGAGATGCCGGTGATGGACGGGCTCGCCGCCCTGCCGCTGCTGCTGGCCCACGACCCCGGCCTGCGCGTCATCGTGGCCTCCTCCCTGACCACGCGCGGCGCCGACATCGCGTTGCACGCCCTCCGCCTGGGCGCCGCAGACTGCCTGGCCAAGCCGTCGTCCGGCCCGCTGGAGCGCGCCGGCTTCGCGGCAGAGCTGCTCGCCAAGGTCCGCGGCCTCGCCCGCCTGCGCCACCCCGCCGCCGCCCCGGACGACGCCGCCCGCACGCCGGCGCCCCCGCCGTCTCGGCGCCCCGCGCTGTTGGCGATCGGCAGCTCCACCGGCGGCCCGCAGGCGCTGTTCGCCCTGGTCGAGGCGCTCGGTCCCGGCCTCGGCGTCCCGGTGGTGCTCACCCAGCACATGCCGGCAACCTTCACCCCGCTGCTGGCGCAGCATCTGACCCGCCTCGGCGCCATGCCCTGCGACGAGGCGGAGGACGGCGCCGCGCTCCGCCCCGGCCGAATCGCCCTGGCCCCCGGCAACCGCCATCTCCTGGTGCATCGCGAGCGCGGCGTCCTGCGCTCCATGCTCTCGGACGCGGCGCCGGAGAACCACTGCCGCCCCGCGGTCGACGCGATGCTGCGCAGCGCCTGCGCGGCCTGCGACGGCGCCGTGCTGGTGGTGATGCTGACCGGCATGGGCCAGGACGGGCTCGCCGGCACTGCGCTGGTCGTGCAGTCGGGCGGCGCCGCGATCGCCCAGGACGCGGCCACCAGCGTGGTCTGGGGCATGCCCGGCGCCATTGCCCGCGCCGGCCTCGCCCATGCCGTGCTCCCCCTGCCGCAGATCGCCCCGCGCATCCTGCGCCTGCTGTCCGGGCCGCTTCCGCCGCCCCACCCCGACCTGCTCCGTCCCGACCTGCCTCGGACCGCCCCCGTGCGATGAGCGCCGCCTTCGAGGCGCTTTCTGGCGTGCTCAAGGCGCGCTCCGGCCTCACGCTCGGCCCCGGCAAGCAGTACCTGCTGGAAACCCGGCTCGCCCCGCTGCTGCGCCGCGAGTCCCTGGCCGACCTGGCCGCCCTGGCCGGCCGCGTGCTCGCCGCACCCGGCTGCGCCCTGGAGCGCGAGGTGGTGGAGGCGATGACCACCGGCGAGACCCTGTTCTTCCGCGACGCTCACCCGTTCGCCCACCTGCGCGACGTGGTGCTGCCCCGACTGCACGCCGGGCGCCCGCACGGCCTGCCGCTGCGGCTGTGGTCCGCCGCCGCCTCCTGCGGACAGGAAGCCTACTCGCTCGCCATGCTGCTCGCCGACGGCCCCTGGGCGGACCGCGGACCGCCGCGCATCCTCGGCACAGACATCGCCCGCACCAGGATCGAGCGCGCCCGCGCCGGGCTGTACACCCGCTTCGAGGTGCAGCGCGGCCTGCCAGCGCCGATGCTCGCCCGCCACTTCGCCCCCGAGGCCGGCGGCTGGCGGGTCCGCGCCCCGCTGCGCGCCCGGGTCGAGTTCCGCCCCCACAACCTGCTCGACGACCTGGCGCCGCTCGGCCGCTTCGACGTGGTGTTCTGCCGCAACGTGCTGATCTACTTCGACACGCCCACCAAATCGCGCGTGCTCGACGCCCTGGCCCGACGACTCGCGCCGGACGGCGTGCTCTATCTCGGCGCCGCCGAGACCGCGTTCGAGCTGACCGAGCGACTCGTCGCGCTGCCCTGCGGCCGCGGCGCCTACCGGTTGGCCTGAGCGCGCCAGGTAACCTCGCGTTCACCATACATCGGCATTCTGCACCCGGGGCGCGCCGTGCTGCACGGCCGGCAGGGCAGGGGATCGGCATGGCCATCAACAAGGCGACCAGGGTGCTCATCGTCGACGACTACAAGACGATGCTGCGCATCATCCGCAACCTGCTCAGGCAGATCGACCTCCAGGACGTCGAGGAGGCCGGCGAGGGGGCCGAGGCGCTGGCCAAGCTGCGCGCCGGCAACTTCGGCCTGGTGATCAGCGACTGGAACATGGCGCCGATGACCGGCCTCGAGCTGTTGCAGCAGGTGCGCGCCGACGAGCGCCTCCGCGCCACGCCCTTCATCATGGTGACCGCGGAAAGCAAGACCGAGAACGTCATCGCCGCCAAGCAGGCCGGCGTGTCGAACTACATCGTCAAGCCGTTCAGCGCCGAGACCCTGCGCGAGAAGATCGAGAAGGTCGTCCATGCTTGACGCCGTGCAGATCGCCGCACGGCTGCGCGAGCTGTCCCCCGCCCATCCCGGCGCCGGGCTGGCCGAATTGGCGTGCCACGTCCTGGCGCTCGCCGTCCACGACCGGCGCCAGCACACCCTGCGCGCCGAGATTGACCAGCTCGGCGAGGCCATCGCGCTCATGCGCCACGAGATCGCCACCCTGTCGGCTGCCGACATCTCAGCCACCCAGATCCCCCGCGCCACCGACGAGCTCGACGCCATCGCCACCCACACCGCCAGCGCCACCGACACCATCCTGGAATGCTGCGAGGCCATCGACGCCCTCGCCGCCGCCCTGCCCGACGCCGCCTCGCACACGGCGCAGGGCCTGACCACCCGCATCTACGAGGCCTGCAGCTTCCACGACATTACCGGCCAGCGCATCGCCAGGATCGTCGCCATGCTGCACACGATCGAGGCAGGAGTCGGCGACCTGCATGCCGCGTTCGGCCGCGTCAGGGTGCCCCGGCCCGCCTCCGCGGCGGCGGGCCTGCTGAACGGGCCCCAGCTTCCCGCAGCCGCGATGGCGCAGGCGGACATCGACCGCCTGCTCGCGGCTTCCTGACGCCGGACACGGGAGGGCACATGGGCGAGCACGCGGACGGGAACGGGGCAGGCGGCGCGACCGAAACGGCGGCCGACGACCCGCAGGACGACCTCGCGGCGAGCTGGGCGACCGAGGCCGACGCCGACACCCCGCCGCGCACGGAGTCGGTGCTCAACCAGGACGAGATCGACAGCCTGCTCGGCCTCGACGGCCCCGGAACCGAGGCCGACGGCATCGGCTGCATGCAGCGCATCATCGACGCCGGCCTCGTCAACCACGAGCGCCTGCCGATGCTCGAGATCGTGTTCGATCGCCTGGCGCGCATCCTCTCGACCTCGCTGCGCAACTTCACCGGCGACAACGTCGAGGTCTCCGTCAGCGGCGTGATGTCCATGCGCTTCGGCGACTACCTGAACTCCATCCCGATGCCCTGCATGCTCGCGGTGTTCACCGCCGAGGAGTGGGACAACCAGGGCCTCATCCTGGTCGACAGCGCGATGATCTACTCCATCGTCGACGTCCTGCTCGGCGGCCGCGCGTCGACCACGGCCGCCAAGGTCGACGGCCGCCCCTACACCACCATCGAGCGCTCCCTCGTCGAGCGCCTGATCCACGTCGTGCTCGACAACCTCGCCGAAAGCTTCGATCCCGTCTGCGCCGTCACCTTCCGCCACGAGCGCCTGGAAACCGACCCGCGCTTCGCCGCCATCTCGCGCCAGTCCAACTCCACCATCCTGGTCCGAATCGACGTCGAGATGGACGAGCGGCGCGGCCGGGTCGAGGTGCTGCTGCCCTACGCCACGCTGGAGCCGGTGCGCGAGCTGCTGCTGCAGCAGTTCATCGGCGAGAAGTTCGGCCGCGACCTGATCTGGGAAACCCACCTCAGCGAGGAGCTGCGCCGCACCGAGGTCGAGCTCGACGTCGTGCTCGCTGAGCAGCACATGCGCCTGTCCGACATCGCCTCGCTCAAGCCGGGCGACCACATCACCCTCGACACCCGGCCGGGCGCCCCGGTCCAGCTCCGCTGCGGCACCACCTCGCTGTTCGAGGGCCACGTCGGCCGCAGCAAGAACCACGTCGCCGTGCGGATCGACCGGCGGCTCGAACGCTGAAGGAAGCAAGGCTGGGCTCTGCCCAGACCCGCCAGGGGCGAGCCGCCCCTGGACCGGCTTGACTTAAGTATTGGATTCCAAAGGGCCGGCCTTTGGCGGGGGCCAGTGGCAGAGCCCCTGGCCTTCCTACCCGACCCCCGCCAGCCCCGCCCGCACCCCGTCCGACCAGGCGATCGGCCGCCCCCCGGCGTCCACCAGCACGATCACGTTGACCGCCACCGCCACGCACGCCTCGCCCACGAACAGCCCCTGCGCCAGCCGCATCGAGGAGCGCCCCACGCCCAGCACCCCCGTGCCCACCGACACCGTCCCCGGCCAGAACACCTCGCGCAGGTAGTCCACGCAGATCCGCGCCAGCACGAAGCTTGCCCCTTCCGGCAGCGCCGGCGCCCCGGCGCCCAGCAGGAAATCCGCCCGCCCCTGCTCGCAGAAGGTGACGAACGCCACGTTGTTCACATGCCCCTGCCGGTCCGTGTCGTTGTAGCGCAGTTCGACATCGTACCAGTGCCGATATGACTCCCGCTCCCGCGGCGCGACCTCCCCGCTCATGCCGACAACGGCGCGCACGCCGCCTCCAGCCAGCCCCGCGCCGCATCGTCCAGCAGCGGCCCGACCTCGGCCAGCACCCGCGCATGGTAGGCGTCCAGCCACGCCGCCTCCGCCGCCGTCAGCAGCCCCGGCAGGAGCAGCCCCCGGTCGAACGGCGCCAGCGTCAGCGTCTCGAAGCGCAGGAACCGCCCGCCGCCCACCCCGGCCGGCTGCACCAGCAGCAGGTTCTCCAGCCGGATGCCGTACTCGCCCGGCAGGTAGAACCCCGGCTCGTCGGACACGATCATCCCCGCCTCGAACGCCACCGGCCGCGCCGCCCGCGACAGCCCGATCGGCCCCTCGTGCACCGACAGGTAGCTGCCGACCCCGTGCCCCGTGCCATGATCATAGTCCAGCCCCACGTCCCACAGCGCCCGGCGCGCGAACGAATCCAGGTGCGGCCCCGCGACGCCCTGCGGGAACACCAGGCTCGCCACCGCGATGTGCCCCTGCAGCACCCGCGTCGCCCGCTCGCGCAGTTCGTCCGGCGCAGCACCCGGCCCGGTCCACAGCGTGCGCGTCACGTCCGTCGTGCCGTCGACATACTGCCCGCCGCTGTCGATCAGGTACACCTCGTCCGCCCCGATCCCCCGGTCGCTGGCCTCCGACGCCCGGTAGTGGATCACCGCGCCATGCTCGCCCGCCCCGGTGATCGCCGGGAAGCTTTCCCCGCGGAACTCGCCCGCCTCCGCCCGCAGCGCCAGCAGCCGCGCCGCCGCCGACAGCTCGCTCTCCCCGCGCCGCCCGTCGATCCAGTGCAGGAAGCGGCACAGCGCCACCGCGTCGCGCCGGTGCGCCGCCCGCGCCCCGGCCTGCTCCACCGCGTTCTTGCACGCCTTGGGCAGCGCGCACGGATCGGCCCCCGCCACCACGACCGCGCCCGCCGCGCGCAGCGTCTGCGCGAACCACGCCGCCGTGCGCCCCTCGTCCACCCTGACGCGCCGGCCCGCCAGCCCCGCCAGCGCCCCCGCCAGCGCGCCGGGCGAGGCCACCTCGACCTCGTTGCCCAGCCACGCCCGCACCTCGCCGCCCAGCTTCGCCGCGTCCATGAACAGCGTCACTCGCGCGTCCGATTGCACCACCGCGAACCCCAGCGCGAACGGCGTGAACGCCACGTCCCCGCCGCGGATGTTCAGCAGCCAGGCGATCGACGCAGGATCGCCCAGCACCGCCGCGTCCTCCCCCGCCGCGCGCAGCGCCGACGCCACCGCCGCCCGCTTCTCCCCCGACGCGACCCCCGCGAACGCCAGCGCCTGCGGCACCGCCGGCGCGCGCGGCGGGGCAGGGCGGTCCGCCCACACCGCATCCACCGGGTTCGCGCCCACCGCCACCAGCGCCACCCCCGCCGCCGTGTAGCGCGCCACCTCCGCCTCGCTGAACAGCCACGGATCGTAGCCGATCCGCGCCCCCTTCGGCGCCTGCGCCGCCACCCACGCCGGCGGCGGCGTGTCCGTCAGGTGCAGCCGCTCCCACGCCGAACCGCTCTCCTGCGCGAGCTGCAGCGTGTAGCGCCCGTCCGTGAACACCGCCGCCCGCTCCGCCAGCACCACCGCCAGCCCCGCGCTGCCGGTGAACCCGGTCAGCCACGCCAGCCGCTCCGCCGACGGCGGCACATACTCGCCGAGGTGCTCGTCGCCCCTCGGCACCAGCAACCCGTCGAGCCCCGCCCGCGCCAGCTCCCCCCGCACCGCCGCCAGCCGCTCGTCCATCCGATCCGACATGACTTCCCCCATCTTCATGCACCAGGCGCAGGTCTGAGACCTGCCCAAAACACGGGCATAGCGACGCCGAAACAGGCATATTCAGTCTGCATCACGCGGCGGCCCTGGACCCGAGGCCGCTCACGACCGGCCTGAGGACCAGCTTCCATGACAACTCGCGCCCCCACCACTCACCACTTCGCCACCCCGCTCTCCGCTGCCCCGCTCTCGGCCGCAGTACGCCACGCGCTGGCCCGCCTGCGCGCCCTGCGCCAGCGCCACGCCCTTGCCGCCGAGCTGTCCGACCTGTCCGACCGTGCCCTGGCCGACATCGGCATGAACCGCGCCACGCCCCGCGCCACCCCGTTCGACCTGCCAAACGCCCTCTACCGCTGAGCCTGCGCCCCGCCGGGACCGCCCGGCCCGTCGTCCCGCGACGGGCCGCGCCTCCCGGCATCGCAGCCCCGCCACGGCGCCCGCAGCACCAGCGTCGTCCACACCCCCTCGCGCAGCCGCCGTTCCAGCCGCAATCCCTGCCGACGGTGGGCCGCCAGCACCATGCGCTCCTGCGTCCCCAGCAGACCCGCCAGGATCACCGTCGCACCGGGCGCCAGCCGCGCCGCCATCTGCCCCGCCATCAGGCACAGCGGCCGCGCCAGGATGTTGCCGAACACCAGGTCGTATTGCCCGCCCGCCCGCACCTCGCGCGAGCGCCACCCGTTGCCCACCCGGCACGCGACCATCCGCCTGACCCCGTTGCGCCGGGCGTTCTCCCCCGCCACCCGCACCGACCACGGCTCGATGTCCGTCGCCAGCACCCGCCTGTGCAGCAGCCGCGCCGCCGCCATTGCCAGGATCCCCGACCCCGTGCCCAGGTCGAGGATGCGCCGCGGCCGCCGGTGCGCCACCGCCTCCAGCGCCCGCAGGCACCCCCGCGTCGACCCGTGCTCGCCCGACCCGAACGCGATCCCCGCGTCCAGCACCAAGCCGATCCGCCCCGCAACCTCGCCCGCCGCGAGATGCGTGCCGCGCACGACGAACCGCCGCCCGACCCTCTGCTCCGGGAACCCCTCGTAGGTCCGCGCCAGCCACCCCTCCGACGCCGTGGCCTCCCGCAACAGCGGCACCGCCACCCCCGTCACCAGCTCCGCCACCGCCAGCGCCGCCACCAGCGGCCCGTCGGCCTCGCTCGCGTCGCGCACCCCCTCGATCCGCCACGTCCCCGCGTCCTCGTCGGCCAGGAACATCCCCACCGTCGTGCACACGGACCGGAACGCCGCCTCGTAGGCCTCCATCGCCTCTCCCGGCACCGTGACGTGCAGCGTCTCTAGGCGCGTCGCGTGGCGGCTCGCCACGGGCATCCCGGACATCGCGTTCACCGCCACAAGGAAGGCTGGGCTCTGCCCAGACCCGCCATTCGTAGGTGGCCAAAGGTTCCGACGATCCGCTTGGATCGTCGGAAAGGCCACCGGAGGGAGCCGCCTCTGGACCTGCATGACTTAAGAAATGGATTCCAAAGGCTTGCCTTTGGCGGGGTCCCCGCTGCCAGGGATGGGGGGCAGAGCCCCTGGCCTTCCTTCACTGTGCCTTCTCCACGAACCGGTCCAGCAGCCGCTTGCTCCCCGCCTTGTCGAAGTCCACGTCCAGCTTCTCGTCGTCGACCGCCGTCACCGTCCCGTAGCCGAACTTCTGGTGGAACACCCGCTCCCCTGGTTTGATCGCTGCCGCCTGCGCAGGCCGCCCCGGCTGCTCCCAGGCGTCGAGCACCTTCGGCCGCCGCGCCACCAGCGGCCCGCCGCTGAACACGCTCGGCGCCGCCACCAGCCTGGCCTCGCGCTCCATCGCCGCCGAATTCACCACCTCGACGTGCTCGCCCGGCAGCTCGTCGACGAACCGGCTGGGCACAGTGCTGGTCCAGCTCCCGTAGATCAGCCGGTTCGCCGCGTGGCTCACCACCACCCGCCTGCGCGCCCGCGTGATCCCCACGTAGGCGAGCCGGCGCTCCTCCTCCAGCGCCTTGTTGCCGCTCTCGTCGAGCGACCTCTGGTTCGGGAACGTCCCTTCCTCCCAGCCGGGCAGGAACACCGTGTCGAACTCCAGCCCCTTCGCCGCGTGCAGCGTCATCAGGCTGATCCGGTCCGCCTCCGCGTCCTGCTCGTTCTCCATCACCAGGCTGACGTGGTCGAGGAACCCCGCCAGCGTCTCGAAGTCCGAGACCGCCTGCACCAGCTCCTTGAGGTTCTCGATCCGCCCGGGCGCCTCGACCGAACGGTCCTGCCGCCACATCTCCATGTAGCCGCTCTCGTCCAGCAGCGCCTGCAGCACCACCACGTGCCCGTCGCGCGGCAACGCCTCGCGCAGCCCTGCGAACAGCCGCAGCAGCGCGCCCACCCCCTCGCGTACCCGCCCCTTCAGCCCGCCATTCCCGACCAGCTCCGCCGCCGCCGCCGCCAGCGGGATGCGCCGCGCCCGCGCATGGGCGTGCATCGTCCGCATCGCCCCGTCGCCCACCCCGCGCCTGGGCACGTTGACGATCCGCTCGAACGCCAGGTCGTCCGACGGCTGGTGCAGCACCCGCATGTAGGCCACCGCGTCCCTGATCTCGGCGCGCTCGTAGAACCGCAGCCCACCCACCACCCGGTATGGAATGGCCAGCGTCAGCATCCGCTCCTCGAACGAGCGCGTCTGGAATCCCGCGCGCACCAGGATCGCCATCTCCGCCAGCCGGTGCCCGTCCCTGTGCAGCGTCTCGACGCGCTCGCCCACCATGCGCGCCTCCTCGTTGCTGTCGTACAGCCCGAACACCTGCACGCGCTCGCCCGCGGCGTCGTTGCCCCCCGGCCTGAGCGTCTTGCCCAGCCTGCCCTCGTTGTGCGCGATCAGCCCCGCCGCCGCCGCCAGGATCGGCGCCGTCGACCGGTAGTTGCTTTCCAGCTTGACCACCTGTGCGCCAGGAAAGTCCTTGTCGAACCGGAGAATGTTCTCCACCTCCGCGCCCCGCCACGAGTAGATCGAGTTGTGCGTGACCACGCCGTTGGCCACGAAGTTGTGGACGTCCTCGACATTGAGGTCGTGCACGCTCGTGTCGGCTTCGATCCGCTCGACGGCGACGACCGCATGATACTGCCCGTCCTCGCCCGCCATTATCATCCCCGGCCTCACCTGGGCAGCGGGACGCAGGGTCAACGCCTTGCCCAGAAGGTTCGCCTTGCGCACCACCGTGACCGGCATGTGCGGCTCCAGCCGGGCGCGGATGCGCTCCACATCGCCCACGCTGCCGAAGGCCGACTCGTAGCGCCAGTTCGCCGGGTTCCTGGCATAGGGCCGCGGGTTCAGTCCCGCCGCCCGCACGGCGTCCCGGCCTTCGTCGTCGTTCCCGCTCATCGAAACGCGATGCATCGGTCTCAGCCCGCGTCGGTCGGCGAACAAGGTGAGGATCAGGTTGCGCCGCCGACCGCGCGTGGTTTGCGGCGTGTGGTGCGCGTGATCGGCATCAAGGCCATGGTCCCGCATCAGGCGTTCGGCCCCATCCTGGCCGGAAAGCGTCGTGTGGATGCGGTCGAGTCGCGCCTGATCGTGTACCATCCCGTTTGACGAGCCACCCATGCGAGCGACAAACGGCAGCGTCGTCACCCCGTAGCGTAGGCTGAGGATGTGCTCGCACTCGCGAGCGTCGTTCTCGTTGTCGAACGCCGAGATGAGCCAGACCGCATCGGCATGCTCCTGCACGCAGCGCTGCTTGAACCCGATGATCGGGTGGACCTGGCCCTGCGTGTAGATCTGCGACGTGCCGATGCGGTGCTGCCGCCCCCGCCGCATCAGGTACGTGTAGAAACGCTGCGGACTTTCCCCGAGCAGAACATCGGCGAAATGGACATGCTCCGGAGTGCTGACCAGCTCCCGCCCGTCGGCAAGGCGAAGGCGCACCAAGCTACGCCTGCATTGCCGCTCGAACACCTCGGTCACGCGCGCCGACCTGAATTCCCCGAAGCCGTAGCAGGCGCGGACCTCCTGACCCGGCCGTATGGTCTCGATCGGACGCTGCGTTCCATCCGCCATGGTCACAGCAGTGCCCGCGGCAAGACACTGGTCGTCATCCCCCACGCAGCAGATGTTGCCATGCGAGCGCGCCAGCAGCCTGAGCCACAGGTACTGCACGACGTTCGTGTCCTGGTACTCGTCCACCAGGATGTAGCGGAACATCCGGTGATACTGCGCCAGCACCTCCTCGCGCGTGCGCAGGATCTCCGTCATGTGCAGCAGCAGGTCGCCGAAGTCCGCCGTGTTCAGCTCCGCGAGCCGCGCCTGGTATGCCGAGTACAGCTCCAGCGCCCGCCCGCCCGCGAATTCCGTGTCCTCCGACGGCCCGACCCGCGCCGGCGTCAGCCCGCGGTCCTTCCAGCGCTGGATCACCCCCATCAGCCCCGGCGGCGCCCAGCGCTTGGCGTCGACGTGGTGCGCCTCCATCACCTGCTTGAGCAGCCGCAGCTGGTCGTCCGAGTCCAGGATGGTGAACCCCGACGTCAGCCCCACCAGGTCCGCGTGGCGGCGCAGCATCCGCGCGCATAGCGCATGAAACGTCCCCAGCCACATCCCCTCCGCCGGATGCCCGAGCAGGGCGCCGACCCGCTCGCGCATCTCGCGCGCAGCCTTGTTGGTGAAGGTGACCGCGAGCACCTGCCCCGGATGCGCCCGCCCGGTCAGCAGGATGTGGGCGAACCGCGTGGTCAGCACCCGCGTCTTGCCGGTCCCCGCCCCGGCGAGGACCAGCAGCGGCCCGTCCACGGTCTCGACCGCGCGCCGCTGCTCCGGGTTCAGTCGAGCCAGGTAATCGGACATCCCCCGGTCATTGCCCCCCGCCACGGTGAAAGCAAGGCCGGTCCACGCCCGGACCCGCAGCCCTTCGTCTCCATTCCCTGAGTAACGCCGGTCCAGGGGCGCTGCCCCTGGCGGGTCCAGGGCAGAGCCCTGGCCTTGCTACCCTGCGCCGCAGACCCCCCCGGCCTTCACGCCGCCTGAACCTGCGCCGCCGGCTTCGGCTTCACGCCCAGGATGCGCGCGATCGCGTACGTCAGGTCCGGCCGGTTCAGCGTGTAGAAGTGGAACTCGTCCACCCCGTTCGCCTGCAGCAGCCTGACCTGCTCCGCCGCGACCACGGCGGCCATCATGCGCCGCGTCTCGGGGTCGTCCTCGGTGCCCTCGAACATCGGCCCCAGCCAGTCCGGCACGCTCGACCCGCACGCCGCGCAGAACCGCGCCGCCTTCTCGAAGTTCGACACCGGCATGATCCCCGGCACCAGCGGCGCCGTGATCCCCGCCGCCAGCGCCCGGTCGAGGAACCGCAGGTAGGTCTCGGTGTCGAAGAACACCTGGGTGATGGCTCGCGTGGCGCCCGCGTCCAGCTTGCGCTTGAGGTTGTCGAGATCCGCCTGCGGGTCCACGGCCCCTGGATGCGTCTCTGGATACGCCGCCACCGTGATCTCGAACGGCGCCACCCGCTTCAGCCCCGCCACCAGGTCCGACGCATAGGCATACCCCTGGGCGTGCGGCTCGTAGTTCGCCTCGCCCTGCGGCGCGTCGCCGCGCAGCGCCACGATGTGGCGGACCCCGTTCTCCCAGTAGTCGCGCGCCACCGCGTCGACCTCGTCGCGCGACGCGCCGACGCAGGTCAGGTGCGCCGCCGGCGTCAGCGTGGTCTCGCGCACCAGCCGCGTCACGGTGGAGTGGGTGCGCGCCTGCGTCGATCCGCCCGCGCCGTAGGTCACCGACACGAAGTCCGGCGCCAGCGGCTCCAGCCTGCGGATGCACGACCACAACTGCGTTTCCAGCGCATCGGTGCGCGGCGGGAAGAACTCGAAGCTGAGCTTGGGCGCCGCGTGCCCGGTGATCGGCGCCGGCAGGGCATGCACCCGAGGCCCGGTCAGCCAGCGCTCCAGGGTCGGCAGCTCCGGGGCGCTGCGCGCTGCCCGCGACATCTCGTTCATGCTCTCTCCTGCCTCGCCGCCCCAGCCTCGCCGCCCCGGCACCCGGGCCGCCCGCCGCACCGGCCTGCCCGCAAGGCGAGCGTGCCGCTCCCCGCCCCGGCCGTGGGAAATCGGCCACAGCCGTGCCCCCGTCCGCGTCCCGACACACCGAACCCAACGTTGCGCCCCGAAGCGTTCATGCTAGACACGATACCGCCTGCGTGCCCGCTTGGCGACCATCCTGCATCGCGGGGCTGGTCGGCGGGCCGGTCTGATCCGAGGAACCCATGCGCTCCGCCCTGCTCACCAGACTGCTGCTCGCCGCCGGCCTTGCCTCCCTCGCCGGCTGCGCCACCAAGCCCCCGGCCGGCGACCCGGACGCCCTGGCGGAGTTCCGCCAGAACAACGACCCCTACGAGCCCGCCAACCGCTTCTCCTACCGCGTCAGCGACACGCTCGACACCTACGCGCTCAAGCCGGTGGCGCAGGCCTATGTCTACGTGCTGCCCGGCCCGGTGCGCGGCGGCATCCACAACGTGCTGGCCAACCTCAGCAGCCCGGTGCTGTTCGCCAACGACGTGATCCAGACCAAGCCGCGACGCGCCGGCGACACCTTCATGCGCTTCCTGATCAACTCCTCCGTCGGCGTGCTCGGCATCTTCGACGTCGCCTCTGGCTGGGGCTACGCCTCGCACGACGCGGACTTCGGCGAGACCCTGGCGCTGTGGGGCCTGCCCGCCGGCCCCTACCTGTTCCTGCCGCTGCTCGGCCCCTCCAACCCGCGCGACGCCACCGGCTACGGCGTCGACGCGGCGCTCGACCCGTTCTTCTACGTGCCGCGCGGCTACGGCCTCCTGACCCTGAACTGGGCCCGCTTCGGCGTCGGCGTGGTCGACGGCCGCTCGCGCGTGCTGGGCGACGTCGACTCCATCAAGAAGACCGCGCTCGACCCCTACGCCACCATCCGCAGCCTGTCGCGCCAGCACCGCGCCTCGCAGATCGAGGCGCTGCGCGACGACAACCGTGCCACCCCGCCAGACTGGGACGTGCCGGCGCGCTAGCGCCCGCAGCAAGGCCCCTGGCGCACGATCCTCCGATCAATGCTACCGTGACGCGGCGGGGCGCGGCGCCCGCGCTAGGCTCCGCCGCACCGTGTCTGCCGCTTCCGGCGCTCCAGTTGAGGGGTCATCCATGCTGAGTCGACGTTCGCTCCTGATGCTCTCCGCCGCCGCCCTGGCCAGCCTCGCCATCCCCCGGGCCCGCGCCGACGACACCTCCGCCAACGCCTTCGTGCGCAGCTTCGGCGACACCCTGATCGGCATCGTCAACAGCCCGGGCGACGCCGCCGACAAGCGCCGTCGCCTGGCCCCGGTGATCGAGCGCGGCGTCGACGTCAACCTGATCGCCCAGTTCTGCCTCGGCCGCTTCTGGCGCACCGCCACCCCCGCCCAGCAGAAGCAGTACTCCGACCTGTTCCACGGCGTGCTGATCAACAGCATCGTCGGCCACCTCGGCGAGTACCGCGGCGTCTCCTACACCCTGACCGGCACCCAGGACCGCAACGGCGACGCCTACGTCGGCAGCGTCATCCACCGCCCCAGCGCCACCGACATCACCGTGCAGTGGGTCGTCGGCCAGAGCGGCGGCCAGGACCGCATCATCGACGTGGTCGCAGAAGGCACCAGCCTGCGCCTTACCCAGCGCAGCGACTACGCGAGCTTCCTCAGCCGAAACAACAACGACGTCGACGCCCTGATCGCGGCGATGCGCCGCCAGGTCGAGCCGGGCTGAGGCAGCAAGGTTGAGGCTCTGCCTCAAACTCCGCCAGGCGCAGCGCCCGTGGACCGGCCTCCCTTAAGTCCAGGGATCAAAGGGCCTCATGGCCCTTTGCGGGTCTGGGCAGAGCCCAGCCTTGCTTCCTTCGGCCCCAGGCCCCTCAGCGCACGCTCTCGTAGACCACCATCGCCTGTCCATCCCGCTCGAACCCGCCGCACTCCTGCATCCCGATGCTGCCCAGCACCGTGCGCGACGCGAAGTTGCTGTGCCGCGCCACCGCGATGATCCGCGACAGCCCCGTCGCGTGGGCGTGCCCCAACGCCGCCGACGCCGCCTCCCGCGCCAGCCCGCGCCCACGCGCCGCCGGCCACAAGCAGAACCGCAGTCCGACCCCCAGCCCGTCCGGCCGTTGGTGCACCCCCGCGATGCCGCGGAACGCCCCCGCCTCGCGCACGGTGAACATGCCGGTGCCCAGCACCGCCCACAGGCTCCTGTCCTGGGCCAGTTCCTCCGCCACCTGCGGCACCCGCCGCACCCCGCCGAGCATCAGCGCATAGGCCCCCGGGTCGGTCTTGAGCGCCTGTAGCTCCGCCAGGTCGCCCGACCCCACCGGCGTCAGCACGAGCCGCGCCGTCCGGATCACCCGCCCCGCCGCCGACACGGGCCCGCCGGCCCCGGGCGCCCGCCCGCCACCCTCAGCGCGCGATGGGCCGGTACTTGATCCGGTGCGGCTCCGTGGCGTCCGCGCCGAGCCGGCGCCGCTTGTCCGCCTCGTAGGCCTGGAAGTTGCCCTCGAACCACTCGACATGGCTGTCGCCCTCGAACGCCAGGATGTGCGTCGCCAGCCGGTCGAGGAACCACCGGTCGTGGCTGATTACCACCACGCAGCCCGCGAAATCCGCCAGCGCATCCTCCAGCGCCCGGAGCGTGTCGACGTCGAGGTCGTTGGTCGGCTCGTCGAGCAGGATCACGTTGCTCTCGCTCTTGAGCATCTTCGCCAGGTGCACCCGGTTGCGCTCGCCCCCGGACAGGATGCCGACTTTCTTCTGCTGGTCCGCGCCCTTGAAGTTGAACGCGCCCACGTACGCCCGCGACGGCACTGCCCGCTTGCCGAGGTAGATCACGTCGGTCCCGCCGCTGATCTCCTCCCACACGTTCTTGGTGTCGTCCAGGCTGTCGCGGCTCTGGTCCACGTAGCCGAGCTTGACCGTCTCGCCCACCGTGAGCCGCCCGGCGTCCGGGTGCTCCTTGCCGGTGATCATCTTGAACAGCGTGGTCTTGCCAGCCCCGTTCGGCCCGATCACGCCGACGATGCCCCCGGGCGGCAGCTTGAAGTCGAGGTCGTCGATCAGCACGTGGTTGCCGAACGACTTGCGCAGCTCCTCCGCCTCGATGACGATCCCGCCCAGCCGCGGCCCCGGCGGAATGATGATGTCCGCCACACCGCCCGCCAGCTCCGCCGACTTGGCCAGCATCTCCTCATACTTGGCGATGCGCGCCCGGCTCTTCGTCTGCCGCGCGCGGGGGCTCGACTGGATCCACTCCTCCTCCGCCGCCAGCGCGCGCTGGCGCGAGCTCTCCTCCTTCTCCTCCTGCTGCAGCCGCTTGCGCTTCTGCGCCAGCCAGGACGAGTAGTTGCCCTCGAACGGGTATCCCCGCCCGCGCTCGATCTCGAGGATCCAGTTGGTGACGTTGTCGAGGAAGTAGCGGTCGTGGGTGACCACCATCACCGTGCCCTCGTAGTCGCGCAGCGTCCGCTCCAGCCACGACACGCTTTCCGCGTCGAGGTGGTTGGTCGGCTCGTCGAGCAGCAGCAGGTCCGGCTTCTCCAGCAGCAGCCGGCACAGCGCCACCCGCCGCCGCTCGCCGCCGGACAGCGACGTCACCGGGCTGTCCGGCGCCGGGCAGCGCAGCGCGTCCAGCGCGATCTCGATCCGACGGTCGAGATCCCAGCCATCCTCCGCGTCGATCTTCTCCTGCAGCTCCGCCTGCTCGGCGAGCAGCGTGTTCATCTGGTCGTCGTCCATCGGCTCGGCGAACTCCTCGGAGATCGCGTTGAACCGGCTCATCGCCGCCTGCAGCGGCCCGAACGCCTGCGCCACGTTCTCCGCCACCGTCTTGTCCGCATCCAGGTGCGGCTCCTGGCTCAGGTAGCCGACCCGCGCCCCCTCCGCCGCCCACGCCTCGCCGCCGTATTCGATCTCGATGCCCGCGATGATCTTGAGCAGCGTCGACTTGCCCGCGCCGTTGACGCCCAGCACGCCGATCTTCACGCCGGGCAGGAACGACAGGGTGATGCCCTTGAACACCTCGCGACCGCCCGGGTAGGCCTTGGTCACGTCCTTCATCACGTAGACATACTGGTAGCTGGCCATCGTCGGCTCTCCCGGGCTTGCCCGCCGTAACTAGAGACGCGGCCCCCCCGTCGCAAGCACGCCGCCGCCGAAGGGAAAGGCAGGGGCCGCCTGCGCCCGACAGGACTCGAACCTGTAACCAGACCGTTATGAGCGGTCAGCTCTGACCAGTTGAGCTACGGGCGCGCGGCACCGGCAGAATGCAAGAAAACCGCCCGGAGGCAAGCACTGCCCGCCTCAAACAGCGAAGACAAGAAAGGAAGGCCAGGGGCTCTGCCCCTGGACCCCGCCAAAGGCTGGGCCCTTGGAACCCCTTCTTAAGTGAGGCCGGGTCCAGGGGCGGCTCCCTCCGGTGGCCTTTCCAGCGATCCAGGCGGATCGTCGGAACCTTTGGCCACCTCCGCCTGGCGGGTCCAGGGCAGAGCCCTGGCCTTACTCAGCGCCGCTTGCGCCCAACCAGCCTTTTCGCCATGCCGAACGCGCCGCGCCCGGCCACCCGCCCGGCCGGCCCGAGCGCGAAGCCGAGCAGCGCCGTGTTGCGCAGCTCCAGCAGCGAGCGGTCGCGCAGCTCGCGCGCCTCCCGCTCGATCGGGTCTGGCAGCGAGCCCCGCGCCAACAGGGCGAACAGCCCGGCGAGCACCAGGTCCACGCCGAGCACGATCACGCTCGACCAGAACGGCGTGATGCCGGCAAAGCCGGTCAGCGCCATCCACCCGGTCACGTGCACCATGACCAGCAGCGCCAGCCCGAACACGGCGGCAACCGCCCCGTAGGCCGCACGGCGGCCGAACCGCAGCGCGGTCCGCTTGACGATGAGCGCCTCCGCCTGCGCGGCGACCTGGGCGAGGCGAAGGGTGCGCATCGGCGATCAGCTCGCGAGGCGGCCGACGAGATAGCCGATCGCCGCCGCGACCAGCACCGCCACCAGCGGGCGGTCCTTCACCTGGCCGGACAGCGCATCGGCCTGGTCTGAGGCGTAGTCGCGCGCGCTGCCGGCATACTCGCGGGCGCTGCTGGCGTAGTCCTGCGCCTGCGAGGCAGTGCTCTGCAGCCTGCTGGCGGCGGTCGACAGCGCCGGGTTGACGCGGTCGGCCATGAGCGACTGTACCTGCTCGCGCAGCTGCTTGATCTGCTCGCGGGCGTCGTCGGACATGTCGCTGGCGGCCATGGGAAGCTCCTGTCTGGATCGATGCGCGCCGGCATCGGCCGGCACCGCCGCGACAACGTCACATGCCGCGCCGGGTTGCGGAACCCCCCGGCCCCGCGCGCCCGCGCGTCACGATGCCGCCATGGCCTGCGCCACCGCAGCCGACGCCGCCCGCCGCGACATTGCGAGCGCGGCGCACCCGACGCTATCGTGGCCCGGACTGCGCGCCGGGAGGGCGACAACGTGACGCTGTTCCGGACCTGGCTCGCGACGGGCTGCTGCCTCGTCGCGCTGGCCGCGACCCAGGCCCGCCCCGCCCGCGCGCGCGACCTCGCCGCAGCCGTCGCGGAGGACGCCCCCCTTCGCGCCGCCCTGCGCCAGGCAGTGCTGCAGCCGTTTTCCGCCGAAACCGGGCTTGCCGTCGACGCGCCGGCCTGGACAGGCAGCCTCGACGCCCTGCGCGACAACGCGGCCGCGTGGGACCTTGTCCTGGCCGGCGGCGCCGCCCTGTCGGGGGCCTGCGCCGCGGGCCTGCTGGAGCACCTCGACGTCGCCAAGCTGCTGGGCCGCGACCGCTTCGTGGTGCCCGCCCCCGCGGACTGCGCGGTGCCGGCGCTGGCCTGGGGTACCGTGCTCGCCTGGAACACGGAGAAGTTCCCGGGCGTGCCGAGCTGGGCCGACTTCTGGGACGTCGCCAAGCACCCCGGCAAGCGCGGCCTGCTGCGCGGCGCCCGACAGAGCCTGGAGATCGCCCTGCTCGCCGACGGCGTCGCGCCGGGCGACGTCTACGCCACTCTCCGCCTCGACGCCGGCGTGGACCGCGCGTTCCGCAAGCTCGACCAGCTCCGCCCCTACATCGTCTGGTACGACGATGCCGCCGCCGCCCCCACGCTGATCGGCTCCGGCGCGGTGTTGCTCACCTCCGCCGACAGCCGCGTGGTGGTGCAGAGCAACCGCGCCGAGCACAGCAGCTTCGGCCTGCAATGGACCCACAGCCTGCTCGAGGTGGAGGGCTGGGCGGTGGTCAAGGGCGGCGCCAACACCGCAGACGCCGAGCACCTGCTCGCCTTCGCGTCCGACCCCGCCCGCCAGGCCGCCCTGGTGGCCCTGGTGCCCTGGCTGCCGGTCACCCGCCCCGCGACGCCCGGCGGCGACACGCCCGACGCCGCCTCCGAAACCCCAGACCTCGGCACCGCGCTGCCGGTGGACGCGCAGTTCTGGCACGACAACCAGGCACGGCTGGAGCAGCGCTTCGCGGCCTGGCTGGCGAAAAGCTAGCAAGGCAAGGCCAGGGGCTCTGCCCCTGGACCCTGCCAAAGGCCGAGCCTTTGGAAGACTCGACGAGGGCTTTTGCTTTATGTGGGCCGGACCAGGGGCGCGGCCCCTGGCGGGTCCAGGGCAGAGCCCTGGCCTTCCTCCTCCGCCACCTCCACCCCCGCCATCGCCATCCACTCCGCCTCGTCCGCCGTCCTCACCCCCAGCTCCGCCGCCTTCTTCGCCTTCGACCCCGCCTCCGCGCCCAGCACCACCAGGTCCGTCTTCCGCGACACGCTGTCCGTGACCCGCGCCCCCATCGCCTCCGCCCGCGCCTTCGCCTCCGGCCGCGTCATGTGCGCGAGGCTGCCCGTGAACACCACCAGCTTGCCCGCAAGCCGGCCCCCCTCCGGCGCCACCTCGTCCTCGATCGAAAGCTGCGCCGCCAGCGCGTCCAGGCTGGCCACGTTGCGCGGCTCGGCCACGAACTCCGCCAGCTCCTGCGCGATCGCCGGCCCGATCCGCAGGATCGAGCCCAGCGCCAGCCGCGCGTCCGACCCCACCTCCGTCGCCGCCAGCATCTGCGCCCGCCACTGCGCGAACGACCCGTAGTGCCGCGCCAGCAGCCGCGCGTTCTGCTCGCCGATCCGCCGGATGCCCAGCGCGTAGATGAACCGCGCCAGCCCGATCGTGCGCCGCGCCTCGATCCCCGCCATCAGCCGCCGCGCCGACACCTCGCCCCAGCCCTCGCGCCCCGCGATCGCCGCCTCGTGCGCGCCCAGCCGGAAGATGTCCGCGGGCTCTGCGATCAGCCCGGCCTCGTGGAACTCGCGGATCGTCTTCTCGCCCAGCCCCTCGATGTCGAACGCCAGCCGCGACACCAGGTGCACCAGCCGCTCGATCCGCTGCGCCGGGCACACCAGCCCGCCCGAGCACCGCCGCACCACCTCGTCCGCGGCCCGCGTCGCCGCACTCCCGCACGCCGGGCACACCGCCGGCGGCGCCCACGCCACCGTCCCCTCCGGCCGGTGCTCCACCAGCACCGACACCACCTGCGGGATGACGTCGCCGGCGCGCTGCAGCACCACCGTGTCGCCGACCCGCGCGTCCAGCCGGGCAATCTCGTCCTCGTTGTGCAGCGTCGCCCGCGTCACCAGCACGCCGCCCACGTTGATCGCCGCCAGCCACGCCACCGGCGTCAGCGCCCCGGTGCGCCCCACCTGGACGTGGATCGCCTCCAGCACCGTGCTCGCCCGTTCCGCCGGGAACTTCCACGCCACTGCCCAGCGCGGCGCCCGCCCCACGAACCCCAACCTGCGCTGCAGCGCCAGCGAGTCGATCTTGTACACGACCCCGTCGATGTCGTACGGCAGTTCGCCCCGCGCCAGCCCGATGCGCGCCTGGAACCCCGCCGCCCCGCCCTCGTCCTCCAGCCGCTCCGACAGCGGGTTCACCGTGAATCCCCACCCCCGCAGCCGCTCCAGCCACCCCCAGTGCGTCTCCGCCGGCGCCTCGCTTGCCTGCCCCATCGCATACGCGAACAGCCCCAGCCTGCGCCCCGCCGTGACCCGCGCGTCGAGCTGGCGCAGCGACCCCGCCGCCGCGTTGCGCGGGTTGGCGAACACCTTGCCCCCCGCCGCCGCCTGCGCCGCGTTCAGCGCCAGGAAGTCCGCCTTGGTCATGAACACCTCGCCGCGCACCTCGACCAGCGAAGGGCAGGGGCCGTCCAGCCGCTCCGGCACCGCCGTCATCGTCCGCAGGTTCGCCGAAACGTCCTCCCCGGTGGAGCCGTCGCCCCGCGTCGCCCCGCTCGCGAACCGCCCGTCGCGATACGTCAGCGAGATCGACAGCCCGTCGATCTTCGGCTCCCCCACCAGCGGCAGCGGCCCCTCCTTCAGCCCCAGGAACCGCCGCGCCCGCGCCCCGAACTCCGCGAAGCCCGCCCCATCGAACACGTTGTCCAGGCTCAGCATCGGCACTAGGTGCGACGCCTTGGCGAACCCGGACTCCGGCGCCGCCCCCACCCGCGCCGACGGGCTGTCGCCGCGGATCAGCGCCGGGAAGCGCGCCTCGATCGCCGCGTTGCGCCCCCGCAGCACGTCGTACTCCGCGTCCGTGACCTCCGGCGCGTCGCGCTCGTGATACGCGCGGTCGTGCCCCGCGATTTCGGCGGCCAGCCGGGCCAGCTCTGCGCCGGCCTCGTCGGCGTTCAGCTCCTCAGGGGAGACCTCGGCGGGGGAGCGGGCCATCAGGAAGCAAGGCCAGGGCTCTGCCCTGGACCCGCTGGGGGCGGGCGCCCCCAGACCCGCGTACATGAGGCACAGGCCCAATCCCAGGTTTCCAAAGGCTCGCCTTTGGCGGGGTCCAGCGGCAGCGCCCCTGGCCTTCCTTGCCTCCTCACGCCGCCCCCAGCAGGCTGTCCGCCGCTGCCCGCGCCGCCTCGGTCACGACCTCGCCCGCCAGCATCCGCGCGATCTCCTCCCGCCGCTGCCCGCCGTCCAGCGGCAGCACCCGCGTCTCCGTGCGCCCGCGCGCCTCCCGCTTGGCCACCATCAGGTGCGACGCCCCCCGCGCCGCCACCTGCGGCGAATGCGTCACCACCAGCACCTGCACGCCCTCCGCCACCCGCGACAGCCGCTCGCCCACCGCGGCCGCCGTGGCGCCCCCAATCCCCGCGTCCACCTCGTCGAACACCAGGGTCGGCACCGGCGACCCGCTCGCCAGCACCACCTTGAGCGCCAGCATCAGCCGGCTCAGCTCGCCCCCCGACGCCACCCGCCCCAGCGGCCCGGGCGCCTGCCCCGGGTTCGTCGCGATCAGGAACCGCACCGTCTCCATCCCCAGCGGCCCCGCCTGCTCCACCGGCAGCGCCACCACCTCCGCGAAGAACCGTGCCCGGTCCAGCTTCAGCGGCGGCAGCTCCCGCCCCACCGCGCCCGCCAGCCGCTCTGCCGCCGCCTCCCGCGCCCGCGTCAGCCGCACCGCCGCCGCGTCGTACGAGGTCCGCGCCGCGGCACTCTCCGCCTCCAGCGCCACGATGCTCGCCGCCCCGGTCTCCAGCGCCCGCAGCCTCGCCTGCAGCGACACCAGCAGGTCCGCCAGCCCCGCCACCGGAGTCGAATGCTTGCGCGACGCCGCCCTGAGCGCGAACAGCCGCTCCTCCGTCGCCTCCAGCGCCCGCGGATCGGCCTCGGCGTCCCGCCCGAGCCGGCTGAGCAGCGTCTCCGCCTCCGCCAGCGCCTCCTCCGCCCGCTCCAGCGCCGCCAGCGCCGGCGCCGCCTGCGCGTCCTCCGCCCCCTGCGGCGCCAGCCGCCCCAGCGCCCGCGACGCCGCCCGCAGCGCCGCTGCCGGTCCGCTCGATCGCCGGTCGCGCGGCGTCAGCTCCGACAGCGCCGCCGCGATCGCCTCGCCCCGCCGCTCGCCCTGCTGCAGCCGCTGCCGGTCGCCCGCCAGCGCCTCCTCCTCCCCGGCCTGCGGCGCCAGCAACACCAGTTCGTCGACCGTATGCCGCAGCCACTCCTCCTCGCGCTCCGCCGCAGCGATCGCCTCGCGTGCCTGGCGCAGCGCGTGCGACGCGTCGCGCCACACCCGGTGCCGCGTCGCCACCTCCCGCCGCAGCGCCGCCGGCACCCCGTAGCTGTCCAGCAGCATCACGTGCGTCGCCGGATCGGCCAGCCCCATCTGGTCGTGCTGCCCCGACACCTCGACCAGCAGCGCACCCAGCCGGCGCAGCAGCGCAACCCCCACCGGCTGGTCGTTGACATAGGCCCGCGACCGCCCGTCGCTCGCCACCGCGCGGCGCAGCACGATGTCCTCGCCTGCCTCCGCGCCGATGCCGCCCTCCTCGAGCAGCGCATACGCCGGATGCTCCGCCCCCACCGCGAAGCTCGCCACCACCGACGCCTGCGCCGCGTCGGTGCGCACCAGCCCGGCGTCCGCACGCATCCCGAGCGCCAGCCCGAGGCTGTCGAGCAGGATCGACTTGCCCGCCCCCGTCTCGCCGGTGAGCACCGTCAGCCCCGCGCCGAACCCGAGATCGAGCCGCTCGATCAGCACCACGTCGCGGATCGCCAGCGCCGTCAGCATCGGTCCGCCGGCCCGCCCTGGCCCGCCGGCCAACCCTGGTCTGTCGGCGTGCGTCTGTCGGTCAGCATGGGACGGTCGTCATGCCGGGCAGCCTCGCGGCAGCGGTCGCTCAGAAGATCCAGCCGAAGGCGCGCGCCACCAGGCTGGACTTGGTGTTCGGGTCGGCGGTGCCGATCTGGCGCCCCTGCACCACGTTCTGCGCCACCAGGTCGTTCCAGCTGTCCTGGTACCAGCGGTTGCCGGGATAGTTGTACGCCAGCACCGAGGCCGTCCTGCGCGCCTGCTCCGTCAGCCCGAGCTTGAGGTAGATCTCCGTCAGCCGGTGCAGCGCCTCCGGGACGTGGTTCGTCGTCTGGTAGTTGTCGACCACGCGCTGGAACCGCCCGATCGCCGCGGCATACAGGTGCTGCTTCTCGTAGTAGCGGCCGATCTCCATCTCCTTGCCCGCCAGATGGTCGCGGCACAGGTCGATCTTGAGCCGCGCATCGCGGCCATACGCGCTGTCGGGATAGCGGTTGACCACCTCCTGCAGCGCCACCATCGCCTCCTGCGTGCCCTTCTGGTCGCGCTGCACGTCCGCGATCTGCTCGTAGAAGCACAGCGCGCGCAGGTAGTAGGCGTACGCCGTGTCCTTGCTCGCCGGATGAAGCTGGATGTAGCGGTCAAGCTGCGCCGTTGCGTCCGTGTAGTGGTTGCGCAGATACTCCGCATACCCGTCCATCAGCTGCGCGTTCACCGACCAGGGCGAATATGGGTAATTCTGCTGCACCGCGTCGAACTGCGTCACCGCGACGCCGTAGTCCTTGCGGTTCAGCGCATCCACGCCGTTGTTGTAGAGCTGCTCCGGTGGCTCCTTGCTCAGGTCGACCCGCTGGTCCAGCGCGTCCGCGTTGCCGTTCCACGGCAGGATCGACCCGATCGACGCGCACCCCCCAAGCAGCAGCCCACAGGGCAGGATCGCGCAGGCAAGCGCGCGCGAGGCGCTCGTGATGGAGCTCATGGCCTGGGTTCCCGCAACGCCTGTGACACCGCCGGAGCCTATACAGCAGCTTCCCCGATGGCGGTAGGCCGACAGGAAGACACCAGGGTCGAAAGCCCGTCGATCGCCCGGCTAGGCGTGGTGCCTCAAGGCGGGACAGCAAGAGTCTTCTTTTTCTGAAGGAAAAGAAGCAAAAAGACTTTGCAAATGGGATTCTGGCCCCGCGGGCGGCTCCAATACCAAATCAATAAAAGTTCTTTGGTTCTTTCTTTCAAGAAAAAACACACTTTCTTCCTGCCCACACCCTCTATGCCGCGTGGGCAAGGCTCCGCGGCGCCCAGGCCTCCTCGGCCGGCGCCGCCCACCGCCAGGCGCCGGCGTCCGCCAGCAGCGCCCGCAGCACAAGGTTGTTCAGCCGGTGCCCGGAGCAGTGCCCCGCGAAGCACCCGTGCAGCCGCGCCCCGGCCAGCGACAGGTCGCCCACCGCGTCCAGCATCTTGTGCCGCACGAACTCGTCCGCCATCCGCAGGCCGCCCGGATTGAGGACCCGCGCCCTGTCGACGACCACCGCGTTGTCCAGCGAGCCGCCCCGCGCCAGGCCCGCGGCCCTGAGCGCGTCGATCTCCCCCACCTGGGTGAAGGTCCGCGCATGCTGCAGCGCCGAGCGGAACCCCGCCTCCGACAGATCGAAGGCCAGCGACTGACGCCCGATCGCCTCCGCCCGGAAGTCGATCCGCATCGTCATCGACAGCGTTGGCAGCGACGCGGCGCTGTCGGCAGCGTGCGGCCGCAGCTCCGCCCAGGCGCCGCCCTCCTCGACCCGCACCGGCCGCAAGACTTCGACGACGCGACGCAGCGCCGGCTGCGCCACCCGCCCAGCGCAATCGATCAGGAACACGAACGGCGCCGAGGAGCCGTCGAGCACCGGAACCTCCGGGCCGTCCAGCTCCGCCACCGCGTTGTCGACGCCGCACGCGTATAGCGCCGCCAGCAGGTGCTCCACCGTGCCCACGCGCAGTTCGACCCGCGCCGGATCGCACAGCAGGGTGCACAGCCTAGTGTCGCCGACCGCGTCGTGGCGCGCGGCGATCTCCAGCCCGAGGTCGGAGCGGCGGAACATGATGCCGCTGCCGGCCGGGGCAGGATACAGCGTGAGCGTCGCCTGCTGGCCGCCGTGCAGCCCCACTCCGCGACAATGGATCGAGCGGCGCAGCGTATGCTCGAACGCCGGCCCAGCGTCGCCCGCACCGGGATTTAGGCAAGCGTCCAGGGCTGCCTCGGTCATTCCGTCCATTCCGCGTCGCCTTGTTCATGCAGCCTGCGTCGTCGCTGCAGCACGTCAGGTGGCGCGGTATCCCGCGACAAAAGAAAGTTACGGCCTCCCCTGTCGCGCGGCGAGTAAAGCTTTATTTCCGAGTATGTCGCCGCAACCCATTGATCCTGTGACTTTTTGTGCGACACACCATGCCCGTCACGAGGTCTGGCGGCGCAGGAACGCCGGGATGTCGAGTCCCATTTCCTCCGTCACCGCCGGACGCACCGACGCCGCGGGCGCCGCTACCGCCGGCGCCGCGGGCTCGGAGCGCGCCGACTCCGGCGCGGTGGCCGGCAGCCTGCTGCGGATCGCCCCGGTGACGATGCCGAACAGGCTGCTGCGCGGCGCCGCCGCCGGCACCGGCGCGGCCGGCGCCTCGTTGAACAGCGGGCTGCGCGGCGCGCGCGTGGTGAGCGCCGCCGCCGCACGCGGCGCCTGCCGCGCCTCCCCGTCCATCGCCACCGGCCGCTGCGCCGCCCCCGCCGCGGCGGCCGGGACCTGCGCCGCGGCCGGCGCCACCGGCGCACCCACCAGCGGCACCTGCCCCTGCGCGACCGGCTGCGCCGACAGGATCGTCGCCATCACCGGCACCGTCCCGGCCGCGGCAGCGAACTGCGTCGAGCCGCCGCCCTGCGGCAGCGCCATTGCCGGCATCGCCACCGCCGCGCCCCCGCCCACCGCCACCAGCCGCGGCCGCTGCGCGTCCAGCGCCGCCTGCGCCGGGCTCTCGATTCCGGTGGCCACCACGGACACGCGGATGCGCCCGGTCAGGTGCTCGTCGATCGCGGAGCCGAAGATGATGTTGGCGTCGTCGGCCACCTCCTCGCGGATGCGGTTCGCCGCCTGGTCCACCTCGAACAGCGTCATGTCCTCGCCGCCGGTGATGTTGATCAGCAGGCCGCGCGCGCCCGCCATGGAGGTGTCCTCCAGCAGCGGGTTGCTGATCGCGGCCTCTGCGGCGCGCACCGCGCGGTTGTCGCCATCCGCCTCGCCGGTGCCCATCATCGCCTTGCCCATCTCCGCCATCACGGTGCGGATGTCGGCGAAGTCGAGGTTGACCATGCCGGGCGTCACCATCAGGTCGGTCACCCCGCGCACGCCCATGTACAGGACGTGGTCGGCCATCTTGAACGCCTCCTTCCAGCCCGTGCGCTCGTTTGCGAGCCGGAACAGGTTCTGGTTGGGGATCACGATCAGCGTGTCGACGTAGCTCTGCAGCTCGATCAGTCCCGCCTCCGCCGCCTTGGCACGCCTGCCGCCCTCGAAGGTGAACGGCTTGGTCACCACGCCCACCGTCAGGATGCCGCGCTCGCGCGCCATGCGCGCGATCACCGGGGCCGCCCCCGTGCCGGTGCCGCCGCCCATGCCGGCGGTGATGAACACCATGTGCGCGCCCTCCAGATGGCGCGCCAGCTCCTCGGACGCCTCCTCGGCCGCCGCACGGCCGATCTCCGGCTTGGCGCCCGCGCCCAGCCCCTGCGTCAGGTGCGGGCCGAGCTGGATGCGGCGGTCGGCCCGGCTGTGGGTGAGCTGCTGGGCGTCGGTGTTGGCGACCACGAAATCCACGCCCTGCAGGTCGAGAGCGATCATGTTGTCGACCGCGTTGGTGCCGCCGCCGCCCACGCCGATCACGGTGATGCGCGGGGTGAAGTCGGTGTGCAGGGTCTGCGGGATCGTGAGGTTCAGCGTCATTCGGGATCTCTCCAGGGTGGCTTCGTGATGGTGGCGGTCCGGCAACCGGACCGCGAAGGGGAGCCGTGCGTGAGGCCGGCGCGGCCTCAGGCAGGCGCTGCGCGCGCGCTCACACCTTCTCGCGCAGGAAGTTGACGATGCGGCGCATCAGCCCCGCCGGCCGCTCCGCGTCGAGGTCGAGGTCGCCCAGCGCGCGCCCCGATCCCGCCGCCCACGCCAGCAGCCCGGCGGCCGTGGCGAAGCCCGGCCCAGACGCCGCGTCCGGCAGCCCGCGCAGCGTCCCCGGCCGGCCGAGGCGCACCTGGCGGCCGAGGATGCGGTGCGCCATCTCGCGCGCGCCGACCATCTGGCTGGCGCCGCCGGTCAGCACCACCCGGCTGCCGGCAGCCCGTCCAAGCCCCGCGGCTTCCAGCCGGTCGCGCACCAGCTCGAACGTCTCCTCCAGCCGCGGCTTGATGATCCCCACCACCATGGACCTCGGAACGCGCGCGAAATGGTGGTCGTCCTCGCCGATCTGCGGGACGGTGAGCATCTCGCGCTCGTCGTCCGGGCTCGGTTCCGCGTTGCCGTAGATGCATTTCAGCCGCTCCGCGCTGGCAAGGGGAGTGGAAAGGACGCCCGCGAGGTCGCGCGAGACGTGCAGCCCGCCGATCGGCAGCTGGGCGGTGTGCAGAAGCTGGCCCTCGGCGAAGGCCGCCATCGCGGTGACTCCGCCGCCCATGTCGATCACCGTGGACCCCAGCTCGCGCTCGTCGGCCACCAGGCACGACAGCCCGGCCGCGAACGGCGCCGACACCAGCTCGGCGATGTCGAGGTCGCAGCGCGCCATCGCCGCGGCCAGGTTGCGCAGGCTGGTGGTGGCCGCGTCGATCACGTGCAGCCGCGCGCTGAGCTGGTCGCAGTGGTGGCCGCGCGGGTCGGCGACCCCCGCCACGTCGTCGACGGAGAACGCCACCGGCATCGCGTGGATGATCGCGCGCCCCTCGACCTGCGCCCGCGCCCGGCTTTCCGCCACCACGCGGCGCACATCGGCATCGCCCACCACGCGCCCGCCGACCGGCCACACCACGTTGAACAGCCGGCTTTCCGGCGTCCCGCACGACAGGTTGACCACCACCGCGCGCAGCCGGGTGTCGGCCATCTCCTCGGCCTGTCCGACGGCGGCGCGGATGGCGCGCTCCGCCTCCTCCAGGTCGACGATGCCGCCCGCCCGCACCCCGCGCGACCGCTGCCAGCCGGAGCCGAGCACGCGCAGCGACCCGTCCGCCTCGCAGCGCCCGATCAGGCAGGTGATCTTGGTGCTGCCGATGTCGAGCACGCCGAACGAGCCGGCACGCTGCGCGCGGCGCGGCGGCGGATCGGCGTCGCCGGCCAGGCCGGCGCCCGCGCCGACTCCGGGCAGGGGCTTGCGCGCCACCTGGTTCATGCCGGGTTCCTCGGCGCGGCCGAGGCCCCGCCCGCCGCTGGTGCCGCCGGGGTCGCGGCCACGGCGGGCGACAGCGGCCGGATCGACATGCGGTCGGGCAGCCGCAGGTCGACGCTGGCCAGCGGCCGGTCGAGCAGCCCGTCCGCCGCCTGCAGCTCCGCCAGCTTGGCCAGCGCCTGCGGCACCGCGCCCTCGGGCAGCATCACCGTGGTGCCGTTGCGCAGCTGCAGGTTCCAGCGGCGCTCGCCCACCCGCACCGCCGCGCTCACGTGGCCGCGCACCTCCGGCAGCGCCGCCAGCCCGTCGAGCAGCCCCGCCGCATGCGCCGGCGCCCCCGCGCCCACCACCAGCGGCAGCGACGCGAAGCTCCCCCAGTCGCGCGGCGACACCTCCTGGTTGGCGACCACCTGGCCGTCGCGGTCGATCAGCACGAACCGCCCCTGGTTCTGCCAGATCGCGAACGGCCGCCGCTCAATCACCTGCACGAAGATCGTCCCTGGCAGCCGCCGCTCCACCGCGACGTGCTCGACCCAGGACAGCGTCTCGATCCTCGCCCGCGCGGCCTCGACGGAGAACCCCAGGATCGGGTCGCCCTTCGACACCCCCAGCGCCGCGCGCAGCAGCGGCTCCGGCGTGTTGACGCGCCCGGCAATCACGATGTCGGTGACGTGCAGGTTCGCCGCCCGTCCCAGCCGCTCGCGCAGCGTGGCGACCGACCCGCCCGGCCGCGCGGAATGCAGCAGCACGAGGCCCGACAGCACCACGACGAAGCCAGCGCCGCCCCACAGCACCGGGCGCAGCAGCCGGCGCTGGCGGCGCAGCAGCAGCTTGAGCGCCGACGGCCGCCCGCCGCCGCGCGGCACTCGGCTCGCGCGCGTGCTGCCCGGGTCGCGGTCCGACGCGCGCGGCGGGATCAGACGCGGCACGAGGCGTGCTCCACCATCCAGGCGCACAACCCGGGGAAATCCATCCCGCACCACGCCGCCTGCTCCGGCAGCAGCGACACCGGCGTCATCCCCGGCTGCGTGTTGACCTCCAGCAGCACCAGCCGCCCCGGCTCGCCGGCCGTGTCGTCGTAGCGGAAGTCCGCCCGGCTCGCCCCCCGGCAGCCCAACGCGCGGTGCGCCTCGACCGCCATGCGCATCGCACTCGCCGCCGCCTCCGGATGCACCGCGGCCGGCAGCACGTGGCGCGACCCGTTGGCCCCGTACTTGGAGTCGTAGTCGTAGAACCCGCCGCGCGCCGTGATGTCCGTCACCGTGAGCGCCCGGTCGCCGAGCACGCCCACCGTCAGCTCGCGCCCCGGCACGTACTCCTCGACCAGGATCTCGTCGCCGAACTCCCACGCCCGCGCCAGCGCCTCGCGCCGGTTGTCGCCCTCGCGCAGGATGTGCACGCCGACCGAGGAGCCCTCCGCCACCGGCTTGACCACGTAAGGCAGCGACATCGGGTCGCCCGCCGCCAGCACCGCGGGCGAGACCACCATCCCCTGCGCCACCGGCAGCCCTGCCGCCTGGAACACCAGCCGCGACGCCGCCTTGTCCATGGCCAGCGCCGACGCCCGCGCCGGCGAATGCGTGTAAGGCAGCCCCAGCCAGTCGAGCACGCCCTGGATCACCCCGTCCTCGCCGAAGCGCCCGTGCAGGGCGTTGAACACCACGTCCGGCCGCGGACCCTGCGCAGGCGACAGCGCCGCCAGCACCGCCGAAAGGTCGCGCCCGACCTCGACCGGCACCACGTCGAAGCCGCCCGCGTGCAGCGCCTGCACCACCTGCTCTCCCGACGACAGGCTGACCTCGCGCTCCGCCGAGATGCCACCGAGCAGCACGGCGACCCGGGTCACGCCGCCACCCCCGCCCGCGCGTCCGGCACTTCCCCGAGCCGGCCGCCCGGCACCCCGATCCGCCTGATCTCCCACAGCAGCGACACGCCGGACGCCGCGTGCACGCGCCGCCGCACCTCCTCGCCCAGCCCCTCCAGGTCCGCCGCAGTGGCGCCGCCGGTGTTGAGCAGGAAGTTGCAGTGCTTCTCGCTGACCTGCGCCCCACCGCGCGACAGCCCGCGGCAGCCGGCTGCGTCGACCAGCTCCCACGCCTTCATGCCGTCCTCGGGGTTGCGGAACGTCGAGCCGCCGGTGCGCGCCCGCACCGGCTGCGTCGCCTCGCGCGACGCGCGGACCTGCGCCATGCGCGAAGCGATCGCCACGGGATCGCCCGGCACCGCCCGCAGCCTGGCGCGTACCACGGCCGACTCCGGCGGCAGGGCGGAATGGCGATACGTCAGCCCCAGACGCTGCGCCGCCACCCGCACCAGGGCGCCGTCGCGGGTGACGACCTCCGCCCAGTCCAGGCAGCCCGCCATGTCGCCGCCGTATGCGCCGGCGTTCATCGCCACCGCCCCGCCCAGCGTGCCGGGAATGCCGCACAGGAACTCCAGCCCCGCCAGCCCCGCCGCCGCCGCGTGCTCGGCCACCGTGGCGTCCAGGCACGCCGCCCCCGCGACCACCCCGTCCGCCTCGACCTCGACCCCGGCGAAGCCACGCCCCAGCCGCAGCACCACGCCGGGCAGCCCTCCGTCGCGCACGATCAGGTTCGACGCCGCCCCCAGCACCGTGACCGGCAGCTCCGGCGCCAGCGCGCTGAGGAAGCCGCACAGGTCCTCCGTATCCGCCGGCCGCACCAGCACCTCCGCAGCCCCTCCCACGCGGAACCAGGTGGAGGGCGCCAGCGGCGCGCCGTGCTGCAGCCGCCCGCGCAGCGGCGGCAGGGAAGGCAGCGCGTTTTGCGCTGCGGCCGGGCTCATCGCGCCGACCTCCGCTGGCCCTGCAGCGCCGCCAGCTCCTCCGGCAGCGACTGCGCCCACGCCGTGATGTTGCCCGCGCCAAGACAGATGACGAAGTCCCCCGACCGTGCGATGGCGTGCACCATCTCGGCCAGGTGCTTCGGGTCCGGCAGCGGCACCACGCTGCGGTGCCCGCGCGCGCGCAGCCCGTCGACCATGGCGTCGCGATCAATCCCCGGCATCGGCGCCTCGCCGGCAGCATAGATGTCGGCCACGATCACCGTGCCCGCGTCGTTCATGCAACTGCAGAACGCGTCGAACAGCGACGCCACCCGGCTGAACCGATGCGGCTGCACCACGGCGACCACGTCGCGCGCCCCGGCCTGCCGCGCCGCCTTCAGCACCGCCGCGATCTCGACCGGATGGTGCCCGTAGTCGTCGATCACCGTGATCCCGCCGCTCTCCCCGGTCTTGGTGAAGCGCCGCTTGACCCCCCTGAACCCGGCCAGCGCCGAGCGGATGGTGGCGTCGTCGATCTCCATCTCCATGCCGACCGCGATCGCCGCCAGCGCGTTCTGCACGTTGTGCTGCCCCAGCATCGGCAGCCGGAACGGCCCCATGCGCCGCTGCGTGTTGCGGTGGCGGTCGGTGAGCTGCACCTCGAAGGTCGCCCCCATGCGGTCCGCCACCATGCGTTCCGCGCGCACGTCCGCCTGCGGCGAGAACCCGTAGGTCACGATCCGCCGGTCCAGGCGGGGAATCATCTGCTGCACCGTCGGATGGTCGAGGCACAGCACGGCGAACCCGTAGAACGGGATGTTGCCCACGAACTGGTCGTAGGCGGCGATCATCGCCTCCCCGGTGCCCCAGTGGTCGAGGTGCTCCGGGTCCATGTTGGTCACAACCGCGATCACCGCCGGCAGCCGCAGGAACGAGCCGTCGCTCTCGTCGGCCTCGACGACCATCCACTCGCCCTCGCCGAGCCGGGTGTTGGAGCCGAGCGCGTTGATGATGCCGCCGTTGATCACCGTGGGATCGAGGTGCGCCGCCTCCAGCACCGCCGCGATCAGGCTCGTCGTCGTGGTCTTGCCGTGGGTGCCGCCGATCGCCACCGACCACTTGAGCCGCATCAGCTCGCCCAGCATCTCCGCCCGCCTGACCACCGGGATCAGCCTGGCGCGCGCGGCCGCCACCTCCGGGTTGGACCGCGGGATCGCCGTCGAGGTCACCACCACCTGCGCGGTCCCGAGGTTCGCGGCGTCATGGCCGACCGCGACCGGAATGCCCGCCTCGCGCAGCCGCGCCACGTTGGCGTTCTCGCTCATGTCCGAGCCCTGCACCGCGTAGCCCAGCGTGTGCAGCACCTCAGCGATCCCGGACATGCCGATGCCGCCGATGCCCACGAAATGGATCGTGCCGATGCCCAGCGGCAGCGCCCTCATGCGCCAGTCCCCCCGCCGGCGGACGGCGCCGTCCCAGCGCCCGCGGCCGCCGCGCCGCCCCGCGCCGCGATCCGCGCCTCCACCAAGTCGGCCAGCAGCGCGGCGGCATCCGGCCGCCCGTGCGCGGACATTCGCCGGCCCGCCTCGGCCAGCCCCGCCGGGTCCGCCAGCATCGCGCGCAGCCACGCGGCCAGGCGCTCCGGCGTGAACGCCGCCTGCGCCAGCACCGGCGCCTCCACCGCCTCCGCGTTGCGGCTCTGGTGGTCGTCGATCGCCGAAGGCAGCGGCACCAGCAGCGTCGGGCAGCCCGCCACCGCCAGCTCTGACACCGTGGACGCCCCGGCCCGCGCCACGGCGGCGTCGCACCCGGCCAGACGCGCCGCGACGTCGGGGAAGAACACCGACAGCTCGTGCGCCACCCCGGCCGCGTCGTAGGCGCGCCTGACCCGCGTGAGGTCCTCCGCCCGGCACTGTTGTGCCACGCACAGCCCGGCGCGCTCCCCCGTGTCGAGCAGCGCGAACGCCGCCGGCACCACGTCGCTGAACACCCGCGCCCCCAGCGAGCCGCCCAGCACCAGCAGCCGCAGCGGCCGCCCCGGCGCCGCCCGCCCAGCCCCGGCAAGCGCACGGATCGCCGGCCGCACCGGGTTGCCCGTCACCACCGTCGCGACCCCGTCCGGCACCCGGACGGTGCCCTCGAACCCCAGCGCCAGCACGTCCACGCGCGGCGCCAGCCAGCGGTTGGCGCGCCCGAGCACCGCGTTCTGCTCGTGCAGCACCAGCGCCGGCCGCCGGCGCAGCGCCCGCGCCGCCAGCACCGGCGCCACGCACGGATAGCCGCCGAACCCCACCACCGCCGCCGCGTCCAGCCGCCCGAGGAGCCGCCGCGCCTGCGCCGCCCCGCGCGCCAGCGCCGCCACCGCCCGCGCGCCGCGCACCGCGCCGCGCCCGGCGATCCCCGCGCCGGACAGCACGAAGGTCTCGGCGTTGGCGAACACCGCGGAGCCCAGCCCGCCGGAGCGCGCGTCGGTCATCAGCACCACGCGGTGCCCGCGCGACAGCAGCTCGGACGCCAGCGCCTCGGCGGGAAAGAAGTGCCCGCCGGTGCCGCCGGCCGCGATCACGATCGGGCGCACCGCCGGTCCCCTCATGCGAGCTCCCCCCGGGCGCGCCGGCGCGTCAGCGCCAGCAGCATCCCCATCGCCAGCGCCACCGACATCGCCGACGACCCGCCATACGAGATGAACGGCAGCGTCATGCCCTTGGTCGGGATCAGGTGCAGCGAGGACGCCATGTTGACGAACGCCTGCAGCCCGAACCCGGTGATGATCCCCGACGACGCCAGCACCACGAACTCGTCCGTCTCCGCCAGCAGCCGCAGCAGCCCGCGCACCACGATGAAGGCGAAGATCCCCAGGATCACCAGGCACACCACCAGCCCGAACTCCTCGCCGGCGACGGCGAACACGAAGTCCGCGTGCGCGTCCGGCAGCAGGTCCTTGACCCGCCCCTCGCCGGGCCCGCGCCCGAGCAGCCCGCCGTTGCCGAACGCCTGCAGCGCCGTGTCCACCTGGTAGTGGTCGCCCCGGTCGGGATGCAGGAACCGGGTGACGCGGCTGCGCACGTGCGGGAACAGCGCGTAGGCGCCCACTCCCGCGCCGACCATGCCGACAGAGGCCACGCCCACCATGAACAGGTTGAGCCCGCCCACCACGAGCTGGGCGAAGAACACCGCGGTGATCACCGTCAGCATGCCGATGTCCGGCTGCGACTTGAGCAGCATCAGGATCACCCCGAACAGCACGCAGGCGATCAGCGTGCCGGGAAAGCCGCGGGTGCGGTGCGCCTCCGCGAGCAGCCAGGCGGTCACCACCGCGAAGCACGGCTTGAGGAACTCGCTCGGCTGCAGCGACATCCCTGGCAGCGCGATCCAGCGCCGCGCGCCCTTGATCTCGACCCCGTGCACCAGTGTCAGGAACGTCAGCAGCAGCGCGGCGGCGCAGCCCGCCATCGCCAAGCGACGCACCGCGCGCGCCGACAGCAGCGAGGTTCCCACCACGATCGCCCCGGCCACCGCCAGGAACACGACCTGCTTGAGGATGAACACGTCGCGCGACTGCCCGATGCGCTCGGCCACCGCCGGGCTCGCCGCCAGCATCAGGATGTAGCCGCACCCGATCAGCGCGGTGACCGCGAACAGCGTCCAGCGGTCCACCGTCCACCACCAGCGGCCGAGCACGGAATTGTCGTTGCGCGACAAGGCGGGCATCAGGCGGCATCCTCTCGTGCAGGCAGCCCGGGCCCGTCGGGCAGTTCAGACAGGCCGGAGTCGTCGGGCAGGGTAGGGCGGTCCGCGCCGCACCCGGGCAGGGCGCGCGCCAGCTCCGCGAAGCGCAGCCCGCGCGCCTCGAACCCCGCGAACTGGTCGAAGCTGGCGCACGCCGGCGACAGCAGCACGACCTCCGCCCCCAGCGCCGCCGCGGCCCGCGCGGCGCGCGGCACCGCCGCCTCCAGCGTGCCGGCGACCTCGTGCGACACCCCGGCCGCGGCCAGGGTCGCGGCCAGCAGCGGTGCATCGCGCCCGACCAGCAGCGCGTGCGCCACCCGGGGGAACCACGGCGACAACGCCTCGATGCCGCCGGACTTGGCGACCCCGCCCGCGATCCACACCAGCCGTGGGTAGCAGCCCAGAGCGCGCGCCGCCGCATCGGCGTTGGTCGCCTTGCTGTCGTCGACGAAGGCGATGCCGCCGCGCTCGGCGACGCGCTGCTGCCTGTGCGGCAGGCCGGGGAAGCTCCGCACCGCCGCGTCGATCGCCGCCGCGTCCGCCGCCACCCCGACATCGGCCGCCAGCCACGTGGCCATCACGACCGCCGCCGCGACGTCCTGCGCGTTGTGCGCCCCCGGCAGCGCCGGCGCGTCGCGCAGCCGCAGCCCGCGCGGTCCCCCGCCATCGACCAGCCACCCGCCGTGCACGAAGCACTCCGCCTCGCCCGCCCCCCGCTCCTGCCCGGACACGCGCACGCACCCCGGCATCGCCGCCGCCAGCGCCGCCGAGTCCGGATCGTCCACGCCCACCACCGCCAGCCCGGCGCCGTCCTGCCGGTCGAACACGTGCCGCTTGGCCGCGATGTAGCCCGCCATGTCGCCGTGCCGGTCGAGATGGTCCGGGCTCAGGTTGAGCAGCGCCGCCGCGTCGAAGCGCAGCGTCGCCAGCCGCTCCAGCATGTACGACGACGTCTCCAGCACGTACACCCCACCGTCAGGCAGCAGCGGCAGCGCCAGCGCCGCCGGCCCGAGGTTGCCCCCCGCCACAACCGGCACGCCGACCGCCGCGAGGATGTGCGCCAGCAGCGCCGTGGTCGTGGACTTGCCGTTGGTCCCGGTGATGCCGGCGAACCGCGCCCGCGATCCCGCGCCGCGCACCGCCTGGAACAGCAGCTCCGCGTCCGACAGCACCGCCACCCCCGCCGCGATCGCCGTCGCCGCCACTGGATGCGGCACCGGCAGGGCGTGCGGGATGCCCGGCGACAGCACCAGCGCGTCCACCGCCGCCGCGCCCGCGAACTCCGGCCGCCGCACGTCCATGCCTTCGGCCGCGGCCGCCTCGCGCGCCGCCTCGCCGTCGTCCCACACGCAGACGTCGGCGCCCATCGCCCGCAGCGCGCGCGCCGCCGGCAGCCCGTTGCGCCCGAGCCCGAGCACGCCAAACCGCCGCCCGGCGAACAGGCCCGGCGGGAACGAGGGAAAGGGCAGGGGCGCGCTCATCGGATCTTCAGCGTCGCCAGGCCGACAAGGGCCAGAATCATCGAGATGATCCAGAACCGGATCACGATGGTCGGCTCCGCCCAGCCCTTCTTCTCGAAGTGGTGGTGCAGCGGCGCCATCAGGAACACCCGCCGCCCGGTGCGCTTGTACCAGAACACCTGGATGATGACGGACACCGTCTCGACCACGAACAGCCCGCCGACGATCGCCAGCACGATCTCGTGCTTCGTCGCCACCGCCACCGCCCCCAGCGCCCCGCCCAGCGCCAGGCTGCCGGTGTCGCCCATGAACACCGCCGCCGGCGGCGCGTTGAACCACAGGAAGCCGATCCCCGCGCCGACCAGCGAGGCGCAGAACACCCCAAGCTCGCCCGCCCCGGGGATCGGGTTGAGCTGCAGGTAGTCGGCGAACACCCGGTTGCCGACCAAGTAGGCGATCAGCGCGAACACGGCCGCCGCGATGATGGTTGGCACGATCGCCAGCCCGTCGAGCCCGTCGGTGAGGTTCACCGCGTTCGACGCCCCGAGCATCACCACCATGCCGACCAGCGGAAAGGCGTAGCCGAACGGGATCAGCACGTCCTTGAACACCGGGATGGTCAGCCCCGTGGCCAGCGGCGCGTGCGTCGCGAGCGCGATCCAGGTCGCAGACACCAGCCCGATCAGCACCTGCGCCACCAGCTTGCCGCGCGCCGAGACGCCCTTGGTGTTGCGCTTCGACAGCTTCATGTAGTCGTCGGCGAAGCCGATCGCGCCGTAACCGAGCGTGCAGAACAGCACCGCCCACACGTAGTCGTTGCGCAGGTCCGCCCACAGCAGCGTCGAGCCCACCGCGGCCAGCAGGATCAGCACGCCCCCCATCGTCGGGGTGCCCTGCTTCTCCAGCAGGTGGCGCTCCGGACCGTCGAGCCGGATCGGCTGCCCGCCGCGCTGCACCGACTTCAGCCAGCGGATCACCGGCCCGCCGAGCAGGAAGCTCAGCACCAGCGCCGTCAGGCACGCAGAGCCGGACCGCACCGTGAGGTAGCGCAGCAGGTTGAACAGCGCGAACTGGTCCGCGTGCGGATGGAACAGGTCGAACAGCATCAGGCGCCGTCCCCGCCGCCGGCCGCGTCGAGCGCCGCCACCACCAGCCGCATGCGGCTGCCAAGGCTGCCCTTGACCAGCACCGCGTCGCCCGCCCGCACCGAGTCCGCCACCGCCGCGCACAGCGACGCGGCGTCCGGCGCCCACGCGCCCCGCAGCGCCTCCGGCAGCGCGTCGAACAGGTGACGCATCATCGGCCCGCAGCAGTGCACCAGCCCCGCCGCCTCCGCCACCGCCCCGGCCAGCCCCTCATGCTCGGCGCGGGCGTGCCCGCCCAGCTCCAGCATGTCGCCGAGCACCGCGACCCTGCGCGCCGCCGGCTGCAGCGCCAGCACCGACAGAGCCGCGCGCACCGAGGCGCCCGACGCGTTGTAGCTCTCGTCGAGCAGCACCGCCGCCCCGCCCAGGATCGGCCGCCGCGCGCCGCGCCCGTCGCCTGCGCCGAACCCGGCCAGCGCCGCCGCCCCCGCCGCGACGTTCGCGCCCGCCGCATGCGCCGCCGCCAGCGCGGCCACCGCGTTCTCGGCCATGTGCCGGCCCGGCGCGCCCACCCGGAACCGGTGCTCCACGCCGCCGATCCGTGCCGCCACCTCGCTGCCGTCCGCATCGCCGACGCAGGACACCAGCCGGGCATCGCAATCCGCCTCGCCAAACGTCACGACCCACACGCCGGGCTCGAAGCGACGCGCCGCCTCGCGCAGCCGCGCCGCCTGCGCGCCATCCGCCGGCAGCACCGCCGTGCCGCCGGCCAGCACGCCGTCGAGCACCGACAGCTTCTCGTCCGCGATCGCGTCCAGGCTGCCGAGATGCCCGACATGGGCGGCCGCGATCCGGGTGATCACAGCGACATCCGGCCCGGCCAGACGCGACAGCGGCGCGATCTCGCCGGGATGGTTCATGCCGATCTCGACGACGCAGAACCCCGCATCCTCCGGCAGCCGCGACAGCGTCAGCGGCACCCCCCAATGGTTGTTGTGCGAGGCCTGCGCGGCATGCACGCTGCCCGACGCGCCGAGGACCGCCCGCAGCATCTCCTTGGTCGTGGTCTTGCCGACGCTGCCGGTCACCGCGACCACCGAGCCGGTGAACCGCTCGCGCCCCGCCGCCCCCAGCGCCGTCAGCCCGTCCAGCGTGTCGCCTACCACCAGCAGCCTGGCCCCGTCCGGCGCACCCTCGGCACGCGCCACCAGGCACCCCGCCGCCCCCGCAGACAGCGCTGCCGCCACGTGGTCGTGCCCGTCGCCGCCGACGCCCGCCAGCGCCACGAACATCTCCCCCGGCCGCAGCGTGCGCGTGTCGATCGACACCCCGTCGGCATGGAACGGCACGGTCATCACGCCCCCGGTCGCCGCACACAGCGCGTCCGCGCTCCACAGGCTCATGCCGCCACCGTCGCGGACACCAGGCGGCGCAGCACCGCCGCGTCGTCAAACGGCACCGTCTGCGCGCCCACGGTCTGCCCGCTCTCGTGCCCCTTGCCCGCCACCACCAGCACGTCGCCGTCCCGCAGCCCGTCCAGCCCGGCTGCGATCGCCGCCTCCCGGTCGCCGATCTCCACGCCGCCGGGACAGCCGGCCAGCACCGCCGCCCGGATCGCCTGCGCGTCCTCCGTGCGCGGGTTGTCGTCGGTCACGATCGCCCGGTCGGCACCCGCCGCCACCGCTGCCCCCATCGGCCCGCGCTTGCCCGCGTCGCGGTCGCCGCCCGCGCCGAACACGCACACCAGCCGCCCCGCCGTGTGCGGCCGCAGCGCCGACAGCAGCCGCGCCAGCGCGTCCGGCGTGTGCGCGTAGTCCACGTACGCCGCTGCGCCGCCGACGCGCGCCACCAGCTCCATCCGCCCGCGCACGCCGACGAGCCCGCCGATGCGCCCGAGCGCGTCCGCCATCCCCGTTGCCTCCGCAAGTCCTGCCGCAAGCAGCGCGTTCTCCGCCTGGAACCGCCCCGCCAGCGGCAGGAGCAGCTCGTGCGCCGAGCCTTCCACCACCAGCTCCAGCGCCAGCCCGTCCGGCCGCGGCACGGCGCGCTTCAGCCGCACCCAGCCGTCCGCCGCGCCGAAGCCGCGCAGGTCGAGCCGCCGCGCCCGCGCGACCTCGCGCAGCGCCGCAAAGGTGTCCGGGTCCATGTCCGCGTTGGCCACGCACACCGCGCCCTCCGGCAGCAGCTCCGCGAACAGCCGCAGCTTGGCCGCGCGGTACGCCCCGATCGAACCGTGATAATCCAGGTGGTCGCGCGTCAGGTTGGAGAACCCCGCCGCCGCCAGCCGCACCCCGTCGAGGCGGAACTGGTCCAGCCCGTGGCTCGACGCCTCCATCGCCGCGTGCGCCACGCCCTCGCGCGCCAGCCCCGCCAGGAGGCCGGCCAGCGCCACCGGGTCCGGCGTGGTCAGCCCGCCGCCGCCCGCCCACCCCGGCGCCACCACGCCGAGCGTGCCCAGGCTGGCCGCGGCCAGCCCGCCCATCGCCCAGAGCTGACGCAGGAACTCGACCGTGCTGGTCTTGCCGTTGGTGCCGGTGACCGCGACCACGCACGCCGGCTGCGCCCCGGCATGGGCCGCCGCCAGCAGCGCCAGCGCCCTGCGCGGCTCCGCGTCCTCGATCAGCGGCCGCACCGGAATCCCTGCCGGCCAGCGCGTGCCCACCGGCGCCAGCACCGCCACCGCGCCACGCGCCACCGCATCGGCGATGAAGCCGCGCCCGTCGCCGCGCGCCCCGGGCAGGGCGACGAACAGGGTGCCCGGCCGCACCTGGCGGCTGTCCGCCGTCACCGCCGCGACCGCGAGCCCGGCCGCAGCCGCGCCCGCACCCCCTGCGATCCCCGCGACCTCGAGCATCTCAGCGAGCCGCAACGAGGGTCTCGCCGGCGGCCCGCGCCTCGCGCCGCATCACCACAGCGTTGCGCGCCGGCTGCACCACCGGCAGCGGTCCTGGCCGCGGCGCAGGCTGCGCCCCCCCAAGCGCCGCCGCCGGCGAGGACAGCACCGGCCGCACCTGCTGCGCCCCCGGCGCGCGGGCCACGACCTGCGGCGCCGCGGCCGCCGCGTCAGGCTCCTCCATCGGCAGCGGCTTCGGCCGCACCCCCGGCTCGTTGTTCTGGTGCTCGCCGGGATGCCCCGGCTGCAGCGGGATGTAGAGCGAGGCCGCGATCGCGTCGTAGTTCTGCATCTGCGGGAACAGCCCCAGCATCGGCGCGATCCGCGCGATCACCCGCCCGGCCCCTGGCGCCGACACCGCGCCCGCCGTGGAATACCCGCCGGTGCTCTTGTTGCCGTGCGGCTCGTCGAGCATGAAGTACACGGCATAGCGCGGCGCGTTCATCGGGAACACGCTCATGAAGGCGCTGACGTTGCTGTGCTTCTTGTAGCCGTGCCCGCTGTTCTTCTCCGCCGTCCCGGTCTTGCCGCCGACGAAATACCCCGGAACGTTCGCCGGCTTGCCGTAGCCGTCGGTGACCACGAGGTGCATCAGCTTGCGCATCGTGTCCGACGTCGCCTGCGACATCACCCGCGTGCCTTCCGGCAGCGGCGCCCCCGGCTCGGCGGCCAGGATCGTCGGCTTCAGCACGATGCCGCCGTTGGCCACCGCCGCCGTGCCGCGCACCACGTGCAGCGGGCTGACCGCGATGCCGTGCCCGAAGCCGACGGTCATGGTCACCGCCTCCTTCCACGCGGCCGCCGGCGGCACGATCGGCAGCCCCGCCTCGGGGAGCTGGATGCCGATGCGGCTGAACATCCCCATGTTCTTCAGCCAGGCCCGCTGCCGCTCCGCGCCCACGCCGAGCGCCATGTGCGCCGCCCCCAGGTTCGACGAATACGCCAGCACCTCCGGCAGGTAGAGGAACCGGTGCTTGCCCTCGAAGTCAGTGATGGTGAAGCGCCCGATGTGGATCGGGTTCGCCGCGTCGAACTGGTCGCCCAGATGCGCACTGCCGCTGTCGAGCGCCATCGACGCCGTCTGCAGCTTGAACGTGCTGCCCGGCTCGTACATCGCGGTCACCGCGCGGTTGAACCGGTCGTCGGGCGCGGTGTCGCCGAACTTGTTCGCGTCGTAGTCCGGCAGGCTGACCATGGCGATCACCTCGCCGGTGCGCACGTCCATGACGATGCCGCACGCCCCGATGGCGCCGAACTCGTCCTTGGCGTGCTCCAGCTCGTCGCGCATCACCGCCTGCACGCGCACGTCGATCGACAGCCGCAGCGGCGTCGTGTCGGATCGCAGCCGCGCGTCGAACGCCTTCTCCACTCCCGCCACGCCGTGGGTGTCGACGTCCACGCCGCCGAGCACCTGGGCGGCCACCCGCCCCAGCGGGTAGCGGCGCTTCTCGCCCTCCTGAAAGTACACCCCGGGAATGCCGAGCGCGTTGATCGCCAGCTCCTCGCGCGGCGTGATCTGGCGCGCGAGATAGACGAACTGCTTGCCCGACACGAGCCGCGCGCGCGCCTCGTCCTCGTCCAGCCGCGGCAGCACGCCCTTGATCCTGTGCGCGGCCAGGGCCGGGTCGATCATCTCGCGCGGGTTGGCGTACAGCGACGCCATCGGCAGCGACACCGCCAGGATCTCGCCGTTGCGGTCGGTCACCGTGGCGCGCGGCCCAGGCGCGGGCGCCGCGTCCGCGACCGGCGCCCCGTCGCCGTCCACCACCGGCTGGTCCGGGTCGTGCGGCACCAGCGGCCGCAGCTCCGCCTGCGTGGGCTGCATCGGGAACAGCACGGTTGCCGCCGTGAGCTTGGCCGCCACCGCGCCGAACAGCACCGCGAAGCCGGCGGCCGCCAGCAGCAGCCGCGCGCGCCCCTGCTCCAGCGCCGCGCGCCGCGCCAGATCGCCGCCGGTGATGCGCACCGTCTCCGCGCGCACGCCCTGCCCACTGCCATGCGCCGCGTCGCCGTGCGCCGGCAGCCCGCCGGGGTCCACGCCGTCGCCGCCAGGCCGCGCCGCCTCGCCGGAAGCCGGGGTCCGGGAGTCCGTCACTGGGCTCCCGCGCCCATCGGCACCGGGGGCGGCAGCGAGGCACGCCCGGTGCCCAGCGACGAGCCGGAATACGGCCCGGGCGACGCAGGCGGGGAAGGAGCGTAGGCTGGACGCACCGGCATCATCGCCGCGGCCCGGGTCAGCAGCGGCTCTGCGCGCTGCGGGTGCGCCACCACCGGCGTCGCCAGCGCCGACAGCACCGGCGCCATCACCCGCCCGCCGGCATACCCCGCCGCGACCGGAGCCGCGGCGGCATACGACCGCACGGCCGCCGCGACCGGCTCGGCACGCCGCTCCCCGTGCGCCTCCGACACGCGCGCCGGATGCGGCGCCGCCGGCGCGACCCTCGCCTCCGCGGCCGCCAGCACTGCGCGCCCCCCCGGCGCCACCGCAGGATGCGCCACCGGCTCGACGTGGCCTCCGTCGCCGGCCGCCGCCATCGCCACGCCGGCACGACCCGGCTCCGCACGCGCCACCCCGGCCCGAACCGCATCGGCCCGCGCCGGCGCCGCGTCCGCCGCCGGCCTGGCGTCCGCCACCACCGCCTCGGCGTCGGTCGCCGCCGGCGCGGCGGACGGCGCGGCCACGGCGGGCAGCCGCGACGCCAGCTCGCCGGCCGAAACGAACTGCGACGGCGACATCGCGTGCAGCGCCAGGAACCGGTCGGCCAGGTCCTGCAGCCGCCCGGGCTCGTTGAGCAGCGCCCACTCCGCGCGCAGCAGCCCGGTGCGCTCGTGCGCCGCCTCGCTGGCGTGGATGGTGCGCGTGATCTCTCGATCGAGCAGCGAGGTGCGGTGCTTCTCCTGGTACAGGTACAGGCCGGAACCGCCGGCCAGCAGCATGCACAAGCAGGTCAGGGGACGGATCATCACGGTCTGGCCTCGCAGGGTTGCGTCACGCGCCGCTCCAGGGTGCGCAGGCGCGCGCTGCGGCTCCTCGGATTGGCGTCCGTCTCCTCCGGAGTCGGCCGCAGCGCCCGGACGCCGGGCAGCGAGAAGCCGCTGTCCGGCCGCAGCGCCAGCCCGCCCGGGTCGTGGCGCGAGGGTGCGGGCAGCCGCCCGGCCGCCTCCGTCATGAACCGCTTGACGATGCGGTCCTCCAGCGAATGGAACGCCACCACCACCAGCCGCCCGCCCGGCGACAGCAGCTGAACCGCCTGCGCCAGCGCCCGCTCGATCTGCCCCAGCTCGTCGTTGACCCTGATGCGCAGCGCCTGGAACGAGCGCGTCGCCGGGTCGATCGCATGCCGCCCCGCCACCTGACGCACCTTGGGCACCGCCGCGCGGATGACCGCGGCGAGCTGCCCGGTGGTGGTGATCGGCGCCAGCGCGCGCGCCGCCACGATCGCCTTGGCGATGCGCCGCGACATCCGCTCCTCGCCCAGCTCGAACAGCGTGTCCGCCAGCTCCGCCTCCGGCAGCGTCGCCACCAGCTCGGCCGCCGTGGTCCCGGAGCGCGCCATGCGCATGTCGAGCGGCCCGTCGGCGCGGAAGCTGAAGCCGCGCGCCGGGTCGTCGATCTGGAACGACGACACCCCGAGGTCGAGCACCACCCCGTCCAGCGCCGCAACACCCCGCTCCGCCAGCAGCGCCATCATGTCGCCGAACCCGCCCTCGACCAGGTGCAGCCGCCCGGGATGGCGCGCCGCCAGCGCAGCCCCGCGCGCGATCGCGTCCGGGTCGCGGTCGATCGCCCACAGCGTGCACGGCACCGCCGCCAGGATCGCCGCCGCATAGCCGCCGCCGCCGAACGTCGCGTCGAGGTAGACTCCCCCCGCCTGCGGGGCGAGCTGCCCGAGGACCTCGTCCAGCATCACCGGAACGTGGCCCGCCGACGTGGCGCTCACGCGACCGCCCCGCCGGGTGCCGGCGTCCGCCCGGGCAGGGTCAGGCCGCGCTGCCGGGCCCGCTCGCGCGCCTCGACTCGCCGCCGATCCGCCGCCTCCGGCTCCCACATCTGGAAGATGCGGCCGAGCCCCATGAACACCACTGACTCGCCCAGCCCCGCGTACGCAACCATGGGTTCGGGCAGGATGATGCGTCCCTCTCGGTCCGGGTCGGTCGGGAAGGCGTCGGCATACAGCAGCGAGGCCATGTCCTCCTGGTCCTCGCTGAACACGTCCAGCGTCGCGAGCGGCGCCTCCAGGGTGGCGAACACCTCGGCCGGCCAGCCCTCGATGCACGGGTGGTTCTGCGACGGCCGCAGCACCAGGCTCGGCTCTCCCCCGGGGGCACGCAGGCAGGCGCGGAACGATGCGGGCACCGAAACCCGCCCCTTCGCGTCCAGCCGGTTGCGATGCGTGCCCATGAAGTTGGCCATTCCCGTCCGGTCAACCTCCCCATCCTGTCCGCCTGCGCTCGCGGCGTCCCGGGCTCCGGCGACGGCGCCGGTCCACCCCATGGGATGACATGGGATACCATGGGTTTTCGTGGGGCGTCAAAGGGAAACCCGAGACAAGCGCGACGTGGCCGAAGCTTTTTATCGTCCAGCTCAACGGCTTACGGCGCGATCTGTAGAACCGATCTCGAAACGATATAGGGTCGTCGAGTTCCTGCTTCGTTCCGGTTTCGGCACCCTTCGGCGCTCCGACTCCGCGGCCGCCGCCCGCGCCCGGCATTCTGCCGGGGCCGCTGCCAGACGGCCTGTAAGCCGGGTTCTGTCCGCGCCCGGACGCCGGAGCGCCCGGACACGGGACGGCCATTCCTCTGGGACGCGCATCGCTGCGCGCCTCGCGCGACCAACCCGGGCGACGGGACGGGAATGTCCCCGCGGACCACGGGCGAACCCGTGCCGCCGGCCGCCCCTATTCGGTCTTGCTCCCGGTGGGGTTTGCCCTGCCGCCCCTGTTGCCAGGGGCGCGGTGCGCTCTTGCCGCACCGTTTCACCCTTGCCCGTCGGCGGCCCCCGATCCTGGAGACGCGGCCGGGCGGTTTGTTTTCTGTGGCACTGTCCCTGGGGTCGCCCCCGCCGGCCGTTGACCGGCACCGTATTCCCGTGGAGCCCGGACTTTCCTCCACCGCAGGTTGTGCGGCAGCGGCCGTCCAGCCGTCTGGCTCCCGCCTTCTGCGGGGTGGCGCCGCACAGGTCAAGAGCCGCCGCAGACCAAATCCCTCCCCACGCGGCCGAGCGCCGCGCCGCAACCGTCCCGCGCGCCGCCGCCGCCGCGCCACGCCTGCTTTGCCGCGCCGCACCGCGCCGTGGTAGGACAAACCCATGGCATACTGGGGCAAGATGCTGGGCGGCGCCGCCGGCTTCGTGATGGGCGGCCCGTTCGGCGCGATGATGGGCGCGGCCCTCGGCCACGCCGCCGACCAGGGCGGCCTGCCCGGCCTCAACCGCGCCGGCATGCTCGGCGCCGGCGCCCAGGCCGGCGCCAGGATGGGCACCCTGCTCGGCCCCGCCCGCCTCGCCGCCATGTTCGGCCGCAGAGACCAGCTGTTCGCCATCGCCGTCGTCGTGCTCTCCGCCAAGCTCGCCAAGTGCGACGGTAACGTCAGCCGCACCGAGATCGACGCCTTCAAGCGCCACTTCCGCATCCCCCCCGAATCCGTGCGCGACGTCGGCCGCCTGTTCGACCAGGCCCGCGCCAGCCCCGACCCTTTCGAGCCCTACGCCCGCCAGCTCGGCGAGTCGTTCGCCGACAGCCCCTCCGTGCTGGAGGACGTCCTCGCCGCCCTGTTCGGCATCGCCCGCGCCGACGGCCCGCTGACCGTCGGCGAGACCGAGTACCTCCGCCAGGTGCACCGCGCCTTCCGCCTCGACCGCCTCGCCTGGGACCGCGCCAGCGGCGCCTCGCCCCGACGCACCGAGGATACCGGCGCCGACCCGTACGCCGAGCTGGGCGTCACCCGCGCCACCCCCGACGACGAGCTGCGCGCCACCTGGAAGCGCCTGATGCGCGAGAACCACCCCGACAGCCTCGCCTCGCGCGGCGTGCCGCAGGCGTTCATCGACAGCGCCGGCGACAAGGTCGCGCGCATCAACGCCGCCTGGGACAGGATCAAGCGGGAACGCGGGCTCTAGGAAGTAGGGCCAGGGCTCTGCCCTGGACCCGCCAGGCGCAGGTGGCCCAAGGTTCCGACGATCCTCTTGGATCGTTGGAAAGGCCACCGGAGGGAGCCGCCCTTGGACCCGGCGCCACTTAAGTCAAGCCATCCAAGGGGCTTCCCTTGGCGGGGTCCAGGGGCAGAGCCCCTGGCCTTGCCTCACTGCAGCCGCCCCAGCGCCGCCGCCAGCCGTTCCTCCTCCAGCCGCGCCGCCTCCATCCTGGCCCGCGTCTCCTCCACCACCTCCGGCCTCGCCCCCGCCACGAACCCGGCGTTGCCCAGCTTGCGCTCCAACTTCTCCCGCTCCGCCGCCGCCCGCCCGCGCTCCTTCTCCAGCCGCGCCCGCTCCGCGGCCACGTCGATCAGCCCGTCCATCGGCATCGCCAGCGTCGCCTCGTCGAGCACCGCCTGCGCCGCCCCCTGCGGCACCACACCCTCGTGCACCGCGAACTCGCCCAGCCGCGCCATGCGCCGCACCGTCTCCCCCCACGCCGCCACCCGCGCCCGCGTCACGGCGGAGGCGTCGCACACCAGCACGCCGGCCCGCGTCCCCGGCGCCACGCCCATCTCCGAGCGCACCCCCCGCACCGCCCCGATGCAGCGGATCACCCAGTCCAGCTCGTCGCGCGGCCCGGCCGCGTCGCCCACTCCCGACGCCGCCGGCCACGCCGCTCCGATCAGGCTGCCGGGCGCGCCATAGCCCAGCCCGTCCCAGATCTCCTCCGTCACGAACGGCATCGCCGGATGCAGCAGCCGCAGCACCACGCCGAGCACGTGCCCCGCCACAGCGCGCAGCTCGTCGCCCTCCGGCCCCTGCTGCGCCAGCCCCGGCTTGGCGATCTCGACGAACCAGTCGCACACCGTGTTCCAGGTGAACCGGTAGCAGGCGCCCGCGTACTCCGCGATCCGGAACGCCTCCAGCGCCGCCGTCGCCTCCGCCACCGCCGCGTCCGCCGCATCCAGCACCCAGCGGCACAGCGGCGCCCGCACGCCCTCAGGATCGAACCCCGCCACCGGCCCCGCGCCGTTCATCTTGAAGAACCGCGCGGCGTTCCACAGCTTGGTGACGAAGCTGCGCTGCGACTCCACCGCCGCCGCCCCCAGCTTGACGTCGCGCCCCGGCCCGCACAGCGACGCGATGGTGAAGCGCAGCGCGTCCGTGCCGTACGCGTCCATCAGTTTCAGCGGGTCGATGACGTTGCCGCGCGACTTGCTCATCTTCTGGCCCGCCTCGTCGCGCACCAGGCCGTGGATGTAGATCGTGCGGAACGGCACCTCGCCCATGAAGTGCGTGCCCATCATCAGCATCCGCGCCACCCAGAAGAAGATGATGTCGAACCCCGTGACCAGCACGTCCGTCGGATAGTACCGCGCCAGCTCCTCCGTCCCCTCCGGCCACCCCAGCGTCGAGAACGGCCACAGCGCCGAGGAGAACCAGGTGTCGAGCACGTCCTCGTCGCGCACCAGCGCCACGCCCGCGCCGAACCGCGCCTCCGCCGCCGCCCGCGCCTCCGCCTCGGTGCGCTCGACGAACACGCTGCCGTCCGGCGCATACCACGCGGGAATGCGGTGCCCCCACCACAGCTGCCGGCTGATGCACCACGGCTGGATGTCGCGCATCCACGCGAAGAACGTGTTCTCCCACTGTTGCGGCACGAACCGCGCCGCCCCGCTCTCCACCGCCGCGATCGCCGGCCCCGCCATCCGCGCCGCGTCCACGTACCACTGCGTCGTCAGCCTTGGCTCGACCACCGCGCCGCCCCGCTCGGCGTGCGGCACCTGCAGCGTGTGCGGCTCCACCCGCTCCAGCACCCCCAGCCGCTCCAGCTCCACCACGACCGCGCGCCGCGCGTCATCCCTGTGCAGCCCCGCCAGGTTGCGCGTGAAGTCCGGGTCCGCGAGCCCCGGCACCGCCACCAGCTCGACCTCCTCCAGCGTGACCCGCGCCTGCTCGTCCAGCACGCTCGGCATCGCCAAACCGTGCCGCTGCCCCACCGCGAAATCGTTGAAATCGTGCGCCGGCGTGATCTTGACCGCCCCGCTGCCCTTCTCCGGATCGGAATGCGCGTCCGCGATGATCGGCACCCGCCGCCCGGTCAGCGGCAGCACCACCTCACGCCCAACCAGCGCCGCGTAGCGCGCGTCCTGGGGGTTCACCGCCACCGCCGTGTCGCCCAGCATGGTCTCCGGCCGCGTCGTCGCCACCACAATCGAGCGCCCCTCGGCATCGTCGGCCAGCGGGTAGCGCAGGAACCACATCGATCCCCGCACCTCCCGGCTCTCCACCTCCAGGTCCGAGATTGCCGAGCGGAACGCCGGGTCCCAGTTCACCAGCCGCCGGTCGCGGTAGATCAGCCCGTCCCTGTGCAGCGACACGAACACCTCGCGCACCGCCTCCGACAGCCCCTCGTCCAGGGTGAAGCGCTCGCGCTCCCAATCCAGCGACGCGCCCAGCCGCCGCAACTGGCGCGAGATGCTGCCGCCGGACTCCGCCTTCCACCGCCACACCCGCTCGGTGAACCCCTCGCGCCCGAGGTCGCGCCGCTGCGTGCCCTCCGCCGCCAGCAACCGCTCCACCACCATCTGCGTGGCGATCCCCGCGTGGTCCGTCCCCGGCTGCCACAGCGCGTCGCGCCCCTGCATCCGCCGCCAGCGGACCAGGATGTCCTGCACCGTGAAGTTCAGCGCGTGCCCGACATGCAGGCTGCCGGTGACGTTGGGCGGCGGCACCATGATCGTATACGCCGCCGCGCCCGAGCCCGGCACGGCCGCGAACGCGCCGCCAGCCTCCCACAGGGCATACAGACGGGATTCCGCGCTCGCGGGGTCGAAGTTCTTGTCCAGCATGTCCCATCTCTAGCAGCCCGCGCCGAACCCCGAACAGCCCGGCCGCGCGCAGCAGAGAAGGCGGGCAGGGCTCTCCCTCCGCCCGCCTCGCCTGGACCGCGAAACCGGATTAGGCTGTCACAAACCCATTGTCAGCCCGTTGCGTCAGGCAGAAAGGCAAGACTCCTCTTTTTCTGAAGAAAAAGAAGCAAAAAGACTTTATAAACAAGACACCGGACGGATGGGCGGTGCCGCAATCAATGGGCAAAAGTTCTTTGGTTCTTTCTTTCAAGAAAGAACACGCTTCCTTCTCGCCGCGGCGCACACAGTCGCCACTCCCTCACGCCGCGTCAGGCGCTGGCCTTGATCACCCGCTCGATCTCCGCTTGCACTAGCCGCTCCACCAGGGCCGGCAGGTTGGCGTCCAGCCACTCCTTGAGCAGCGGCCGCATCTCGTCGCGCACCATGTCCTCCAGCGTCGGGCCGCCGCGATGCACCGCCGTGCTCCTGGCCGTGTTCAGCGTGCGCACCAGATGGCCGACCGCAGAGGTGGCCGCGGCATGGGTCGCGGTGTCGACCAGCGCTGCCTGGCCGGGGCCTGGGTCCACGGCGGGGCCCACGTCGGACGAGGCCGCGCCGACATGGACAGATTCGGACATCGGCATCGGCTCCGCGGCGGCCGGCGCGTCCGGCGGGTGATCGGGTTCGGCCACCATCATCCCCGGATCGAGCAGCAGGACGCCGGGATCGACGGACCCGTGCGGCCGTGCCGACGCGGCATCGGCCGCCTCGTCCTCGCTGAGGATGCGGCGGATGGACGCCAGGATGTCGTCCATCGAGGGCTCGGCGGCATCCGCCCCGCCGTCCTGGACAGGCCCGGAGGCGCCGTCCCCAGGGTGGCTCTGCGCGGACTCCCCCATCTCAGCGCGCCGGCTGGCTGGTGGCGAAGTCGCCGGTGCCCCAGAGGCGGTCGCGCACAGCGTTGTAGTATGCGGTGTCGTCGTACAGCGGCACGTTGAGCCCGAGGTCGCGCGCGGTGAGCCGCCCAATCGCCGAGGCGACGCCGTACGACGCGGTGACCACGCTCGACAGGTTCTGCACCAGCGTGGTCTGCGAGGACAGCAGCAGTTGCTGCGCGTTGAGCACGTCGAGCGTGGTGCGGCTACCCACGATCGCCTCGCGCTCCACGCCGTTCAGCGCGATGCGGTTTGCCTTGATCTGCGCCCGCGTGCTGTCGATCGTCGACTTTGCGGCGACATAGGTCTCGTATGCCTGCGTCGCCTGCTGCAGCGCCTGGCGCTTGGCGTCGTCGACGGCGCGCTGCGAGGCCTGCGCGGTCTGGCGCGCCTGGCGCACCGCCGCATATTCCGAACCGCCCTGGTAGATCGGCAGCGACAAGTTCACCGTGACCTGAGCGCCGGAGCTGTTGGTGTTCGACACCGCCTGGTTGATCTGCTCGTAGGCGGTACCCTGCGCGCTGAGCTGTGGCAGGATCGCGGAGAACGCGACATCCACCGCGTCCTTGGCCGCCGCCTCGTTGAACTGCGCCTGCAGCACCGACGGGTTGTTGGAGAGCGCGAGGTTGAAGGTCTCCTGCTCCGTCTTCGTCGGCAGCTTGATCGGCTGCGGCTCGGTCAGGTTGTCCGCCGGCAGGCTGCCGATGTAGCGCACGTATGCCGCGCGCGCCGACTGCAGCGTGCCCTCAGAGGTCTCGCGCGTGGCGCTGGCGCCGGACAGCGCGGACTCCGCCTGTGCCACGTCCGTGCGGGTGATCTCGCCCACGCGGAAGCGGTCGTTGGTCGCCTGAAGCTGGCGCTTGAGCACCTGCTCGTTGTTGATGTTGAGCTGCAGCAGGTTGTAGTCCTGGATCACCGTGACGTAGGCATTGATCACGTTGGCGAACACGGTCTCCTCGGTCGACAGCAGGTTCGCCCGCTCCGCCAGCACGTTGTTCACCGCCTGGTGGGTGCCCGCCGTGGTGCGCCCGCCGCGGTAGATCGGCTGGATGATCGTCGCCTGCACCGAGGACGTCGTGTGGTTGTTCGGCGTGGTGAGCACGCCGCCGACCACGACGCCGGTCGGCGCCGTGTAGGTGCCGCCCGCGTAGCCCGTGCTGCCCGTGAAGCTGACCTGCGGCCGCCACCCGGCCAGCGCGGTCGGCACGTTCTCGTCGACCGAGCGCAGGTGCGCGCGCTCCTGCAGCAGCGTCGGGTTGGTGGTGTAGGCGTTGGCCAGCGCCTGCTGCAGCGTGTGCGGCACCTGCGGCGCCGTCTGCGCGCCCGCCGGCAGCGCCCACAGCGCCAAGCACAGCCCCGGCAGCACCCGCGACGCCCACCCGCCCATGCCGTCCGCCCCGTCGCAGCTGCGCGTCATGCCGTCACTCCCCGAAGGCACCCAACCCGCTGCAACATGCCACGAAACCGCTCCGCGCGCCACAGAGTGCGGCAGGACGCACCCGGGGTGATGCGCCCGCGCCACGCCGCTCTCGGACGGCAGCTGCAGGCGTCGTGCCGGTGCGTCGCTTCAGGCAGCAAGGCAAGGCTCTTCTTTTTCTGAAGAAAAAGAAGCAAAAAGACTTTTGCGCATGGGGTTCCGGACGCGCGGGCAGCTCCGGAGCCCAATGAGCAAAAGTTCTTTGGTTCTTTCTTTCAAGAAAGAACACGCTTCCTTCCTGCCGTGCCCCAGAGCATCGGGACCGCCCCGCGACAGCCCCTAGAACTGGAACGCGGGCGCCGCGCGCAAGCCCGGCAGCGCCGGCGTCGCGCAGTCGAAGACGGGCAGGGCGCGCAGCCCGGCGGCGCTGCGCTCGGCGAGCACCGCGCGGGTCATGCCGTCCGGCGCGGTGACGAAGCCGGCGATGCGCCCGTCCGCCGCCAGCTGCGCCGCGAACTCCGCCGGGATCGCCGCAGCAGAGCCCTCCACCACGATCAGGTCGAACGGCGCGCCGCCGGCGAGCCCCGCGCGCAGGTCGCCCTCGAAGAAGCGGATCGCCGGCACCTCGCCGGCGCACGCCACGCGCGCGATCGCCAGCAGGCCGGGGTCGTCGTCCAGCAGGCTCACCGACACCCCGCAGCGCGACAGGATCGCCGCCAGGTAGCCGGTGCCGCCGCCCACCAGCAGCGCCCGCTCCCCGCTCCTCGGCCTGGCCACCTGCAGCAGCCGCGCCGCGACCATCGGCTCCAGCATCACCCGCCCGCCGCCCAGCGCCAGGTTGGTGTCGAGGTAGGCCAGCGGCCGCAGAGCCTCCGGCAGGAACGCCTCGCGCGCCAGCAGCCGCATCGCGCCGATGATGCGCGGATCGGTGACCTTGTTCGGCCTGACCTGCCCGTCCACCATCGTCGCCCGCGCGGCCTCGAAGTCGAGCGCGATCGCACGCGCCGCCCTCGGCCGCTGCGCGGGCACGCCGGACGCCGGGACGGCTGGGGCGGAAAGTGCGGTCATGCGGCGCCATCCTGCGTCGGGGATCGGAGCGCGGCTTATACGGGGCGACGCGAGGCCGCGCAAAGCCGGGCCGCATCCGG
>CAXSFU010000011.1:0-71787 GCA_964236695.1 uncultured Acetobacteraceae bacterium | reverse complement strand
GGGGGGGGGGGGGGTGGGGGGGGGGGGGGGGGGGGGGAGGGGGGGGGGGGGGGGGCGATGGGGGCGCTGGAGGCGTTGCGGCGGGAGACGGCGTAGGAAGGAAGGCCAGGGGCTCTGCCCCTGGACCCCGCCAAAGGCCGAGCCTTTGGAAACCTCGACGAAGGCTGGCGCGGCCTGCCGGCCTGAGGTGACTCGGACGGGCGGCCTTGAAGTGTTCTAAGTCAGGGTTTCCAAAGGGCTCGGCCCTTTGGCGGGTTCGGGCAGAGCCCGACCTTGCTTGCTGCTTCTGGGGATGACGGACATGGGCGAGGCGATGCCGGACGCGCTGGCGCGGATCTGTGCGGAGACGCGGGCGGAGGTGGCGCGGCGCAAGGCCGCGGCCGGGGCGGGAGAGCTGCGCGAGCGGGCGGTGGCGCAGGGCGCGGCGCGGGGGTTCGCGCGGGCGCTGCTGGCGGCGGCGGGGCTTTCGGGCGGGGATGCGGGCGACGTGGTGGCGCACGGCGGGGTGGCGCCGCTGGGGATCGGGCTGGTCGCGGAGATCAAGCAGCGGTCGCCGTCGGGGGGGATGATCCGGGCGGAGTTCGACCCGGCGGGGCTGGCGCGGGCGTATGCGGCGGCGGGGGCGGCGTGCCTGTCGGTGCTGACGGACGGGCCGTTCTTCGGGGGGGAGGCGGCGCATCTCGTGGCGGCGCGCGGGGCGGCGGGGCTGCCGGTGCTGCGCAAGGACTTCATGGTGGACCCTTGGCAGGTGGGGGAAAGCCGGGCGATGGGGGCGGACTGCGTGCTGCTGATCCTGGCGGCGCTGTCGGACGCGCAGGCGGCGGAGCTGGAGGCGGCGGCGGCGGCGGCGGGGATGGACGTGCTGGCGGAGGTGCACGACGGGGCGGAGCTGGAGCGGGCGTTGCGGCTGCGCACGGTGCTGATCGGGGTGAACAACCGGAGCCTGCGGACGCTGCGCACGGACCTGGCGACGACGGAGGCGCTGGCGGCGCGGGTGCCGGCGGGGCGGGTGCTGGTGGCGGAAAGCGGGATCGCCGGGCGGGCGGACGTGGAGCGGCTGTCGCGGGTGGGGGCGCGGTGCTTCCTGGTGGGGGAGAGCCTGCTGCGGCAGGCGGACGTGGGGATGGCGGCGCGGGCGCTGCTGGGGGTGGCGGCGTGATCGACCGGGCGCTGCCGGCGATCGGCGCGACGGTGGCGGGCGGGGCTGCGGCCGGCGGGGGTGCGGGCCGGGGCGCGGAGGTGGCGCACGAGGGCGCGGCGCTCGGGGGCGGTGCGGCGGGGCTGGTAACGGGGGGCGGCGTGGCGGGGGCGGACGCGGCCGCGGGCGGCGGGGCGGAGGTGGCGCACGGGGGGGCGGCGCTGGGGGGCGGCGCGGCGGGGCTGGTGGCGGCGGGGTCCGGGGCGGCGGGCGGCGGCGGCACGGTCACGGGCGGGCTGACGCATTTCGACGCGCAGGGGCGCGCGGTGATGGTGGACGTGTCGGGCAAACCGGAGACGGCGCGGGTCGCGGTGGCGCGGGCGCGGGTGTCGATGGCGGCGGCGACGCTGCGCCTGGTGCGGGACGGCACGGCGGCGAAGGGGGACGTGCTGGGGGTTGCGCGGCTGGCGGGGATCATGGCGGCGAAGCGGACGGCGGAGCTGATCCCGCTGTGCCATCCGCTGCCGATCAGCGCGGTGGAGCTGGCGCTGGAGTCGGTGGAGGACGGCGGGGGGTGCGGGGTGGAGATCGCCGCGACGGTGCGCACGACGGGGCGGACCGGGGTGGAGATGGAGGCGCTGACCGCAGCCTCGGTGGCGGCGCTCACGGTGTACGACATGCTCAAGGCGGTGGACCGGGGGATGCGGGTGGACGGGCTGCGGGTGGTGCATAAGGACGGCGGGAAGTCTGGCGTGTTCCGGCAGGACTGAGGCGGGTGGATACCCAGTTCTGGTGTGAGGCCGGACTCCGGGATTGGATCGCAATCAGGGTACTGCCGGGGTCGGCGCCGTGGAGGAGGACGGTCGCCCGTCCCGATCCGGAGAGCTGTCATGACGAACGCCTATGCAGACGACGACGCGCGCTGGTCGGCCGTGCTGTGCCGCGACGGCGCTGCGGACGGCGCCTTCGTGTACTCCGTCCGGACCACGGGGGTGTTCTGTCGGCCGTCCTGCCCGTCGCGCGCCGCGCTGCGGGAGAACGTGGCCTTCCATTCAGGCTGCTCCGAGGCCGTGCGGGCCGGCTTCCGGGCGTGCCGGCGGTGTCGGCCCGACTCGACCGCGGCGCGTCACGCGGCGCGGGTCGCGGCGGCCTGCCGCACGATCGAGGCGGCCGAGGCAACGCCGACGCTGCAGGCCCTGGCGCAGGCGGCCGGGCTGAGTGACGGGCACTTCCACCGCGTGTTCCGCGACGCGACCGGCCTGGCACCGCGCGCCTACGCCGCGGCGCTCCGGGCCCAGCGGGTTCGCGACGGCCTGGGGCAGGCAGGGACGGTGACGGAGGCGGTGCTCGACGCGGGATTCAACAGCACGGGCCATTTCTACGCGCAATCCGGGCGGCTGCTCGGCATGAGCCCGCGGGCCCGGCGCGACGGGGGCGCCGGCGAGGTGATCCGGTTCGCGGTGGGGGCGTGTTCGCTCGGAGCCGTGCTGGTGGCGGCGACCGGCCGGGGCGTGTGCGCCATCCAGCTCGGCGAGGAGCCGGAGCGTCTGGTGCGCGAACTGCAGGACCGTTTCCCGCGGGCCGAGCTGCGCGGGGGCGAGGCGGAGTTCGAGGGCTGGGTGGCGCGGGTGGTCGCGGCGGTGGAGGCGCCGGCGCGCGGGCTGGACCTGCCGCTCGACGTGCGGGGCACCGCGTTCCAGCACCGGGTGTGGGCGGCGCTGGCCGCGATCCCGCCGGGGCGGACGCTCAGCTACGCAGAGGTGGCCGCGCGGATGGGCGCACCCAGGGCCGTCCGGGCGGTTGCGGCGGCCTGTGCGGCGAACACGCTCGCGGTCGCGATCCCCTGCCACCGAGTCGTGCGGACCGACGGGACGTTGTCCGGGTATCGCTGGGGGGTGGGGCGCAAGCAGGCCCTGCTCGCACGGGAGGCGGCCGCGAATGGCGGCCCTGCGCCGGAGGACAGGCGGGTGGCGGGCCAGCCTGCCGCCGGTCAGGGCGGTGCCGCTTCCGGGGCGGCAGGCGGCCAGGGCGGATCAGGCGGGCGGTGCAGGTGCTGACGCTGGCCGGTCGCGCGGGCCGCCCGGACTTGCCTGCGCGGTCGATCGCGCCCAAGGCCCGTGGCGGTGGAGCGGGAGCGGTGCGGTGGCAGCGGGCGGGTTGATCTCGGTGGAGGCGGCGCGGGCGGCGGTGCTGGAGGGGCTGCGGCCCACGCCCGCGGAGCTGGTGGCGCTGAGCGAGGGCTGGGGGCGGGTGCTGGCGCGCGACATCGCGGCGCGGCGCACCAGCCCGCCGGACGATGTGTCGGCCATGGACGGGTATGCGCTGCGGGCGGCGGACGGGGCGGCCGGGGCGGTGCTGCGCGTGGCGGGCGAGGCGCCGGCGGGGCATCCGTGGGCGGGCGCGCTGGGCGCGGGCGAGGCGGTGCGGCTGTTCACGGGCAGCGTGGTACCGGCGGGGGCGGACACCGTGGTGCTGCAGGAGGACTGCACGCGCGAGGGCGACGCCGTGCGGCTGGAGGAGGCGGCGCTGGCAGCACGCCACATCCGGCGGGCGGGGCAGGATTTCGCGGCGGGCGACGTGGTGCTGCGGGCGGGGCGCAGGCTGGGGGCGCGCGACATGGGGCTGGCGGCGGCGGCGGACCATCCGTGGCTGGCGGTGCACCGGCGGCCGCGGGTGGCGATCCTTGCGACCGGCGACGAGATCAGCATGCCCGGCGAGCCGGTCGGGCCCGGAGGGATCGTGTCGTCGAACAGCCACGCGATCGCGGCGCTGGTGCGCGCGGCCGGGGGCGAGCCGGTGCTGCTGCCGGTGGCGCGCGACGACCGGGCGGCGCTGGAGGCGGCGGCGGACGGGGTTGCGGGGCACGACCTGCTGGTCACGACGGGCGGGGCGAGCGTGGGGGACCACGACCTGGTCCACGCGGCGCTGACGGCGCGCGGGATGCGCACCGGGTTCTGGCGGGTGGCGATGCGGCCGGGCAAGCCGCTGATGTCGGGGCGGCTGGGGGACGTGGCGGTGCTGGGGCTGCCGGGCAACCCGGTGTCGTCGATGGTGTGCAGCGTGCTTTTCCTCCTGCCGGCACTGCGGGTGCTGCTGGGGGGCGCGGCCGGGGGGCCGCCGATGGCGCGGGCGCGGCTGGGGGTGTCGGTCAGGGCGAACGACCACAGGGCGGACCATCTGCGGGCGACGCTGGAGGACGGGTCGGGCGGTCTCGTGGTCACGCCGTTCGCGGTGCAGGACTCGGCGATGCTGGCGGCGCTGGCGCGGGCGGACTGCCTGCTGCTGCGCGCGCCGCATGCGCCGGCGTTGGAGGCGGGGGCGGAGGTCGAGGTGATCCGGCTGGACGGGCTGGGGCTGTAGGCAAGCGGGCGCGGATTTCCCTGGGATTGCACGCAAACTTGGGCCTGGTAGAGGCCCCTGCCCGGCTCGCAGGGTGCGGCTCGCGGGGCGTGTCCGGCCAGGGTTCCGCAGTTCCGTGGCCGTGCGGCGGGCGCCGTGCTGCTTGACGCGACGCGGTGAACTTATATAGAACAAGGTGTTGGTTTCTATTTTGTTCCGAGCGGCCGTAGCGGCTCGGGCGTATGGACTGGGGCACCGCCATGCTGACGCGCAAGCAGCACGAGTTGCTGAGCTTCATCGACGATCACCTGACGCGCACGGGGTTCTCCCCGTCGTTCGAGGAGATGAAGGAGGCGCTGCAGCTGCGCTCGAAGTCGGGCATCCACCGGCTGATCTCGGCGCTGGAGGAGCGCGGCTTCCTCAAGCGGCGGCACCACAGGGCGCGGGCGCTGGAGGTGGTGCGGCGGCCGGAGGCGATGATGTCGGGGGCGCCCGCGACCCGGGCCGGGACCGAGGCGCCGATGCACGACGGCGAGGCGGGGGGTGACGAGGCGATGCGGTTCGCGCCCAACGTGATCCGCGGCGACTTCACGGCGCGGCTGCAGGGCGTGCGGGCGGCGGACGGGGTTGCCGCGGTGCAGCTGCCGCTGTACGGCAAGATCGCGGCGGGCATGCCGATCGAGGCGTTGCGCGACAACGGGCGGCAGGTCGAGGTGCCGCTGTCGCTGCTGGGCGCGGGCGAGCATTTCGCGCTCGAGGTCGACGGCGACTCGATGATCGAGGCGGGCATCCTGAGCGGGGACACGGTGATCATCCGCAGGGGCGAGGCGGCGGAGACCGGGCAGATCGTGGTGGCGCTGGTCAACGACGAGCAGGTCACGCTGAAGCGGCTGCGGCGGCGGGGCAGTTCGATCGCGCTGGAGCCGGCCAACGCCAAGCACGAGACGCAGATCTACCCGGGCGAGCGGGTCAAGGTGCAAGGGCGGCTGGTCGGGCTGCTGCGCAACTACAGCTGAGGGCGGCGGCCCGGTCGGGAACGTCGGGCGCGTGTTCGCCGTTCAGCGGGCATGACCGACATCGGCTCGACCCGGCTGAGCGACGGCGAGGAGGACCCGCAGGCGCGCACGCCGTGGGTCAGCCTGTTCCTGGCCTATGCCGCGATGGTGCCGGTGGTGGCGGGGAGCGCGGCCGCCTGGGTGTGGCCGGGCGACGGCTTGGTGGCGGAGATGACGGTGGCGTGGGCGGGCGGGGTGCTGTGCTTCCTGGCCGGGGTCAGGCGGGGTCTCAGCTTCCGGCAGCCGGGCGGGCCGACGCTGGCGCAGCTTGCCGCGATGCTGTGGCTGTTCGTGCTGGGCGTGGGGTCGCTGCTGTCGCCTTGGCTGGTGCCGGCGCTCGGGCTGCAGATCGCGGGGTTCGCGACCATGGCGGTGCTCGACCCGGTCGCGGCGGGCCGGCGCGAGGCGCCGCGGTATTTCGCGCGGCTGCGGCCGGTGCAGATGCTGGTGCCGATCGCTGCGCTCGGGGCGCTGCTGGTGCGGGTCCTGCTGTAGGTTCGGGTGGCCTCAGCAAGCAAGGTTGAGGCTCTGCCTCAAACTCCGCCAAAGGCCAAGCCTTTGGAAACCAATACTTAAGTAAAGCCGGTCCAGGGGCGGCTCGCCCCTGGCGGGTCTGGGCAGAGCCCAGCCTTGCTTTTCCCCTGCTCACTCCGATTCGGCAGCCGGCAGCACGACCGACTTCGATCCCGGCGGCAGGGGCACCCAGGGCCGGGTGCCACGCCACGCGCGGTCGGAGACGACCTGGACGCCGTCGGCGGTGATCCAGGCGGCCTGGGCGCCGTCGCGCCAGACGGTGAAGCGGTCGATGTGCGGCTCGTCGGGGCAGGCGCCGTGCAGGGGCTCGGCGGACACCAGGAGGGAGGCGCCGCAGCGCGGGCGGGTGGCGGGGCGGGCCAGGGCGATGGAGGCTGCGCCGCGGGTCAGGACGCACTGGTCGGGGTCGCAGTGCAGGCCGGGCGCGGGGTCGGCCTCGTCGGGCAGCGGCTGCGGCGGGGCGGCCCAGAGCTGGATCCAGGCGTCGCGGTCGGCGCGGGCGCCGGAACCGGCAGCGGCGAACACCTGGCCGTCGACGTGGAAGGCGATCAGGCGGGCGTCGGGGGAGACGAGCAGGTCGGGCGGGCGGGACAGCAGCGGGGAGGCGAGGCCGGCGAGCAGCACGGGGGCGCCGAGCAGACGCAGGCGGGAGCGCCACAGGCCGAGCCAGGCGAGCCCGAGGGTGGTGACGGCGAGGCCCCAGTCGGGGATGTAGGGCACGGCCAGGGTGGCGGCCGGCCAGGACGAGACGCTGCGGGCGATCCAGAGGGTGGCGCCGACGCCCCAGCCCATCGGTACCAGGGCGAGCTGCTCCAGGCCCGCGGGCATCAGGGCGAGGCCGAGCAGGCCGGCGGGCATCACCCAGAGCGCGGTCAGCGGCACGGCGAGCATGTTGGCGGCGATGAAGTAGAGCTGGACGTGGCCGAATGCGGCGGCGGCGTACGGCGCGGAGGCGGTGCCGGCGAGCAGGCTGGTGAAGGCGAGCGGGACCACGTGGACGGCGGAGCGGCGGGCGAGGCCCGGGCTGCCGTCGCCGATGCGCAGGCGGGTGAGCCAGGGGCGGGCGGCCTCGTAGCCGGCGATCAGGGCAAGGACGGCGGAGAAGCTCATGCGGAAGCTGACGCCCATGATCTCCTGCGGCTGGACGAGGAGCAGGATCGTGGCGGCGAGCGCGAGGCCGCGCAGGGAGGCGGCGCGGCGGCCGAGCAGCAGGCCGAGGGTGACCAGGGCGGCCATCGCGAAGGAGCGCAGGATCGGCAGGTGGCCGCCGGTGAGTAGCGCGTAGCCGCCGCCGGCCGCGAGCCCGGCCAGCGCCGCGAGCTGGCGGGTGGGCCAGCGCAGGGCGGCGTATTCCCAGAGCGCGAGGCCGAAGCGGGTGGCGCCGGCCACCAGGCCCATGACGATGCCGATGTGCAGGCCGGCGACGGCGAGCAGGTGGGCGAGGCCGGAGTCGCGGTAGGCGGCGCGGTCGGGCTCGGGAATGGCGCTGCCGGTGCCGGTGAGCATGGTGGCGGCGATGGCGCCGCGCGGGCCGGGGATGGCGGCGAGGATGCGGGCCGCGGTGCGGTCGCGCACGGACTGCCACCACTGCTGAGGGGCGCCGGGCGGGGCGCGGTCGAGGATCGCCAGCGGGGAGAGGGCGATGCCGCTGCCGGCGGTGCCGGCGAAGAAGGCCTCGCGCTGCGGGTCGCGGGCGCCGGGGAAGGACGGCGGCGCCGGCGGGCGGACGATTGCACGGACGCGGACGGTGTCGCCGGCGCGGGGGGTGGCGGGATCGCCGGCGCGCAGGCGAAGGCGGATCGTGCGGGCGAGCGGCGGGTCGGCGGCGAAGCGGGCAGCGTCGAGGGTGATGCGGCGGCCGTCGGGGAGGATTTCCAGGCCGCGGACCGTGCCCTCGACCAGGGTGGCGCGGGCGGGGATCGCTGCGGGCGGCAGGGCGCGGCGGGCGGCCCCCTGCCCTGCCGCGACGCCGAGGGCGGCCATGAGCAGGGCGAGGCCGGCGGCGCGAAGGACGGGGCGGCGCCAGCCGAGGACCGCCAGCGCCAGCGCCAGGGCGGCAGCGGCCGGAGCGGGCCACCAGGCGGGCTCGGCGGCTTGCGCGAAGTAGAGCAGGACGCCGGCGCCGAGGCAGACCGGGAGCCAGAGGGCAAAGCGGCCGCGCTCGGCGTCCATCCAGGCGTACAGGAGCGCGGTCGCGCCCAGGGTCGGGGCGGGCCAGGCCAGGGGGGCGCGGAGGGTGCGGGTTTGCACAACCCACGGTTTAGAAGGGTGGCGGAGTGTTCGCCAGGAAGGAAGCAAGGCCAGGGCTCTGCCCTTGACCCGCCAGGGGCGAGCCGCCCCTGGATCGGCTTGACTTGGGGAAGCCGGTCCAGGGGGGCTCCCCCTGGCGGAGTTTGAGGCAGAGCCTCAACCTTGCTTCCTGCCTCGCGGCCCCGGCGGTATGCTCCGGCGATGACCGTTCGCACCCGTTTCGCCCCTTCCCCCACCGGCCTGCTGCACATCGGCGGCGCCCGTACGGCGCTGTTCAACTACCTGTTCACGCGACACCACGGCGGGGAGTACCTGCTGCGGGTGGAGGACACCGACCGGGCGCGCTCGACGCAGGCGGCGGTGGACGTGATCCTGCAGGGGCTCGACTGGCTCGGGCTGTCGCCGGACGAGGCGCCGGTGTTCCAGTCGACGCGGGCGGCGCGGCACGTCGAGGTGGCGCACGCGATGCTGGACAGCGGGCATGCGTACCGCTGCTTCTGCACCGCCGAGGAGCTGCGCGAGATGCGTGAGCGGGCGGCGGCGGAGAAGCGCACGCCGCGCTACGACGGGCGCTGGCGCGACCGCGACCCGTCCGACGCGCCGGCGGGGGCGCCGTTCACGATCCGGCTGCGCGCGCCGACCGAGGGCGAGACCGTCGTGCACGACCTGGTGCAGGGCGAGGTACGGGTCGCCAACGCGGAGCTGGACGACATGATCGTGCTGCGCTCTGACGGCAGCCCGACGTATCTGCATGCGGTGGTGTGCGACGACCACGACATGGCGATCAGCCACGTGATCCGCGGCGACGACCACCTGACCAACACGTTCCGCCAGGCGCAGGTGTTCGAGGCGATGGGGTGGGAGCGGCCGGCGTTCGCGCACATCCCGCTGATCCACGGGGCGGACGGGGCGAAGCTGTCCAAGCGGCACGGGGCAGTGAGCGTGCTGGAGTTCCGCGAGCAGGGGTATCTGCCGGAGGCGCTGTGCAACTACCTGCTGCGGCTGGGGTGGGGGCATGGCGACGCGGAGGTGCTGTCGCGCGAGGAGGCGGTGGCGCTGTTCGACATCGACGCGGTGGGTCGGGCGGCGAGCCGGATGGACTTCGCCAAGCTCGGGCACCTGAACGGGGTGTACCTGCGCGCGGCGGAGGACGACCGGCTGGTGGCCGAGGTGCTGCGGCGGCTGCGCGCCAAGGCGGACGCGGAGGGCGGCAGCGTCGCGGTGGAGACGGCGATGCGGCTGGCGACGCTGATGCCGGGGCTGAAGGAGCGGGCGCGAACGCTGGCGGAGCTGGCGGACTCGTCGGCGTTCCTGGCGCGCACGCGGCCGATGGCGTTCGACGAGAAGGCGCGGGCGCTGCTGACGCCGCAGGCGCGGGCGATGCTGGGCGAGGTGGCGGTGGCGCTGGGGGCGAGCGATTTCACGCCGGAAGGGGTCGACGGCGCGCTGCGCGGCTTCGCGGAGCGGGCGGGGGCGAAGCTCGGTCAGGTGGCGCAGCCGATCCGCGCGGCGCTGACCGGGACCACGACGAGCCCGGGGATCGACGGGACGCTGGCGGCGCTGGGGCGCGAGGAGTCGCTGGCGCGGATCGCGGACGCGGCGGGCGGGTAGGCAGGACGGGCCCGAGCCGGGCGGCGGCGATGGGCGTCCAGGGGGACGTTGTGGAAATCGTCGCGGTTCTTTGCGCTGGGTAGTAAGGCAAGAATCTTCTTTTTCTGAAGAAAAAGAAGCAAAAAGACTTTGCTTGTTGGGGCCCGGGCGCGCGGGTGACTCCGAAACCCAATAGGCCAAAGTTCTTTGGTTCTTTCTTTCAAGAAAGAACACGCTTTCTTCCCGCCGCCGCGGGAAATCGCGACTAGCGGGGGCATGACCGCTGCTAGCTGCGCTCGCAGACCCCAATGGCGCAGAACGCGACGGGGGCCGCAGCGCCGTTCCGGGTCTGCTCGGTGCAGGAGGCGGCGTTGGCCTAGGGTGGAGGCGCAGGCGTGTTCCGCGTCCGGGCTGTCGACGGGCAGCTCGTCGGTCGCGCCGCTGTCCAGGCCCTTGGCGGGATCGAACACGCGGACCGAGACGGTGAAGGCCTTCAGCTGTGTCATGGGGTCAGGCCTTGCTGTGGGGGGGACGAGGCGCCGAGGCGGGCGCCCGGGGCGATGGCGAGGCCGATCCGGGTCGTGTTCCTGAACGGGAGGTGAGGTCTGGTTCCCGTGGCGGCGGGCGGTGCGGCTGCCTAGCTTGCGGTGCGCGACTGCGGGCGCAGGCGCGGCTGTTCCGGGGCTGCGAGCACGGGGCTGGCGTAGCCGACCTCGCCGCAGATGTGGGCGGCGGCCTGCGAGATGTAGCCGGCGAAGTGGCGCCAGCCGGTGTTGTCGAACGAGCGGACGTCGTAGTGGCGGTTGGCCTGGGCGGACACGCGCAGCTCGGCGAACTCCGAGTCGCCGGAGGTGTCGGGCGGGTCCTGCAGGGCGGTCATGGCGGGGTCCTTGGCGACCCACAGCTCATGGACCTCCTGCGCCAGGCGACTGACGCGCTCGAGGGCGGGGTCGAGGCTGGGGAACGGCTCGTAGGCGGCGGCACGCGGGTTCCAGACCTCGAAGGCGAAGTCGGCCGGCGGGTCGCGGTCCTCGAAATGCGTGATCCTGAGGCTGGGGTGGGACATGGCGGGCTCCGGCGTGGCTGGGTCGGTGCGGCGGGGGAACGGGCTTCAACCGCCGGGGTGTCGCAGGCCCGGGGTGTCGCAGGCCGGGGCATGGAAGGCGGGGTGGCAGCGCGGGTGGCGCGCGTCAAGGAAACTCGGCGGCGCGGCCGGAGCGGGCGGCGGCGATGACGCGGTTGTCAGCAGGTGGGCGGAGGGCGGCGTGTGGCGCACGCAGGGTCTTGCACGCGGGGCGATCAGCTTCTACGAGAACGCCGGTTCGCGTCGGATCGCTGCTGTAGCTCAGTGGTAGAGCACTCCCTTGGTAAGGGAGAGGTCGAGAGTTCAATCCCCTCCAGCAGCACCATCGCGCCGTCTCGCACTCCGGGTCCCTGCAGCGGATGGCGCCGCGGCGTCGCCCGACGGAGTTCCCGCGCATGGCCGTGCCGCCCGAACGGCCCACCCTCACGCCGGCGGCCCTCGACGCGCTGCGTCGGCGCGAGGCGGCGCAGGCGGCGGCGCTGCGCGAGAACCTGCGGCGGCGCAAGCAGCAGGCCAGGAACCGGGAAGCGTCCGCGGCGGGACCCGACGACGGCGACAACGCGGCCCCCCCGGGTTCGGACGATCGGTGACGGGCACCGCAGGGCGGGTGGCGTGCGGGGCCGGACGGAGGCGATTTGCCGGTCGGAGGACCGTGGTCTAGACGGTCGGCGGCGGGGTGGCGGCGCGCCGCGACGATGCGGGCCGCAGGCTTCGGCACGCCTCGGAGGACACCCAGACCATGCCCGTAATGCCCGACACCTGGATCCGCGAGATGGCCGAGACGCGGGGCATGATCGAGCCGTTCTCGCCACGACAGCAGCGCGAGGGGGTCATCAGCCACGGGCTTTCGTCGTACGGCTACGACGCGCGGGTGGCCGACGAATTCCGCATCTTCACCAACGTCGACAGCGCGATCGTCGACCCGAAGGCGTTCAGCGAGGACAGCTTCGTGACCAGGCGGGGGCCGGTGTGCGTCATCCCGCCGAACAGCTTCGCCCTCGCGCACACCATCGAGTACTTCCGGGTGCCGCGCGACGTGCTGGTGATCTGCCTGGGCAAGTCGACCTACGCGCGCTGCGGGATCATCGTCAACGTGACGCCGCTGGAGCCGGAGTGGGAAGGGCAGGTCACGATCGAGATCAGCAACACCACGCCGCTGCCGGCCAAGATCTATGCCGGCGAGGGCATCTGCCAGTTCCTGTTCCTGCAGGGGGCGGGGCCGTGCGAGACGTCGTACGCGGACCGGGCGGGGAAGTACATGCACCAGCGGGGCGTGGCGCTGCCGCGGCTGTAGGGAAGCAAGGCCGGGCTCTGCCCGGACCCGCCAAAGGGCCGAGCCCTTTGGAAACCCTGACCTGGATATCGGATTCCAGAGGCTTGGCCTTTGGCGGAGTTTGAGGCAGAGCCTCGACCTTGCTTGCCTGCTCAGGAGTTCGTGCCCATGCATCGTATCCGCATCCGCGGCGGCCGCCCGCTTTCCGGCTCCATCGTCATCGGCGGCGCGAAGAACGCGGCGCTGCCGCTGCTGGCCTGCGGGCTGCTGACGGACGAGCGGCTGGTGCTGTCCAACGTGCCGAGGCTCGCGGATGTCGCGATGATGGCGGAGCTGCTGGCGCAGCACGGCATCGCGGTCGAGGAGACCGGGCGCACCCTGTCGCTGGGCGGGCCGATCACCTCCACGGAGGCGCCGTACGAGATCGTGCGCAAGATGCGCGCGTCGATCCTGGTGCTGGGGCCGGTGCTGGCGCGCACCGGCACGGCGCGTGTGTCGCTGCCGGGCGGATGCGCGATCGGCACGCGGCCGGTGGACCTGCACCTCAAGGGGCTGGAGGCCATGGGAGCGGTGATCCGCCTGGAAGGGGGCTACGTGCAGGCGGACGCGCCGGGCGGGCTGAAGGGGGCGGAGATTGTGCTGCCGTTCGCCTCGGTCGGCGCCACGGAGAACCTGCTGATGGCGGCATCCCTGGCGGACGGGCGCACTGTGCTGTCCAACGCGGCGCTGGAGCCGGAGATCGAGGACCTGTGCCGCTGCCTGATGTCGATGGGGGCGGAGATCGAGGGCGTGGGCACCGGGCGGCTGGTGGTGGACGGGCGCAAGACGCTGCACGGGGGCGAGCATCGCATCGTGTCGGACCGGATCGAGACCGGGACGTATGCGTGCGCGGCCGCGATCACCGGGGGCGAGCTGCGGCTGGAAGGCGGGCGGATCGCGCATCTCGGCGCGGTGGCGCGCTCCATGCGCGAAGCCGGCGTGGAGATGCGCGAGGAGGGCGATGCGCTGCTGGTGCGGCGCACGAACGGGCTGCACGGGGTGGATGCGATGACGGAGCCGTATCCGGGGTTCCCCACGGACATGCAGGCGCAGTTCATGGCGCTGATGTCGGTGGCGGACGGGGCGTCGATGGTGACCGAGACGATCTTCGAGAACCGGTTCATGCACGTGCCGGAGCTGAACCGGATGGGGGCGCGGATCAACGTGCACGGGTCGTCGGCGATCGTGCGCGGGGTGGGCAGCCTGCAGGGGGCGCCGGTGATGGCGACGGACCTGCGGGCGTCGGTGTCGCTGGTGCTGGCCGGGCTTGCGGCGCGCGGGGAGACGGTGGTGAGCCGGGTGTATCATCTCGACCGGGGGTACGAGGCGGTCGAGGAGAAGCTCGCGGCGTGCGGGGCGGAGATCGAGCGGCTGGGGTAGGAAGGCCAGGGCTCTGCCCTGGACCTGCCGGGGACCGGCGCCGCCGGACCCGCACGGGAAACGCAGGCTGGGAGCGCCCTGCCCTTCCCCGCTTCGTCTTCGACGGGCGTGGTGGTAGGAGGGCCGCGGACCGCGCGGGCTCGTGCCGGGCGCCGAGCTGGGACGAAGTCATGACCGCCTCCTTTGTGGCCGCAGCCCTGGCGCCCGACCCCGACACGAAGCTGGTGCTGGCGCTGCCCAAGGGGCGCATCCTCTGCGAGTGCGGGCCGCTGCTGGCGCGCGCGGGCGTGGTGCCGGCGGCCGACATGATGGACGAGGACAGCCGGCGGCTGCGCTTCGAGACCAGCGACCCGTTGCTCGACGTGGTGCGGGTGCGGCCGTTCGACGTCGCGACGTTCGTGGCGTACGGCGGCGCGCAGCTCGGGATCTGCGGGGCGGACGTGCTGATGGAGTTCGACTACCCGGAGATCTACGCGCCGCTCGACCTGGGGATCGGGGCGTGCCGGGTGTCTGTGGCCGAGGCGGTGGCGACGGCGGGGAGCGACGACCCGGGGCGCTGGTCGGACGTGCGGGTCGCGACGAAGTACCCGGCGATCGCGCGGCGGCATTTCGCGGCGCGCGGGGTGCATGCGCAGGTGGTGCACCTGAACGGGGCGATGGAGCTGGCGCCGGGGCTGGGGCTGTGCCGGCTGATCGTGGACCTGGTGCAGACCGGGGGGACGCTGCGCGCCAACGGGCTGCGCGAGACGGAGGTGATCGCGCACGTGACCAGCCGGCTGATCGTGAACCGCACGGCGCTGAAGACGCGGCCGCAGGCGGTCGGCGCCTGGATCGAGCGGTTCCGGGCGGCGGTGGCCTGAAGCAAGGCCAGGGGCTCTGCCCCCGTGCCTGAAAGCGGGGACCCCGCCAAAGGCCGAGCCTTTGGAAACCTCGACTTAAGTTAAGCCGGTCCAGGGCGGCTCGCCCTGGCGGGTCCAGGGCAGAGCCCTGGCCTTCCTTCCTTCCGGAGCCCCTCCCATGATCCGTCTGCACACGAGCGCCCCCGGCTTCGAGGCCGACTTCGCCGCCCTGCTCGACCAGGCGCGCGAGACCACGTCGCGGGTGGATGGCGTGGTGCGCGGGATCATCGAGGACGTGCGGGCGCGCGGCGACGCGGCGCTGTGCCAATATACCGAACGGTTCGACAGGGTAACGGTGACGCCGGGCGGGCTGCGGGTGAGCGCGGCGGAGATCGAGGAGGCGGCGGCGGGGATCGCGCCGGAGCTGGCGGAGGCGCTGGAGCTGGCGGCGGCGCGGATCGAGGCGTTCCACCGGCTGCAGATGCCGGGCGACGTCGAGACGGTGGACGCGGCAGGGGTGCGGCTGGGGATGCGATGGAACGCGCTGGACGCGGTCGGGCTGTACGTGCCGGGGGGCAAGGCGGCGTATCCGTCGTCGGTGCTGATGAACGCGATCCCGGCGCGGGTGGCGGGGGTGGCGCGGATCGCGATGTGCGTGCCCTGCCCCGGCGGGGTGCTCAACCCGCTGGTGCTGGCGGCGGCGCGGCGGGCGGGGGTGGGCGAGGTGTATCGCGTGGGCGGGGCGCAGGCGGTGGCCGCGCTGGCGTGGGGGACGGCGACGGTGGCGGCGGTGGACCGGATCGTGGGGCCGGGGAACGCGTATGTGGCGGAGGCCAAGCGCCAGGTGTTCGGGCGGGTGGGGATCGACGGGATCGCCGGGCCGTCGGAGGTGGTGGTGATCGCGGACGGGGCGAACGATCCGCGGCACGTGGCGGTCGACCTGCTGGCGCAGGCGGAGCACGACGAGTCGGCGCAGTCGATCCTCATCACGGACGACGCGGGGTTCGCGGACGCGGTCATCGCGGCGGTGGAGGAGGAGCTGCGGGCGCTGCCGCGGGCGGCGATCGCGGGGGCGAGCTGGCGCGACCACGGGGCGGTGATCGTGGTGGGCGGGATGGAGGAGGCGGCGGCGCTGTGCGACCGGCTGGCGCCGGAGCACCTGCAGCTGATGGTGGACGACCCGGACGCGCTGTTCGCGCGCATCCGTCACGCCGGCGCGGTGTTCCTCGGGCGGTGGTGCCCGGAAGCGCTGGGGGACTACGTCGCGGGGCCGAACCACGTGCTGCCGACCGGGCGGACGGCGCGGTTCGCGTCGGGGCTGTCGGTGTTCGACTTCCTCAAGCGCACGACGTGGGTGGGGGTGGACCAGGCGGGGCTGGGGCGGATCGGGCCGGCGGCGGTGGCGCTGGCGGACGCGGAGGGGCTCGGCGCGCATGCGCGGAGCGTGGCGCTCAGGCTGGGGCAGTAGGAAGACAAGGCCAGGGCTCTGCCCCCTGCTTCAAGACGGGAACCCGCCAGGGCGAGCCGCCCTGGACCGGCCCTTGAAAGGCAAGGCGGGGAACGCGGGCCAGACCTGGCGGGCAACGTGCTTGACCGGGGAAGTCGGGGTCATCATGTTCCGGCCCGAAACTGATCGTTCCCCGGCTGTCAAGGATGCTGATGTCCAAAGAAGACATGATTGAGTTCAGCGGCATGGTGATGGAGCTTCTGCCCAACGCCATGTTCCGGGTGAAGCTCGACAACGAACACACCATTCTCGCGCACACCAGCGGCAAGATGCGCAAGAACCGCATCCGCGTGCTGGCCGGCGACCGGGTGAACGTGGAGATGACGCCCTACGACCTGTCCAAGGGCCGCATCACATTCCGCTTCAAGTAGCGTCTGGGGCGGGATCGCCCCGGTCTGAGGCTGTTTCCGCCGATCCGTTCCGGGCTGCCGTGTCGCCATCGGCTTCCGCGCCTGCGACCGACCCGTCCGCGTCTGGATTGCCTGAGCGCGACGGCAGGCCAGTGCCTGGGCGGGCGCCGCTGGTGCTGGCGAGCGCCAGCCCGCGCCGGCTGCAGCTCCTGGCGCAGATCGGAGTGGTGCCGGACCGGGTGGTGGCCACGAACATCGACGAGACGCCGCGACGCGAGGAGGTGCCGCGGCTGTATGCAGAGCGGCTGGCGCGGGAGAAGGCCGAGGCCGGGGCCGCGGCGGGGTCGTTCGTGCTGGCGGCGGACACGGTGGTGGCGGTGGGGCGGCGCATCCTGCCCAAGGCGGAGACGCAGGCGCAGGCGCGGGCGTGCCTGGCGCTGCTGTCGGGGCGGCGTCACCACGTGCTGACGGCGGTGGTGCTGGTCACGCCGGAGGGGGCGCGCTCGGAGCGGGTGAGCGACAGCTCCGTCATCTTCAACCGGCTGACGGACGCGCAGGTGGATGCGTATCTTGCGGGCGGGGAGTGGGAGGGCAAGGCCGGCGGCTATGCCATCCAGGGGGCGGCGGCGGGGTTCGTGCGGTTCCTGTCGGGGAGCTACAGCGGCGTGGTCGGGCTGCCGCTGTTCGAGACGGCGCAGCTGCTGCGCGGGCGGGGATACCTGACGCCGTGAGCGGACCGTGCGCCGCTCGGCAAGGCCGGGGCGCTGCCCTGGACCCGCCACAGACCTGAAGATTTTGGAACGTCCCTTGTCCGGCCCCGTGCGGACAGTCCCCTGCCCTTGTGTGTGCCGGTCCAGGGGCGCTGCCCCTGGCGGGTCCAGGGCAGAGCCCTGGCCTTGCTTGCTGTTCCCATGACCGAGGTGTTGCGCCTGCTGGCCGCGTCCTCGCCCGGCGAGACCAGGGTGGCGCTGGTGCGTGGGGCCGCGCTGCTGGCGTATGCGATCGAGCGGCCGGGGGCGCCGGACGGGGTGGGCGACCTGCACCGCGGGCGGATCGCGGCGCGGCGGCCGGCGCTGGGCGGGAGCTTCGTGGCGCTGGACGGCGGCGTGCAGGGATTCTTGCCGGACAGCGAGGGCGCGCTGGGGCTGGCGGAGGGGGCGCTGCTCGGGGTGCGGGTGGCGCGGGCGGCGCAGGGCGGCAAGGGGCCGCGGCTGAGCGGGCGGCTCGACGAGGCGCAGGCGGCTGCGACGGTGGACGGCAATGTCAGGCTGGTGGCGCGGGGTCCCGGGGCGCTGGAGCGGATGGCGCGGGCGCATCCGGAGGCGGGGATCGAGACGGACGACGCGGCGCTGGCGGCGGCGGCGCGGGGGCTGCGGGCGGACGGGATCGCGGTGGTGGCGCGGGCGTTTCCCGCGGCGCTGGAGGCGGAGGTCGAGGGGCTGGGGGAGCCGGGAGTGGCGCTGCCGGGGGGGCTGGTGGCGAGCATCCACCCGACGCCGGCGCTGGTGGCGATCGACGTGGACAGCGGGGCGGCGAGCAACGCGCGCACGGCCAAGCCGGCGGCGCAGCGGGAGGCGAACCGGGCGGCGCTGCCGGCGCTGGTGCGGCAGGTGGTGCTGCGCAACCTGTCCGGCGCGATCCTGGTCGATCTCGCGGGGATGGCGGCCAGCAAGCGGGCGGCGCTGGGGCCGGAGCTGGCCGCGGCGCTGCAGGCGGACCCGCTGGGGGCGCGGCTGCTGGGGTTCACGGCGCTGGGGCTGGCGGAGATCGTGCGGGCGCGGGTGCATCCGCCGCTGCACGAGCTGCTGGCGGGGCCGCACGCGGCGGGACTGGCGGCGCTGCGCGCGGCGGCGCGGGCGGTGGCGGCGGCGCCCGGGCCGGTGCGGGCGCTGCAGGCGGCGCCGGACGTGGTGGCGGCGCTGCAGGCGGACCCGGTGGCGCTGGGCGACCTTGCGCGGCGCTCGGGGCGGGCCCTGATCCTGCGCAGCGATCCGGCGATGGCGCCGGGGGGGTGGGCGATGGAGGTGGCGGGTGGCTGAGGGGAAGTGCCCGATCTGCGGGCGGGCGGCGGTGGAGGCGGCGCGGCCGTTCTGCTCGCGGCGGTGCGCGGACGTGGACCTGGGGCGGTGGTTCAGCGGGGGCTACGTGGTGCCGGGGGAGGAGGCCGTGCCGGAGGGGGACGAGGAGGAATAAAGCCAGGGCTCTGCCCTGGACCCGCCAGGGGCAGCGCCCCTGGACCGGCACACACAAGAAAGAGCGCGGGGTTCCACCGGCCCAAGTCGAGGTTTCCAAAGGCTCGCCTTTGGCGGGGTCCCCGCTTCCAGACATGGGGGCAGAGCCCCTGGCCTTCTCCTTGCTTCCCCTGCGCCCCCTGCCCCGCTAGCGTCCGCGCCGTCACCGACCGGAATACGCCCGTGCTCGCCTCCCGCCATCTGCTCGCCATCGAGGGCATGCATCCGCCGCAGATCGCGGAGCTGCTCGACCTGGCGGAGAGCTATGTCCTGCTGAACCGCTCGGGCAAGACGCAGCGCGACACCCTGCGCGGGCGCACGGTGATCAACCTGTTCTTCGAGGACAGCACCCGCACGCGCACCTCCTTCGAGCTGGCGGGCAAGCGGCTGGGGGCGGACGTGATCAACATGTCCGTGGGCAACTCCAGCGTGAACAAGGGCGAGACGCTGCTCGACACGGCGGCGACGCTGAACGCGATGCACTGCGACCTGCTGGTGGTGCGCCACGCGCAGTCCGGGGCGCCGTCGCTGCTGGCGCAGAAGGTGGGGGCGGCGGTGGTCAACGCCGGCGACGGCACGCACGAGCACCCGACGCAGGCGCTGCTGGACGCGCTGACGATCCGGCGCAGGCGGGGGCGGCTCGCTGGGCTGACGGTGGCGATCTGCGGCGACGTGGCGCACAGCCGGGTGGCGCGGTCGAACATCCACCTGCTGGGAACGATGGGCAGCCGGGTGCGGGTGGTGGGGCCGCCGACGCTGCTGCCGGCGGAGATCGGGCGGCTCGGCGTGGACGTGTTCCACGACATGGCGCGCGGCCTGGACGGCGTGGACGTGGTGATGATGCTGCGTCTGCAGCGCGAGCGCATGGGCGAGGGCGGCGGGGCGGCGCCGGTGCCGAGCGCGCGGGAGTACTTCCGCTTCTTCGGGCTGGACGCGGAGAAGCTGGCGCGGGCGGCGCCGGACGCGCTGGTGATGCACCCTGGGCCGATGAACCGGGGCGTGGAGATCGACAGCGCGGTGGCCGACGACCCCGCGCACAGCGTGATCCGCGAGCAGGTGGAGATGGGCGTGTCCGTGCGCATGGCGGTGCTGGACCGGCTGGCGCGACCGCAGGCGGCGGGCGGGGTCGGGGCGCTCGGCGTCGGGCGGGGCAACGCCAGCCTGGGGGTGGCGGGGCAGGACGAGGACGGCGGGGGCGACGACGAGCCTTGGGGGGGCGAATCGTGAGCGACGTGCTGTTCGAGGGCGTGCGGCTGATCGACCCGGGCAGCGGCCTGGACCAGGTCGGCGCGCTCCTGGTGCGCGACGGGCGGATCGCGGATCTGGGGGCGTTCCTGGGTCGGCCGGACGGGGCGGTGGTGGTGGACGGCACGGACTGCGTGCTGTGCCCCGGGCTGGTCGACATGCGCGCGGCGCTGGGCGAGCCGGGGCGGGAGTATCGCGAAACCATCGCCTCGGCGGCGGAGGCGGCGGCGGCGGGCGGGATCACCACCCTGGCGGCGCTGCCGGACACGAAGCCCGCGATCGACGACCCGGCCCTGGTCAGGCTGCTGCGGGCGCGCGGCGAGGAGACCGGGTCGCTGACGATCCTGCCGTACGGGGCGCTGACGGCGGGATGCGCGGGCGAGCAGCTCGCGGAGCTGGGGCTGCTGCGCGAGGCGGGAGCGGTGGCGTTCACCGACGGGATGCGCGCGATCGGCAACGCCCGGCTGATGCGGCTCGCCCTGTCGTATGCGCACGGCTTCGGGGTGCGGGTCGTGGTGCATCCGGAGGAGCCGGCGCTGGCGGCGGGCGGGGCGGCGACGGAAGGCGAGCTGGCGACGCGGCTGGGCCTGCCGGGGATCCCGGCGGTGGCGGAGGCGATGCTGGTGGCGCGCGACATCCGCCTTGCCCGGCTCACCGGGGGGGCGCTGCACATCGCGCACGTGTCGACGGCGGAGTCGGTGATGCTGATCCGCCGCGCCAAGGGCGAGGGGGTGGACGTGTCCTGCGACACGGCACCGCCGTACTTCGACCTCAACGAGACGGCGATCGGGGATTTCCGCTCCTACGCCAAGCTGTCGCCGCCGCTGCGGCCGGAGGGCGACCGGGTGGCGGTGGCGGCGGGGCTGCTGGACGGCACGATCGACGCGATCGCCTCGGACCACCAGCCGCGCGACGCGGACGACAAGCGGCTGCCGTTCGCGCAGGCCTCGCCGGGAGGGTCCGGGCTGGCGACGCTGCTGGCGGTGAGCCTGGCGCAGGTGCATGGCGGCTCGCTGGGGCTGGCGCAGGCGGTGGCGCTGCTGACGGCGCGGCCCGCGAAGGTGCTCGGCGTCGAGGCGGGGACGCTGGCGCGGGGCGCGGCGGCCGACCTGTGCCTGTTCCATCCGGAGCGGGCGTGGAAGGTCGTCGCCGGCCAGCTTCCCGGCAAGGCGCAGAACACGCCGTTCGACGGGCGGGCGCTGGAGGGGCGGGTGTTCGGCACCTGGAAGGCGGGGCGGCTGGTGTTCGCGCATCCCGGCGGGCCGGCGGCGCGGGCCCGCGGCCCGGGTGCCGCGGCGCAGGCGCGCGGGGTCGCGGACGGCGCGCAGGGTCCGGACGGGGCGGCGGAGATCGGGCTGTGAGCCCTGCGGCGCCGGGCGCGGGCGGCTGGTTGCTGGCCGGGCTGCTCGTCGCGGCGGCGGCGTATCTCGCGGGGTCGGTGCCGTTCGGGCTGCTGCTGACGCGGCTGGCGGGGCTGGGCGACCTGCGCGCGATCGGGTCGGGCAACATCGGCGCCACCAACGTGCTGCGCACCGGGCGGCGCGGGCTGGCGGCGGCCACGCTGCTGCTGGACGCAGCAAAGGGGCTGCTCGCAGTGGTCGTGGCGGGGCTCGCCGCCGGGTCGTGGGGCGCGGCGGTGGCGGCGATGTGCGTGGTGCTGGGGCACTGCTTCCCGGCGTGGCTGCGCTTTCGCGGCGGCAAGGGCGTGGCGACCGGGCTGGGCGCGATGCTCGGGCTGGACTGGCGGGTGGGGATGGCGGCGTGCGCTGCGTGGCTGGCGGCGGCGTGGCTGAGCCGGATCTCGTCGGTGGGCGCGCTCGCGGCGATGGCGGCGGGCGGGTTGGCGGCGGCGGCCCTGGCGGGCGGCGTCGTGTGCGCCGCGGCGCTGCTGGTGGCGGCGCTGGTCGCGGCGCGGCACCGCGGCAACATCGCGCGGCTGGCGGCGGGGACGGAGCCGAGGATCGGGGCCAGGGCGTGAGGGCGGGGCCGGGCGAGGCAAGCAAGGTTGAGGCTCTGCCTCAAACTCCGCCAAAGGCAAGCCTTTGGAATCCGTTACTTAGGTGTGGGGTTTCCAAAGGGCTCGGCCCTTTGGCGGGTTCGGGCAGAGCCCGACCTTGCCTTCTTCCTGGCGCGCCATGGTGATGCCGGACGAGCTGGACCTGCTGCGTCTGGCGCGCGCCGAGGACGTGGGGCCAGTCACGTTCCGCCGCCTGATGGGGCGGTTCGCGAGCGCGGCGGAGGCGATCGAGGCGCTGCCCGGGCTGGCGCGGTCCGGGGGGCGGACGGAGGCGCCGCGGGTGCCCGGGCGGGACGAGGCTGCGCGGGAGCTGGAGCGGCTGGGGCGGCTGGGCGGGCGGATGCTGTTCCTGGGCGGGCCCGGGTATCCGCCGCTGCTGGCGCTGCTGGCGGATGCGCCGTCGGCGATCGCGGTGCTGGGGGACGTGGGGTGCCTGTCGGCGCGGGCGGTGGCGCTGGTGGGGGCGCGGAACTGCTCGACCAACGGGGAGAGGATGGCGGAGGCGCTGTCGACGGACCTGGCGGCGTCGGGGCTGGTGGTGGTGTCGGGGCTGGCGCGGGGGATCGACGCGGCGGCGCACCGGGGCGCCATGCACGTGGGGCGGACGGTGGCGTGCGTGGCGGGGGGGCTGGACTGCCCGTATCCGGCGGAGCACGCGGATTTGCAGGCGGAGGTTGCGGCGCACGGGGCGGTGGTGGCGGAGGCGGCGCTGGGGGTCGCGCCGCAGAACCGGCACTTCCCGCGGCGCAACCGGATCATCGCGGGGCTGTCGCTCGGCGTGGTGGTGGTGGAGGCGGCGCTGCGGTCGGGGACGCTGATCACGGCGCGGCTGGCGCAGGAGCTGCACCGGGAGATCTTCGCCGTACCGGGCTCGCCGCTGGACCCGCGGTCGCGGGGGAGCAACGACCTGATCCGGCAGGGGGCGTTCCTGACGGAGTCCGCGGCGGACGTGCTGGCGAACCTGCCGGACCACGGGCCGGCGCTGGCGGCGGACTCCGGGGTGGACGAGGCACCGGATGGTGAGGGCGCGGAGCCAGGGGAGGTCGAGGCCGGGACGGCGGTGGGCGAGGCGGGACCTGGAGCGGGGCCGGGCGGCACGGATGCCGGCGTCATCCTGTCCGGCGCTGCGACACCGGAGCGTCCCGCGGCTGCAGAGCCCCCTGCCCGGCCGCGGCGTGGCGCAGGGCTGCTGCGGCGACGCACGAAAGAGGCCTCCGACGCGGGAGGCGGTGGCCCGGGCGGGCGCGCGAACGCCTCCGGCGGCGCGTCCGGGGGGCTGGGCGGGGTGCAGGCCGCCGTGCTCGCCTGCCTGAGCGTGTCGCCGACGCCGGTTGACGAGGTGGTGCGCCGCTGCCACTTGTCCGCGTCTGCCGTCTCCTCCGCGCTGCTGGAGCTTGAGCTCGCCGGCCGGATCGAGACCCTTCCCGGGAACCGGGTTTGCCTGCTGATCGACACTGGGCCCTAGCACGCTGATGAGGCTGTGGCCCGAGGGACTGGAATGACCGACGTCGTCGTGGTCGAATCGCCCGCCAAGGCCAAGACCATCAACAAGTACCTGGGCGACGGCTACACCGTGCTCGCCTCGTTCGGGCACGTGCGCGACCTGCCGCCCAAGGACGGCAGCGTGCGGCCGGACCAGGACTTCGCGATGGACTGGGAGGCCGACGAGCGCGGGCAGCGCCAGATCGGCGCCATCGTCAAGGCGCTGAAGGGGGCGGCGCATCTGTACCTGGCGACGGACCCGGACCGCGAGGGCGAGGCGATCTCGTGGCACGTGCGGGCGATGCTGGAGGAGAAGGGCGCGCTGCGCGGCGTGGACGTGCAGCGCATCACCTTCAACGAGATCACCAAGTCGGCCGTGCAGAAGGCGATGGAGCAGCCGCGCGAGCTGGACCTGCCGCTGATCGAGGCATACCTGGCCCGGCGGGCGCTGGACTACCTGGTGGGGTTCACGCTGTCGCCGGTGCTGTGGCGCAAGCTGCCGGGCTCGCGTTCCGCAGGGCGGGTGCAGTCGGTGGCGCTGCGGCTGGTGTGCGAGCGCGAGGCGGAGATCGAGGCGTTCCGGCCGCGCGAGTACTGGACGGTCGAGGCGCACATGGCCACGCCCGCGGGCGCCCCGTTCCTGGCGCGGCTGACGCACCTGGACGGCAGGAGGCTCGACCAGTTCGACCTGAACACTGAGGCGCTGGCGCTGGCGGCGAAGGCGCAGGTGGAGTCGGGCGGGTTCGAGGTGGCGGGCGTCGAGAGGCGCCGGGTCAAGCGCAACCCGCCGGCGCCGTTCACGACGTCGACGCTGCAGCAGGAGGCGAGCCGCAAGCTCGGCATGGGCGCGCAGGCGGCGATGCGCACGGCGCAGCAGCTCTACGAGGGGATCGAGCTGGACGGCGAGACGACGGGGCTCATCACCTACATGAGGACCGACGGCGTTTCCATGGCGCGCGAGGCGATCGAGGGCATCCGCGACTATGTCGCCACAGGCTTCGGCGAGCAGTACCGGCCGCTGGCGCCGCGCGAGTACCATGCCAAGGCGAAGAACGCGCAGGAGGCCCACGAGGCGGTGCGGCCGACCGAGGTGTCGCGCACCCTCGACGAGCTGATCGGCTTCCTCAACGCAGAGCAGGGGCGGCTGTACGAGCTGGTGTGGAAGCGCGCGGTCGCGAGCCAGATGCAGTCCGCGGAGCTGGATCAGGTGATCGTCGAGGTTGCGGACCCGACGCTGCCGGCGGGGCCGAGGCTGCGGGCGAACGGGTCGATCATCGCGTTCGACGGGTTCCTGCGGCTGTATCGCGAGGGCGTGGACGAGGGCGAGGAGGAGGAAAGCCGGATGCTGCCGCCGATGGCGGAGCGCGACCCCCTCGCCTGCCCGAAGGTGGACGCGACGCAGCACTTCACCCAGCCGCCGCCACGGTACTCGGAGGCGAGCCTCGTCAAGATGATGGAGGAGCTGGGGATCGGGCGGCCCTCGACGTACGCCTCGATCCTGACGGTGCTGCGTGACCGCTCCTACGTGCGCATGGAGAACAAGAGGTTCGTGCCGGAGGACCGCGGGCGGCTGGTGACGGCGTTCCTGGCGAGCTTCTTCGAGCGCTACGTGGACACCGGGTTCACGGCGGGGCTGGAGGAGCAGCTCGACGAGATCAGCGACGGCACGGCGCAGTGGCGCGCGGTGATGCACGCGTTCTGGGACGACTTCTCCAAGGCCGTCGAGCAGACGCGCGAGCTGAAGATTTCCGACGTGATCGACGCGCTGGACGGCGACCTGGGCGAGCACTTCTTTCCCGCGCGCCAGGATGGCAGCGATCCGCGCCTGTGCCCGGCGTGCCATGCGGGGCGGCTCGGGCTCAAGCTCGGGCGGCACGGGTCGTTCATCGGGTGCTCGAACTACCCGGGGTGCCAGTATACGCGGCGCCTCGCGATCGAGGGCGGCGAGGGCGACGGCGAGACCCTGAAGGAGGGACTGCGCGAGCTGGGGCCGAACCCGGACGGCGGGCAGATGGTGACCGTGCGCCGCGGGCCATACGGGCTGTACGTGCAGCAGGGCGAGGCCGATCCCGAGGACAAGAAGGTCAAGCCGCGGCGGACCTCGCTGCCGAAGGGCATGGACGGCGACCAGATGACGCTGGAGCAGGCGCTGGGGCTGCTGTCGCTGCCGCGCTTCGTGGGCACGCATCCGGAGCTGGGCGAGCCGATCGAGGCGGGGATCGGGCGGTTCGGGCCGTTCGTGAAGATGGGGGCGATCTTCGGCTCCCTGGACAAGGACGACGACGTGCTGGCCGTCGGGCTGAACCGGGCGGTCGACGTGCTGGCGCGCAAGCTGGCGAGCGTGCGGGCACTCGGCGAGCATCCGAAGGACCGGGCGCCGGTGATGGTGAAGAAGGGGCGGTTCGGGCCGTACATCCAGCACAACACGGTGGTGGCCAACGTGCCGCGCGGTGTCGAGATGGACGACGTGACGCTGGAGGACGCGGTGGCGCTGCTCGCCGAGCGTGGCAAGCCGCTGAAGGCGAAGCCGGGGGCGCGCAAGGGCAAGCCGGCGGCGAAAGCCGCGGGAGCGAGGAAGGTCAAGGCGGCGGACGGGACGGAGCCGGCGCCCGGGGCGGCAGCGGCGCCGGCGAAGAGGCCGGCGACGAAAGCGAAGGCTGCGCCAAAGGGCAAGGCAAAGGCGAAGGCCGCCAAGGCAAAGGTTGCGAAGCCGGCGGCGGCTGCGGCCGGGTCGGGCGAGGCGGGCTGAGATGGCGCGCATGCCCGTGTCCGGCGGGGACGAGGGCGAGGCGGCCGGCGGGCCGGAGCCGCACTGGAGCGACGCGCCGGCGGAGGGCGATGCGGCCGAGCCAGGCCCGCAGGACGCGGGGTCCGGCGGGGCGGACGGGCTGCGGATGATGCTGGACGCGGCGGGGCCGGATGGCGCGGGACCGGACCTGCCGGACGGCGGGGACGCGGGTGGCCGGCGCGGGGCGGGGCTGCCGTCGCGCGAGGCGGTGCGGCGGTTCATCCGCGAGAGCCCGGGGCGGGTCGGCAAGCGCGAGATCTCGCGCGAGTTCGGGCTCGGGCCGGAGCATCGTGCGGGCCTGCGCGAGATGCTGCGCGACCTGGCGGAAAGCGGGGCGGTGGCGCCGGCGGGGCACCGGCGGTTCACGCCGCCGGGGCGGCTGCCGGACGCCATGGTGGTGCTGGTCACCGGGACCGATCCGGACGGCGACGCGGTGGCGAGGCCGCTGGATTGGCAGGGCGACGGGCCGGCGCCGCTGGTGCTGATGGCGGCAGAGGAGCGCGGGCGGCCGGCGCTGGCGCCGGGGGAACGGGTGCTGGCGCGGCTGAAGCCGATCGGACACGGGCGCTACGAGGGGCGCACGCTGAAGCGGCTGAGCGAGGCGCCGGCGCGGGTGCTCGGCGTGTTCAAGGCGGGTGGTCGCGACGCGGCGGGCGAGGACGGCGCGGAGGAGCGCGGCCGGCGCGGGCGCGGGCGGTTCGTGCGGCGCGGGGCGGGGATCGCGGCCGCGCCCGGCGAAGGGCGGCTGGTGCCGACGGACCGGCGCTCGAAGGCGGAGTGGCGCATCCCTGCGGGCGAAACCGATGGCGCGGAGCACGACGAGATCGTGCTGGCGCAGCCGCTGCCGTCCACGGGGTTCGGGCTGAAAACGGCGCGGGTGGTGGAGCGGCTCGGGCGCATGGGCGACGCGCGCTCGGTCAGCCTGATCTGCGTGCACACCCACGGCATCCCGACCGAGTTCGACCCGGCGTCGGTGGCGGAGGCGGAGGCGGCGCGCGCGGTGGCGCTCGGCGAGCGCGTCGACCTGCGCGAGCTGGGGCTGGTGACGATCGACGGGGAGGACGCGCGCGACTTCGACGACGCGGTGTTCGCCGAGGCGGACGTGGCGCGCGACGGCGAGCCGGAGAACCCCGGCGGGCACCGGCTGGTGGTGGCGATCGCGGACGTGGCGCATTACGTGCGGCCGGGATCGGCGCTGGACCGCGACGCCAGGAAGCGCGGCAACTCTGTGTATTTCCCGGACCGCGTGGTGCCGATGCTGCCGGAGGCGCTGTCGAACGGCTGGTGCTCGCTGCGGCCGGGCGAGGAGCGGGGCTGCCTGTTCGTCGAGATGCGGGTGGACGCCGGCGGGCGCAAGCTGTCGCACCGGTTCGGGCGCGGGCTGATGCGGTCCGCGGCGCGGCTGACCTACACGCAGGTGCAGGCGCTGCACGACCACGAGGCAGGCGCGGGGATGGCGGAGCCGCCGCTGGTCGAGCAGGCGGTGCTGGACGGGGCGCCGCCGGTGCCGGACGGGCTGGTGGCGGCGCTGTATGCGGGGTTCCGGGTGCTGCTGGGGGCGCGTCAGGCGCGCGGGACGCTCGACCTCGACCTGCCGGAGCGCAAGGTGGTGCTGGACGAGGCGGGGCAGGTGTCGGCCATCGCGCCGCGGCCGCGCCTCGACAGCCACCGGCTGATCGAGGAGTTCATGGTGCTCGCCAACGTGGCGGCGGCGGAGGAGCTGGAGCGCCGTCGTCGGCCCTGCATGTACCGGGTGCACGCGCCGCCGTCGGACGAGAAGCTGGAGGCGCTGCGGGCGTTCCTGCGGACCTTCGACCTGGCGCTGCCGCCGACGGGGGAGCTGCGGCCGCGCGACCTGGACGCGGTGCTGCGCGCGGTGGCGGGGACGGAGCACGCGCCCCTGGTCAACGAGGTGATGCTGCGCTCGCAGAGCCAGGCGGCGTACGACCCGGACAACATCGGGCATTTCGGGCTGTCGCTGGCGCGCTACGCGCATTTCACCAGCCCGATCCGGCGCTATGCCGACCTGCTGGTGCATCGGGCGCTGGTCTCCGGGATGCGGCCAGGCGACGGGGCGCTGCCGCACGACGGCGAGGGGGCGGCCGCGGAGTACCCCGATATCGCAGAGCAGATCACGGGGACGGAGCGGCGGGCGGCGCTGGCGGAGCGCGAGGCCGTGGACCGTTACCTTTCTGCCTACATGGCGGACAAAGTGGGCGCGGTGTTCGCCGCGCGCATCTCCGGTGTTGCGCGCTTCGGGCTGTTCGTCACACTGGACGACAGCGGGGCCAGCGGTCTGGTGCCGCTCAGATCCCTCCCGGACGACTACTGGATGCACGACGAGACGACCCAGTCCCTGGTCGGCCGCGCCACCCGCCTCGTGTTCAGCTTGGCACAGGCGGTCGAGGTGCGGCTGTCCGAAGCGACGCCGGTGACCGGCGGGCTGCTGTTCGGGATGCTGACCGGATCTGGCGGCACCGCGCGGCCCGGCGAGGGGAGCCGGTCCCCGCGGCGGTGAGCGCGCCCCGCCCGCCCATCCGCCCGGCCCAGGCCGGGTCCCGCGCCTGCCTCCCCCGCGACAGCCGCCTTTCCCGACGCAGTGCGCTGCGCGCGCTGCTGCTGGCGGCCGGGCTCGGCCTGGCGTTCTCCCCGGGGGTAGCGCGAGCGGGGGCGGAGCCCGTGGCGGACGCTGCGGACGTGCGATCCGGCCGGGCGGGGACGGGCGAGGACCTGGTAAGCGATCCAGGATCGCCGGGGACCGGGTCGCGCGGCCTGGCGCAGCGCGACGGCGGACAGGGCGATGGCGGGCCACGCGACTCCGGTCTGCGTGACTCCGGTCTGCGTGACTCCGGGCCACATAACTCAGGGCAGCGCGGGGCGGACGCCGTCGACACGACCGAACCGATGCGTCCGTCCGATAGTTCCGGCGGGTCGGGGCAGGCTGCGCCGCTCCCTGGCGCGGCGGGTGCCGCGGAGTCGACCGACGGCGCGGCGGGGCCCGACGTGGCGCTGGACAGCCAGGTGATCGGCACCGCGCTGGCGTTCATCGCGCCGCGCTCGCTCGACCCGACCACCGTGCCGGGGCTGGCGCTGTGGGGGCTGCAGGGCCTGGCGACGCTCGATCCGTCGCTGCGCCTGCGCACCGGCGGCGGCGTGGTCCGGCTCGACCTGGGGTCGCCCGGCGAGGCGGCGGGGGCCGTGAGCACCGGCGCGAACGCCGGCGCGGGTGGCGATGGCGGGTTCGTGCGGCCGTTCCCGCCGGAGGTGGACGCTTCCGCCTGGGGCGCGCTCAGCGCCGACGCGCTGCGCTGGGCCTGGGAGCGGTCGGCCACGCTGCGGGCGGCGGGCGGGGCGGCGCTGCTGCAGGGGTACTTCGACGAGGTGTTCTCCCATCTCGACCCGTATTCCCGCTACGTGCCGCCGGCGGGGGCGGAGCACGTGCGCGACCGGCTGGCCGGGCAGGTGGGCGTGGGCGTGGAGCTGGCGCGGCTGGGCGCGAACCTGGTGCTGGCGACGGTGGCGGCGAACGGGCCGGCGGCGCAGGCGGGGCTGCGCGCCGGCGAGCGGCTGCTGGCGGTGGACGGGGTGGGAACGCAGGGCGCGGCGGTGGCGGCGGTGGCGGCGAGCCTGGTGGGCGAGGAGGACAGCACGGTGCGGCTGCGCGTCGCCGGGGCCGACGGGCGGGCGCGCGTGCTGGTGCTGCACCGTGCGGTGGTGCCGCCGGAGACGGTGTTCGCGGAACGGCGGCGCGGGATGGGCGGGGTGCTGCTGTCGCTGCGCATCACCGCCTTCACCGCCGACACCGCGCAGCGTCTCAGCCAGGAGCTGGAGGATGGGCTCGACGCCCGGGTCGGCGGGGCGCAGGTGAGCGGGCTGGTGATCGACCTGCGCGGCGACCGCGGCGGGCTGCTGCGCCAGGCGGTGACCGCGGTGGCGCTGCTGCTCGACCAGGGGATCGTGGCGACCACGGTGGGGCGCGACCCGGAAGCGTCGCGGGTGTGGCGGGTGCAGGGCGGGGATCTCGCGAACCGGCTGCCGATCGTGGTGCTGGTGGACGGGCGCACTGCGTCGGCGGCGGAGATCATGGCGGCGGGGCTGGCGGACCAGAGGCGCGCGGTGGTGGTGGGGAGTGCGACGACCGGCAAGGGCGTGGTGCAGACGCTGACCGAGCTGCCGGACGGGGGCGAGCTGTTCGTGACCTGGAGCCGGGTGCTGGCGCCGCGCGGCTGGCCGCTGCAGGGGCTCGGCGTGCTGCCGCAGCTGTGCACGAGCCTGGGGGCGGAGGCGACGGCGCGGCAGCTGCGCAGCCTGGAGGCGGGCGGGCAGGAGCTGGCGGCGGCGCTGCGGGGCTGGCGGGCGGCGCGGGCGCCGCTGGACGCGCACGCGGTGGCGGAGATGCGCGGGGCGTGCCCGGCGGCGGAAGGGCGGGACGGCGACTTCGAGACGGCGCGGGCGCTGCTGGGGCACCCGGCGGCGTATGCTGCGGCGCTGCTACCGCCGTAGCGACGGCAAGGCTGGGCTCTCCCGCCGCCGGTCGTTCCAGTGGCCCAGCAGGGCCATCGTGCCCTCTGCCAGGCTACGCCCGGACCCACCAAAGGCCAGAAGCCTTGAAACCCGCCTTGACGAAGGCCAGTCCGGAGGCGGCTCGCCTCTGGCGGAATTTGAGGCAGAGCCTCAACCTTGCTTGACCCGGAAGGCCACGGCCATCATGGTGCCGGCCCGAACCGCGGCAGCCCCGCGGCGATCGCGCGTGGAGTGCATCATGGCCAAGTCCAACACCATCCAGATCCGCCTCGTGTCCACGGCGGACACCGGGTATTTTTACGTGACCAAGAAGAACGCGCGGGCGCAGACCGGCAAGATGGAGCTGCGCAAGTATGACCCCGTCGTGCGCAAGCACGTCGCGTTCAAGGAAGCCAAGATCAAGTGATGCCGCGGCGGGCCTTGGCCCGCCGCCCGGCCCTGGATGCTGGTATGAGTCTGATGTCAGCCTATTGTGCAGGCAGGAAGACAAGATTCTTCTTTTTCTGAAGAAAAAGAAACAATAAGACTTTGACCACAAGACTCCGAACACCCGGGCAACTCCGCAGCCCAATGTGCAAAAGTTCTTTGGTTCTTTCTTTCAAGAAAGAACACGCTTTCTTCTCTTTGTGGCGCATGAAGGCGGCCGCCCGGCCCGCGGCAGCCTCTAGCGCGGAGTGAACTGGGTACCGCCGAACATGTTCTCGCGCATCTGGTCGGTGACCGGGCCGCCGCGGCGGCGGTCGGCGAGCACCGCCATGCCGCGCTGCACGGCGGGGCGCGCGGCGATGGCGTCGTGCCAGCGCCGGACGGCGGGGTAGTCGGCGAGGTCGATGCCGCGCTTCTCCGCGCCGGTGACCCAGGGGAAGGTCGCGATGTCGGCGACGCCGTAGTCGGCGTCGGCGAGGAATTCGCTGTCGGACAGGCGCTTGTCCAGGACGCGGTGCAGGCGGCGCACCTCGTTGGTGTAGCGCTCGATGGCGTAGGGCAGCTTCTCCGGCGCGTAGCTGGCGAAGTGGTTGTACTGGCCGAACATCGGGCCGACGCCGCCCATCTGGAACATCAGCCACTGCAGCGCCGTGTAGCGCGCCGCGGGGTCGGCGGGCAGCAGGCGGCCGGTCTTCTCGGCGAGGTAGAGCAGGATCGCGCCCGACTCGAACAGGCGCAGCGGCGCGCCGCCCGGGCCGTCGTCGTCGACGATCGCGGGGATGCGGTGGTTGGGCGTCAGCGCCAGGAAGGCGGGGCTGAACTGTTCGCCGGCGCCGATGTCGACCGGGACCACGCGGTAGTCGAGGCCCAGCTCCTCCAGCGCGATGTGCACCTTCTGGCCGTTGGGGGTGGGCCAGCTCCACAGCTCGATCATCGGCAGTTCTCCTGGGCGGGCGCGAGGCGGGCGGTGGCGAGAGGCACAACACTTCTTTCATGTCGACGTGCCAGGGTCTCGCGATCACAGAAGCGCATGCAATGACCGCCGGTTTCGACGACTCCTCCACGAAGTTCCCCGCCGCCGGCCCTGGCCGGGGCGCGCCCGGCACCGCCCGGGTGCTGCCGGAAGGCGGGCGGGACGGTTCTGCTTCCGGGCGGCGGCGCGTCGCCACGCAGGACTGGATGCTGTTCCAGCCGCGCCCCTCGCTGCAGGGCGGGCGGCTGCAGGCGGTGGAGGCGGCGACGCGGATGCCGCCGGCGCAGGCCGGGCGCACGGCGGCGGGCGGACTGGCGGGGCCGGGACAGGACGCGGCGCAGGGCGGCAGGCCGGCGCGGCTCGCGGCGTGGCGGCTGGAGACTGCGGCCTGCGAGGTCGCGACCTGGCGCGACACCGGCGCGCGGCTGTGCGTGGCGGTGCCGGCGGAGCTGCATCCGGAGACGCTGCTGTCGCTGCTCGGCGATCTCGGCGGCGAGGCGAGCTGGGAGCACCTGGAGCTGGCGTGCCAGGAGGGTTGGCTGTGGGCGCTGGACGGCGACGGCGTGCTGGCGCTGGCCGCGATCAGCGACCTGGGCGTGGCGCTGTCTGTGGAGGATTTCGGCGAGGCGAGCGCGAGCCTCTCGCTGCTGCGCCGGCTGCCGCTGGGGGTGGTGCGGCTGCACGCCTCGCTGGTGCGCGACCTGGAGCGCAGCGCGGAGGACCGGGCGGTGCTGCGCGCCATCGTGGGGGCGGCGCACGCGATCGGGCTGCGGGTGGCGGCGAGCGGGGTGGACACGCTGCGCCAGGGCGACGTGCTGCGCGGACTGGGCTGCGACGAGGGCGTGGGCACGGCGCTCTGCCCGCCGGTGCCGTCGCGCCAGCTCGCGCGCTGGATCGGCGGCGCGGAGCAGGATGGCGGAGGGCGCGGCGGACCGGCGTACGACCAGGGGGGCATGGCCGCGGCGACCGGACGGCTTGCCGCGACGTAACTTGCCCCGGGCGGGCGTCTGCGCCAGCGTCGGCCCGTGATGACACTTGCCAGCGATGCCGCGCGCACGCCCGAACCCGATCGTCCCGAGGCCGCCGGACCGCCTGGCACGGACATGACCGCGGCGGGCGCCGAGACCGCCGCCATGGCATCGGCGGCTGGGGTGGCGGAGATTGGGGCGGCGGAGGCTGTCGTGGCGTCCAGGCCCGCCTCGCCGGCCATGCAGGCGGCGCGGGCGCACGACGCGGCGATCATGGCCAGTATCCTGCGTCTGGTGGCTGAGCGAGGGCCGTCGCGCTCGATCTGCCCGTCCGAGGCGGCGCGCGAGGTGGCGCAGGCGGAGGGGCGGGCGGACTGGCACCTGCTGATGGGCAACGTGCGCAGGATCGCCGGCCGGCTGCAGGCGGAAGGGCGCGTGGAAATCCTGCGCAAGGGCAGGCCGGTCGCGGCCGACGTGCGCGGGGTGATCCGGCTGCGCCAGCCGGGCGCGGAGGTGGCGCCGGACGCCTCGTCCTCGCCCGATCCGGTCGCGGCGCCCGAGGCCGGCGGCGTGGCGGACGGCGGCGCGGGCGGTTCGGCGTGAGCGTGCTCGGTTGGCTGCTCGGCTTCGCGCTGCCGCTGTGCGCGACGGCGGGGGCGCAGGGGGTGGTGGCGCCGGTGGCGCCGGCCTCGCTGCGCGGCCTGGTGCCGCCGGGGTCGCCCAACCACGCGCTGGCGGCTCCGGCAGGGTTCTCCCCCGCGCCCGATCTCGTCACGCCGGCCTATGCGGTGCCGGCCGCGACGCTCCTGGCCACGGTCGATGCGGTGGCTCTGGCGCAGCCGCGCGTGTTCGCGCTGCCGTCGGACGCGCGGACGCCGTGGCGGCGCGACTACGTGGCGCGCTCGGCGCTGCTCAACTTCCCCGACCTGGTCGCGGTCGAGGTGCTGCCCGGCGACGGGGCCGCGGGCCTCGTGCTGTGGTCGCGCAGCGTCTACGGGCGCTCCGACCTGGGCGTCAACCGGCGGCGGCTGGCCGAGTGGCTGGCGGCGCTCGACGCGCGACTGCCCGATCCGCGGCGCGGGGGCGAGCCCCCTGCCCTGCCCCCCAACGGCGACCGGAGTTCCCCCTGATGCGCGGCCTTGGCCCGTTCCTTCGCGACGCCTGGTTCCTGGCTCGGCCGTACTTCAGGTCGGAGGAGCGCGGGTCCGCCTGGCTGCTGCTGATCGTGGTCGTGGCGATGAACCTGTCCCTGGTGGGGATGCAGGTCGTGCTCAGCTACTGGAACAACGCGTTCTACAACACGTTGCAGACCAAGGACTGGAACGGGTTCATCTCGCTGCTGTTCACCTACCACGGCACCGAGAGCGGCCTTGTGATGCCCGGCTTCATCTACATCGCGCTCGTCTACATCACGATCGCTGTCTATGCCCGCTACCTTCAGCAGTGGCTGAGCATCCGCTGGCGTCGCTGGCTGACCACGCGCTTCGTGGACGAGTGGCTGGCGGACCAGGCGTACTACCGGATCGGCCTGCGCAGCGCGGGCGTCGGCGTGAGCGACGGCACAGACAACCCCGACCAGCGGGTCTCCGAGGACGTGCGTGACTTCGTGAGCAGCACCCTTTCGCTGGGCATCGACCTGCTGTCCAACGTGGTCACCATCCTGAGCTTCGTGGGCGTGCTTTGGGGCCTGTCCGGGCCGATCACGCTGCTGGGCGTCACCATCCCGGCCTATCTCGTGTGGATCGCGCTGATCTATGCCGTGCTGGGGACGGTGGTGACACACTATGTCGGTCGTCCTCTGGCGCTGCTCAACTTCGCCCAGCAGCGCTTCGAGGCGAACTTCCGCTTCGGGCTGGTCCGGGTGCGCGAGAACACCGAGGGTGTCGCGTTGTACGGTGGCGAGATGGAGGAGAAGTCCGGCCTGCTCGCGCGCTTCTCCGACATCTTCGCCAACTTCAAGGCGATCATGAACCGGACCAAGCTGCTCAACTCGGTCGTGGTCGGATACTCGCAGGTGTCGGGCATCTTCCCGATCGTGGTGATGGCGCCGCGATTCTTCTTCGGCAAGCTCACGCTCGGCGCCCTGTTCCAGACCGTGGGCGCGTTCTCGCGGGTGCAGGGCGCGCTGTCGTGGGTGATCGAGTCCTACGCCACGCTCGCCGACTACCGCGCGACAACCGAGCGTCTCGCGACGTTCGGCCGCTCGATCGAGGCCGCCCGCGCCAGCGCCGCCGCGGGCCGCAGCGCGGGCGTCTCAGAGGCCGCGACCGCCGGCCCCGACCTGGTGCTCGACGACGTGACGCTGTCGCTTCCCGATGGCGCCACGCTGCTCGACCACGTGCGTCTCGACTTCCCGCGCGGGCGCAACACCGTGATCAGCGGCCGCTCCGGCACCGGCAAGTCCACCCTGTTCCGCGCCATCGCCGGCATCTGGCCCTTTGCGCAGGGCACGATCCGCCGGCCGTCGGGCACGTCGCTGTTCCTGCCGCAGCGTCCCTACATCCCGCTCGGCACGCTGCGCCACGCGGTGTGCTACCCGTCGGCACCCGGCGACTTCGACGATGCGCGGGTGGCGGCGGCGCTGCACGACGCAGGGCTTGGGGTGCTGGCGGGTGCGCTCGATGATGACGCGCCGTGGGGCCAGAGGCTGTCGGGCGGCGAGCAGCAGCGGCTGGCGGTGGCGCGCGCCCTGCTGCTGCGTCCGGACTGGCTGTTCCTCGACGAGGCGACGGCGAGCCTCGACCCGGAATCAGAGGCGGCGCTGTTGCACACCCTGCGCGAGCGGCTGCCGGACACGACGATGGTGTCGATCACCCACGGACCAGGGGCGGCCGAGGCGGAGGATCGGCTGGTGCGGTTCAGTCGCGGGGCGGGGGAGCAGGGGAGGCTGGAGGAAGCGGCGGCTTGACGGGATGGCCTCGGACAGTTCCGATTCTCATGGGCTGCCCCTGCCGGAACTCCTGGTCGCCGCGTAGCGGTTCCCGCGGCCGGTTTCTCTGACCGATCAGCACAGGAAGACCAGGGGCTCTGCCCTGGACCCCGCCAAAGGCGCGCCTTTGGAATCCACTTTTTAAGTAAGGCCGGTCCAGGGGCGGCTCGCCCCTGGCGGGTCTGGGCAGAGCCCAGCCTTGCTTGCCTTCATGGGCCGGGGCTTTCGGCCAGATGCACAAGTTCGTTTGGCAGGAACACGACATCCTCGACGGAGGCAAGACTAAGGCCTCACGCCACAGGGGGAACCCAAAGGCAGAGCCTTCTGGTTTCGCCTGTCAGACCAGCGCCGCCAGCGCCCCGAGCAGGAGCACGGCGCGCGGCGGGATCAGCGTGTCGTCGTGGTGGCGGCCCTCGGTGGCGAGCACCACGGCGGAGGTTGCGGCGAGGACGAGGCCGCCCCAGCCGCGGGTGCGGCCGGACACCAGCAGGGTGGCACCGCCCAGCTCCAGGGCGCCGACGACCTGGCGGGCCTGGTCGGACCAGCCCCAGCTGTGGAACAGCGCGCGCTGCGGGGCGAAGCCGGCGATCTTGGTGGCGCCCGCGATGCCGAAGCCGAGGCCGAGCAGGGAGAACAGCAGGGGCGTGGAGCGCTGTGACATCGGCCGGGTCCTATCGGGCGGCGCGGGGCAGCAGGGCCGTGGCGGCCGCGAGCAGCAGGGCGAGGCGGGGCGCGGCGTGGCGGGACTCGCCGTGGCGCAACTCCTCGCTGAGCACGGCGGAGGAGGCGGCGATCAGCAGGGCGCTGCCGAGGACGCGGGTGGCGCGGGGGGCGACCAGCAGGCCGCCGATGATCTCGGCGGCGCCGAGGGCGCGCATCTGGTCCTCGGTCCAGCCCCAGTTGCGGAACATGCCCTCGTAGCCGCGCTGCGAGAACACCTTGTCGGTGCCGGCGACGGCGAAGCCGAGGCCGAGGATGGTGAACCAGAGGGAGTTCTTGCGCTGTGCCATGGACGGGAAACGCCGGGGGAGGGCGTGTGTTCCCCGGGGGTGGAGCAAGGAAGCAAGGCCGGACTCTGCCCGGACCCGCCAGGCGGAGGTGGCCGAAGGTTCCGACGATCCGCCTGGATCGTTGGAAAAGCCACAGCAGGGAGCCGCCCCTGGACCGGCATTCGGAAAGAGGAGTCCTTGGGGCGGGGTTTCTGATTGCTACCGTTCGCCGAGGATGCGCAGGACGTCGGCGCCGTAGTGCTCCAGCTTGTAGGCTCCGACGCCCTTGATCCTGCCCAGCTCGTCCAGCGTGCCCGGGCGCACGGCGGCGATGTCGCGCAGCACGGCGTCGTTGAAGATCACGTAGGGCGGCACGGACTGGCTGCGGGCCGCGTCGGTGCGCCAGGCGCGCAGGGCGTCGAACGGACCGGACGGGCCCTGGTCGTCGGACGCGCCGGAGAAGGCGGCGCGAGGCCTGGCGTCGCCGCCGGACGCGCGTCGCCCGTCGCGCCGGCGGCCTTCCAGCATTGGGTCCGCGGGAGCGTCCTCCTCGCGCAGCATGACCTGCTGCTCGCCGCGCAGGATCGGGCGGGCGGTCTCGGGGTCGAGGGCGAGGGTGGTGCCGCCGTTGTCGAGGCTGACGCTGCGCAGGGCGCCGCGGGCGAGGAGCTGGCGGATCACGCCGCGCCAGAAGCCCACGCTCCCGTCGCGGCCGATGCCGAACACCGTCAGCGAGTCGTGGCCGCACTTCTCGATCATGTCGGTCTTCTGGCCGCGCAGCACGCTGACGACGTGGAGCGCGCCGAAGCGCTGGCCGGTCTTGTACACCGCGGACAGCGCCTTGCGGGCGGCCTCGGTGCCGTCGAACATCCTGATCGGGTTGCGGCAGTTGTCGCAGTGGCCGCAGTCGGCGGCCATGGCCTCGCCGAAGCAGCCGAGCAGGGCGCGGGTGCGGCAGGCGGTGGTCTCTGACAGGGCGATCATCATTTCCAGGCGGACGCGCATCACCTCGCGCTGCTGCTCGGACGCCTGGGACTGGGCGAGCCAGTGGCGGGCGCGGGCGATGTCCTCGCCGCCGTAGAGCAGCAGGGTGTCGGCGCGCTCGCCGTCGCGGCCGGCGCGGCCGATCTGCTGGTAGTAGGACTCCGGGCTGTCGGGCATGTCGAGGTGGGCGACGAAGCGCACGTCCGGGCGGTCGATGCCCATGCCGAAGGCGATGGTGGCGCAGATCACCACCGGCTCGCCGGAGCGGAAGCGGGTCAGGCCGGCGCGCTTCTCGATCGGCGACAGGCCGGCGTGGAACGGGATGGCGACGCGGCCGTCCTGCATCAGTCGGGCGGCGGTGCGCTCGGTCTTGTTGCGGCTGCCGCAGTAGACAATGCCGGCCTGGCCGGGGTGGCGGGACAGGAAGCCGGCGAGCTGCTGGGCTTCGGACGACTTGGCGTGGGCCGCGATGTGCAGGTTGCCGCGGTGGAAGCTGGCGGCGAACACGGCCGCGTCGTTCATGTCGAGGTTGGCGAGGATGTCGGCGCGGGTGCGCGGGTCGGCGGTCGCGGTCAGCGCCACGCGGGGCACGCCGGGAAAGCGCCTGCGCAGGCCGGCGAGCGCGCGGTACTCGGGGCGGAACTCGTGGCCCCAGGCGGACACGCAGTGCGCCTCGTCGATCGCGACGAGGGCGATCTCGATGCGCGACAGGCGATCCAGGGTGGCGCCGGACAGCAGGCGCTCGGGCGAGACGTAGAGCAGGTCCAGCGTGCCGTCGGCCAGCGCACGGGAGGTCTCGCGCGCCTCGTCCGGGTCGAGCTCGGAGTGCAGGGCGCCGGCGCGGATGCCGAGCTGGCGCAGGGCGGCGACCTGGTCGTCCATCAGCGCGATCAGGGGGGAGATGACGACGGCGGTGCCCTCGCGGCACAGCGCGGGGACCTGATAGCAGACGGACTTGCCGCCGCCGGTGGGCATCAGCACGAGGGCGTCGCCGCCGCCGGTGACGTGCATCACGGCGTCGCGCTGCAGGCCGCGGAAGGCGGGGAAGCCGAACACGCGGGCGAGCACGGAGTCGGGGTCGCGCGGCGGGCTCGGCTGGAAGGCGGGGGCGCTCATGGGGGCATCATCGCAGGCGCGGGGCGGCGGGGACAGGGGGGCGAAGCAAGGCCAGGGCTCTGCCCTGGACCCGCAAAGGGTCCGAGGACCCTTTGATCCCTTGACTTAGAAAGCGGATTCCAAAGGCTTGCCTTTGGCGGAGTTTGAAGAAGAGCCTCGACCCTGCCTTTCCCGGAGGTCAGTGGCCGATGTCGATCTCGACGCGGCGGCTCGCGACGCCGGAGTCCACCTGCGGATCGGCGGTGTAGGGCGCGCGCACGATACGGGCGGCGTTGACGCCCACGCTGGTCAGAGCCTCTGACACCGCGTCCACGCGCTGGCCGGCCAGCTCCCTGGCCCGTGCGGCGTCGACGCTCTTGGCGTCGGCATAGCCGTCGAGCGTCACCCGCTGGGAGGGGTGGGCATTGGCGACCCGGGCCGCCTCGACGAGGGTGGTGCGGGCCGCGTCGTCGATGCGGGCGCTGCGGTCGCCGAAGAACACGTTGTAGGTGGGCGGTGCCGAGCTGAACAGCGAGCAGCCCGCGAGCGACATGGCGGCCATGATCAGCAGAACAGCGGCATGGCGCATGGCGTGACTCCCCGGAAACCAACGCCGTCTTCGTGCCCCGGCGACGGTGGAGCGTCAACCGCCGCGACGGCACGCCGGACGGGCGGGGCGACCCGGCCGGCGCAGCCGCTCAGAGCTCCTTGGCGCTGGCGACGACGCGCGACATCATCCCGTAGGCGATGGCCTCCTCTGCGCCCATCCAGTAGTTGCGATCGGTGTCCTTGCAGACCTTCTCGTAGGTCTGTCCGGTCTCGCGCGCGATCAGGCGGTTGAGGCGCTCGCGCATCTTGATGATCTCCTGCGCCTCGATCTTGATGTCGGTGGCAGGCCCACGGACGCCGCCCATCGGCTGGTGCAGCAGGAAGCGGGTGTTGGGCAGGCAGTAGCGGCGCTCCTTCTGCCCGGCGAGGAAGATCAGGGCGCCGGCACTGGCGACCCAGCCGGTGCCGATGACGCGCACCGGCGCCTCGGCGTCGACGAAGCGGATCATGTCGTGGATGGTGTCGCCGCTCTCGACATGGCCGCCGGGCGAGTTGATGTAGACGTCGATCGGCTCGGACGACGCGCCGGCCAGCGCGAGCAGGCGGCCGGTGACGTCGCGCGCCAGGCGGTCGTTGATCGCGCCGAACACCAGCACCTTGCGCTGGTTGAACAGGCGCAGCTCCAGCTCGTTGACCGGGGAGGCCATCGTCTTGTTGTCGTCCGGCTCCTTCTTCTCCGGGCCCTGGGGCTCGGGGACGTCGGGGCTGTCGGGATCGGGGGCGTCGGGGTCCTCGTCGTCGCCGCGGACGCGCAGGGCGGCGTGCGAGGCGTGCGTGGACCAGCGCTGGGTCGGGTGGGACGTCATGGGGCGATCTCCGTCAACTGCTGTGCAAAATGTGGCGTCGACCGGGGAAAGTCGAGGGTCGTGGAGGCCAAGGAAGCAAGGCCAGGGGCTCTGCCCCTGGACCCCGCCAAAGGCGAGCCTTTGGAAACCTCGACTTTGGGCCTGCGGCACGCTGCGAGGCACGGTGCCGGAAGACCCTATTGGAGGCAGGTCCAGGGGCGCTGCCCCTGGCGGGTCCAGGGCAGAGCCCTGGCCTTACCTTGCTTCGGCGAGCGCAGGCGCGATGTGCCCGAGCAGGTCCTCGGCCAGCATCCCCTGCCCCGCCAGCGCGCCGGCGCGGCCGTGCAGCCAGACCGCCGCGCAGGCGGCCTCGAAGCGGGCCATGCCCTGGCCCAGCAGGGAGGCCGCGAGACCGGACAGGACGTCGCCGGAGCCGGCGGTGGCGAGCCAGGGGGGCGCGCTGTCGTTGATGGCGACGCGGCCGTCGGGGCTGGCGACGACCGTGTCGCTGCCCTTGAGCAGGACCACGGCGCCGGTGAGCGCCGCGGCGGCGCGCACGGCGGCGACGCGGTCTGGGCCGGGCGGCCCGAACACGCGGGCGAACTCGCCGGCGTGGGGGGTGAGGATGGCGGCGCCGCGCAGCCGCTCGGGGTGGCCGGCGCAGGCGGTCAGGGCGTCGGCGTCCACCACGACCTCGCGGCCGGCGGGGAGCAGCAGCGGCAGGGCGCGGGCGGCCTCGTCGTGGCCGAGGCCGGGGCCGCACACCCAGGCGTTGCGGCGCGGGTCGTCGAGCAGGTCGGGCAGCGGGGCCTCGCTGACGATCAGGCCGGGGGGGCCGGCGCGGTAGGTGCCGGCGCTGCCGCTCGCGGCCAGGGTGACGAGGCCGGCGCCGCCGTGGCGGGCGGCGGCGGCGGCGAGGCGGGCGGCCCCGGTCATCGCGGCGCCGCCGAGCACGGTGACGTGGCCGCGGGTGTACTTGTGGTCTTCGGCGCCGAGCGTGGGCACGCGCCACAGGCCGGGGGCGTTGCGCCAGGCGCGCGGGCCGTGGCCCAGCGCTGCGGCGAGGGCGGCGTCGGGCAAGCCGATGTCGGCGACGTGGAGCGTGCCGCACAGGGCGCGGCCGGGCAGCAGCAGGTGGCCGGGCTTGGCGCGCACGAAGGTCACGGTGCGCCAGGCGGGGGCGACGCGGCCGCGCGGGAGGCCGGTGGCGCCGTCCAGGCCGCTGGGCACGTCCACGGCGAGCACGCGGGACGCGGCGGCCAGGGTGTCCGAGACGAGCGGGTCGAGGTCGCGGGACAGGCCGGCGCCGAACACGGCGTCGATCACCAGGGCGGCGCGGCGGGCCTCGGCGGGAGCGAAGGGCACGGTCGGGCCGTGGCGGCCGGCGTGCCAGCGGGCGGCGGCGTGCGCGGCGTCGCTGCCGGGCGCGGGCGGGGCCAGGACGGCGAGGCTGACCGGCCAGCCGGCGCGGGCGAGCAGGCGGGCGGCGACAGTGCCGTCGCCGCCGTTGCTGCCCGGGCCGCACAGCACCAGGGTCGGGCACGGGCGCAGCGCGGCCATCGCGACGCGGGCGACGGCGCGGCCGGCGGCCTGCATCAGCGTGGCGACGGGGGCGCCGTGGGCGGGGGCGAGGCGGTCGGCGCGGCCCATCTGCTCCGGGGTCGGCAGGGCGAGGGCGGAGGCGGGGTCGGCTGGGGCGGTCACGTCGTCCTCCTGCGGCGGGCGTGGATCGGGCGAGCGTATCACGGCGGCGGCGGGGCGAGGCTCTTGGCCGTGGCGTGGTCGGGGCGCAGGCTCGGCGGATGCGCGCGCGGGTTCGGGGAGACGGCCGATGGCGGTGGTGGTCGCGGTGGCCCAGCAGAAGGGCGGCGCCGGCAAGACGACGCTGGTGGCGAACCTGGCGGCGGCGTGGGCGGAAACGCGCAGGGTGGGGGTGATCGACATCGACCCGCAGCGCTCGCTGGCGCGCTGGCACGCGCTGCGCGCGGCGCACGTGCCGCCGGCGCGCCGGGGGCAGGATGCGCCGGCGGGGCTGCGCGCGATCCTGTGCTCCGACGCGGCGGGGTGGAAGCTCGCCAACGAGCTGGAGCGGATGGCGCGCGCGGTCGACCTCATCGTGGTGGACAGCGCGCCGCAGGTGGACGCCGACGCGCGTCGCGCGGTCCGCGGGGCGGCGCTGGTGCTGGTGCCGGTGCAGCCGAGCCTGCCGGACCTGTGGGCGGCGGAGGGCACGATGGCGCTGGCGGCGGCGGAGCGCCGGCCGGCGCGGCTGGTGATGAACCGTGCGCCCGGGCGTTCGCGGCTGCGGACCGCCGTGGAGGCGGAGGCGGCGCGGCGGGGGTGGGCGTTCGTGACGCCGGCGCTGGGCAGCCGCTCCGCCTATGCGCAGGCCTTCGCGCAGGGTATGGGCGTCAGCGAAACCGGGCCGCGCTCCGCCGCCGGCGTCGAGCTGCTGGCGCTGGTCGCCGCCATCGAGGAGATCCTGCCGTGACCCCTGTGAGTTCGTCCACGTTGTGGGGCGTGGTGCTGGCCGTCCACCTGATCGCGATGGCGGCCTGGGTGGGCGGGATGATCTATGCGCTGGTGGTGGTGCGCAAGGCGCTGTCGGTGCTCGACCCGGCGCCGCGGATGCAGGTGCACCTCCTCGCGCTGCGCCGGTTCTTCCTGGTGGTGTGGCACGCCGTCGTGCTGTCGATCGTGACGGGGTACGCGATGGTGCTGGGCGCGTATGGCGGCTTCGGGCACCTGCACTGGTCGATCAACGTGATGAACCTGCTCGGGCTGGCGATGACGGCGGTGTTCCTGTTCCTGTTCTTCGGGCCGTACCGCAGGCTGCGCCGGGCGATCCGGCCGACGCCGGAGCTGCTGGGCAGGGTGCGCACGCTGGTCACGGTGAATCTGGCGCTGGGCCTGGCGGTGATCGTGGTCGCGTCGGTGGGCGCGGGGCTGCCGGCGATCGGGCAGTAGGCCGGGGCGCGGCCACGAGCCTCGCGCGGGGCCGGGAGCGCGGCGCACGCCCTTAACCGGGCAGAAACCGCGGGGATCATAGGATGACGGCTCCTCGATCCGAAGCGAGCACCGCGACATGCCCGATTCTTTCCCCCGGCTGGAAACAGAGGGTCTGGACACCGGGGTCGCACACGAACGGGCAGGTGTGGACCGGGCCACGGCGGCGCACAGGCTGGCCGCCCTGGTGCTGGCGGAGATGCGCGAGCACGCCATCCTGCCCACGCCGCGCAACTACGACCTCTGGTTCACCTTCCGCGCGGACATGAATCCCGCCCTGACGCAGCGCGTGCGGCTGGCGCTGGACGAACGGCAGGCGCTCACGCCCGCCGTGCTCGACACCCTATACGGCGAGTGCGTCGCCGGCGCCGAGGTGAACGTCGACGCGATCGGCTGCCAGTCGCAGGCCATCCAGGACGCCGCCCAGACCCTCATCGACCAGGTCGCGAGCAACCAGGCGGCCGTGGCCAGCTACGGCGACACCCTTGCCGACTGGGCGCAGCACCTTGGCGACCAGCCGACGCTGGCCGTCCTTGTCGATGCCGTGGCGTCCATCACGGCGGAGACCATGCGGGCGGGCGAGCGCAACCGGCTGCTGGAGCAGCAGCTTTCGGCGTCGGCGGCGAGGATCGCCAGGCTTCGCCACTCGCTGGCGGAGGTGAGGCAGGAAGCCACCACGGATGCCCTGACCGGGCTGGCCAACCGGCGTGCGTTCGATGCCAGGATCAAGCGCCTCCTGGCGCAGCTGCGCTCCGAGCCCGGCACGCCGCTGACGCTGCTGCTAGTCGACGTGGACCATTTCAAGAGGTTCAACGACACCCACGGCCACCGGGTCGGCGACCTGGTGCTGCGCCTGGTCGCGCGCCTGATGGCGGACAACGTGAAGGGTCGCGACACCGTGGCGCGCTACGGCGGCGAGGAGTTCGCGATCCTGCTGGCCGGCGCGGACCTGCGCGCGGCCTGCGTCGTGGCGCGCCAGCTCGGCGAGGCGCTGAGCAGCAAGCGGCTGGTCACCAGGGGCTCCACGCATCCGATCGGCAGCGTCACGGTGTCGATCGGCGTGGCCCAGGCCAGGCCGGGCGAGCAGGCGGCCTGTCTCGTGGAGCGGGCGGACAACGCGCTCTACGAGGCCAAGCGCACAGGCCGGAACAGGGTGTGCACCGAACTCGCCGGGTCGGGCAGCGAGCCCGCTGTGCTGGCGATGCTGGGGTAATACCAGTTGCCGAAAGCCCTGGCCTGCTAAGGCAAGCAAGGCTGGGCTCTGCCCAGACCCGCCAAGGGCGAGCCGCCCCTGGACCGGCTTAACCCAAGAAGTGGACTCCAAAGGCTTGCCTTTGGCGAGGTCCAGGGGCAGAGCCCCTGGCCTTCCTGTCCTGCCGGCCGCCGGTACACGGTTATGCCCGGCGAACGCCCGGTGCGGGTTGCCCGGACGATCGGCGCCTGAGCCGGACAGCCCTGCCGGGAGGATAGCGCCCCGCCCTGTCGCGACCCGGGTCCTCTCGTCCACCGCCGGGTCGCGATCCGGCGGGCCTGTCACACGGCGCCGGACAGCACCTGCCGCACGGCCGAGGTCAGCGCGTCGATCTCCGCCGCCGTGACGGTGAACGCCGGCGTCAGGTAGACGATGCGGCCGAACGGGCGCAGCCACACGCCGGCGGCGACAAAACGCTGGCGCAGGGTGTCGAGGTCCGGGGTGCCGTGCGCCCCGGGCGCGTGGGCGAGCTCGACGACGCCGACGGCGCCGAGCACGCGGACGTCGCGCACGCCGGGCAGGGCGCGGCAGGGTTCCAGGCCGCGCGCCAGGGCCGCCGAGATCGCCGCGACCTGGGCGAGGCGGGGCTCGGAGTCGAACAGCTCCAGCGAGGCGAGGGCGGCGGCGCAGGCCAGCGGGTTGGCCATGTAGGTCGGGCCGTGCATCAGCGCGGCGCCGGGGTCGTCGGACCAGAACGCGTCGAACACCTCCGCCGAGGCGACGGTGGCGGCCAGGGGCAGCGTGCCGCCGGTCAGGGCCTTGGACAGGGTCAGGATGTCCGGGACGATGCCGGCGGCGTGGCAGGCGAACATCGCGCCGGTGCGGCCGAAGCCGGTGAAGATCTCGTCGGCGATCAGCAGGATGCCATGGCGGTCGGCAAGGCGGCGTAGGCGGCGCAGGGTGTCAGGCCCGTGGAAAACCATGCCGCCCGCGCCCTGCACCAGCGGCTCGACCAGGATCGCCGCGACCTCGTGGGCGTGGCGGGCGAGCAGGTCGTCGAGGGCGGCCTCGGAGGCGGCGTCGCGGGGCAGGTCGGCGGTGATTTGCGCGGGCAGGACGCCGGCGAAGTGCCTGTGCATGCCGGCGTCGGGGTCGCAGACCGACATCGTGGCGAAGGTGTCGCCGTGGTAGCCGTCGCGGAACGAGACGAAGCGGGTGCGGCGGCGGCCGCGGTTGAGGCTGGCCTGCACGGCCATCTTCATCGCGACCTCGACGGCGACGGAGCCGGACTCGGTGAAGAACACCCGGTCCAGGCGCGGCGCGCTCCCCTGCCCCGCCAGCATCGCGACCAGGCGGTCGGCGAGGGCGAGGGCCGGCTCGTGCACCAGGCCGGCGAACATGACGTGCGGCATGCGGTCGAGCTGGCGGCGCACGGCGTCGGCGATGCGGGGGTGGTTATAGCCGTGGCAGGCGGTCCACCACGAGGCGATGCCGTCGATCAGGACGCGGCCGTCGGCCAGCTCGATGCGGGCGCCCTGGGTTCGGGCGACCTGGAGCGGGGGCGGGGCGGTCTTCATCTGGGTGTAGGGGAGCCAGAGGTGGCCGGTCATCGGGCAAGCGAGCAAGCAAGGCTGGGCTCTGCCCAGACCCGCCAGAGGCGAGCCGCCCCTGGACCGGCCTTACTTAAGAAGTGGGTTCCAAAGGCTTGCCTTTGGCGGAGTTTGAGGCAGAGCCTCAACCTCGCTTCCTCCCTACCCTGCCGTCGCCGTCATCCCCAGCCGTGCGAGCAGCGCCGCGTCGCGGTCCTCGCCCGGGTTCGGCGTGGTGAGCAGGCGGCTGCCTCCGAAGATCGAGGCGGCGCCGGCGAGGAGGCACAGGGCCTGGGTCTCGTCGCTCATGCCCTCGCGGCCGGCGGCGAGGCGGATGGTGGAGCGCGGCATCAGGATGCGGGCGGTGGCGATGACGCGCACGAAGCGGATCGGGTCGGTGGCGGGCTGGTCGCCGAGCGGGGTGCCCTCGACGCGGACCAGCATGTTGATCGGCACGCTTTCCGGGTGGCGCGGCAGGGTGGCGAGCGCGTGCAGCAGGCCGGCCTGGGCGTCCTCGTCCTCGCCCATGCCGACGATGCCGCCGCAGCACACGTGCACGCCGGCGTCGCGGACGTGCCCGAGCGTGTCGAGGCGGTCCTGGTAGGTGCGGGTGGTGATGATGGCGCCGTAGTGCTCGGGCGAGGTGTCGAGGTTATGGTTGTAGAAGTCCAGGCCGGCGGCCCCGAGGCGCTGTGCCTGGGGGGCGCTGAGCATGCCCAGGGTGGCGCAGCTTTCCAGGCCGAGGGCGCGCACGCCGTCGACCATCTCGCAGACCTCGTCGAGCTCGTGGTCCTTCGGCGAGCGCCAGGCGGCGCCCATGCAGAAGCGGGTGGCCCCGGCGTCGCGGGCGGCGCGGGCGGCGTCGAGCACCTGGGCCACGCGCAGGAGGCGGCTGGCGGGGACGGTCTGCGCGTGGCGCGCGCTCTGCGGGCAGTAGGCGCAGTCCTCGGGGCAGCCGCCGGTCTTGATCGACAGCAGGGTGGCGACCTGGATGCGGGTCGGGTCGAAGCGGGCGCGGTGGGTCGTCTGCGCGCGGAACATCAGCTCGGGGAACGGGAGGTCGAGCAGGGCGCGGACCTCGGCGCGGGTCCAGTCGTGGCGCGGCGTGGGCGGGGCTTCGGGGGCGGGGCGCGCCGAGGCGTGGGCTGCCGGGGAGGCATGCTGCAGGGTGACGGACATGCACGGGTCCTCCATCGGCGCGGGCGTCGCGCGGTGCCTGGCGGCTGGTTTGGCCAGCCTGGAGGGCGCAGGCAAGGGGCGCGTGCGGCGGCACGCGCCCCGGGCGGCGGCCGCGGTCAGGCGGTGGTGATCTGCGCGGCGGAAAGCTGGGTGCCGTACAGGGTGATCCTGGTGCCGTCGGGCAGGGCCAGGATGGTGCCGAAGGCGCCGGTGGCGGCGGCGGACAGGGCGGACGAGGCCTGGGGCGCGGTGAAGCCGGACAGGGAAAGGCGGTCACCGGCCTTGAAGCCGACGATGCCGGCCTGGGCGGCGAGGCCGCTGGTCACGACGTAGGTGTCCGCGCCGCCGCCGGCGAACATCGTGGCGGTGCCGGTGCCGAGGACCACCGCGGTCGGGCCGCCGCCTTCCACGATCAGGGCGCTGCCGGCGCCGGTGTAGAAGGTGTCGGTGCTGGCGGGGCCGCCGAAGGCGACGTCGCCCTGGGTCATGGCGAAGCTGTTGGTGCCGGTGCCGCCGACCATCGTGTCGCTGCCGCCGACGCTGCCGAGGAAGCTGGTGGTCGAGGGACCGCCGAACATCACGGCGGCGCTGCCGGCGCCGCCGGACAGGGTGGCGTTGCCGGTGCCGGCAACCAGGATGCTGTTGGCGCCGGCGCCCCCGGTCAGGGTGTTGGCGCCGCTGCCGCCGTAGAGTGTGTCGGTGCCGGTGCCGCCGCCGGCGGCGTAGGCACCGGCGCCGGCGATGAACACCAGGCTGCCCGAGCCGCCGATGACGGTGGCGGCTGGGCCGGACGCGTAGACGATGTCGGTGCCGCCGCCCGCATCGATGGTGTCGGTGCCGCGGCTGTCGATGACGTCGTTGCCGGTGGCGCTGGCGGCCACGCTGCTCGACCCGGCGGCGGGGGTGACAAAGGTGGTGCCGGACGCGCCGGCGGTGGTGGTGACGCCGGAGGAGGTGGTCGTGCCGGCGGTGCTGGTGCCGGCAGTGCTTGTGCCGGTGGTGCTGGTGCCGCCCGTGCTGGTGCCAGTGGTGCTGGTGCCGGTTCCGGTGGTGCTGGGCGGAATGATGACGCCAGCGTAGGTGCCGGCGGTGCCCGAGGCGGACGCGGCTGTGTCGTTGGACACCCGGATCACCAGGGGGCCGTCGGGCGAGTTGGTGATGTCCAGCTCGGACAGGTTGGCGAAGCTGGCGACGGCGGTGGTGCCCTGGGTCGGGTCGAACACCTGGACGCTGGACTGGGTCGTGGCGAACCGGACGGTGGACGGGCCGTGCCCGGAGGTGCTCGGCGCTTCCGCGTCGCCCCAGACCAGGATGTCGGCGCTGCCGCCGGGGCCTGCGAACACCTCGACGTTCTCGTCGTACTGGACGCCCTGCTCGTAGGGGTCGATCCACAGCGACAGCGAGCCGCCCGCCGACGAGCCGGCCGTGCCGGACGAGATCAGGGCGCCAAGGTTGACGAAGGCGGCGCCGGCCGCGGTCAGGGTGCCGTTGCTGGTCAAGGCGGCGGGCGAGGTCGTGGCCGTGGTGGCGGCGGCAAGGAAGGTGGGGGGCGGCACGTTCGTGTAGGTGGTGGTGGCGGCAGTGCCGCTGCCGGACGTGCTGGAGGTGGACGAGAAGCCGTAGCGGAACTGCGCGTCGAGCAGGCCGTCGAGCAGGGTGGCGGGCGCGCTGCCGCCCAGGTTGGCCACGACGTACTGCGGGTTGGCGACGTTGGCATTGACGGTGGCGGCGTCCTGCGCGGCGGACAGGGCGTCGGCGGGGCTGGACAGCGCCACGTCGCCGGGGTTGATGTTGAGCCAAGTCGGGCTGGCCTGCGCGGTGGCGGTGGCGGCGACGGAGGTGCTGTAGCTGACGGTGGCCACGCCCCCGAGGCCGCTGCTGCTGCCGACCGCGGAGACGAGGTCGGCGCTGGCCTGGTCGCCGGCGGCGTCGCCGGTCAGCGCGGTCGAGGAGCCGGGCGGCGTGTAGGCGTAGCCGGGGTCGGCGACGAGGTCGGGGCCTTCGAGGAACGCCACGGCACCGGGCGTTGCGGCGTCGATCTGCTGGGCGATGGAGACCAGTGCCGCGACGCTCTGGCCAGGGGCGAGCACCAGGTCGATGCCGATGCCCCTGGCGGCGAGGCTCGCGAGCGTGCTGGCTTCCGGCGTGGTGGTGGCGGACGCGCGCACCGAGGCGAGGCCGAGCGCCGACAGCTCCGCGGCCAGGGTGGCGGCGGGATCGTCGGATGACACGTTCAGGCCAATTCTGGGATCGAACGCCGCGGCGGGCTGGATGCTGTAGCTCGGGTAGGAGTCGCTCACGGTGGCTCCGGTTCGATGTGTCGGCCGCAGGCGGGTTCGTGCGACGATGCCATTTTGGATGCAGTGTCGCAGGAATATAGTCTCTGAACCATTAATGTGGCAGACCGGCGGCGCTGCACCATCCCGGCGCGAACATGGCAGGGTGGCGCGGCAATGCAAGGTTGCACCGGATGCAGCGATGGGCGACTGCACGCGCAATCCGGAGGCGGCCGGTTGCGGGCGTACCGGCCGGTTCGCCGATTCGGTCGCCCTCCGCTGCAAGGAGCCAGCAATGCACTCGCTCGACGCGTTCGCCCTGGACAAGCTCGCGGGGCTGGAGCGCCGCAAGCTTCGTCGCACGCTGTCCGAGACCACGCGCGATGCCGGGGAGCCCTCGGGCGGGGCGTGGGTCGAGCGCGGCGGACGGCGGCTGCTGTCGTTCTGCTGCAACGACTACCTCAACCTGGCGACGCATCCGGCGGTGGTCGCGGCGGCCGTCGAGGCGACGCGTCGGCATGGCACCGGGGCGGGGGCGTCGCGTCTGGTGAGCGGCAACCATGCGCTGTTCGCCGGGCTGGAAGGCAGGCTGGCGCGGCTGAAGGGGACGGAGGCGGCGTGCGTGTTCGGCTCGGGGTATCTGGCGAACGCGGGGATCGTGCCGGCGCTGGTCGGGCCGCGCGACCTGGTGCTGGTGGACGCGCTGGCGCACGCGTGCCTGTGGGCGGGGGCGCAGCTCGCCGGGGCGCGGGTGGTGGCGTTCCGGCACAACGAGGTGGCGCATCTGGCCGAGCTGCTGGCGGCGGAGCGGGGGGCGCATCCGCGGGCGATGGTGCTGACCGACGGGGTGTTCTCCATGGACGGCGACCTGGCGCCGCTGCCCGCGCTGTCGGCGCTGGCGGAGGCGCACGACGCGTGGCTGATGGTGGACGACGCGCACGGGCTGGGGGTGCTGGGCGGCGGGCGCGGGTCGGCGCACGCGTTCGAGCCGCCGGCGGCCGTGGCGCTGCAGATGGGCACGCTGTCCAAGGCGGCGGGCGGCTACGGCGGCTACCTGTGCGCGTCGCAGGCGGTGGTCGACCTGATCCGCACGCGGGCGCGGCCGTTCATCTACTCGACCGGGCTGCCGCCGGGGGTGGTGGCGGGAGCCTCCGCGGCGCTGGACGTGATCGCGGCGGAGCCGGGGTATGCGGCGCGGCCGCTGGGGCTGGCGCGCAGGTTCGCGCGCGCGGCGGGGCTGGCGGAGGCGCAGAGCCCGATCGTGCCGCTGGTGCTGGGGACGGCGGAGGCGGCGCTGGCGGGGTCGCGGGCGCTGGAAGCGGAGGGGTTCCTGGTGTCGGCGATCCGGCCGCCCACCGTGGCGGAGGGGACGGCGCGGCTGCGGTTCACCTTCATGGCGCGGCATGGGGAGGAGGACGTGGACCGGCTGGCGGGGGTGGTGCGGGGGCTGAGGAGGTAGCAAGGAAGGCCAGGGGCTCTGCCCCTGGACCCCGCCAAAGGCGAGCCTTTGGAAACCTCGACTTGGGCCGGAGGCACCTCCCGCTCTTCCCTTATGTGTGCGGGTCTGGGGGCGCTCGCCCCCAGCGGGTCCAGGGCAGAGCCCTGGCCTTGCCTTGCTTGCGGAGTCGCCATGCCCACCCTGTTCGTGACCGCGACCGGCACCGACGTCGGCAAGACCTACGTGTCCGCGGGCCTGATCCGCGCGGCGCTGGCCCGTGGCGCGCGGGTGGAGGCGCTCAAGCCGGTGGCCAGCGGCCATGACCCCGCTCGCCTTGGCGAGACGGATGCGGCGGTGCTGCTGGGCGCGCTCGGGCGGGCGGTGACGCCGGAGTCGGTGGCGGCGTGCTCGCCGTTCCGCTTCGCCGCGCCGCTGTCGCCGGACATGGCGGCGCGGCGGGAAGGGCGGGCGATCTCGCTGGAGGCGGTGCTGGACGTGTGCCGGGGGGCGGAGGCCGCGGGCGGGGCGCTGCTGGTCGAGGGGGTGGGCGGGGTGATGGTGCCGCTGGACGGGCGGCGGGGCGTGCTGGACTGGGTGGCGGGGCTGGGGTGCCCGGCGGTGGTGGTGGCGGGGAGCTCCCTGGGCACGATCAGCCACAGCCTGACGGCGCTGGCGGTGCTGCGGGCGCGGGGGGTGGCGGTGCTGGCGCTGCTGGTCAGCGAGACGGTGGGCAGCGGCGTGGGGCTGGGCGAGACGGTGGCGGCGCTGGAGGCGCAGGTGGCGCCGTGCCCGGTGCTGGCGGTGCCGCGCGGCGGGGGGGAGGCGACGTTCGCGCGGGTGGCGGAGTGGTGGCTGGGGGGGTGAGAGGGCCGGGTCGGGCGCGTCCTGCGGGACGGGACAAACGTGTCCTGCGGCGCGGGACGAAACGGGGGTCCGGAGGGGTGCCTGTCCTGCGCCGCAGGACATTCGGGACGCCGAAACGTCTCGCCTGATGAGATAAAACGTAGAGACGGACGCTTCCAGATGCCGGTCCAGGGCAGAGCCCTGGCCTTGCTGCCCTTCCTTCAGCCGTGCAGCTCGAGGGTGGCCTGCATGACCTCCGTATCATCCGGGTCGTGCCTGAGGGCGAAGCCGAGGCTGCGGGCGAAGGCGAGCATGGGCGCGTTCTCCGTCAGGATCAGGCCGGTGACGCGCGGCACGCCCTGCGCCGCCGCCCAGTCGAGCAGGCAGCGCATCAGGGCGGTGGCGAGGCCTTGCCCTTTCGCGGCGGGCTCGACGAGGACGGCGAACTCGGCCTCTGCGCCGCGCTCGCCGGGGCCTGGGCGGAGCAGGCGGCTGACGCCCACGGTGTCGGCGCCGCGCACGGCGACGAAGGCCATCTCGCGGACGTAGTCGATCTGGGTCAGGCGCACGGCCTGTTCGGCGGACAGCCGGGGGCGGCCGCCGAAGAAGCGGAAGCGGATGTCCTCGGGGTCGAGACGGTAGAACAGGGCGTCGTGGGCCTGGGCGTCCTCGGGGCGGATCGGGCGCAGCAGGTAGGTTGTGCCGCCGCGCGAGGTCCAGGGGCGGGCCAGGTGGTCCGGGTAGGGAGCAATGGCGAGGTCGGCGGCCTGCGGCGCGGGCGGGGGGCGCAGGCGGATCGTGGCGGCGACGGCGATGGCGCCGGTGGCGGTGGCGAGCAGCGGGTCGAGGTCCAGCGCGGCGAGCGCGGGCAGGTCGACGAGCATCTGGCTGACGCGCACCAGGGTGTCGGCGACGGCGTCGGGGCTGGCGGCGGCGGTGTCGGCGAGGGTCGCGAGCAGGCGGCCGACGTCGGTGCGGCCGAGCAGGGCGTGGGCGAGCGCGAGGTTGAGCGGCGGCAGCTCGTGGGCCTGGTCGTGCACCACCCGCGCCGCGCCGCCGCCGGGGCCGAAGGCGATGGCCGGGCCGAACACCGGGTCGTCGGCGACGTGGATCGACAGCGCGCGGGCCGGCGGCGGGCGGTGGCGCACCAGGACGCCGTGCGGCGAGCCGTCGGCGAGGAGGCGGCGGGCCGCGGCGCCGGCGCCGGCCGCGTCGGCGGCGTCGAGGCAGTCGGGGCGGCCAGGGTCGGGCGCGGCGTCGCCCCGGGGGTGCCGGGCGCGGCGCTGCAGGCTCACCGGGAGGCCGACGGCGAGGGCGGCGGCGGCGGCGGCGTCGGGGTCGAGGGCGACGCGCCAGGGCGGCACGGCGATGCCGTAGGCGGCGAGCAGGGCGAGCGACTCCTCGGGCCACAGCGTGGCGCGGCCCTCGCGGGCGGCGCTGTCGAGCAGGGCGCGGGCGCGGGCGCGGTCGGGGTGCAGGTCGGCCAGCGTGCCAGGCGGCAGCTCGCGCGCGGCGGCGGCCGCCTGACGCTGCTGCACCAGGTGCAGGAAGCCGCGCACCGCCTGCTCCGGCGAGGCGAACACCGGCAGGCCGGCGGCGGCGAGCACCGCGCGCAGGCCGGCGCCGGTGCTTTCGCCGAGCACGCAGGCGAGCAGCGGCAGGCGGGTGGCGGCGGCGCAGGCGGCCAGGGCGGCGACGCCCGCCTCGTCGGCGGTTCCGGTGGGGGCGAGCACGGCGAGGATGCCGCCCAGGCCGGGCTCGGCGGAGACCATGGCGCAGGCCTCGGCGAGCCGGGTGGGGGCGTCGGCGCCGACCTGCAGCACGCCGCGCTCCAGGGTGACCGGCAGGGTGGCGCGCAGGGCGGCGGCGGCGGGCCCGTCCGGGCGGTGCAGGACGATGCCGGAGCCGAGGGCGGCGTCCGCGGTCAGGCGGCCGAGGCTGATCGAGCCGGTGACGATCGCCAGCGTGTCGTGGCGGGCGGGCCGTGCGCGGGTCAGAGTTTCGGCGGCGGCAAGGAGGTCCTCGTAGCGGCGCACGCACAGGATGCCGGCGCGGCGCAGCGCGGCCTCGAACACGGCCTCCGCGGCGCCGTCCTCGTCGAGCAGGCGGCCGCCCGGGCGGATGGCCACGACCGGGCGCAGGCGCGAGGCGGCGCGGGCCGCGGAGATGAAGCCGCGCCGGTCGTGCAGCCTGCGCATGTCGAGCAGGATCGCGCCGGTGCCCGGGTCGCGCGACAGCCAGTCCAGGGTGACCGCGAAGCCGAGGCCAAGGCCGGCGTTGTTGCCGATGCCGACGATGTGGCTGAAGCCCACGCCGTTGGGGCCGGACCAGTCGAGCACGGCGCGGCACAGCGAGGCGGACTGCGACACCAGGGCGATGCGTCCCGGCCGGGGCGGCAGGTGGGCGAGCGAGGCGTTGAGGCCGAGGGCGGGCACGCACAGGCCGAAGGAGTTCGGGCCCATGGCGCGCACGCCGGCGGCGAGCCCGGCCTCGCGCAGGGCGGCGTGGCCGCCGGGCATGGCGGAGGTCACCACGGCCAGGGTGGTGCCGCGGCGGCCGAGGGCGGCGAGCGCGGGGGCGACCTCGGCCGAGGGGACGGCCACGAGGGCGAGGTCGGCCGCTTCCGGGAGGGCCGCGATCCCGGCCGGGGTGTCGGCGCGCAGCACCCGGCCGGGAAAGGCGGCGAGGTTGACGGCGAGGCGGGCGCCGTCGGCGGTGCCGGCGCCGAGCAGGACCACGCTGCGCGGCCGGAACAGGCGCTCGGGGCGCAGCGGGCCCGGGTCGGGGGCGGCTGCGGGGCGGGCCGTGGGGTCGCTCGGGTGGGTCATGGCGGTCCTGCCGGCCGGGGCCTGGCGTGCAAGGCAGCCTGGGCGGTGTCATGGGCCTGGTAGCAGGTCGTTGCTTCCGGCAGGAAGGCAAGGCTCTTCTTTTTCTGAAGAAAAAGAAGCAAAAAGACTTTGCCAGTTAAGGTCAGGATACACGAGCGGCTCCGGAACCCAACGGGCAAAAGTTCTTTGGTTCTTTCTTTCAAGAAAGAACATGCTTTCTTCCTGTCGTGATGCAGGACGTCAAGGCTGGCGGGTCAGAAGCAAGCTCCAGGGTCGGCTGCGCATGCGACCCCTGCCCTGCCGCCGCGTTGCGCCAGGGCGCCCGGGGCACGGGGACGGGCAGGTTGGGGAAGGGACGGCGGGCATGATCAGGGACGATCCGCGCTGGGACGAGGAGCTGCTCGACGCGCTGCGTCGTGAGCCGGAGGAGGCGCCGGCGGGTCCGCTCGACGCGCAGCGCAGGGCGGCGGATGTTTCGGCGCTGGCGGAGCGGGCGGGCGGGGCGGCGATGGCGGACACGCGCGAGCGCTGGGTGCTGGCGCGCGGGCGCAGGGTGCTGTGCAGGGTGCACCGGCCACGGGTCGACGCGGCGCTGTCGGTTCTGGTGTTCCTGCACGGCGGCGGGTGGGTGTTCGGCTCGCTCGACACCCACGACCGGCTGATGCGCGAGCTGGCGGCGGCGGGCGACGTGGCGGTGGTCGGCGTGGACTACGCGCTGTCGCCGGAAGCGGCGTTCCCGCAGGCGGCGGAGGAGTGCGCGGCGGTGTTCCGCCAGGTGGCGGCGGAGGCCGGGGCGTGGGGGCTGGACCCCGGGCGGATGGTGCTGGGCGGGGACTCGGCGGGGGGCAACCTGGCGTTCGCCGCGGCGCTGCTGCTGCGCGACGGGGGGGCGGGCAACGGGCCCGACGCCGGGCCGGGCCGGGGCGGCGATCCAGCCTGGGGGGCGCTGCGCGGCGTGCTGGCGATCTATCCGGTGTGCGACGCGGCGATGGCGGGCGCCAGCTACGCGGAGTTCGCCACCGGCTACGGGCTCGACGCGACCGACATGGCGTGGTTCTGGGCACGCTACGCCGCCGAGGCGTCGACGCGGGCGGCGCCGCTGGCCTCGGTGGGGCGGGCGGCGCTGCACGGGCTGCCGCCGGTGCTGATCCAGGCGGCGGAGCTGGACGTGCTGCGCTCCGAGGGCGAGGCGATGGCGGCGCGGCTGCGCGAGGCCGGGGTCGAGGTGCGCCACGCGGTGTCCGCGGGGACGCCGCACGGCTTCCTGTCGCACGCCGCCGGGGCGGCGCGCTCGCGCGAGGCGCTGGCGGTGGCGGGGGACTGGCTGCGCGCGCGATGCCGCTGAGCGCGACGGGCGGCGGCGGCGAAGGACGGGCGACGGGCGACGACGGCGGTGCGGCGACCGGCGGGCCGGAGCCCGGGGCGGTGCTGGCGGATGTTTCGCTCGCGGCGGGCGCGGGCCGGCGCGACGTCCTCGGCGCCGGCTGGTGCGAGGCGGAAGCGAGCGGCACCTGGACCGGCGAGGCGGAGGCGGGGCTGCTCCTGCCGCTGCGGCCGGGCACGCGGGGCTGCGTGCTGCGCCTGTCCGCCGCGCCGTACCGCGTGGCGCACAAGCTCGGGGCGCAGCGGGTGCTGGTGCTGGCCGGGGGGCGGCTGGTGGGGCGGCTGCGCTTCGACGCGCCGGGGGTGGCGTCGCTGGCGATCCCGGCGGAGGCGACGCAGGGGCGGCGGGTGCTGGGGCTGACGCTGGTGCTGCCGGACGCGCGGCGGCCGTTCGAGCTGGGCGACAGCGAGGACCGCCGCCTCCTGGGGCTTTCGGTGCGCCGGGTGGAGCTGCTCGCGGCAGGCCGCGCCGGGGCGGCGCAGGACGAGGGGGACGACGAGGCGGGCGAGGCGGGCGGCGGCGGGGCGGTGCCCGGGGATCGGGCGCTGCTGGAAGGGTTCGAGTCGCTGGGGTGGAACGAGGAGTTCGGCTTCGTGCAGCGCCGCGTGCTGGCCGAGCCGGCGGGGCTGCTGCGCTGGTCGTCGTGGCCGCTCGGCGCGGCGGTGCTGGCCGAGGCGCTCGACGCCGGGCTGTACGGCGTGGGCGATCCCGGGCAGATCGAGGTCGCGGCGGAGGCCGACTCCTGGGTTGCCACCGACGGGCGCTGGGGGCTGCGCACGGACACGCAGGTGCCGGTGCATGCGATGCCGGCAGCGGCAGTGCGCGGGCGCGAAGCGGAGCTGCGCACGGTGCTGCGCGAGAGGCTGCTGGCGACGCTGCGCGAGGGACGGCGCGTGCTGGTGCATCTGGAGCGCGATGCCGCGGAGCGCGAAGCGGCGGCGGCGCTGGCGGCGGCGGTGGCGGCGCACGGCGGGTGCGCGCTGCTGTGGGTGTCGCGCGGGGCGGAGGCCGCGGTGCGGCGGCGCGGCGGGCTGCTGGAGGCCACGCTGCCGCGGCTGGCGCCGGCGGGGAACCTGGCGCGGGTGGCGGAGGAGGACTGGCTGGTGGTGTGCCGGGGGACCTGGCGGCTGAGAAGGAAGCAGGGTTGAGGCTCTGCCTCGAACTCCGCCAAAGGCCGAGCCTTTGGAAACCTCGACTCAGGGGAGAGTTTCCAGAGGGTTCCGGGCCTTTGATGGTTCGGGCAAGGGTCGGCCTGGCGGCTTGCCTGGAGGCTGTCATGGGCCTGGTGGCAAAGTCAGTCAGTCAGGACAGCAAGAATCTTCTTTTTCTGAAGAAAAAGAAGCAAAAAGACTTTGCTCATTGGGGTTCCGGGTGCGCGGGCGGGGACGTAGCCTAAAAGAGCAAAAGTTCTTTGGTTCTTTCTTTCAAGAAAGAACATGCTTTCTTCCTGTCCTGGCGCAGGAGGTCAGGGCTGGCAGGTCCATGACGGCCTCTAGGTGTCCCCCGGAGGGTGTGCCCCCTTGGACCGTTCGCGGGCCGGGCCGTCGCGGTTCAGGGTCAGCGCGGTTGCCACCAGGGCGACGTGCGAGAACGCCTGGGGGAAGTTGCCGACGAGGCGCCCTGCCTTCGGGTCGTACTCCTCGCTGAGCAGGCCGACGTCGTTGCGCAGCGCGAGCAGGCGCTCGAACAGGGCGGTCGCCTTGTCGCCCCGGCCGTCCAGGGCGTAGGCGTCGGCCAGCCAGAAGGTGCAGGCGAGGAACGCGCCCTCGCCGGGCGGCAGGCCGTCGACGCTGCTTTCGGTGCGGTAGCGCAGCACGAAGCCGTCGACCAGCAGGTCCTGCTCGACCGCGGCGATGGTGGCGACGACGCGGGGATCGTCCCAGGGCAGGAACCCGACCTGGGGGATCAGCAGCAGGCTGGCGTCGAGGCTCTTCGAGCCGTAGGCCTGGGTGAAGCAGCCGCGCTCCGGGTCGACGCCGTTCTCGCAGATCTCGGCATGGATTCGGTCGCGCAGCCCCTTCCAGCGCTCGACCGGGCCGGCGAGGCGGTGGTGCGTCGCGGTGCGCACCGCGCGGTCGAAGGCGACCCAGACCATGACCTTGGACAGGGTGAAGTGCTGGGAGCCGCCGCGCACCTCCCACATGCCCTCGTCCGGCAGGTGCCAGATGGTCTCGAGGTGGGCCATGATGGCGCACTGCAGGGCCCAGCCGCTGCGGGGCTGCTGCAGGCCGCCCTCGCGCGCCTGGTGCAGGGCGTCCATCACCTCGCCGTAGACGTCGAGCTGGAGCTGGCCGGAGGCGGCGTTGCCGACGCGCACCGGCGAGGCGCCCTGGTAGCCGGGGAGCCAGGGGACCTCCCACTCGTCGAGGCGGCGCTCTCCGGCCAGGCCGTACATGATCTGGATCTGCGCGGCGTTGCCGGCGATGGCGCGGTGCAGCCAGTCGCGCCAGGACTGGGCCTCGTCGTAGTAGCCGGCGTGCATGAAGGCGAACAGCGTCAGCGTGGCGTCGCGCAGCCAGCAGAACCGGTAGTCCCAGTTGCGCCCGCCGCCGAGCTGTTCCGGCAGGCTGGTGGTGGCGGCGGCCGCGATGCCGCCGGTGGCGCTGTAGGTCAGGGCCTTCAGCGTCAGCAGCGAGCGCAGCACGGCCTCGTGGTAGGGGCCGGTGTAGGTGCAGCGCGCGGACCACGCGCGCCAGTGCGTGTCGGTGGCGGCCAGGGCGGCGGCCGGGTCGAGGGGTTCGGGGAGCGGCAGGTGCGAGGCGGCGTGCTGCAGCACGAACGGCACGCGGCTTCCGGCGCGGACGTGGAAGCGCGCCACGGTGGCCATGGCCTCGCCGTGCAGCTTCACCGGGGTGCGCAGGACTACCATCTCCGGGCCGGCGATCGCCTGGATGCCGTGCCCGTCGGGCAGGCGCGTGACCCAGGGCACCGAGGTGCCGTAGTCGAAGCGCAGGCCGAGGCGCATCTGCATGTCGACGTGGCCGCTGCGGCCTTCCACGATGCGCACGACGGCGGAGCAGGCGGTGCCCATCGGCATGAAGTCGATCACGGCCACGCTGCCGGTGGCGGTGGTGAACAGGGTCTCGAGCACCAGGCTGCCCTGGCGGTAGGCGCGGGTGGCGGACGCGGTGGCGTCGGCGGGGGCGAGCAGCCAGCGGCCGTTGTCCGTGGTGCCGAGCAGGGCCGCGAGGCAGGCGCCGCTGTCGAAGCGCGGCCAGCACAGCCAGTCGACCGAGCCGTTGCGCCCGACGAGCGCGGCCGTGGTGGTGTCGCCGATCAGGGCGTAGTCCTCGATCGGGAGCGCCTGGGCGGGCGGGGGAGCCGGGGGCCCGGAGGCGGCGGCAGAGCCGGACAGGTCGGCGGGATGGTCCATGCGGGCGGCTCCGGAAGGGACGGGATGATGGCGGGATGCAGCGGCACGGGGTTGCGGGACACGGCGGACCGGTCGCCCGGCGCGAGGCGGAAGGCACTGTGGTCAATCACGCACTCGCTTGCCCAAACCTGCATCGCACCGCCATCCTGATACGCTTGCAACACTATCTAAGGATGCCATGGGCTGGCAGGATCAGGGTCGCCAGGAGCATGGCTGGTTCGGGAGTGGAACCGGCTCGGCCGGCGGTCGGCAATTCGTTCGTGGCGGGGCGTCTTACTACGACCTGCCTGGCAACAAGATGGCGAATGGAGCCCCGTTCGACGCCGGAGCGGTGAATGCCGCCATGCTCCACGTTCCACTTGGATCAAAGGTGCATGTCATATCCCTCGCGGATCCATCCAGGTCGATTGATGTGACTGTCACTGATCGGGGACCCTGCGTTTCTGGAAGAGTCATCGACCTGACACCGGCCGCATTTGTGGCGCTGTTTGGCTCCACTCGCATCGGTGCAGGGCAGGTCATCGTCGAACGTTCTGGTCAGTAAGGATCACCTTGATGCTCAGGGCGGCCCTGTTCATCGGCCTGCTGCTGGCGCCTGTGCCGCAGGCAATAGCCTGCATTCTCTCGATTGGTCCAGGCGTGCTGCCTGCCTCGGCGAGGATCGCGGCCGTCACGGTGACGGCCGCCCATGCCTCGATCCTGTCGGGCCGCAGGTCTGGCGGGTGGCGCCTTGCCATCGACAACGACCCTTCCTGGCGGGCAAGCCTGAAGGCGGTTGCCGTCGTTGGCGCCGCGTTCATCGAAGCGGGCGATCTCGGGGCGCTGTTCTCGCTCGAGCCGGAGCCGGGCTTCACCTGCCGGTCTCTCGATCGCGATGACGATCCGAGGCTCCGACTCACGATCTACGACGACGACGCGATGAGCGTTCGCCTGTTCCGGCGCCCGGCGGTGCAGGTCGGCGGTTAGGCCGGAGAGTGGCCTGAGCGGAGAGACTGACGTTTTCCAGAGCAGGACGGGGAAATACCTTGCCCGCCGATGCCACCTGCCGCGTCCACGCTGAACCCCATGAGCAGAAGTTCTTTGATTCTTTCTTTCTTTCAAGAAAGAAGTCGCCTGCTTCGCTCGCCGCAGCGCCAGGAGCGCGCGCGGAACCTCCGCTCCTGGCACGGCGGCAGGACGCGGCCTTGACATCGGGGCCCGGTCATCCTCTTTACGGCGCCTGCGCGCGTTCCGGTTTCCGAGCGTGCCGGCGACGGGCTTCCCGGGGCCGGCCTGCTGCTCCGGGATGCGGGGCGGCCGCAGGGGTGTAGCTCAATTGGCTAGAGCGCCGGTCTCCAAAACCGGAGGCTGGGGGTTCGAGACCCTCCACCCCTGCCAGCCGGCCCGCCGTGCGCGGGGGCGGCTTTCCAGCGGGGTATCCATACTGTGGCGACAAGTCCGGCGAAGTTCGTGCGCGAGGTGCGCGCGGAGGTGGGCAAGGTCACCTGGCCGTCGCGCAAGGAGACCCTGGTGACGACGGGCCTGGTGCTGGGGATGGCGGGGCTCGCGGCTGCGTTCTTCTTCCTCATCGACCAGGCGATCGGGCTCGGCGTCCGCCAGCTCTTCCATGGCGGGTTGTGAGGAGGCTGCGATGACCAAGCGCTGGTACGTGGTGCACGTGTATTCGGGCTTCGAGAAGAAGATCGCCCAGCAGATCAAGGAGCAGGCCGCGCAGAAGGGCCTCGCCGACCTGATCGACGAGGTGCTGGTGCCCGCCGAGGAGGTGGTCGAGCTGCGGCGCGGGCAGAAGGTGAATGCGGAGCGGAAGTTCTTCCCCGGCTACGTGCTGGCGAAGATGGAGATGACCGACGACACCTGGCACCTGGTCAAGGACACGCCGAAGGTCACCGGGTTCCTGGGCACCAAGATGCGGCCCAGCCCGATCAGCGAGGCGGAGGCCGACCGGATCATCAAGCAGAGCGCGGAGGGGGTGGAGAACCGTCGTCCCGCGATCCTGTTCGAGATCGGCGAGCAGGTGCGGGTGGCGGACGGGCCGTTCACCAGCTTCAACGGCACGGTCGAGGAGATCGACGAGGAGAAGGGCCGGGTGAAGGTCAGCGTGTCGATCTTCGGCCGCTCGACTCCGGTGGAGCTGGAGTACAGCCAGGTCGAGAAGGCCTGAGGACGACGCCGGGCCCGCGAGGGCCCGGCGCGCCGCCCTACTTCTTCGCGGGCTTCTCTTCCTTCTCCGCCTTCGCCTCGTGCGCCGCCTTCGCGGCGCCGTGCAGCTCGCCCTCGCCGCTCTTCGACGCTCCGGACTTCGGCTCAGACTTCGCCTCGCCCTCGCCGGTGTCGGCGGACTCGGCGGCCTCGGTCAGCGCCTCGCCGAGCGCCTTGATCTTCTCGGCGTTCTTGCTGTCGGACTTGCCGGCGATCGCGACCGTCTCCTTGCCGAGCTTCAGCACGAGCTTCTTGACCTGCTCGGCGTGGATCGGCTCGGCGTGCAGGTGCTTCTTGAGGTTCTCGAGGTCTTTGACGATCGTCTTGGCGGCCGGCAAGTCGAGCTTCTCGAGCGTGGCCTCCCAGCCCTCGATGTTCTTGGTCGCGGCGGCGATGGTGAAGCCCTTCAGGCCGTCCTTGATGTGCTTGATGGTGGCGTCGAACTGGGGCATGCGGCATTCCCGTGCAGGCGGCCGCGTCCATCGCGGCGGCATGACTGCACAGCGCCCCGCTCCGGCGCGGGTTGCCGCACGAATGGCGTGGGGGCAGCGCGGGTGTGGCGGATCGGCCTCATCCCGACTGTGCCGGCCTTGCGGCCGCGATCGGCGTGCCAAGCTCTTCGGGTCGGGGGAGATGATGGCGCGGGGCCGGGCCGGTGGCTGTCATGGGCCAGGCGGGCCAGGCCGGTGCGCCGTGGCGAGAAGAAAGCGTGTTCTTTCTTGAAAGAAAGAACCAAAGAACTTTTGCTCATTGGGTCCGGGGTCGCCCGCGCGCCCGGAATCCCATGTGCAAAAGTCTTTTTGCTTCTTTTTCTTCAGAAAAAGAAGGGCCTTGCCTTCCTGGCTACGCGAAGGTCCGCGGCAGCCTCTATCGCCGCCCGATTCCGGTGTAGTCGAAGCCGGCGTCGCGCAGGGCCTGCGGGTCGAACACGTTGCGCAGGTCGACGACGACGCGGCCGGCCATGGCGATGGCCAATGCCTGCGGGGCCAGGGCGCGGAACTCGCCCCATTCGGTGACCACCACCAGGGCGTCGGCGCCCTGGGCCGCGTCGAGGGCGGCGGTGCAGTAGGCGACCTCGGGGGGGAGCATCGGACGGGCGGCCTCCATGCCGACGGGGTCGAACACCCGGACGTGCGCGCCGGCCTCGACCAGGCGGCCGACGATCGGCACCGAGGGGGCGTCGCGCATGTCGTCGGTCTCGGGCTTGAATGTCAGGCCGAGCACGGCGACCGTCCTGCCGTGCACGGAGCCGCCGCAGGCCTTGACCACGCGCGCGGCCATGGACGACTTGCGGGCGTCGTTCACGCCGACGGTCGCCTCCACCAGGCGCGAGGGGGCGCCGTGGTCCTGGGCGATGCGCATCAGCGCCAGGGTGTCCTTGGGGAAGCAGGAGCCGCCGTAGCCGGGGCCGGGGTGGAGGAACTTGCGGCCGATGCGGCCGTCCAGGCCGATGCCGCGGCTGACGTCGTGCACGTCGGCGCCGACCTTCTCGCACAGGTCGGCCATCTCGTTGATGAAGGTGATCTTCATCGCGAGGAACGAGTTGGCGGCATACTTGATCAGCTCCGCCGTCTCCAGGCCGGTGAACAGGATCGGCGTCTCGATCAGGTAGAGCGGGCGGTAGAGGCGGCGCATGACCTCGCGGGCGCGCTCGGACTCGGTGCCGATCACCACGCGGTCCGGGCGCTGGAAGTCGCCGATCGCGGAGCCCTCGCGAAGGAACTCGGGGTTGGAGGCGACGTCGAAGTCGAGCGTGGGGTTGGCGTCGCGCGCGATCTGGGCGACGCGGCGGCCGGTGCCGACGGGCACGGTGCTCTTGGTGGCGATCACCACGTAGCCGGTGGCAGCGCGCGCGACCTGCTCGACGGCGGCGTAGACGTAGGAGGTGTCGGCGTGGCCGTCGCCGCGGCGCGAGGGGGTGCCGACGGCGATGAACACCACCTCGGCGCCGTCGATGCCGGACGCGATCCCGCCGGTAAAGCCGAGGCGGCCGGCGGCGACGTTGTCGGCGACCAGCTTGTCGAGGCCCGGCTCGTAGATCGGGATGCGGCCGTGCTGCAGGGCGTCGAGACGGCCAGGGTCGGCCTCGACCACGGTAACCGCGATGCCGAGATTGGCGAAGCAGGCCCCTGAGACCAGGCCGACGTAGCCGCCGCCGATGACCGCTATGCGCAAACGCCGTCTCCCTGCAACCCTTGCGAGCAGGAAGCACAGCGGACGCCGTGAATCCAGGCCGACGCGCGATGGCGCCTGGCCGGCCCCTGCCCTGCCGCGGCAGCGTGGCCTGCCGTCAGGATGATTTCAAAGATGCGGGTCGGCGGGCGCGGGGCAGAGCCCCGGCGCGGCCGTCCCGCTGCCGCGCGGGCGGGATGACGCCTGCACGGGTCGTTTCAGGACTGGCTGGCGGGCGAGACGACCATGCAGTTGCCGTGGCTATGGGCCAGCTTCTCGCAGGCGTGCATGGCGCCCTCGCGCGACAGGCCGGTGACGCGGGCGCGGTAGAGCGTGCCGCTGGCCTCGCGGACGCCGGCGACCGCGGGGCGGGCCTGGCCGAGCCGGGCGGCGGCGCGGGCCTGGCCGGCGGCGGCGCTGGCCTGGCCCTGGTTGCCGTAGGCGCCGACCTGGATCGCCCAGTTGCCGGCGCCGCCTGCCGCGCGCGGCATCGCCTCCGCCATCGCGGGGGTGAACAGCCGCACGCCCTCGTGGTGCGCGGCGTAGGAGGCGGTCTGGAAGCTCGGCGCGGCGGCGACGCGGGCGAAGCCGCCGTGCGGCGCGCGGGCGGAGGCGACCTGCGCCGGCCGCGCGGCGAAGCCGGACCAGGCCGGCGGCTCTGGCAGCCGGTCGCGGTCGGACGCCCGCTCAGCCTGGCGCTCGCTGCGCCCGGTGGGCTGGCGGGCAGCATACTGGCGCTCCGGGCGCGACTCGGCGGGGCGCTCGTTGCGGGCCACCAGCGCCGGCCGCGGCGCCCGCACCGGGGGGGAGTCGTCCTCGCCGGCGTCGGCGACCTCGGTGGGCTCGGGGGCGGCCGTCACGTGGTTCATCGCCAGCATGTCGGCCTGGCTGCGGTTGTTCGGGCTGGAGTCGCGGATGTAGGGCGCGATCATCGCGACGTAGCGCCGGGTCTCTGCCGGCAGGCGGCGGCCGCGGGTGAGGTAGGCGTCGAGGTTGCCGGGGCCGGCGTTGTAGGCCGCGAGGAAGCCGGGCGAGCCGTACACGTCGTACATCTGCCGGATGTAGGCGGTGCCGGCGAGGATGGAGTTGTGCGGGTCGTACGGGTCGTCGCCGATGCCCTGGAACTGGCCGCGCATGTCGTCGAAGGTCGCGGGCATCACCTGCATCAGGCCCATGGCGCCGACCGGCGAGGTGACCAGCGTGTCGTTGTGGTAGAGGCGGCCGCCGGATTCGACGCGCATCACCTCGCGGATCCAGCGGTCGGGCACGTCGAAGCGGGTGGACGCCTCGGTGATGTAGGGGCCCCAGGGGTCCTCCGGCGGGCCGGGCGGGGAGTAGTCGCTGCGGGCGTGGGCGGCGTACTGCGCCGCCTCCTGGGTCTCGGACAACTGCACCGGGGCGTGGCTGGCGCAGGCGGAAAGCAGGGCCAGGGTGCCGGCGGCGCCGAGCAGCCGCAGGCGGGCGAGGGCCGGGGCCTGCGCCGCCGGACTCCGAGGAACCGCCGGATGCGCGGTCGGACGGGACAGGGCGGCGTCGGCGGGGGGCGGGCTGGACATCCGGCGGAAGCCTCCGTCATGGCGAGACTGCGCGGCCGCGCGAGGGACGGCCGCAGTCCCTGCGCGGGGTGCGGCCGGTTGCGCCGGCCGGGGTGGCCGCCGCTCACGTGGTCCGTCAGAAACTCTGCCTAACCCCTTACAGGCGGCCGAGGATCGAGGCAACACGAAGCTGGCGTGGCCGCCGGCCGGGCGGCGCACCATGGCGAGAGCGACACGGCCGGGCGGGGCGACGGCGTTGCCTGCCCTTACGCCGGCGGCGTTGCCTGCCAGGGCGCGAAGGAGTATCCGCGACCCGCCATGAGCGTCACCCTCGATCATCCGGCCCAGTCCCTGGTGGGTTCCCACCTCGACATGCAGGCCGTCTCCACCCGCCGTGCGCGCGACCGCCTTGCGGCGCGCGACGTGGCCGACGGGGTGCGGCTGTGGCGGCTCGCGGTGACGCTGGGGTGGCTCGACATCAAGCTGCGCTACCGCGGCTCGATCCTGGGGCCGTTCTGGCTGACGCTGTCGACCGGGGTGATGGTGGGCGCGCTCGGCGCGGTCTACGGCACGCTGTTCTCCATGAACCTGCGCGAGTTCCTGCCGTTCCTCGCGGTGTCGCTGGTGATGTGGAACGCGATCGGCGCGTTGATTGGCGACGCCTGCGCCGCCTTCACCCAGGCGGAGGGCACCATCCGCTCGGTGCGGATGCCGTTCTTCCTGCAGGCGATCCGGGTGGTGGTGCGCAACGTGCTGATCCTGGCGCACAACGTGGTGGTGTTCGTGGTCGTGTTCGCGATCTACGGGCTGCTGCCGGGCGCCGAGGCGCTGATGGCGCTGCCGGGGCTGCTGCTGTGGCTGGTCGACGCGTTCGCGTCCTGCCTGCTGCTGGGCACGCTGTGCTCGCGCTTCCGCGACATCCCGCCGATCGTGGGCTCGGTCGTGCAGATCGCGTTCTACATCACGCCTGTGGTGTGGAAGCCGGAGCAGCTCGGCGCGCGCGGCTGGTGGCTGCCGCTCAACCCGTTCGACGGGCTGCTCGAGGTGGTGCGCGGCCCGCTGCTGTCGCAGGCGCCGTCGGCACTCGCCTGGAGCTCGGCGCTGGGGTTCAGCGTGCTGCTGTGGGCGGCGGCGTGGCTGGTGTTCGCCCGCGTGCGCTCGCGCCTGGCGTTCTGGATATGAGGGCGGCGGGCCGGTGCGGCGGGCCGGACGGCGGGCGGGGCCTGGCTGGCCATCGGGCGGCGCCATGAGCTCGGTCAGCATCGACAACCTGTCGGTCGACTTCCCGCTCTACCACGGCAGCTCGCGCTCGCTGAAGAAGACGGTGTTCGCGGCGGCGTCGGGCCGACTCGGCGAGGACCGGCAGAAGCGCGTCGTGGTGCAGGCGCTGCGCGACGTGTCGCTGCGCCTCGGCCGCGGCGACCGGCTCGGCTTGGTCGGCGGCAACGGCGCGGGGAAGACCACGCTTCTGCGCACGATGGCGGGGATCTACGAGCCGGTGGTCGGCCGCGTGCAGGTGGACGGCGTGGTCACCGCGATGCTCGACCCCAACCTCGGCATGAACATGGAGCTGACCGGGCGCGAGAACATCATGCTGCGCGGCCTGTACAACGGCTACAGCCGTGCGCAGACCCGTCTGCTCGAGGAGGATGTCGCGGAGTTCGCGTCGCTCGGCGAGTTCATGGACCTTCCGGTGCGGTTCTACAGCTCGGGCATGGTCGTGCGCCTGGGCTTCGCGATGGCGACGGCGGTGAGCCCGGAGGTGCTGCTGATGGACGAGTGGTTCCTGGCGGGCGACGCGGACTTCCTGGCCAAGGCACGGGCGCGGCTGGAAAGCGTGGTGCGCGGGGCGGACATCCTGGTGCTGTCGTCGCACCAGCCGGCGATCATGATGGAATGGTGCACCCGGGTGATCTGGATGGACCACGGGCGGGTCCGCGAGGACGGGGCGCCGGCGGAGGTGCTGTCGCACTACCTCGGCCATCCGGTCGAGGCCCTGGCGGCGACCGTCGCGGCGTAGGCGGCATTCCGAGGGTTTCTTGCGAAGCTTGTGGCAGCCTGCGGCTTCGGGCAGGAAGGCGAGAATCTTCTTTTTCTGAAGAAAAAGAAGCAAAAAGACTTTGCACATGGGGTTCCGGGCGCGCGGGCGGCTCAGGAGTCTAATTTGCAAAAGTTCTTTGGTTCTTTCTTTCAAGAAAGAACATGCTTTCTTCCTGCGGTGGCGCGGACCATCGAGGCCGGCGAGGCCGTGACGGGCGCTACGTCGTCATGGTGACGTGCGCGTCCCCGGTGCGCGACAGGACGTTGAGCGCGACCTCGTTCCCGGTGCGGCGCAGCCTGACGCTGACGCGGGCATCGCCGGCGGACAGGTTGTGCAGGGTCACCTCGGGCAGGCACTCTGGCAGCACGGGGCGGTCGAAGCGGACCTCGCGGCGTCCGGGGTCGAAGGCGAGGCCGAGGCAGGCGGCGAGCATGGCGGGCAGCGCGGTGGCGGCCCAGGCCTGGGGCGAGCAGGCGACGGGGTAGGCGGTGGGGCCCTGCGCCCGGCGGCGGGGCAGGCCGCAGAACAGCTCGGGCAGGCGGCGCAGCTCCAGGGTCTGGCAGGCGCCGAACAGGGCGTCGAACAGGCGGGCGGCGTCCGCCTTGCAGCCGTAGCGGGCGAGGCCCATCGCCATCAGGGCGTTGTCGTGCGGCCACACCGAGCCGTTGTGGTAGCTCATCGGGTTGTAGCGCGCCTCGCCCTGCGCGATCGTGCGGATGCCCCAGCCGGAGAAGAACGAGGCGTCCATCAGGCCTTCGGCGACGCGCTGGCCGTGCTCGGGCGATGCGAGGCCGGTGAGCAGCAGGTGGCCGGCGTTGGAGGCGCGCACGCGGCAGGGGCGCTTGGCGCCGTCGAGCGCGATGGCGTAGGTGCCGATCTCCTCGCACCAGAACGCGGCCTCGAAGCGCTCGCGCAGGGTGTCGGCGGCGGCGTCGAGCGTTGCGGCCTCCGCGTGGTGGCCGAGGCGGCGCGCGACGTCGGCGGCGGCGCGGCGGGCGGCGTAGGCGTAGCCCTGGACCTCGCAGAGCGCGATCGGGCCTTCGGCCAGCGTGCCGTCGGCGTGGAAGATCGAGTCGTAGCTGTCCTTCCAGCCCTGGTTGGCGAGGCCCTCCTTGGTCTGGCGGTGGTACTCGACGAAGCCGTCGCCGTCGCGGTCGCCGTAGGTGTCGATCCAGGCGAGGGCTGCCTGGATGTGCGGCCACAGCGAGGCGGCGGTGGCGAGGTCGGCGGTGCGCCCGACGTAGGCGCCGGCGAGCATGACGAACAGCGGCGTGCTGTCCACGCTGCCGTAGTAGTGGCGGAACGGCACCTCGCGCAGCACCGCCATCTCGCCGTGGCGCACCTCGTGCAGGATCTTGCCCGGCTCGGCGTCGGCGAGCGGGTCGATCGTCGTGGCCTGGTGGGCGGACAGGTAGGCGAGCACGCCGCGGGCGATCTCGGGGTCGAGCCACAGGGTGTGCAGGGCGGTGATCAGGGCGTCGCGGCCGAAGGCGGTGCTGAACCAGGGCACGCCGGCGTAGGGGTAGGGGCCGCCCGGCTTGTCGGTGACCAGCATGTAGAGGTCGCAGATCGAGCGGCGCATCGCCTCGTTGAAGATCTCGTTGGAGGTGTCGACGGCGGCGGCGCGGCTGCTTTCGCGCCGCAGGCGGCGGCGGCTTTCCAGCAGGGCGCGCAGGAAACGCTCGCGCGGCGGCTGGGCGGCCGGCGCGTCGTCGCAGTCGATCTCCATGAACACCACGCAGCGGCCGTGCGCGGGGACGGCGAGGTCGAACACCGCGCGGCCGGCCTCCAGAAGCGTGGGCGCCGGGTCGAAGCGGAGGCGGGTGCTGCGGCGGGCGTCGTCCAGGCCGCGGTAGGCGAGCACGACGGTGTCGGGGCCGACCTCGGGGTCGAGTCGCTCGCCGCGGCGGGGGCGGGTCATGCCACGCGCCTCGAACAGGTCGGAGAAGTCGGCGTCGAAGCGCAGCTCGATCCGCACGGTGGTGGCGGTCTCGGCGTAGGAGCGCACCGACAGCCGCTCGTGGCAGGCGGCCTGCCACAGGAAGCGCGAGCGGCGGATGTGCAGCAGGTCGTGCTCGAGGATCAGGCGGGCGCCGTCGTACAGGTCGGGGTTGGCGAGGTCGCAGGTCAGCTCGGCGTTGTCGTCGCGCAGGATGGAGGACAGCAGCATCGGGCGCTCGCCGCCGACCAGCATGTCGAGCCGCGACAGGTGGCGGGTGTCGCGGTGGTAGACGCCGTCCGAACTGCCCTGGCCGCCGAGCACGTCGCCGGCGGCGTCGAACACGGCGAAGGTGTCGCCGCTCTTCAGCGTGCGGGTGCGGCGCTCCTGCAGCGAGACGGTGGCGGGGATGTAGAACTCGTCGGGCTGCGGGCCGAGGGGTGGGGCGGGGGTCTGGGTCATGGGCGTGTTCTCGGGCCGGGGCATGGCGGGAGAATGGGGCGCCGGGAGCGGATGCACAGGGGAAGCAAGGCTGGGCTCTGCCCAGACCCGCCAGGGGCGAGCCGCCCCTGGACCGGCCTCCCTGGGTCAGGGATCAAAGGGTCCTCGGACCCTTTGCGGGTCCCCGGCTGAAGCATGGGGCAGAGCCCTGGCCTTTCTTCACTCCCACTCGATCGTCCCGGGCGGCTTGCTGGTGATGTCGTAGGTCACGCGGTTGATGCCGCGGACCTCGCCGACGATGCGGCCGCAGACGCGGCTCAGGAAGCCCATGTCGAACGGGTAGATCTCCGCGGTCATGCCGTCGCTGCTGGTCACGGCGCGAAGCGCGCAGACGTTGTCGTAGGTGCGGCCGTCGCCCATGACGCCGACGCTGCGCACCGGCAGGAGCACCGCGAACGCCTGCCAGATCGCGTCGTACAGGCCGGCCATGCGGATCTCCTCGAGGAAGATCGCGTCGGCGCGCTGCAGGATCTGCACGCGCTCGCGCGTCACCTCGCCGGGGATGCGGATCGCGAGGCCAGGGCCGGGGAACGGGTGGCGGCCGACGATGTCGTGGGCGAGGCCCAGCTCGCGGCCGAGGACGCGGACCTCGTCCTTGAACAGCTCGCGCAGCGGCTCGACGAGCTTCATGCGCATCCGCTCCGGCAGGCCGCCGACGTTGTGGTGCGACTTGATGGTGACCGAGGGTCCGCCGGTGAAGCTGATGCTCTCGATCACGTCGGGGTAGAGCGTGCCCTGGGCGAGGAAGTCGGCGCCGCCGAGCTTGGTCGCTTCCTCGTCGAACACCTCGATGAACAGGCGGCCGATGGTCTTGCGCTTCTGCTCCGGGTCGGTGACGCCGGCGAGCTGGCCGAGGAACAGGTCGGAGGCGTCGCGGTGGACGAGGCGGATGTTGAAGCGGTCGCGGAAGGTGGCGATCACCTGGTCGGCCTCGCCGGCGCGCAGCAGGCCGTGGTCGACGAAGATGCAGGTGAGCTGCTCGCCGATCGCCTCGTGGATCAGCACTGCGGCGACGGAGGAGTCCACGCCGCCGGACAGGCCGCAGACCACGCGGCCGGTGCCGACCTGGGCGCGGATGCGCGCGATCTCGGCCGCGCGGAAGCCGGCCATGGTCCAGGTGCCGGCACAGCCGGCGACGCCGTGGGTGAAGCGGCGCAGGAGCTGGGCGCCGTGCGGGGTGTGGGCGACCTCGGGGTGGAACTGCACGCCGTAGAAGCGGCGCGCCTCGTCGGCGATCACCGCGAACGGGGCGCCGTGGCTGGTGGCGACGGGGTGGAAGCCGTCGGGCAGGCGCGAGACGCGGTCGGCGTGGCTCATCCAGACCTGCTCGCGCCCGCCGGTGCGCCAGGCGTCGGTGAACAGGGCGCAGTCGGCGACGATGTCGACGACCGCGCGGCCGAACTCGTGCAGGTCGGACTTCTCCACCGAGCCGCCGAGCTGCTCGCACATGAGCTGCTGGCCGTAGCAGATGCCGAGCACCGGCAGGCCGGCGGTGAACACCTCCGGGACCACGCGGGGCGAGCCCTCGTCGACCACGCTGGCGGGGCCGCCGGAGAGGATGATGGCGCGGGGGGCGAAGGCGGCGATGCGGTCCGCGATGGCGTCGTAGGGCCAGATCTCGCAGTAGACGCCGCTTTCGCGCACGCGGCGGGCGATGAGCTGGGTCACCTGGCTGCCGAAGTCGAGGATCAGCACGCGATCCTGGGTCAGGGGGAGTTGGGCGAGGTCCTGTTCCATGGACGCTTGCAGCATGGCGGGAGGCGGGACGCAAGGTCGGGTGGCGGCTCGGCCAGGAAGGCCAGGGCTCTGCCCTGGACCCGCCAGGCGAAGGTGGCCAAAGGTTCCGACGATCCGCTTGGATCGTTGGAA
>CAXSFU010000010.1:0-79447 GCA_964236695.1 uncultured Acetobacteraceae bacterium | reverse complement strand
TTGAAGCGATGCCGGCGTTCCGGTCCGCTTCCCAGGCCTGCATGCGACAGATGTTCGCGGTGGGGTGATCCACCGGCATGGGCCTGTTCGAAGATCAGGTGAGCCTCCGGATTCGCTTCCGCGTGCCCTGCGCCGCGGTCCCGTGTGGCGACCGTGTTCCCTTCGTTCGAGCGCGTTGCACTCGTCCACCGTGGCGCATCGCTCCTTTGGGAGACCCGGGCGGTCTTCCACCCGCCCCGATGCGCCGCGTTTCCGAAGGCGAGCCTTTGGCGGGGCTTGAGGCAGAGCCTCGATCCGGTCTGCTTTCTAGGCCGCCGCCCTGAGCCGTTCGGCGACGCGGGGGCGGCCCATCAGCGGCAGCAGTGCGGCCAGCTCAGGGCCCTTCTCCTCGCCGGTGAGGGCGAGGCGCAAGGGATGGAACAGCGCCCTGCCCTTGCGGCCGCTCGCCGTCTTGAGGGCGGCGGTCCAGGCGGACCAGGTGGCGGCGTCCCAGGGCTGTTCCGGGAGGGTGTCCAGCGCCTGGCGCAGGAAGCCGGCGTCCTCCTCCAGCAGGGGAGCGACGATGTCGCCGGCGACGACGTCCCACCACAGGCGGGCCTCGGTGAGCAGCTCCAGGTTGGGGCGGACGGCGAGCCAGAAGGGTTCGGTGGCGCCGTCGGGGAGGCGGTCGCGCACGGCATCGAACGGCAGGGCGTGCAGGGCGCGGGCGTTGACGCCGAGGAGCTGGGCGAGGTCGAAGCGGGCGGGGCCGTGGCTGAAGCGGCGGGGGTCGAAGCCTTCCGCCAGGGTTGCGAGCGGCAGGGCGTCGGGGGCGTCGGGGGTGCCGAGGCGGGCGAGCATGCCGGTGATGGCCTCGGGGAGGATGCCGTCGTTGCGCAGGCTGCGCACGGAGACGCTTTCCGCGCGCTTGGACAGCTTGTCGCCGGCGCCGTCGAGCAGCAGCGGCAGGTGGCCGAAGCGGACGATGCGGTCGGGGTCGGTGACGAGGGCGTCCCACAGGTCGACCTGGAGGCCGGTGTTGCTGACGTGGTCCTCGCCGCGCAGGACGTGGGTGGTGCCCTCGTCAAGGTCGTCGACCACGGAGGTGAAGCCGTACAGGGGCGTGCCGTCGGCGCGGATCATCACCGGGTCGGACATCGCGGTGAGCTTCACCTGGCGCTCGCCGAGGACGAGGTCGTCCCAGGCGATGGTGCGGGCGGAGAGGAGAAAGCGCCAGTACGGGCGCTTACCGCCGGCTTCCGCGGTGGTGCGCTGGGCGGGGGTGAGGCGGAGCATGGCGCGGTCGTAGAGCGGGGGCTTGCCGAGGCGCAGGCGCTGCTCGCGCTTGGAGCGCAGCTCGTCCTCGCTTTCGAAGCAGGGGTAGAGGCGGCCGGAGGCCTTCAGGGTCTCCGCCGCGGCGGCGTAGCGGGGGAGGCGGTCGGACTGGCGGTGCAGGCTGTCCCAGTGCAGGCCGAGCCAGCGCAGGTCGTGCTCGATCGCCTCGGCGTATTCCGGGCGGGAGCGGGCGGCGTCGGTGTCATCGATGCGCAGGGCGAAGCGGCCGCCGTGGCGGCGGGCGAACAGGTAGTTCGCGAGCGCGGTGCGCAGGTTGCCGACGTGGAGCAGGCCGGTCGGGCTGGGGGCGAAGCGGAGCCTCATGCCGGGTCGCCTTCGTCGGAGGCGTCGTCGTCAAGGTCCGCGTCGTCGCCGGTGCGGGGGTCGAGCGCGCGCCAGTCGCGGTCGGGGCGGCGCGCGCGGTGCTCGGCGAAGCCGGCGATCTCGGTGGCGGAGCGCCAGCCGTCCTCGCCGGCGTCGACCACGAGGGCGTCCTCGCCGAACTGCAGCCAGACCTCCATCACCTCGCGCGCGGACAGGCCGGGAGAGCGGCAACGCTCGACGCTGTCGCGCACGTAGGCGCGGGCGAAGGCGTTGGCGTGCTCCAGGTCCGCGAAGCCGGGGACCTCCTCGGTGATGCCCTCCTCGGCGCCGCCGGACAGGTCGAGGATGCGCACGCGCCAGCCTGCCGGGGGCGGCGTGTCGCCCGCGGGGGGCGCCTCGCCGCTCAGCGCACTGCGTCCCGTGTGGGGGTGTCTGTCATCGCCGTGGTCCCGCGTTGTTGCCGGGCGGGAGATGCGCGCGATCGGGGCGGAAGCCAAGGCTTGGCGTGCGGGAGCGCCGGACAGGGCAGCGCCGCCCGGACCCGCAAAGGGCCGTGAGGCCCTTTGATCCCACACCCTAAGTCAAGCCGGTCCAGGGGGGCTTCCCCCTGGCGGAGTTTGAGGCAGAGCCTCAACCTTTCTTGCTTCCTCACCCCCGAGGGCAGGCGCGGCAGTCACTGCGCGGCGGCGAGGTCCGGGGTGGCGTCGCGGCGGGTCTTGAGCTCCTCGGCGACCAGGAAGGCCAGCTCCAGGGACTGCTCCGCGTTGAGGCGGGGGTCGCAGAAGGTCTCGTAGCGGCCGCCGAGGTCGGCCTCGGTGAGGCGGTGGGCGCCGCCGACGCACTCGGTCACCGGCAGGCCAGTCATCTCGACGTGGACGCCGCCGGGGCGGGCGCCTTCCGCTGCGTGTACGTCGAAGAAGCCGCGGACCTCGGCGAGGATGCGGTCGAAGGAGCGGGTCTTGACGTTGGCGGGCGTGCTGACGGTGTTGCCGTGCATCGGGTCGCACAGCCAGGCGGTGCGGCGGCCGTCACGCTGCACGGCGCGCAGCAGGGGCGGCAGCTTCGCGTGGACCTTGTCGGCGCCCATGCGGCTGATGAGGGTGAGGCGGCCGGGCTCGTCGTCGGGGTTGAGGATGTCGAGCAGGCGCAGCAGGTCGTCGGCGGTTGTGGTGGGGCCGACCTTGAGGCCGACGGGGTTGCGCACGCCGCGCAGGAACTCGACGTGGGCGCCGTCGGGCTGGCGGGTGCGGTCGCCGATCCACAGGAAGTGGGCGGAGCAGCAGTACCAGTCGCCGGTGGTGGAGTCGATGCGGGTGAGCGCCTGCTCGTAGGGCAGCAGCAGGGCCTCGTGGCTGGTGTGGAACGCGGTCTCGCGCACCTGCGGCAGGGCGCTCATGCCGCAGGCGGCCATGAAGCCGAGGGTCTCGTCGATGCGCGACGACAGGTCGCGGTAGCGCTCGGCGAGCGGGGAGCGCTCCACGAAGTCGAGGTTCCAGCGGTGCACCTCGTGCAGGTCCGCGTAGCCGCCGGTGGCGAAGGCGCGCAGCAGGTTCAGGGTTCCGGCGGACTGGAAGTAGGCGCGCTCCATGCGCAGCGGGTCGGGGATGCGGTCGGCGGCGGTGAACTCCGGGCCGTTGATGATGTCGCCGCGGTAGCTGGGGAGGGTGTCGTCGCCGATGGTTTCGGTGTCCGACGAGCGGGGCTTGGCGTACTGGCCGCCCATGCGGCCGAGCTTGATGACCGGGACCTTGGCGCCGAAGGTCAGGACGACGGCCATCTGCAGCATGACGCTGAAGGTGTCGCGGATCACGTTGCCGGTGTACTGGGAGAAGCTCTCTGCGCAGTCGCCGCCCTGCAGCACGAAGGCGCGGCCTTCGGCGGCGAGCGCGAGCTGGTCGCGCAGGGTGCGGGCCTCGCCGGCGAACACCAGCGGCGGGTAGGCGTGCAGGCGCTGCTCGACCGCGTGCAGGGCGGCGGCGTCGGGGTAGGCCGGCATCTGCTGCACCGGGCGGTCGCGCCAGCCCTGCGGCGTCCAGTCGCGTGTGTCGTGGGTCGTCATCGCGCGCACTCCAGCGGCCGCCCGGAAAAGCCGAGGGTTATCCGCAGTTCCGGGAGGGAACGCCAGCGCGATGCGTGCGGGGCTGGAGCGCAGGGAAGCAAGGCCAGGGGCTCTGCCCCTGGACCCCGCCAAAGGCAAGCCTTTGGAAACCTCGACTGGGGTCGGCGGCACCTCCCGCTTTTCCTTGTGTGTGCGGGTCTGGGGGCGCTCGCCCCCAGCGGGTCCAGGGCAGAGCCCTGGCCTTGCTACTCCGCTGCCTTCTGCAGCCCCGCCTCCCGGGTGCGGCTGCGCATGGTGACCCATTCCTCCGCGCCGGTGGGGTGGATGCCGACGGTCTGGTCGAAGTGGGCCTTGGTGGCGCCGGCGGTGATGGCGATGCCGATGCCCTGCATCATCTCCGGGGCGTCGTCGCCGATCATGTGGGCGCCGAGGATGCGCTGGCTGGGCTGGTCGACGACGAGCTTCATCAGGGCGCGATGGCCCTGGCGGCCGCTCATGGCGTGGCGCATCGGGGTGAAGCGGGTGGTGTAGATGTCGACCGGGCCGCGCTTCGCCGCGTCGTCCTCCGTCAGGCCGACGGTGCCGATGGGGGGATGGCTGAACACGGCGGTGGGGATGGCGTCGAACGACCAGCGGCGGGGCGGGGCGGTGCCGAACAGGCGGTCGGCCAGGGCGTGGCCCTCGGCGATGGCGACAGGGGTGAGGTTCACCGTGTTGGACACGTCGCCGATCGCGAACACGGAGGGCGCGCTGCTGCGGGCGTGCGCGTCGACGACGACGGCGCCCTTCGGGTCGAGCGCCACGCCGGCGGCGTCCAGGCCGAGGCCTTTCGTGTTGGGGACGCGGCCGATGGCGAAGAACACCAGGTCGGTGTCCAGGGTGGCGCCGCCCTTGAGGGTGACGCGGCGCTGCGAGCCGGTGGGGCCGGCGGCCTCGATGCGCTCGATCGTGGTGGTCGGGTGCAGCACGACGCCCTGGGCGGTCAGCGCCTCGGCGAGGGCCTCGCGGATCTCGCCGTCGAAGCCGCCGAGCGGGAGGTGCTGGCGGTAGACGAGGTGCACCTCGGCGCCGAGGCCCGCGAAGATGCCGGCGAACTCGACGCCGATGTAGCCGCCGCCGACCATGACGACGCGGGCGGGCAGCTCGGGCAGCTCGAAGGCCTGGTCGGAAACGATGCCGAACTCGCAGCCTGGGGTGTCGTGGGGGAAGACGGGGTGACCGCCGACGGCGACCACGATGCGCTCGGCGGTGACGACGCGTCCGCCGACGTCGAGGGTGTTGGGGCCGGTCAGGGTAGCGCGGTGCTCGTGGACGGCGACGCCGGCCTTCTCCAGCATCGCGACGTAGACCGAGTTCAGGCGGGCGATCTCGCGGTCCTTGTTGGCGATCAGGGTGGGCCAGTCGAAGGCGGCGCGGCGGGCGTCCCAGCCGAAGGCGCGGGAGTCCTCGGCCATGGCGCCGTACTCGGAGGCCTGCACCATGAGCTTCTTCGGCACGCAGCCGACGTTGACGCAGGTGCCGCCCCAGAAGCGTTCCTCCGCGATGGCGACGCGGGCGCCGTGGCCGGCGGCGATGCGGGCGCAGCGCACGCCGCCGGAGCCGCCGCCAATCACGAACAGGTCGTAGTCGTAGGCCATGGTGTTCTCCGGCTGGTTGGCAGGCGATATGGCGCGGCGCGGGCGCGGCGTCACCGGCGCGGGGGCCGGGGTTTCAGGCTGGCGGTGCCGGGTCCTGCCGTCCCGATGGCCCGGGCGGGCGGGCGGAGTTTTTGGCCGGGCCGCCTGCACCTGCCAGGGGCGAGCGGGTGTCATACCAACGGCCAAAGACCCTGGCCTGTCGAGGCAAGCAAGGCAGGGCTCTGCCCAGACCCGCCAGGGGCGAGCCGCCCCTGGACCGGCTTGACTTAGGAAGTGGACTCCGACGCCTTGCCTTCGGCGGAGTCCTTGCGTTCGGACATGGGAGCAGAGCCCCTGGCCTTCCTGTTTCTGATCGGTCAGGGAGACCGGCCGCCGGTATCAGGGGTTGAGACAGAGCCTCGACCTGGCTCCCCGCTCTGCCGGCCGGGCACCAGGGTGTAGGCGGCCAGCCTGGATTCGAGGCTCGCGCGCTCGTCGGGGCAGCCGAGCGCGAGGTAGGCGTTGGCGCCGCCGGGCAGCCGGCGGAACACGATGAAGCGGCTGCACGGGCCGGGGCCGGGGAACAGCACCTGCTGGTGGTGCTTGTGCCACAGGCCGCGCAGCGGACCGTCGAGCTCGGTGGCCGGGGGCGTGCGGCTCGGGCGCGGGCTGGTGCCCTCCAGGATGGCGATCTCGTCGAACACCTCGTGCAGGTTGTAGCCGCGGGCGGCGAACAGGCGGGTCACCTCGGCGAGCAGGCCGGGCGTGTAGCACCCGGCGGCGAGGCTGGCATCGAGGCACCTGCGCACCTCGCTCACCATCCACGCCTGCCTTGTCGCCCCGCGCTCCGTCATCGCGCTCCAATGTCCTGCCGGGTCGCCCGCGTCGCAGGGTGCCACGCAAGAGCCGGGCCAGACAGACCGTTCGTTCTATCCTGCCTTTTTCCATGCCGTTCCTGGCGCTCCGGCATGGCGGTGCCGGTGCCGTCGCTTCGCCAGGCAGAATCGCGGCGCGCGCGCCGCACCGGACGACGGACGCCGGGCCGGACGGGGCACGCGAGCAGGAGCCTGGCCGAGTTCGTTGCAGGAAAGGTCCGGGTGCGCCGGCTTCGGCAGGCCGAATCGTGACGAGGCTGCAACAGCACGCGTGTCGCGCGGGGGGCGGGGCGGAGGCTCGACCCGGCTGGCTGAGCGGGAGTGTCCCGGTTCAGGATCGAGAAAGGAAGGCCAGGGGCGCTGCCCCTGGACCCCGCCAAAGGCAAGCCTTTGGAATCCATTTCTTAAGGAAGGCTGGGTCCCGGGCGGCTCCCTCCGGTGGCGAGTCCAGGGCAGAGCCCTGGCCTTTCTGGCTGATGCGCTGCCGGCCGCGTCCAATCGTTGACGGCCGGAGAACGCCGCTTCTATGGTTTGCACCGTGCAGCGATGGCGTCGCTGTTGCCGGCCCGGGGGGCGACGAGGCCCGCCACGACATGGCCTGACTCGTGTCAGGCGCACCGGCCGGGCTCCCGCAGGCGCCGGGTGCCCTCCTCCCGTGCTCGGCCGTCGATTTGGTTGCGTGGGCGAACGGCCGGGCGCGGGAACGATGACCCCAACATCATGAGCCAGGAGATCCCGAGATGCTTCACGGCGACATCAGCAGCAGCAAGGACACCGTCGGCGTTGCCGTGGTGAACTACAAGATGCCACGGCTGCACACGCGTGCCGAGGTGCGGGAGAACGCGCGCGCGATCGCGGCGATGGTGGTCGGCATGAAGTCCGGCCTGCCGGGGATGGACCTGGTGATCTTCCCCGAATACTCGACGCACGGGATCATGTACGACAGCCAGGAGATGTACGACACGGCGTCGTCGGTGCCGGGCGAGGAGACGGAGATCTTCGCCGAGGCGTGCCGCAGCGCGCGGGTGTGGGGCGTGTTCTCGCTGACCGGGGAGCGCCACGAGGAGCACCCGCACAAGGCGCCGTACAACACCCTGATCCTGATGAACGACCAGGGCGAGATCGTGCAGAAGTACCGCAAGATCATGCCGTGGGTGCCGATCGAGGGCTGGTATCCGGGCAACCGCACGTATGTCAGCGACGGGCCCAAGGGCATGAAGATCAGCCTGATCATCTGCGACGACGGCAACTACCCCGAGATCTGGCGCGACTGCGCGATGCGCGGCGCGGAGCTGATCGTGCGCTGCCAGGGCTACATGTATCCGGCCAAGGAGCAGCAGATCCTGATGGCCAAGGCGATGGCGTGGGCGAACAACTGCTACGTCGCGGTGGCCAACGCGTCGGGCTGGGACGGGGTGTACACCTATTTCGGGCACTCATCGATCGTGGGCTTCGACGGGCGCACGCTGGGCGAGTGCGGCACGGAGGACTACGGCATCCAGTATGCGGCGCTGTCGACCTCGATGATCCGCGACGCGCGGCGGACGATGCAGTCGGAGAACCATCTCTTCAAGCTGCTGCACCGCGGCTACACGGGGCTGATCAACTCCGGCGACGGCGACAAGGGCGTGGCCGCGTGCCCGTTCGAGTTCTACGGCAAGTGGGTGAACGACCCCGACGCGGCGCGCGAGATGGTGGAAGGCTTCACGCGGCCGACGGTGGGCACGGAGGAGTGCCCGATCGAAGGGCTGCCGAACGAGCGCACGACGCGTCGCTGAGGCGATCGGCCGGGCGCGCCAGGCGGGCGGGCCCTGGCAGGACATGGCCGGCCTCGCGGCCATGTCCTGCCAGGGCAGGCGCTGCGCGCCCAGATGGTTGTTGACATCGCGTTTGCAGTCTTGTCATCTGATGTCGCGGCACCGAGGCCGCCCTCTAAAACCGGCATGTTTCGCCCCTGTTCTTGCACCATCGTGCGAAGACAGGGGCGTTTTGCGTTTTTACCCACGCGTGGCGTGCGCGGCCTGTCTCGTTGGCCGCTGGCGACACCGTTCTCGCAGGAGCGTGGATGGCATCTCAGGCAGGCATCGATCTGTTGCGCGGGCGGCCGACGCCGGCGATCGGCACGACGGAAGCGAAGCTGCAGCAGCGCAAGCTCGACGCGCTGCGGCGCGGCATCCACCGCATCGCCGATGCCGCCGCCCTGCCGTACAGCGTGCACGTCGTCGGCCTCGGCACCGCCGGCTGCCGTGCCGTGGAGCAGATCCTGGCCGACGCGCCCGATGACCTGCTCGGCAACGAGGGCGCGCGCCTTACCGCCCTGACCATCGACATCGGCGACGCCGGTGGGGAGGCGGCCGGGGGCGGCACGCTGGCCTCGCTGGCGGCGAAGTTCCCGCAAGGGCGCGCGCATGTGGAACGCCTGGTGCTGGGCGTGCCGCCGGCGGGCGTGCTGCTCGACAGCCTGGGGCGCTACCGAGAGTTCCTCCAGCTCGAGTCACCGCTGACGCGGTGGGACCCGCAGTACCGGCCCTGGGTGGGGGAGGAGGCGGCGGCGCCGGCCGCCGGGGTGTCGCGGGCGCTGGCGAAGGCGGTGTACGGGCGGGCGTACTATGACGGCGAGCGTCCGGCGGCCATGGCGCTGCGACGTTTCGCGGCCAGCCTGGACGCGGCGCCGGGCGACGCGGTGGTGTGCATCGTGTTCGGCATGGGCGGCTCCGTCGGCAGCGGCATGGCGGTGGACGTGGCGCGCCACCTGTCCAACGTGATCCTCGGCCGCCGCGTGCTGGTGACCGGCATCGGCATCGCGCCGTGCGAGGGCGACGCAGAGGCGCACACCGGGGCGCAGCTGTTCCCGTTGCTGAACGAGATCGACTGCCTGGGTGACGAGGACAAGAACCGCGGCGTCGTGCTGTCGTGCGGCGACTTGTTCAAGAACCCGTTCACCGCGGGCTTCCTTCTGGTGCCGCAGCAGCCGGTGTGGGCCGCGACCGGCGACCTGGCGGCGGCGCAGGCCCGGGTGCGGCGCGAGATCGCCTCGCTGCTGACGCTGCGCAACGGCGCAAACCTGTGGGAGATGCTGCGGCTGCTGAACTGGGTGGCGGCGCCGTCCACGCAGCATTCCGCGGCGCGCACGCCGTGGGGATCGCGCTGGATCCACGTGCTCGGCTACGCCGACATGGAGGGGCCGCTTGCGGCGGGGCCGGATCTTGCGGCGAATCTCGGGCTGCTGCCGGGCTACGAGCCGGAGTTCGTCGAGATGCGGGTGGCCGATCCGGAGGCGGCCGGCGTCGCCGAGGCGGCCGCGTCGCTGGAGCAGGCGCTGTCGCCGGAGGTGGCGCCCGTGGTGGTGGGGGGCGGTGCGGCCGGCAGCGTGCAGTTCGTGCTGCCGCGCGTCAGCAAGACCGACCTCGCGATGTTCGGGCGGGCGCGCACTGCCTACGAGGCGTGCGGCGCGGACGAGCGGCGTCTCGCGCACTCGCTGCTGCTGGAGCGGGGCATCGTGCTGAGCGAGCCCTCGACGCAGCTCGACGGCATGGCGGGGGCGAGCCTGTTCGGCGGCTCCGGCTGGGTTGCGGTGCCGCTCGCGGCGCTGCGCGGCGAGGCGCAGGCGGCATGACGCGGCGGGGGTGCCGCGCCGCGTGCGACACGGCGCGGGCCGTGCTGCCGGGCTGCCTGGATCGGGGGGCCTGCGATGCCTCTTGACTGGGCGGCGGTGAAGGCGAAGTACGGCGAGGGCTTCATGGTCCCCACCGTGGCCGGGGGCAAGTTTCTCCACATTGCTAGGGTTGACGACGCGGCGATCCACATCGAATCCCCGATCTGGTCCGTGGCGCTCGACCGCAGCAATCTCGAGAAGGGCGTGGCGCTGATCGAGGAGGGAACGATCTCCCGCGATCCCGGCCTCTTCGTCGAGGACTACATGCTCTATGTTGCGAACCAGCGCGCGACATCGGTGGCGCACATACTGCGGGATCTCGGTTTTCTTGACGCGACCGAGACGTTTTCCGTCAGGTGCTGACTTTACTGGCCTTGTGTTCGATCATCACGACAAGAAGGACGTAATCCATGTCAGCCTCCCTCTATCACAGCGCGACCGGGGTCCAGGCCCCGCACTGCATGCACGTGGTCGGCATCGGCCGCACCGGTGCCGCCTACGTCGAGGCGCTGCTGCGCACCGGCGAGATCGAGGACCACCTGGCGGACCCGCGCGCTACCTTCGCGGCGATGGTCGTCGACATCGGCGACCAGGACATGGGCCTGGCGATGGACTACGCGGCCTCGTTCGTGAAGCGTCTCGAGTCCCGCGGCATCCCGACGGACCGCTTCCTGTTCCAGGCGATCGCGCTGCCGGTGCCGGGCAAGGACGAGTTCTTCGAGGGCATGAACCGCACCCGCGAGTTCCTCAAGCTCGAGTATCCGCGCTACTACTGGAACCCGAACTTCGAGAGCTACGTGCCGAAGAAGTACGTGATGCCGGAGGCCGGCTCGCACTTCCCGCGCGCGGTCGCCAAGGGCATCTACGCCAACGCCTACTACGCCGGCGACCGGCCGATGGACGCGGCGCTGCGCAAGTTCGTCGCCCACGTCGACAAGGCCGGCCTGCCGTCGCTGGTGACCGTGTGCTTCAGCCTTGCGGGCGGCACCGGCTCGGGCATGATGGTCGACCTCGCGCGTCACCTCAGCAACGTGAAGTTCGGCCGCCGCATCCCGGTGATCGGCGTGGGCCAGCTGCCGCATTCCGGTGACCCGGAGACCTACAAGAACAGCCCGGCGCTATACACCACGCTCAACGACCTGGACTGCATGCTCGACGACGACAAGAACGCGGGCGTCACCGCAGTGTGGGGCGACCTGTATCGCAGCCCGTTCACCGGCGGGTTCTTCGTGGTCAACCCCGAGCAGAGCTGGCAGCGCCTGACGGCCTACACCACCACGGGCGAGGCGCACATCCGCCAGAGCATCAAGGAGATGGTGACGAACCGCTTCGTCGCCGACAGCTTCATGCGCTTCGCGGTGGTCGACAACGGCCGCGACCTGTTCCGCGCCCTGCGCCCGTCCGGCCTGACCGGCGCGCCGCACGAGACGGTCAGCGGCAAGTCGCGCAACTGGACGATGTTCAACGTCGCCAAGCTGACGCATCCTGGCGTGCAGGTTCTGCCGGGCGAGGCGCCGAGCAAGTGGGACTCGGTGATCGCGCAGTGGATCGACTTCGTGCCGCAGTACAGCGGCCTGAAGGACGGCTTCAAGACCAACTACGCCGAGGTGTTCATCCAGGCGTCGCGCAACATGGGCGTCGACGAGATGAAGGCCGGCTTCAAGAAGATGATGACCGAGAACTACCTGCTGGACTCGGACAGCACGATGCAGATCGACAGCCACGAGTTCTTCGACGCGCTGACCGCCTACGCCAACATCATCCTGGCCGGCGTGGCCAAGACCGACCTGATCGCGTTCTGGGACAGCCAGAAGGTCTATGACACCCTGTCCTGGGAGGACAAGCTCAACGAGCACGCCTGGCTGATCGACATCGGGCCGATGCTGAGCGAGCCGGCGATCCGCTTCGAGGGCATGGCCGGCGAGTGCATCTGGGGCTGCGCCTGCTGGGTGGTCGTGCCGTACGACCAGCTGCGCGGCGACGTGCTGCCGCCGGCGAACCGCAAGATCATCATGGAGGAGGGCATCGCCATGATGACCAAGACCGTGGTGCCGACGCCGGGCGGCATCGCCGCGATGAAGGAGCGCGTGCGCGTCGCCGACCAGGCGGTCGCGTAGAGGAAGGAAGGCCAGGGGCTCTGCCCCTGGACCCCGCCAGGGGCAGCGCCCCTGGACCTGCCTCCCTTCAGTCAGGGAATCAAAGGGCCTCACGGCCCTGTGCGGGTCTAGGCAAAGCCCAGCCTTGCTTTCTTGCCTTGGAAACCCGCTGCGGCGGGTTTCCCCGTTTCTGGCCCATCCCACTGCAAAGGTTTCCCGCCATGGACACGATGCCCAAGTCCGACGTGCGCATCCCCGCCACGGTGATCACCGGCTTTCTTGGCTCGGGAAAGACGACGTTCCTCAACCACGTGCTGCACCACCAGAGCGAGAAGCGTCTCGCCGTGATCGTCAACGAGTTCGGCGCGGTCAGCATCGACGGCGAGCTGGTGGTCAAGGACGGCAACGAGGAGATCGTCGAGTTCAACAACGGCTGCCTGTGCTGCACGGTGCGCGGCGACCTGATCGAGACGCTGGGGCGGCTGCAGAGCCGCGCGGGCTCGCTCGACGGCATCCTGATCGAGACCACCGGGCTGGCCGACCCCGCGCCGGTCGCCTCGACGTTCTTCGTGTCCGACGAGGTCAAGGCGGCGATCCGGCTGGACTCGTTCGTGGGGCTGGTGGACGGGGTTAATATCGAGGCGAATCTGGCGCAGAGCGTGGAGGCGCAGGAGCAGGTCGCGTTCAGCGACATCATCCTGATCAACAAGGTGGACCTGCTGAGCGCGGCGCAGCTTGAGGCCGTGGAGCGGCGTATCCGCGGGCTGAACCCGCTGGCCGCGATCCACCACACCACGAACGGCGTGATCGACCTGGCCAGCGTGCTCAACGTCGGCGCGTTCGACCTGGAAGCGAAGCTGAAGATCGAGCCGGACCTGCTGGAGGACCACCTGCACGAGCACGACGACGCGGTGAAGTCGTTCGTGCTGACGGAGCGGCGGCCGATCGACATGAACCGGTTCATGTCGTGGATGAACAAGCATGCCGCGGAGCACGGCGACGACCTGTTCCGCACCAAGGGCATCTTCAACGCGCGCGGCTTTCGCGAGCGCTTGGTGTTCCAGAGCGTGCGGATGCTGACCACGATGCGGCCGGACCGGATGTGGCACGACGACGAGGCGCGCGAGAGCGTGTTCGTGGTGATCGGGCGCAACCTGGACCGGAAGGAATTCGCGGCCGGGCTTGCGGCCAGCGCGGTCGATGCCTGACGACGCCGCGTCGCCGGCGCCGGCCGGGTTCTACGACGTCCACGTGTTCTGCTGCGTGCACGAGCGGCCGGCGGGCCACTGGCGCGGCTGCTGCTCGGCGAAGCGGTCGCGCCAGCTCTGCGACCTGATGTGCCGCATCGGCATGGCGACCGGGCTGAGGCGCATCCGGGTCAACCATGCCGGCTGCTTCAACCTGTGCGAGCACGGGCCGCTGCTGGTGATCTATCCGGAAGGCGTCTGGTATCGTTTCGAGAACGAGCGCGATGTCGAGGAGATCCTGGAGCAGCATGTGCGGCGTGGCCGGCGGGTGGAGCGGCTGATGCTCGACCCGGCGAAGGTCGCGCTGCGGCACTGAGCGGCGGGCGCACGGGATCGCAGGCCGGCGGCCTCAGGTGTTCGCCGATGGTGCAGCCTGCCGCGGGATGCGGCATCGCCCGGTTGGGAACTGCCTCCGATCCGGCCGGCCTGCCCATGGGCAGGGCACAGTCCTGTCGCATACGGCGAGACAGGGGCGGGATGCCTGCATTTTGGCACAAGTTTTCCTTCCAAGTCGGGCATGACGTTTGCTTTACTGAGCAAGCGGTTGCGTCCTGGTTCCGGCGGTGGCGGCGCGGTTCCCTGCGGCAGGCAAGGCCGGGGCGACCCGGTGCCTCCTGACGCGACGGGCCGGGTTCGGGTGTCGTGCCGACCGTGAAAGGAAGATGCCATGGGCGGATCGAGGGCTCCCGGGTCAGCGCCGTGGCGGGTGGGCGTGCTGTTCTCCACCACCGGGTCCATGGCGGTGATCGAGCAGACGCAGCTGCGCGGCACGCTGCAGGCGATCGGCGAGGTCAACGCGCGCGGCGGCGTGCTGGGGCGCGAGGTGCTGCCGGTCTGCTGCGACCCAGGCTCGGACACCCGCGCCTATGCCAGGGGGGCGGCACGCCTGATCCTGGACGAGGACGTCGGCGCGATCTTCGGCTGCTACACCTCGAGCAGCCGCAAGGTGGTGCTGCCGGTGGTCGAGCGGCTGAACTCGCTGCTGTTCTACCCGACGCTGTACGAGGGGTTCGAGTTCTCGCCCAGCGTCATCTACACCGGCGCGGCGCCCAACCAGAACAGCATGGCGCTGTGCACCTACGTGATGGCGCACTACGGCCGGCGCGTGCACGTCGTCGGGTCGGACTACTGCTACCCGCACGCGGCGAACCGGCTGATGCGCGAGCTGGTGCGCAGCAACGGCGGGGAGGTGGTGGGCGAGTCCTACGTCGGGCTGCGCGCCGGGCCGCGCGACTTCGCGCCGGTGATGCGCGACCTGCGCGAGACGTGCCCGGACGTCGTGTTCTCCACCGTGGTCGGCGACGCCACCGCGCATCTCTACCAGGCCTACGCCGACGCGGGCTTCGACCCCAGGGTCGTGCCGATCGCGAGCCTGACCACCACGGAAGCGGAGCTGCGCGCCATGGGCGCCGACGTCGGCGAGGGGCACGTCACCGCGGCGCCCTACTTCCAGTCGGTGCCAGGGGAGCGCAACGCCGCCTTCGTCGCCGGCTACAAGGCACTGTACGGCGAGGACGCGAGCACCAACATGTGCGCCGAGGCGGCCTACTTCCAGGTGCACATCTGGGCGGCCGCCCTGGCACGGACCGGCGACGCGGACGCCGACCTGCTGCGGCCGATGATCCTCGGCTCCAGCTTCGACGCGCCGCAGGGCGCGGTCGCGATCAACCGCATGTGCCACCACGCCAACCTGTGGACGCGCATTGGGCGCGCCAACGGGCACGGGCAGTTCGACATCGTCGAGCAGTCTGCGGGCGCGATCGTCGCCGACCCGTACCTCGTTGGCTACGGCAGCTCCGTGTTCTGCCAGTGACGCGCGACGCAGCGGACCGCGGCGCCGGCCTGGCCGCGCTGGACATCGTGGTCGCGGTGGTGCGCGACGAGAGCGGACAGGTCCTGCTGCGCGAGCTGCAGCGCACACGGGCGCGGGTGCGCCACCTGTGGCCGCTGGGCGAGCCGCTGCCGGAGGACTGCGACGTCGTGTTCTGCGAGGCCGCGCCCGAGGTCGCGCGCCTGGTGCCGTGGCCGCCGGGGCAGCCCACGGCGGCGCTGGTGATGGTGGTGAGCCCGACGGCCGACCTCGACGTGCTGCGCCGCGCCACGCCGGACGCGGTGCTGCACCGGCCGTTCTCGCCGCAGGCGGTGCTCACCGGGCTGATGGTGGCGCACGCCAACTTCACCTACGCCAGCCGGCTGCGCCAGCGCATCCAGAAGCTCGACGAGACCTCGCGCACCATCCGCAGCGTGGAGCGCGCCAAGACCATGCTGATGCAGGCCCGCAAGATGCGCGAGGAGGAGGCCTACCGCTTCATCCGCAACCAGGCGATGACGCGCAGGATCTCGATCGGGGCGTTCGCGACGGCGATCGTGGAGTCCGGGGACGCACTCGGGTAGGCCTGGCCGTCGTGCAGGGCGTGTGCTCGGAACCGCCGGGGTCCAGGGCGTCGTGACGAGAAGGAAGAGTGTTCTTTCTTGAAAGAAAGAACCAAAGAACTTTCGTCCGTTGGGTTTCGGAGCTGCCCGAGCGTCCGAAGCCTTATTTACAAAGTCTTTTTGCTTCTTTTTCTTCAGAAAAAGAAGACTCTTGCTGTCCTGCCTGACCTGGCGGATCGACAAAGGCTGCTACGCCTGCGCGCGCAGTGTCGCCTGCCAGATCGACTGCACGGGCGGGTACTGCATCACTTCCAGGCGGTCGAGGGTGCCGGCGCACTGTGTCCAGTCCGCCGCGAGCGCCGTGGCGAGCCGTGTGCCTGCGGGCTCGTCGCGCACGTTCGACAGCTTCAGGTGCGGTTGCCAGTAGGCGGGGCGGTAGTGGATGTGCACCTCCTCTTCCGGCAGCTCGCTGAAGATCGCGTTGTGCAGCGCCAGCAGCGCGTCGCTGGCCGCGACGCGCAGGCTCAGGGTCGGCGGCGTGCCGTGGATCACGCAGGGGGCCATGAAGCCGACAGGGACGGCGGACAGCGACGGCAGCTTCCATTCCAGAAGCGTGCTGATCGTCCTCGGCTGCACGCGGTCGCTCACGGCGAGCAACGTGACGCAGGGGCCGTACTGGGTGACCAGGTCGTGCTCCGGTACGTCGAGACGCGACAGGCGGGCGTACAGGCGCTCGATCTGCAGCTCGCAGGTGGGATCGAGGGTCAGGTTGAAGGCAAAGGGCACGGTCGCCGGGGTCCTCGACAGCGGGAGGAAGGGGCTGCAGGCGGGGTGCCGCCCGGGCGAGTTGCACCTTGGCGCAGGGCGCTGCGCAGACCCGCCGGTTCGTACGCAAGACGCGGAAGGACCATGGCTCGGGCCATGGCCTTCCGGCGTGGCGACGCGCGGGGCGGCTAGCGCGCGGCCGGGCGCAGCTGCCCGCCGGCCGGCACCTGGCGGGCGCCGGAGAGGACACGCTCGGCGAGGGTGCCGAACAGCAGGCCGAGGGTGGCCCACATCACGAACTGCATGGCGATGGTGGCCATCCTGAACCGCCACAGCACGACGGCGTCGAAGCCGTCCGGCACCTCCTGCACGGCGGGCAGGATCAGCATGACCACGACGACGAAGACGGCGTAGAATCCTGCGGCCACAAGCGCTGCGGTCCACGCGCCGCGTGCCGGGAGCAGTCGCTGGCGGATCGCCACGGCGGCGACCATCGCGCCGATCGAGCAGGCCATCATGACGAAATACAGCGTCGTGCGGATGCCGATGGTGTCCGGCTGGCCGACGGAGGGCGGGTTGGACGGGTATTTCAGGTCGGGCACCATGAACACCGCGAGGAAGCCGCCCGCGGCCAGCAGCAGGGCGAGGCCACGGGGGTCGGCCGTGCCCACCCTGCCGTGGGCGAAGGCGAACACCAGGGCGAACAGGCCGCCGAACGCGGCGCCATAGACTACTGTGCCGGTAAGCAGGCCGAGGCCGGCCTGGTTGGCGCGGCTGACCAGCTCCGGCTCCGCGATCTCGGGCGCGTGGCCGGCGGCCGCCTCCGCGCGCGCCTTGGCCTCGTCCATCGCGGTCTCGAAGGCGATGGCGCGGTCGACCTGCGGCTCGCCGATGACGCGGCCGACGGCAAACAGGAGGAGCCCCGCCACCAGGCCTGCGATCATGCCGCGGATGAGGAGGCTCCTGGTCATCGTCGAACCCCGGCTCAGTGGCAGGGGAAGCCGAGCAGGTGGCGGGAGTCGTGCACCCACTCGTGGACGTACATGCCGTTGATCAGCGAGGTCGCGCCCTCCTCGGCGCCGACGAAGTAGATCGCGAGCATCGCCAGGGCACCGAAGACCATCCAGGGCAGGAGCTCGCGGACCGGGATCGGGGCGGCAAGGGCGCCGGACGCGTGGACGGTGTCGGACATGGTGTGGTTCCTTGCTGGCTTGCGGGGCGTGGACATGGCTGTGCCGACCGGGATCGGCACAATGATGCGACGGGGCGGGTGTGCCATGAGGCATTCAGGGGACGACGCCACTGTCGTCCTGGCCGGAAGATGTCTCGATCGGAATGGTTTCGGCAATCGAGACTAGCGAGCGGCGTTTTGCGTTGTCAACAACTGGCTGGGCGCGCGGCAACAACCGCCACGGGCATGGATTCGATACGGTTGCGCACGGGCCAGGCGCTTGCGCCGCAGCCGGGCGGCGGCGCACGTTCGTGGCGCAACCCGGCGCGGCGGCTGCCGGCGGCAGGAGGATCGGGCGATGGGCGCTGCCGCAACGGCCACGGCCTCGCCTCGGTTCTTCGCCGCCCTCGACGCGTGCCTGGTCGGCGAGCTGGAGCGCTTCCGTGCGGGGTTGTGCGGCGTGCACGACCCTCGCCCGGCGATCGCGCAGGCGGCGCTGCTCGGGCCGGGCGACGTGGCGGCGATCCTGGCGCGCTACGACGCGCGCTTCGGGCGCACCGACCCCAGGGCCGCGATGTCGATGTGGGCGTTGGCGTATTTCACCGACACGCTGCCGCCGCTGCTCGCCGCCAACATCCTGCTCGACGTGTCGCCGCGCCTGGAGGCCGGCGCGGTGTCGTTCGTCATGGCGCCGAGCCTGCGCATCCAGGCGCTCAGGATCGGGCCGGAGCTGGTGCCGCTGGCCGGGGCCGGGCCGGACGCGCGCTTCGCGGGCCTGGTGGGCGGCCATCTGGCGCCGCTGATCGCGCTGGTGGCGGCGCGCGGCGGGGTGACGCGCCGGGTGCTGTGGAGCAACGTCGGCAACGTGTTCGAGGCGTTCCTGCGCAAGCTCGACGCGATCGACGCGTCCCGGCCCGGCCTGGGCGACGCGCGCAGGCTGCTGGCCAGCCCGGTGCTGGCGGGAGGGGGACGCAACCCGCTGTTCGAGCCGGTGCGCTATCCTGGCGGGCGGCGCGTGCGGCGGGTGTGCTGCCTGCGCTACCTGGTGCCGGGCGAGGCGGTGTGTGGCGTGTGCCCGATCGGGCCGGACAGTCCGGTGCGCCGGGCCGCGGCCGGATAGGCCCCCTGCCCGCTTCCATCCGGACGGGCGCCTCCCAATGTCTGCGCCGACCCACAGTCCGCCGGAGCGCCGCATGACCGTCCAGTTCCCGTTCGACAACAGCTACGCGCGCCTGCCGGAGCGCTTCTCCACCCGCCAGCCGCTCGCGCCGGTCGCGGTGCCGCGGCTGGTGCGGCTCAACGAGGGGCTTGCGGACACGTTGGGGCTGGACGCGGCCGCGCTGCGCAGCCCGGAGGGAGTGGAGATCCTCGCCGGCAATCGCGTGGCCGACGGGTCGGAGCCGATCGCCCTGGCCTATGCCGGCCACCAGTTCGGCAGCTTCGTGCCCAGCCTGGGCGACGGGCGGGCGGTGCTGCTGGGCGAGGTGGTCGACCGCCAGGGACAGCGGCGCGACATCGCGCTCAAGGGGTCGGGGCGCACGGCGTTCTCGCGCGGCGGCGACGGGCGGGCGGCGCTAGGGCCGGTGCTGCGCGAGTACCTGGTCGGCGAGGCGATGGCGGCGCTGGGCATCCCCACGACGCGCGCGCTGGCCGCCGTGGCGACGGGCGAGGTCGTGCACCGCGAGACCCCCCTGCCCGGCGCCGTGCTGGTGCGCGTGGCCAGCAGCCACATCCGCGTCGGCACGTTCCAGTATTTCGCGGCGCGCGGCGACGGCGAGGCGCTGCGCCTGCTCGCGGACCACGCGATCGAGCGTCACCATCCTGCGGCGGCGGGTGCCGCGCATCCGTATCGGGCGCTGCTGGAGAGCGTGGTGGTGCGGCAGGCCGAGCTGGTGGCGCGATGGCTGCTGGTGGGGTTCGTGCACGGGGTGATGAACACGGACAACACCTCGATCTCCGGGGAGACGATCGACTACGGGCCGTGCGCGTTCCTCGACGCCTACGATCCGGCGGCGGTGTTCAGCTCGATCGACCAGGGGGCGCGCTACGCCTACGCCAGCCAGCCGCACGCGATGCTGTGGAACCTGTCGCGGCTGGCGGAGGCGATGCTGCCACTGCTCGCCGACGAGGAGGCGGCCGGGCGGGAGGCGGCGCATGCGGCGCTGTCGCGGTTCGGCGCGGTGTTCAACGCGGCGTATCTCGGCGGGCTGCGCGCCAAGCTCGGGCTGGCGCGCGAGGAGGAGGGCGACGCGGCGCTGGCCGAGGATTTGCTGACGCTGATGGCACAGAACCGCGCGGACTTTTCCGTGACGTTCCGCAGGCTGTGCGACGTCGCCGCCGAGCCGGGCGAGGCGACGCTGGGCGTGGTGCGCGCGCGGTTCGCCGATGCCGAGGGGTTCGACGCCTGGGCCGCGCGCTGGCAGGCGCGGCTCGCGCAGGAGGGCACGACGCCGGGCGAGCGGGCGGCGGCGATGCGCGCGACCAACCCGGCGGTGATCCCGCGCAACACCCTGGTCGAGGCGGCGCTGGAGGCGGCGGTCGGGCGGGGGGACCTGGGGCCATTCGAGGCGTTGCTGGAGGCGGTGTCGCACCCGTGGGAGGACAGGCCGGGCGATCCGCATCAGGCGGCGGCGGCTCCCAGCGAGACGCCATACCGGACGTTCTGCGGGACGTGACGTCAACGGCCGAAAGCTCTGACCTGTCGAGGCAAGCAAGGCTGGGCTCTCCCTCCGGTGCCCATTCCGATGGCCCAAGCGGGCCATCGGAACCTTTGGGCACCTCCGCCCAGACCCGCCAGGGGCGAGCCGCCCCTGGACCCGGCCTCCCTTAAGAATTGGATTCCAAAGGCTTGCCTTTGGCGGGGTCCAGGGGCAGAGCCCATGGCCTTCCTTGCCTTGCCAGTCAGGGCAATCGGCCGCCGGTATGAGGGGAAGCAGGGTCGAGGCCCTGCCTCGGAGCCCGCCAGAGGCTCGCCTTTAGAACCACTTGCCGGGCAGGTGTTCATGCGGCGTGCTTGACGGTGCGTGAGAGCCGCGGCACGACCTGTCGGATGAGCGAGCCGCCCGCAGAGATCACGCCAGAGTTCCAGCGCGGCTGGGATGCCGCCCTGCTGGCGGCACGGCAGTGGCACGAATCGCAGGCGAAGAAGACGCTGATCCAGGCGGGGCGCTCGCGGTTTCCCAAGACGCTGGAGCGCGAGGCGGAGGTGCACCGGCTATCGGCCGAGCGCATTGGCCTGCTGGGTCCTGACGACGCCTGAAGGCGGCAAGCAAGGCTGGGCTCCGCCCAGACCCGCAAAGGGCCGGAGGCCCTTTGATCCCTTGACTTAGGGGAGGCCGGTCCAGGGCGGCTCGCCCTGGCGGAGTTTGAGGCAGAGCCTCAACCTTGCTTTCTTCAGTGGCTGATCATCCAAGGCCTCGCCGCCGGGAAGCTCTTGGCCGCGGCGGGCGCCGCCGCCTTCGCGGTGGAGCAGCAGCCGCAGCCCGGGGCGTGGCGCCCGGTCGCGGAGGAGCGCTGCGGGGTGCTGGCGCTGCGCTCGTTGGTGGCCGACGCGCGGCGGCGGCCGCCGTCCATGGTGGCGAGGCCGGGCGCGGTCAGGATCAGGCGGGGCGAGGCCTCGCCGCAGCCCGGGCAGGGCTGCGGGTCGGCGAACTCCACCATCGGGCGCAACTCGGTGAACGGGCCGCACTGCGTGCAGCCGTAGTCGTAGACGGGCATGGGCGGGGCCTTCCGGGGCGGCCTAGGGCGTGGCGTCGGGGGCGTGGAGCACGTCGCTGCCGGGGGTGACGCCGGGCGTGGGGCCGTTGGCGCCGGGGTTGATGTCGAAGTCGAAGATGCCGGTGGGCAGCCACAGGGTGGCGCAGGCGTTGGGCACGTCGACCACGCCGCTGACGTGGCCCTGCACCGGGGCGCAGCCGAGGATGGAGTAGGCCTGGCCGCCGGTGTAGCCGAACTTCTTCAGGTACTCGATGGCGTTGAGGCAGGCCTGGCGGTAGGCGACGGTGACGTCGAGGTAGTGCTGGCCGCCGTTCTCGTCGACGGAGATGCCCTCGAAGATCAGGTGGTCGTTGTAGACCGGCTTGATCGGGCTCGGCTTGAAGATCGGATTGCGGATGCCGTACTTGGCCATGCCGCCCTTGATCAGGCTGACGCGCATGTGGATCCAGCCGGGCATCTCGATGGCGCCGCAGAAGGTGATCTCGCCGTCGCCCTGGCTGAAGTGCAGGTCGCCCACCGACAGGCCGGCGCCGGGGACGTAGACCGGGAAGTACACCTTGGCGCCGCGCGACAGGTCCTTGATGTCGCAGTTGCCGCCGTGCTCGCGTGGCGGGACGGTGCGCGCCCCGGTGGCGGCGGCGGCGTTGCGCGCCTCGCCCGTCAGGCGGCCCATGTGGGCGGTGGCGGCGAACGGCGGGTTGGCGAGGCCGGGCGTGCGCGTCGGGTCGGTGTCGATCAGGCCCTGCTCGCGGGTGTTCCAGGTTTCCAGCAGGTCCTTGGACGGCAGGCAGCCGATCAGGCCGGGGTGGATCATGCCGGCGAAGCTGACGTTGGGCACGTGGCGCGAGGAGGCGAACAGGCCCTTGAAGTCCCAGATCGACTTCATCGCCTCGGGGTACTGGTTGGTGAGGAAGCCGCCGCCGTTCTTCTGGGAGAACACGCCGTTGAAGCCCCACTGCGTGTCGGCGAACGCGCCGATGTCGAGCAGGTCGACCACCAGCAGGTCGCCGGGCTCGGCGCCCTCCACGCCCACCGGACCGCTGAGGAAGTGCACGATCGAGAGGTCGATGTCGCGCACGTCGGCGGCGGACTCGTCGTTCTTGATGAAGCCGCCGGTCCAGTCGTGGCACTCCAGGATGAAGTCGTCGCCGGGCTTCACCGTGGCCGCCATCGGCAGGTCGGGGTGCCAGCGGTTGTGCACCTGGTCGTTCTCGTAGGGGGAGCGGGACAGGTCCACCTTGATCAGGGTCTCGGTCATGTCTTGACGTTCCTCAGGGGTGAGAAAGGAAGGCCAGGGCTCTGCCCTGGACCCGCCAGGGCGAGCCGCCCTGGACCGGCACACTTAGACGGCGAGGAAGCGGGCGACGCGGGCCTCGTCGATGTCGGCGCGCGGGCTCTCGTGGACGATGCGGCCGCCCTCGATCACCAGCACCCGGTCGGCGACGCTGAGCGCGAAGCTCAGCACCTGCTCGGAGACCACGATCGACAGGCCGGTCTCGTCGCGGATGCGCCGCAGGGTGCGGGCCAGCTCCAGGATGATCGAGGGCTGGATGCCCTCGGTCGGCTCGTCGAGCAGCAGCACCGAGGGGCCGGTCGCCAGAGCGCGGGCGATGGCGAGCTGCTGCTGCTGGCCGCCGGACAGGTTGCCGCCGCGGCGCGCGCGCATCTCCTTCAGCACCGGAAACAGCTCGTAGAGGTGCGGTGGCACCGCCCTGGCGCCGCGCACGAACAGGCCGGTCTCGATGTTCTCCTCCACGGTCATCGCCGGGAAGATCATCCGGCCCTGCGGCACGTAGGCCAGGCCGGCGGCGACGCGCTGGTGGCTGCGCAGGGCGTTGAGCGGGCGGCCGCCGAGCAGGATCTCGCCGCCGCTCGGGGGGATCAGGCCGACCAGCGTCTTCATCAGCGTGGTCTTGCCCATGCCGTTGCGGCCGAGCACGGCGACGATCTCGCCCGGCGCCACCTCCAGGTCGAGCCCGTGCAGGACCTCGCTCTGGCCGTAGGCCGCGCGAAGGCCGCGCAGGACCAGCGGCCCGGCATGGGCGCGGCCGGCGGCGAGCGAGGCCGCCGCCGCTGCGGACATGCCGGCGTCGGGCGGCGGCAGATGCTCCGCCAGGCCGCTCATCGAAGGGCCTTTCGTGCGCCGGTCCAGGGGCGCTGCCCCTGGCGGGTCCAGGGCAGAGCCCTGGCCTTCCCTGCTTTCTCAATGCCCAAGGTAGACCTCCACGACGCGCGGGTCGGCCTTCACGTGGGCCATGGAGCCCTCCGAGATGATGCGCCCCTGGTGCAGCACGGTGACCTTGTGGGCGATGTCCTCGACGAAGCCCATGTCGTGCTCGATCACCAGCACGGAGCGGTGCTGGATGATGCGGTGGAGCAGCTCGGCGGTCTTGCCGCGCTCGCTGACGCTCATGCCGGCGACGGGCTCGTCGAGCATCATCAGGGCGGGGTCCTGGATCAGCAGCATGCCGATCTCGAGCCACTGCTTCTGGCCGTGGCTGAGGAAGGCGGCCTCCCGGCCGAGCTGGTCCGCCAGGAAGATGCTTTCTGCGATCTCCCCGACGCGCTCGCGCACGACGGCGTCGCGGCGGAACAGCAGGGCGCCGAACACGGTGCGGCCGCGCGGGAACGAGATCTCCAGGTTCTCGAACACGGTGAGGTCCTCGTAGATCGAGGGGGTCTGGAACTTGCGGCCGACGCCGGCGTGGACGATCTGGTGCTCCTTGAGCCGGGTCAGCTCGCGGCCGCGGAAGCGCACGGAGCCGGAGGTGGCCCTGGTGCGGCCGCAGATCAGGTCGAGCACGGTGGTCTTGCCGGCGCCGTTGGGGCCGATGATCACGCGGATCTCGTTGGGGTCCATGTAGAACGACAAATCGTCGACGGCGCGGAAGCCGTCGAAGGAGACGCCGAGGCCCTCCACGGCGAGCAGGAACTCCGGGGCGGTGGCCTCTGCGGCGCCGGCGACCAGGCCGGCGACGGCGGCTGCCACGCCGCTCACTCCGTCACCCCGGCGGCCACGCCGCGGGCGACGGCGCCGGGGGGTGCGGAGACCGGCTCGCTGGGCGGGTCGGTGGCGGCGTAGGGCGCCTGCGTCGCCGGGTCGCGCGGCGCGGGGCTGCTGCCGAGCACGCGGTCCACGGTGCGGTCGAGCAGGCCGCCGCGCCACAGGCCGGCGAGGCCGGCGGGGAAGGCGACGACGACGCCGATGAACAGCGCGCCCATCGCGAACAGCCACAGCGACGGCAGGTCCTCGGAGAAGGTGGTGCGCGCCCAGCCGACCAGCAGCGCGCCGTAGATCGCGCCGAGCAGCGAGGTGCGGCCGCCGACTGCGACGTAGATCACCATCTCGATCGAGGGGACGATGCCGACGAAGGAGGGCGACATGAAGCCGACCTGGAGCGTGAACATGGCGCCGCCGATGCCGGCCAGCGCGGCGGCGAGCGCGAAGACGAAGATCTTGAAGTCGGAGACGCTGTAGCCGGAGAAGCGCACGCGGTCCTCGCGGTCGCGCATGGCGACGAGGATGCGGCCGAGCTTGGATCTGCGCACGAACTGGCAGAGCAGCAGGCTGGCGATCAGGAGCGCGGCGTTGACGAAATACAGGATCTCGTGGGCGCGGTCGGAGCGGATGTCCCAGCCGGCGAAGGTGCGCAGGTCGGTGATGCCGTTGATGCCGCCGGTGTAGCCCTGCTGGCCGACGATCAGGATGGTCAGGATCGAGGCGATCGCCTGGGTGATGATCGCGAAGTAGGTGCCGCCGACCCGGCGCTTGAACATGGCCACGCCGATCAGCAGGGCGAGGAGCATCGGCACCAGGGGCACGGCGGCGAGCGCGAAGGCGAGGGAGTGGAACGGCTGCCAGAACCAGGGCAGCTCGGTCATCTGGTTCCAGTCCATGAAGTCCGGGATGCCCGGCGTGGTCTGGATCTTCGTGGCCTCCGGGGTGGAGGCCTGCAGCTTGAGGTACATCGCCATGCAGTAGCCGCCGAGGCCGAAGAAGATCCCCTGCCCCAGGCTGAGGATGCCGGCGTCGCCCCAGCACAGCACCAGGCCCAGCGCCACGAAGCCGAAGGTCAGGTACTTGCCGACCAGGCCGAGGCGGAACGGGTCCAGCCCGAGCGGGATCGCCACCAGCACGAGCAGCGCGAAGACGGCGATGAACAGCACGTCCTTGCGGCCGAGGAACAGCACGTCCTTGCGACCGAGCAGGCCGGCCTGTGCGGTGGCCGGGGTCGTTGCGGTGGCGTTCGCGTTCGCGTTGCTCATCGTCTGACCTTCAGCGTGAACAGGCCCTGCGGGCGCAGCATCAGGATGCCGACCACGGCGAGCAGCACGATCACCTGCGCCATCGAGCCGGTGAGGAAGAACTCCAGCGTCGAGCGCGCCTGCGAGATGGTGAACGCCGAGGCGATGGTGCCCAGGATGCTCTGCGCGCCGCCGAACACCACGATCAGGAAGGTGTCGACGATGTAGAGCTGTCCCGCGGTCGGGCTGGTCGAGCCCATCATGGTGAACGCCGCGCCGGCGATGCCCGCGATGCCGCAGCCGATGCCGAAGGTCATGCGGTCCACACGCTCGGTGTCGATGCCGACCGCGCCGGCCATCGCCCGGTTCTGCGTCACCGCGCGCACCCGCTTGCCCCAGCCGGAGCGGAACAGCAGAACGTAGACCGCGGCGGTGACCAGGATCGTGACCGCGATCACGATCAGGCCGTTGATCGGGATCTGGATGGTGTCGCTCACCGAGGCCGAGCCCATCATCCACTCGGGCAGGTCCACGCCGACCTCGCGCGCGCCGAACACCGAGCGGAACACCTGCTGCATGATCAGGCTCAGGCCCCAGGTGGCGAGCAGCGTGTCGAGCGGGCGCTTGTACAGGTGGCGGATCAGCGCCCACTCCACGAACATGCCGACCGCGCCCGACACGCAGAACGCGAGCACGATGGCCGCGTAGAAGTACACGCCGAACAGCACGGGCGCGTAGTCGTGCACCAGGCGCGAGCACAGGAAGGTCGTGTAGGCGCCGAGGATCATGAACTCGCCGTGGGCCATGTTGATCACGCCCATCTGGCCGAAGATGATCGCAAGGCCGAGCGCCATCAGCACGAACACGGAGAACAGGATCAGGCCGGCGAAACCCTGCATCGCGAAGATCGAGCCGAGGTCGCCGAGCGAGTAGCCGGCCATGGCGGTGGCTCCCTGGAGAAGGAAAGGAAGGCCAGGGCTCTGCCCTGGACCCGCCAGGGCGAGCCGCCCTGGACCGGCACGCGAAAGGTTCTTTGCAAGCGTCGTGCTAGAAAGGCTTTGTCGTGGTTTCCAAAGGCTTCGCCTTTGGCGGGGTCCAGGGGCAGAGCCCCTGGCCTTGTCTTGCTACTGATAGCCTTTGGGGAACGGGTTGGGCTCGATCAGATCCGGGGTCTGGAAGATCACGTCGAACTGGCCGTCGGTGCGCGCGCGTCCGACGCGGGTGCGGCTCCACAGGTGGTGGTTGGTGTCGTGGATGCGCACGTAGCCCTCCGGGGCCTTGTCGAACACGATGCCGCCCGAGGCGACGGCGATCTTGTCGACGTCGAAGCTGCCGGCCTTCTCCACGGTGAGCTTCCACAGCCAGGGGCCGAGATAGGCGGCCTGGGTGACGTCGCCGATCACGGCGGACTCGCCGTACATCTTCTTGAAAGCGGCGACGAACGCCTTGTTGTTGGGATTGTCGAGCGACTGGAAGTACTTCATGCAGGCGAACGCGCCGGCGATGTTCTCGCCGCCGATGCCGACGATCTCGTCCTCGGTGACCGAGATGGTCATCAGGTTCTGCTTGGACAGGTCGATGCCGGCCGCCTTGAGTTGCTTGTAGAACGCGACGTTGGAGCCGCCGACGATCTCGGTGTAGATCACGTCCGGCTTGTACAGCTTGATCTTGTTGATCACCGAGTTGAACTGGGTCGAGCCGAGCGGAAAATACTGCTCGTCGACCACCTTGAGCTTGTGGATGCCCTCGATGTGGCGGCGCGCGATCTTGTTCGAGGTGCGCGGCCAGATGTAGTCCGAGCCGATCAGGAAGAACGTCTTGGCGTCCTTCTCCTTGATGATCCAGTCGAGGCCGGCGAGGATCTGCTGCGTTGCCTCCTGCCCGGTGTAGATCACGTTCTTGGACTGCTCCAGGCCCTCGTAGAACGTCGGGTAGTACAGCATCCCGTTGTACTGCTCGACCACCGGCAGCACCGCCTTGCGCGACGCGGAGGTCCAGCAGCCGAAAATCGCGGCGACGTGGTCGTTCTGCAGCAGCTTGCGCGCCTTCTCGGCAAACGTCGGCCAGTCGGACGCGCCGTCCTCCTGGATTGCCTTGATCTTGCGGCCCAGCACGCCGCCGGCCTCGTTGATCTGCGCGATCGCCAGCTTCTCGGCCTCCGTGGCCCCGGTCTCGCTCAGCGCCATGGTGCCGCTGGTCGAGTGCAGGATGCCGACCGTGACCTCGGTGTCGGTCACGGCCAGGCCGGAGGTGTTGACCTGCGCGGTCGGCAGCATCGCCGCGCGCGCGCTCGGGGCCAGCGCCGGCGCGAGCAGCGCCGCCGCCGGCAGGCCCACCATGCCCTTGAGCAGGGCACGGCGCAGCGTGCCCCGCCCGGTGCCGAGCGGAGCGGTTGCATCCTGGTGCGTGTCGTCCTGATCCAATGCCGGAACCCTCTCCAACCACGCCGCGTCGTGCGGCATACGACCCACATCCGCAACAATCATGCCACGGCGGTATCGGAGAGCGCACGGCCACAAGCCTCGCCCTGCGAACTCCGCCCAGGGCTCGCGTCGGAAGGCTCCCTTCTGGTACCAACGGCCGAAGGCCTTGACCTGTCGAGGCGAGCAAGGCTGGGCTCTGCCCAGACCCGCCAGGCGAAGGTGGCCAAAGGTTCCGACGATCCGCCTGGATCGTCGGAATGGCCACCGGAGGGAGCCGCCCCTGGACCGGCTTGACTTAACAAGTGGATTCCAAAGGCTTGCCTTTGGCGGGGTCCAGGGGCAGAGCCCCTGGCCTTGCTTGCTCGATTAATTAGAGCAACCTGCCGCCGACATGGGTCAGGGAATCAGGAGCCTGACGGCCTTTTGCGGGTCTGGGCAGGGTCCAGCCTTGCCCGCCTCAGCCACCGACGAACGCCAGGATCGCGGCCGCGACCTCGGCCGGGTGCTCCTCGTGCATCGCCAGCGCGCCCGGCAGCGCCACGGTCGTGACCCGGCCGGTGGCCGCCAGCGCGTCCATCTCCGCGCCGGATTTCGGCGGCGAGCCGCGCGGGCGGAGCAGCAGGGTCGGCGGCAGGCTGCCCTCGAACAGGGCGAGGAACGCCGCGCGCGACGCCACAGGGTCGAGCCCGCCGCTGATGAACGCCGCGGTGCCGAACCGCGCGCGCGGCTGGCGGGTGACGCCCAGCTTGGCGGCGAGCACGGACGGCGTCACCGCGGCCGGGTCGGCGTAGACATGGGCGCGCATCATCCGCGTCACCATCGCGCGGCTGGTGGCGAGGCGGTACAGCAGGTCGCCGAGCACGGGCAGCTCGATCGCGCGGCGGGCGCGACGCGCGAGCGTGGTCCCGGTCCTGCCCTGCATGGTCGGCAGCGGGCCGCGCCAGGTCGGCGCCACCAGCACCAGGTGGCTGAAGCGGCCGGGGTGGCGACGCGCGGCGTCGACGAGAAAGGTCGCGGCGTGACCGACGCCGATGCCGACGAGGGGGGCCGGCGCGTCGGCCAGCACCGTGTCGAGGAAGCCGCGCAGCGCGTCGGGCGACAGGTCGGCACGCGCACGGGGATGGTCGCCGAAGCCGGGCCAGTCCACGACGGTGGCGCGCAGCCGAGCGCCCAGGGCGTGCGCCAGCGGAAGCATCTCGCGCCGCGTGGAGACGGAGGAGAGCGCAGGCAGCAGCAGCGCGGCCGCGCCGGTGCCGACGACCTCGTGCCCGGCAGGCCCGTCCGGTGCCGGTCCGCTCATCGCCGCACCCCTGCCGCGTCGTCCGTCCGGTGCATCGCGTGTCCGTCAGTCCGGCTCTGGGTGGCGGGCGCGGTAGCGCTCCAGGCAGCCGTCGACGCCGAACCGGCTCGCCGCCGCCCCCTCGATGAGGCGCTGCCACAGCGCCGCCTCGCGCTGGCCGGCCGCCTGGTCGCGGGCAGCGGCGCAGGCGGCGCGCGCGTCGGCCCAGGCCTGCAGCAGCGCGTCGTCGGGCAGCGCCATCAGGTCGCGCCACTGCTGCGGGTCGGTCGTGGTCCGTTCGCTCGCCATGCCGCGCGCTCCCTGCCCCGGCCACCAGAGCGCGGATCGATGCGGCGGTGCAAGCGGCGTCGACGCCCTGCCGACGGCTCGCCCCTGTACTCCGTCATTCGGGCGAAGGTCCGCGGGGCCGTGCCCTGCGGTGGTTCAGGCGGGGCTCTGCGTCCGGGGATCGTTGATCACCTGCCGGCTCCGATGTCGTGCGCCTTGGGAGGAAGCAAGCATGTTCTTTCTTGAAAGAAAGAACCAAAGAACTTTTGCTCGTTGGGCTCCGGAACCGCCGGCGTGCCCGGAACCCAAGTGGCAAAGTCTTTTTGCTTCTTTTTCTTCAGAAAAAGAAGAGGCTTGCCTTGCTTGCCTGACTTAACGAGCTGCCACGAAGCTCATGACACCCGCTAGACTGCTGCCGGCCGCAGGGTTGCCCGCTCGCGCTCCTGGCACACCCTCAGGTTGACGACGTAGCGTGTGCCGTCGCCCTCCTGGACGTCGAGCGTGGCGCCGAGCTGGCGCGAGAAGCCGCGGATCAGCTGCAGGCCGATGCCGTCGCGGGTGCCGGTCTCCGTTTCCGACCGGCCGGCGGGGATGCCCACGCCGTCGTCCTGGATCTCCAGGCGCACGGACCCGCCTTCCTCGGTGAGGTGGACCCGGATGCGGCCGGGGCGGCGGCCGGGGAAGGCATATTTCAGGGCGTTGCTCACCGCCTCGGTGACGATCAGGGCCAGCGGGACCGCCTGGTCGCTGAGCATGCGCAGTTCCGGCGCCTCGATGTCGAGGGCGATGCGCGCGCCTTCGCTCTCGCCTATCGCCTGGAACAGCTGGCCGCACAGCTCCACGAGGAAGGAGCGCATGTTGATCGTGTGCACCTCGCCGTGCGCGTAGAGGTGGCGGTGCAGGGTCGCCAGGGCGCGGACGCGGTCGCGGGCGGACTGGAACTCCGCCTTCGCCTCGGGCAGGCGGATGCGGCTGGCCTGGAGGTTGAGCAGGGAGGCGACGATCTGCAGGTTGTTCTTCACGCGGTGGTGGATCTCCTGCATCGCCAGTTCCTGCTGCTCGACGGCGCGGGCCAGCTCCGCCTCGCGCTGCGACAGGGCCGTGGTCGCGGCGTGGAAGCTGTCGCACAGCGCGCCCACCTCCACCGGCAGTGCGGCGGACGGCGCGACGAAGCGCCCGGTGCTGCGCCAGCCGCCGACGGCCATGCCGAGCAGGCGCAGGGGCTCGACCACCGCGCGCCGCACGCCCAGCACCAGGCCGTAGAGCCCGACCAGCAGCAGCAGGCAAAGCCAGGCGGCGCGCACCAGCAGCACCCTGCGCGCGGCCCGGTGCTCTGCGGCGACGTCGCTGCCGACGATCAGCCGCACGGCGTCGCCGAGCGGCACGGCGGTGTAGAGGTAGTCGGAGTGCTGTCGGCGCACCGTCACCACCGGCTCCGGACGATTGAGCCGCGTCAGCATCGACGGCGTCGGCAGCGCGGCGCCACCGCCCTGGCCGAGCGCCACCACCGTGCCGCCATCGGCGACCCAGGAGGACGCGCGCCGCACGGCGTCCCGTGCCACGCCGCCGGCGTCCGGCTCGGGCAGCAACAGCCGCGCGGCCGACACGGCGCCGCGTAGCACCAGACCGCCTTCCGCGACGGTGAGCACGAGGGGGGCAGCGGGATCGGGTGGATCGACAAGACGCAGGCCGCTGCCGACCGCGGCGTCGCCGGGCACGCCGGCGCCGCAGCGCCAGTGGCCTCCTGCATCCAGCACCGACACATCGTGGAACACCGTGCCGGCGGCGTTGAGGCCGGCGGCCAGGCCGGCCGAGCAGGCGGCCGGGTCAGGAGAGCCCACGCCGGGCATCGCGGCGAGGCCACGCAGGGTGCCGGCGGCGTCGGCGAGAACGACCCTGGCCTGACCCGAGGCCGCCTCGACCGCCTCGGACAGGTCGCTGGCCTCGCGGGCCTGCGCGTCGAGGTAGTTCTCCACCAGGACCGTGACGGCAAGGCCGACCAGGGGCACGCCGGACAGCATCGCGACCAAGGCAAGTCGTACCGCCACGAAATCGAAGCGACGCAGTGCCGGAAGGTGGCCCGCTGCAGTTCCGGCCACGCCCCTGAACCAGGGCATGGCCTGGCGCATCAGTGACCCGTCACTTGCGCCGATCCTGCTCGATCAGGCGCAGGAATTCCTCGGGCAGCGGTTCGTTGGCCACATCGTCGAACAGTTTGTGCAGCCCTCGGTCCAGCCAGAGATCGAACGCCGCCTCGCCTTTGCCCGGCTTGACCGGCGACTTGCGCCCGCGCCGCTTCAAGGACGGATCAGTCTCGTCTTGCGCCATCATGCAGACCGCCCCGCTCGACATGGCATTCCCGGCAAGACTGGGGCTGCCGGTCAGCATCGCAGGTCAGGCGGCCAGGGCGTCGGGACCCGTGCGGCCGAGCAGGGTCGCCGCCTCGCGCGAGACCCGCGACGGACGGCCGCGCGCCTGGTCCTCGCCGAACAGCCACGCCTCGAGCTGGCGGCGGGCGCGGAACACGCGACTCTTGGCGGTGCCGACGGCGCAGCCCGTGGATTCGGCGAGCGCCTCGTAGCTCATGCCGTGCACCACGACCATGACGAGGGCCTCGCGCTGGTCGGCCGGCAGGCGGGTCATCGCCTTGGCCAGCTCCTTGAGCGCCAGACGATCCTCGTGCGGCGCCTCAGTGGCGAAAGTGTGCGCCGGGACGTCGTCGATGTCTGTGGTGTCGCGGCGCTTGCGCAGGTTCGAGATGAACCGGTTGCGCAGGATGCGGTGCATCCAGGCGGCGAAATTGGTGCCGGGGATGAAGCTTTCCTGGGCGGACAGCGCGTTGCAGACAGCGTCCTGCACCAGATCCTCGGCGGCGGCACGATTGCGGGTCAGCGCGAGCGCCTGAACCCGGAGCTTGGGAAGGATACCGATCACCTGGTCGTGGAAGGTCGCCATCGTCATTGTCCGTCGTCTCCTCTTCCTGCCCGACCAATGACCGCCGGGAGGGGTGGTTGCATCCGGAGGGTCACGACACCGTGAGCGCGGGCCGGAGTGCTTGCCCCGGTGGTGGCGGGCGCAGCGCAGCAGGCAGGGTCGAGGCTGTGGCGAAGGGCCGGCAGTGTCGCAGACAGGAAGGCCAGGGCTCTGCCCTGGACCCGCCAGGGGCGAGCCGCCCCTGGACCCGGCCTCACTTAAGTCGAGGGTTCCAAGGGCTTGCCCTTGGCGGGGTCCCCACCTTCAAGCATGGGGGCAGGGCCCCTGGCCTTCCTTTCCGGAAGCCAGACCGAGACGACACCCGGAAGCCGGGCCTTGGGGCCTGCCCCTGATCCGCGACCCGGGTTCAGGTCTCCGGGTCGGGCGGCGCGACGCGGCCGGTGATGCGGGCGAGCTTGGCGCGGGCCCGCGACACGCGCGCCTTCATGGTGCCGACGGGCACGCCGCAGATCGCCGCCGCCTCGTCGTGGCTCAGCTCCTGCGCGCCGACCAGCACCAGCGCCTCGCGCAGCAGCGGCGGCAGGCTGAACAGCATGCGATGCAGGTCGCTCAGGTCGGCGACGCCGTGCTGCGCCGGACCTTCCGCCTCCGTGCCGGCGAAGTGCTCGCGCATCGCCACGTCCTCGCGGCGGCGGCGGCGCGCCTGCTCGAAGAAGGCGTTGCGCTGGATGGTGAACAGCCAGGCCTTGAGGTTGGTGCCGTCCTGGAACTGGCCGAGCGCGCCCAGCGCCCGCACCAGGGTCTCCTGCACCAGGTCGTCGGCCAGGGTGCGGTCTCGCGCCAGGAAGCGGGCAAAGGCGCGCAGGTCGGGCAGCAGGGCCAGGATCTGCCGGCGCAGCGCCGCGCCGCCGTCGCCCGCACGATGCGCCGCGGCGCCGTCGAGGGCCTCCGGGGGAACGGCGGCGGCGGGCGGTGCGTCCGCGCCGTGGCCCGCGGATGGCGCGTCGGCGCGGGGGGCCGGCCGAGTCTTGCCGGGTGCCGTGGCGTCGGTCACCATGAATCCACTTGCCCTCCGGCGTTCTTGCGTCGAGTTGTGTCGCCCGGGCGCCGGAACCGGGCGAGGGAGCATTCCCGCGGCGGCCGGGCCTCGACCTCGCGGCGGACACGTGCGCCGACACGTGCCAGAAAAGGATGCCGAATGACCAGCCCGGGACGCGAGGACCTGATCCGCGCACTGCCCTACGCCCGACGCTACGCCCGCGCGCTGATCGGCAGCCAGGCGCGCGGCGACGCGCTGGTCGCCGCCAGCCTGCGCGCCATGCTGGACAGCCCCTCCGCCGCCGGCCCGGATCCCAGGCTCGCGCTGTATGCCAGCATCACGCGTGCGGCGGCCGCGCCGGGCGGGGCTCCGGGACGCGAGGCCGACGGCGCCGCGGACCACGCTGCCGGGAGCGTGCCCGTCGCCGGCCTCAGCACCCTGCAGCGCCAGCTCCTGCTGCTCACCGCGCTGGAGGGCCTCAGCCTCGACAAGGCGGCCGCGATCGCCGGGCTCGACGAGCCCGACGCCGCCGCAAGCCTCGCGGAAGCGCGCCTGCACCTGCGCGAGGCGGCGGCCACCGACGTGCTCATCATCGAGGACGAGCCGATCATCGCCATGGACCTGGAAGAGCTGGTCGCCGGCTGCGGCCACCGCGTCGTGGGCGTCGCCTCCTCCGAGGCGGAGGCGGTCGAGATCGCGCTGCGTACCCGGCCGGGGCTGATCCTGGCCGACATCAACCTCGGCCATGGCGGCGATGGTGCATCCGCGGTCGCCACCATCTGCCGGCAGCACCAGGCGCCGGTGATCTTCGTCACCGCCTACCCCGAGCGCCTGCTGACCGGCGAGGCGGTCGAGCCGGCGTTCGTGATCACCAAGCCGTTCGAGCCGCTGACGCTCGCCATCGCCACCTACCAGGCCGTGACCGGAGGCGTCCGCCTGGGCTGAGACCGCCTCCCCGGTGTCCGGCCGCAGGGGCGACCCCGCACGGCTTGCCGCCGGCATGTCCGGGGCGGTGCGGGCCGCGTGGGCGTGGTCCCCTGCCCCGGCGCGCCTCGCCCCATGCCCGCCCGCGATCCGCGTCCGGCAACTCCGCGCGGGCCGGGACGCTCAACCCTCATACCGCAGCAGGACGATCGCCGCCCGATGGACTCCACCCAAGCCGCCGTCCGGACCGCCGCGCAGACCCTGCGCATCTCCCATGTCGACCCGGCCCGCGCCGGCCCGCCCGAGGCGTGGCCGGCGCTGCTGCACGGCGTGTCCGGCCTCGGCTTCGACCACCTGCTGCTCGGGCCGGCGTTCGAGGCGGCCGCGTCCGACACCGGGCTGCTCGCCGACGCGCGTCGGCTTTGCCCGGCGCTCGGCGGCGGCGAGGCGGCGGGGGGGCTGCGCGCCCTGGCATCGCTGGCCCGCGCGCAGGGCGTGTCGCTGCTGCTCGACGTGGCGCTGGACCGTGTCGCCGCCGGCGCGGCGTTCGCGGCGACGGCGCCGTCCGGCCTGTTCGCCAAGCCCGACCCGGAGGCGCCGCTCGACCCGCGCCGCGACGACGACATGGCCGCGGCCCTCGCCCGCCCGGCCGACGCAGAGGCGGCGGAGCGCCTCGGGCGCTGGTGGGGGGCGCAGCTCGCCGCCTGGGCCGGCTGGGGCGTCGCGGGGTTCCGACTGACGGGCCTGGACCGGCTGCCTGCGGCGCATCTGGCCGGCGTGCTGCGGGCGCTGCGCGACGGCACGGACGCGGTGCTGCTGGCCTGGACGCCCGGGGTGGCGCGCGAGGCGCTGCGCGAACTGCGCGGGATCGGCCTGGACGGGGTGTTCTGCTCGCTGCCGTGGTGGGACTGGCGTGGCGAGTGGCTGTGGCAGGAGGTCGCGGAGCTGCGCGCCATCGGCCCGGTCCTGGCCTCGCCGGAGGTGCCGGGCGGCGCACGCCTGGCGGCCTCGGTGCAGGACCCGGCCCTGGTTGCGGCCGCGTGCCGGCGCTCGCTGGCGCTGGCCGCGGCGCTGGGCACCGGCTGGCTGGTGGCGGCGGGAATGGAGGAGGTGCCGGGGGCGGACGTTGGGACGGGCGCGGAGATGGGCGGCACGGCGGGTGCGGCCACCCTGGCCGGCGACATCGCCGCGCTGAACAACCTGCTCGCCACCGAGTCCCTGCTTGACGACGGCGGCATGCCGGTGCTGCCGCTCGGCACGTCCGGGCCGGTGCTGGCGCTGCTGCGCGCCGACACCGACCTGCGCATCGCCGAGCGGGTGCTGCTGGTGCTGGCCAACGCCGACCTCGGCTCGGCGCGGGTGGTGGAGCCTTCGTCGATCCTGCCGGCGCTGGGCGGGCGGTTCGCGGCGTTCGTGCCGCTGCTCGGCGTCGGGCCGCTGCGCGCCGGGACGCCGGTGCTGCTGCAGCCGGGCGAGATACGCGCCTATGCCGCCTCCGCCCTGGCGGGGCGGGCGCCGCTGCCGCTCGACGCGGGTTCCGCCGCGCGGGCCGGGGCGCAGGCGCGCGTCGCGATCGAGAACCCCTTGCCCGCGGTCGAGGGCGGCGCCTTCGCGGTCAAGCGCACCGCCGGCACCAGCGTCACCGTCACCGCCGACATCCTGTGCGACGGCCACGACAAGCTGGCCGCTGCGCTGCTCTGGAAGGACCCCGCCGGCGAGGGCGGCGAGTGCAGGATGAGCCTGGTCGCCAACGACTCGTGGGAGGGCGCCTTCCCGCTCGGTCCGCTGGGGCGACACGTCTACCTGGTGCAGGCGTGGCGCGACGTCTTCGCCACCTTCGCCGACGAGCTGGCCAAGAAGCATGTGGCCGGGCTGGAGATCGGGCTGGAGATGGTCGAGGGCACCAGGATCGTGGAGCGCGCCGCGGCGCGCAGCGAGGGGCCGCTGGCCGCGGCGCTGGGCGAGGCGCTGGCGGCGATGCAGGCCGGCGACGCGGCGAGGCGCACGACCCTGCTGTCCCCTGCCCTCGCTGGTCTGATGCGCGAGGCGGACGACCGGCCGCAGGCGGCGGCGAGCCCGGTGATGCCGGTCGACGCGGAGCGAATCGGCGCCGGCTTCGCGTCCTGGTACGAGGTGTTCCCGCGCTCGATGAGCGACGACGCCTCGCGGCACGGCACCTTCGCCGACGTGGAACGCCACCTGCCGCGGGTGCGCGACATGGGGTTCGACGTGCTGTACTTCCCGCCGATCAGCCCGATCGGGACGTCGAACCGCAAGGGGCCGAACAACACGCTGACGCCGGGGCCGAACGATCCCGGCAGTCCCTATGCGATCGGCTCGGAGGCGGGCGGCCACGACGCGCTGCATCCGGAGCTGGGCACGCTGGAGGATTTCCGCCACCTGGTGGCGGCGGCGACGGCGCACGGGCTGGAGATCGCGGTCGACTTCGCGATCCAGTGCTCGCCGGACCATCCGTGGCTGAAGCAGCACAGGGGCTGGTTCGACTGGCGGCCGGACGGGTCGATCAAGTACGCGGAGAACCCGCCGAAGAAGTACCAGGACATCGTCAACGTCGACTTCTATGCCCAGGACAGCGTGCCCGGGCTGTGGGTGGCGCTGTGCGAGGCGGTGCTGTTCTGGGCGGAGCAGGGCATCCGGCTGTTCCGCGTCGACAACCCGCACACCAAGCCGTTCCCGTTCTGGGAGTGGATGATCGCCGAGGTGCGCTCGCGCCACCCCGACGCGGTGTTCCTGGCCGAGGCGTTCACCCGGCCGAAGGTGATGTATCGTCTCGCCAAGGTGGGGTTCAGCCAGTCCTACACCTACTTCACCTGGCGCAACGAGAAACGCGAGCTGGCGGCCTACCTGACAGAGCTGTCGACGGAGGCGCCGAGCGAGTTCTTCCGGCCGCACTTCTTCGTCAACACGCCCGACATCAACCCGGTGTTCCTGCAGACCTCCGGGCGGCCTGGGTTCCTGATCCGCGCGGCGCTGGCGGCGACGCTGTCCGGGCTGTGGGGCGTGTACAACGGCTTCGAGCTGTGCGAGGGCACGCCGCTGCCGGGCAAGGAGGAGTATCTCGACAGCGAGAAGTTCCAGATCCGCGTCTGGGACTGGGACCGGCCGGGCAACATCGTCCCAGAGATCACCCGGCTCAACCAGATCAGGCGCGCCAACCCTGCGCTGCAGAGCCAGCTCGGCGTGACCTTCCTGCCGGCGGCCAACGACGCCGTGCTGTTCTTCGAAAAGGCGACGCCCGACCGCTCCAACGTGGTGCTGGTCGCCGTCAGCCTGGACCCGCGTGCGGTACAGGAGGCGGCGATCGACATTCCGCTGTACCGCTGGGCCCTGCCGGACGGCGCGTCGCTGGACATGGAGGACCTGATCGGCGGCAGCCGCTTCGGCTTCGCCGGCCGCTCGCAACGGGTGCGGCTAACCCCGGAGGCGCCGTACGCGATCTGGCGCGCAACGCCCGCCTGAGCCGGGCGCCCTGGGCGGCGCGAGAAACCCGGTCGCCCCGGGGCGGAACCTGGACTACGAACCACCGGCTGCGATCCCTCCAGCCAGAACGCCTGCGGACACCCGGACAAGCATGAACAGCATCAGCCCCGCCGAACTCCCGATCCCCGCCGCCGAGGACCCGCTGTGGTTCAAGGACGCGGTGATCTACCAGCTGCACCTCAAGGCGTTCTTCGACGGCAACAACGACGGGGTCGGCGACTTCCCCGGGCTGATCGAGAAGCTCGACTACATCGTCGAGCTGGGCGTCACCGCGATCTGGATGCTGCCGTTCTACCCGAGTCCCCGCCGTGACGACGGCTACGACATCGCCGACTACCGCGGCGTGCACGAGGACTACGGCACAATCGAGGACGTCAAGCGGTTCATCGAGGCGGCGCACGCGCGCAACCTGCGCGTGATCACGGAGCTGGTGATCAATCACACCTCGGACCAGCACCCGTTGTTCCAGGCGGCGCGCCGCGCCCCCGCGGGGTCGCCGGAGCGCGAGTTCTACGTGTGGTCGGATTCGGACGACAAGTACGACGGCACCCGGATCATCTTCCTCGACACGGAGAAGTCGAACTGGACCTGGGACGACGAGGCGAAGGCATACTACTGGCACCGCTTCTACTCGCACCAGCCGGACCTGAACTTCGACAACCCCGCGGTGATGGACGAGGTGCTGTCCGTGATGCGGTTCTGGCTCGACCTCGGCGTCGACGGGCTGCGGCTGGACGCGGTGCCCTACCTGGTGGAGCGAGAGGGCACCAACAACGAGAATCTTCCCGAGACCCACGCCATCCTCAAGCGCATCCGCGCGGAGCTGGACGTGGTGGCGCCGGGCAAGATGCTGCTGGCCGAGGCCAACCAGTGGCCGGAGGACGCCCAGGTGTATTTCGGCGAGGGCGACGAGTGCCACATGTCGTTCCACTTCCCGCTGATGCCGCGGATGTACATGGCGATCGCGCGCGAGGACCGCTTCCCGATCACCGACATCATGCGCCAGACGCCGGAAATCCCGGCGAACTGCCAGTGGGCGATCTTCCTGCGCAACCACGACGAGCTGACGCTGGAGATGGTCACCTCGTCCGAGCGCGACTACTTGTGGGAGACCTACGCGTCGGACCGGCGCGCGCGCATCAACCTGGGCATCCGCCGCAGGCTGGCGCCGCTGCTGCAGCGTGACCGCAGGCGCGTGGAGCTGATGAACGGGCTGCTGCTGTCGATGCCCGGCACGCCGGTGATCTACTACGGCGACGAGATCGGCATGGGCGACAACATCCACCTCGGCGACCGCGACGGCGTGCGCACGCCGATGCAGTGGTCGATGGACAGGAACGGCGGCTTCTCGCGCGCTGATCCGGCGCAGCTGGTGCTGCCGCCGATCATGGACGCGATGTACGGGTTCCAGGCGGTCAACGTCGAGGCGCAGGCGCGCGACCAGCACTCGATGCTGAACTGGATGCGCCGCATGCTGGCGGTGCGCGGCCGGCACCGCGCGTTCGGGCGCGGCACGCAGAAGTTCCTGTATCCGAACAACCGCAAGGTGCTGGCCTACCTGCGCGAGATCGAGGACGGCGGCGGCGTCGAGGGTCACGGCGCGGACGGGCTCGGCGGCGAGGGCGAGACGCTGCTGTGCGTGTCGAACCTGTCGCGCGCGGCGCAGGCGGTCGAGCTGGACCTGTCGGCGTTCGAGGGGCGGGTGCCGATCGACCTGGTCGGCGGATCGGTGTTCCCGCCGGTGGGTCAGCTCACCTACCTGCTGACGCTGCCGCCATACGGGTTCTTCTGGTTCCGGCTGGCGACCGCGGGGCAGACGCCGTCGTGGCACACGCCGGCGCCGGAGATGCTGCCGGAGTTCGCGACGCTCGTGGTGCGCAACGAGCTGGCCGACCTGATGACCGACACCTTCGCGCGCCGCACCCTGGAGCGCGACATCCTGCCGGCCTATCTCGGCAAGCGTCGCTGGTTCGGCGCCAAGGGCGAGGTGCTGCACGGGACGAAGCTGGCCTATGCGGTGGCGCTGCGTCCGGGGCGCGACAACAACGTGCTGTTCGCCGAGGTCGAGGTCGGCGTCGCGGACCGCACGGAAAGCTACGCGCTGCCGATTGCGGCGATCGAGGAGAACGCCAGCGCGCTCGGCATGCAGCTCGCCTTCGCGCGCGCCCGGCGCGGGCCGCAGGTCGGCTACCTGACCGACGGCTTCGCGTCCGACGACTTCACCGGCGCGATGCTCGGCCACATGCGCGACGCCAGCGTGCTGGCGTTCCCCGGCGGCGAGCTGCGCTTCCGCACCACGTCGCGCGGCGATCTGCTCGACCTGCCGGACGGCTGCGAGATCCGCAGGCTGTCGGCGGAGCAGTCCAACTCCTCGCAGATCATCGGCGACGCGGTGGTGCTCAAGGTGGTGCGCAAGGTGCTCGCCGGCATCCACCCCGAGGCGGAAATGACCGGCACCCTGACGGAGCGCGGCTTCGGCAACATCGCTCCCCTGGTCGCGGAAGCGGTACGGGTGAACGCGGACGGCGTGCCGCACACGGTGGCGCTGGTGCAGGGCTTCGTGCGCAACCAGGGCGACGGCTGGGGCTGGACGCTCGAGTACCTGGCGCGCGCCGCGGACGACGTAGGCACGGCGCAGGCCGACGAGGCCACGGTGGACGATGCGCTGTCGGGCTACCACGCGTTCGCGGCCGCGATGGGGCGCAGGCTGGCCGAGCTGCACGCCGTGCTGTCGGCCGACAGCGAGGACGAGGCGTTCCGGCCGCTGGAGGCCGACGAGGCGGCGCTCGGCGAATGGGCCGAGGGTGCGGTCGCGCAGATCGACGGCGCTCTGGAGGCGCTGGGCCGGGTGACGCAGTGGGCCGACGAGGCGGACCACGCGAGGGCGGAGGCGCTGCGCGGCCGGGCGGAGGCGATCCGCGCGGCGGCGCGTGCCCTCGCCGGCCAGGGCAAGGGGGCGCTGCAGACGCGGGTGCACGGCGACTTCCATCTCGGCCAGGTGCTGGTGGTGCAGGGCGACGCTTATCTCATCGACTTCGAGGGCGAGCCGGCGCGGACCATGGAGCAGCGTCGGGCGAAGTCCTCGCCGATGCGCGACGTGGCCGGGCTGCTGCGCTCGTTCGACTACGCGGCGGCGACGGCGGCCACCGGGCGCACTGCGGAGTCGGGGTCGGCGGCCGGCAACCGCGCGCTCGTGGTCGAGCGGTTCCGCGTGACCACGGCGAGCGCGTTCCTCGACGCGTATCGGTCGGTGCTGCTGGAGGCGCCGCGGCCGTGGGTGCCGCCTGCGGCGGAGCAGGCGGTGCTCGACCTGTTCCTGCTGGAGAAGGCGGCGTACGAGATCCGCTACGAGGCTGCCAACCGGCCGACCTGGCTGGCGATCCCGCTTTCGGGCTTCGCAGCGATCGTCGAGCGCCTCACCGGCGCGCTTGGAGGCAGCGACCATGGCTGAGCAGAACCCGGACGGCGCCACGCTGGAGATCGGCGCCGACCCCGGCACCGACGTCGCCGTGCCGGATGTCGAGACAGCGGTCGCTTCGACGGCGGCCGAGGCGGCACCAGCGCCGATGGTGGAGCCGGGCGCGGTGGACGCGATCGTCCATGCGCGGCACGGCGATCCGTTCGCGGTGCTGGGCCCGCACCGCACGCCGGGCGGCTGGTCGGTGCGCGCCTTCGTGCCGGACGCGGACTCCGTGGACGTCGTCGATCGCGCCACGCTGGCGGTGGTCGGCAGCCTGACGCGCCAGCATCCGGACGGGTTCTGGGTCGGCGCGGTGGCGTCGGGCGAGCCCTACCTGCTGCGCGTCACCGCGGCGGGCGTGGTGCGCGAAATGGAGGACCCTTACAGCTTTCCCGCGGTGCTGGGCGAGCTGGACGTGCACCTGCTGGCGCAGGGACGGCACCTGGAGATCGCGCGCGCGCTCGGTGCGCACGTGTGCGAGCACGAGGGCGTGGCCGGGGTGCGCTTCGCGGTGTGGGCGCCGAACGCGCGTCGCGTGTCCGTGGTGGGCGCGTTCAACGCCTGGGACGGGCGGCGGCTGCCGATGCGGCTGCGCCACGAGGCGGGGGTGTGGGAGCTGTTCGTGCCGCGCATCGGGGCGGGCACGATCTACAAGTACGAGATCGCCGGCCCAGACGGCAGCGTGCTGCCGCTCAAGGCGGATCCGGTGGCCTGGCGCGCGGAGGTGCCGCCGGCGACCGCCTCGATCGTGGCCGACCCGACGCCGCCGGCGTGGACCGACGACGCCTGGATGGCCGGGCGGGCTGAGGCGCAGTCGCCGTCCGCGCCGATCTCGGTGTACGAGGTGCACGCCGCCTCGTGGCTGCCGGGTTCGGAGAACGGGGCGGACTGGACGCGGCTGGCGGCCAAGCTGGTGCCGTATGCCAAGCTGATGGGGTTCACCCACATCGAGCTGATGCCGATCCAGGAGCATCCGTTCGGCGGCTCCTGGGGCTACCAGCCGCTCGGCCAGTTCGCGCCGCAGGCCCGCATGGGCGCGCCCGAAGGCTTCGCCCGGTTCGTGGACCGCTGCCACGAGGCGGGGGTGGGCGTGATCCTGGACTGGGTGCCGGCGCATTTCCCGACGGACGCGCACGGGCTGGCGCATTTCGACGGCACGGCGCTGTACGAGCACGCCGACCCGCGCGAGGGGTTCCACCAGGACTGGAACACCAACATCTACAACCTCGGGCGCAACGAGGTTCGCGCGTTCCTGATCGGCTCTGCGCTGCACTGGCTGGAGCACTTCCACGTCGATGCGATCCGCGTCGATGCGGTGGCGTCGATGCTGTACCGCGACTACAGCCGCAAGCACGGCGAGTGGGTACCCAACCGCTACGGCGGGCGCGAGAACCTGGAGTCGATCGCGTTCTTCCAGGACCTCAGCCGCGCGGTCGCGGAGCGGGCACCGGGGGCGCTGCTGATCGCGGAGGAGAGCACGGCGTTTCCCGGCGTCACGCGCGCGGCGGACGAGGGCGGGCTCGGCTTCGACTACAAGTGGAACATGGGCTGGATGCACGACAGCCTGCACTACATCGAGGAGGAGGCGGTCAATCGCCGCTGGCATCACGGCTCGATGACCTTCGGCCTGGTGTACGCGTTCTCCGAGCGGTTCCTGCTGCCGATCAGCCACGACGAGGTGGTGTACGGGAAGGGCTCGCTGCTGGGCAAGATGCCGGGCGACGCGTGGCAGAAGTTCGCCAACCTGCGCGCCTACCTCGGCTTCATGTGGACGCATCCCGGCAAGAAGCTGATCTTCATGGGCCAGGAGTTCGGCCAGGTTCGGGAATGGAACCACGACCGCGGTCTGGACTGGTTCCTGCTCGACGACCCGCGGCACAAGGGGGCGCAGGCGCTGCTGCGCGACCTCAACGCGCGCTACCGCGGCCTGCGCGCGCTGCATGCCCGCGACACGGAGGAAAGCGGCTTCCGGTGGGTGGTGCGCGAGGACGCGGAGCAGAGCGTGTTCGCCTATCTCCGGCGCGGCGACGAGGCCGACCCGGTGGTGCTGGTGGTGTGCAACTTCACGCCGGTGCCGCGCCACGGCTACCGGGTGGGGGTGCCGTCGGCGGGGCACTGGCGCGAGGCGCTGAACAGCGACGCGGCGGGTTACGGCGGCTCCAACATGGGCAACGACGGCGGGGCCTGGGCGGAGGACGTGCCGTGCCACGACCAGCCGGCGTCGCTGGTGCTCACGCTGCCGCCGCTGGCCACGCTGATCCTGGTGGCGGAGCAGTGAGAAGGGCAGCAAGGCCGGGCTCTGCCCGGACCCGCCAAAGGGCCGAGCCCTTTGGCAACCCGCTCCTTAAGTAATGGATTCTAAAGGCTCGCTTTTGGCGGAGTTTGAGGCAGAGCCTCGACCTTGCTTCCTCCACGGAGACTTCCGCGCATGAGCGTGACGTTCAGCCACCCCGGCACACTCGGCGCCCAGCTGCAGCCCGACGGCAGCACCCGGTTCCGGGTGTGGGCGCCGTCCACGCAGTCGCTGTCGCTGGTGATCCGCGACGCGGCCCCGCAGCCGATGCTGGCGTCCGGCGAGGGCTGGTTCGCGCTGGATGTCCGGTGTCCGGCGGGCACGCGCTACCGGCTGCGCACCGCGGACGGCACGGAGATGCCCGACCCCGCCTCGCGCCAGCAGGACGGCGACGTGCATGGCTGGAGCGTGGTCACCGACGCGCGCAGCCACGCCTGGGAGAACGGCGGCTGGATGGGGCGGCCGTGGCACGAGGCGGTGGTCTACGAGCTGCACCCCGGCACCTGCGGCGGGTTCGACGGCATCCGCGCGATGCTGCCGGAGCTGGCGCGGCTGGGGGTGACGGCGGTGGAGCTGATGCCGGTCGCGGACTTTCCCGGCGGACACAACTGGGGGTACGACGGCGTGCTGCCCTATGCGCCGGACGAGGCGTACGGCACGCCGGACGCGTTCAAGGCGATGGTGGACGCGGCGCACGGGCTCGGGCTGATGGTGATGCTCGACGTCGTGTACAACCATTTCGGGCCGGACGGGGCCTATATCCACGGGCTGGCGGCCACGTTCTTCGACGAGGGCGAGCACACCCCCTGGGGTGCGGCGATCGACTTCAAGAAGGAGCCGGTGCAGCGGTTCTTCATCGAGAACGCGCTGATGTGGCTGCAGGAGTACCGGGTCGACGGCCTGCGCTTCGACGCCGTGCACGCGATCCGGCCGCAGGCGTTCCTGGAGCAGCTCAGCCGCACGCTGCGCGCGGCGGCCGAGCCGGGGCGGCAGGTGCACCTGGTGCTGGAGAACGAGTTCAACACGGCGGCGCTGCTGCGCGAGACACCGGAGTCGGCACTGTTCGACGCGCAGTGGACCGACGACTGGCACCACTGCGTGCACGTGATGCTCACCGGCGAGAGCGAGGGCTACTACGAGGACTTCCAGGACGCCTCGCGCCTGCTGGCGCGCAGCCTGTCCGAGGGGTTCGCCTACCAGGGGGAGACCTCGCCGCATTCCGGCAAGCCGCGCGGCGAGGCGAGCGGGCACCTGCCGCCGACCAGCTTCGTGATCTGCCTGCAGAACCACGACCAGATCGGCAACCGCGCGATGGGCGAGCGTCTGGCGGCGCTGGCGGACCCTGAGGCGCTGCGGGCGGCCACCGCGCTGCTGCTGGCCACCCCGCTGATCCCGATGCTGTTCGAGGGCGAGGAGCACGCGAGCCGCACGCCGTTCCTGTTCTTCACCGACCACAACGAGGAGCTGGCCGGGCTGGTGCGCGAGGGGCGGCGCGAGGAGTTCAAGCACTTCGCGGCGTTCCAGAACCCCGAGACGCGGGAGAGGATTCCCGACCCGAACGCGCGCTCGACCTTCGAGGCGTCGGTGCCGCAGCCGGGCGGGGACGCCGGCGAGGTGTTCGCGCTGCACCAGCGGCTGCTGGCGCTGCGGGCGGCGCGGATCGTGCCGGGCATCCCGGGCGCCGCGAGCGAGGGCGCGCAGGCGCTGGGCGCGCGGGCGGTGCGGGCGCAGTGGCGGATGGGCAACGGCGAGACTCTGGTGGTGGCGGCCAACCTGGGCGAGGACGCGGTCGAGGTGGCGGCGCCGGGCGGCGAATGCGTGTTCGAGAGCCATGGCGGCGACGGCGCGCGGGCGGCGGGCGGCACGCTGCCGGCGCGCGCCACCGTGGTGTTCCTGGCCGGGGCTGCGGGCGCATGAGCGACGCCGCGCTGGCCGGGCTGGCGCATGACGCAGGGGTGATGGCGCGCTGGACCGACGCGTTCGGCCACGAGCACGCGGTCGGCGCGGACACGCTGCGCGCTGTGCTGGGCTCGCTCGGGCTGGACGCGGGCGACGACGCGGCGGTGGCCGACAGCCGGGCGGTCCTGGCCGAGGCGGCGCGTCGCCTGCCGCCGCTGGTGACGGCGGTCGCCGGGCAGCGCATCCGGCTGCCGGTGGCGGCCGGGCGCTACGCGATGCGGCTGGAGGACGGGCGGCGCTTCGACGGGCAGGCGGAGGCGGACGGCGCTGGCTGCGTGATCCCCGCGATCCTGGAGCCGGGCTACCACGAGGTCACGCTGGGCGAGGCGCGTACCGTGGTGGCGGTGGCGCCCGGGCGCTGCTTCACCGTGGGCGATGCGACCGGGGGACGTCCGGCCTGGGGCGTGGCCGTGCAGCTGTATGCGCTGCGCCGCGAGGGCGACGGCGGGATCGGCGACTTCGCGGCGCTCGCCGACTTCGTGCGCAACGCTGCCGGGCATGGCGCGGACGCCGTGACCATCAGCCCGGTGCACGCGCAGTTCTCCGCCGACCCGGACCGGTTCAGCCCGTACTCGCCGTCGAGCCGGGTGGCGCTCAACGTGCTGCACGCACCGCTGGACTTCGGCGGGGCGGAGGCGGCGGCGCTGTCGGCGGCGGCGCTGGTGGACTGGCCGGTGGCGGGGCGGCAGCGGCTGGCCGCGCTGCGCGACGCGTTCGCGGGCATGGACGCGGCGACGCGGGAAGCGTTCGAGGCCTGGCGGGCGGCGCAAGGCGACAGCCTGGAGCAGCACGCCCGGTTCGAGGCGATCCACGCGCACATGCTGGCGGACGGGCACGCCTGGTACTGGCGCGACTGGCCGGAGGAGTTCCGCTCGCCTGGCTCTGCGGCGGTGCGCGGGTTCGCGCGGGCGCACGAAGCGGAGGTGACGGCGCACGCCTACATGCAGTTCGCCGCCGACCGCGGGCTGGCCGGGGCGCAGGACGCGGCGCGGCGGGCGGGCATGGCGATCGGGCTGATCTCGGACCTTGCGGTCGGCACCGATCCCGGCGGCAGCCACTGCTGGAGCCGCCAGGACGAGACGCTGCTGGGCATGACGGTGGGCGCGCCGCCTGACCTGATGAGCCGCGACGGGCAGAACTGGGGGCTGGCGGCGTTCTCGCCGCGCGGGCTGGCGCAGCGAGGGTACGGCGCGTACCTGGAGATGCTGCGCGCGGCGCTGCGCCATGCCGGGGGCGTGCGCATCGACCACGGGCTCGGGCTGCACCGGCTGTGGGTGGTGCCGGAAGGCGCCAGCTCGAAGGACGGCGCCTACCTGCAGTTCCCGGAGCGCGACCTGCTGCGGCTGATCGCGCTGGAAAGCCACCGGCACCGCGCGATCGTGCTGGCAGAGGATCTCGGCACGGTGCCGGAGGGGTTCCAGGATCGGCTGCGCGACGCCGGGATCGACGGCATGCGGGTGCTGTGGTTCGAGCGCGACAAGTCGGAGAAGTTCGTGCCGCCGGCGCACTGGACGCGCGAGGCGTCGGCGATGACCGGAACGCATGACCTCGCCACGGTGGCCGGCTGGTGGCGCGGGCGCGACATCGACTGGCGGGCGAGGCTCGACCTCGTGCGAGACGAGGGCAAGGAGCGCGACGAACGGGCGCGCGACCGCACGGCTCTGTGGGACGCGATGCTCGCCAGCGGCGCGGCGCAGGGTGCGGCGCCCGGCGAGGCGGACGGCGACGCGGTGGCCGACGCGGCGTGCGTGCACGTGGGCGGTGCGGCCAGCGAGCTGGTCATGCTGCCGGTGGAGGACGCGCTCGCGCTGGTGGAGCAGCCCAACCTGCCGGGCACCACGGAGGGCCACCCGAACTGGCAGCGCCGGCTGCCGGGCGAGGCCGCCACCCTGCTCGACTCGCCTGGCGTCGCTGCGCGGCTGCGCGCGCTCGACGCCGCCCGGCGTGGCGGCGCGAGGAGCCGCGCATGAGGTTTGCGGCCGGAGGCAAGGCCAGGGGCTCTGCCCCTGGACCCCGCCAGGGGGAAGCCCCCCTGGACCGGCTTTATTTAAGTAAATCGGTTTCCAGAGGCCTGCCTTTGGCGGGGTCCAGGGGCGGAGCCCCTGGCCTTTCTTGCCTTCCTCCCGAGCGAAAGCCGTCCGCATGACCCAGTCCGACCCCGCGGCAAAGCCGCTGTCCGCGACCGCGCGGCTGCAGTTCCACAAGGACTTCACCATGGACGACGCGACCGCGCTCGTCCCGTACTTCGACAGCCTGGGCATCAGCCACCTGTACGCCTCGCCGCTGCTGCAGGCCCGCAAGGGGTCGACGCACGGCTACGACATCGTCGACCACAACAGGATCAACCCGGAGCTGGGCGGGCGTCCGGCGCTGGAGCGCATGGTGGCCACGCTGCGCGCGCACGGCATGGGGCTGATCCTGGACATCGTGCCCAACCACATGGGCGTCGGCACCGGCGAGAACGACTGGTGGCAGGACGTGCTGGAGTGGGGGCGCGCCAGCCCGTATGCCGAGACGTTCGACATCGACTGGGACCCGCCCGATCCGACCCTGCGCGGGCGGATGCTGGCGCCGTTCCTGGGCAGCGCCTACGGCGAGGCGCTGGAGGCGGGCGAGCTGACGCTCAACCTCGACGAGGGCTTGGGCAAGCTGTACGTCGACTACTTCGGCAACCGCTTCCCGGTCAGCCCGCGCGACTACGCGGCGGTGCTGCTCACCGAGGGCGGGCAGCTCGAGGAGGTGGCGCGCGCCTTCGCCGACCTGCCGGGCGGCGACCGGGCAGAGATGCGCGAGGCGGCCGGCGCGCTGCACGAGGCGCTGCGCCTGCCGGAGAACGTGGCCGCGACGCGCGAGGCGCTGCGCGGCTACGACGCGAAGGACCCGGCGGGGCGCGAGCGGCTGCACCGGCTGCTGGAGCGGCAGAACTACCGGCTGGCGTGGTGGCGGGCGGCGTCGGACGAGATCAACTGGCGGAGGTTCTTCGACGTCAACGGGCTGGCCGGCATCCGCGCCGAGCTGGCGCCGGTGTTCGACGCCACCCACGAGACGGTGTTCGCCCTGTACGCGGAAGGGCTGATCGACGGGCTGCGCATCGACCACGTCGATGGGCTGGCGGCGCCGCGCGAGTACTGCCGCAAGCTGCGCCGCCGGCTCGACGCGCTGACCGCGCAGCGGCCGGCGGGGCTGTCGCACGCCCAGCCGGTGATCTGGATCGAGAAGATCCTGGCCACGCACGAGCGGCTGTCGACGGACTGGCTGACCGACGGCACCACCGGCTACGACTTCATGAACGACGTGGCCGCGGTGCTGCACGATCCGGCGGGCGAGGCACCGCTGACTGAGCTTTGGAGCGCGCACACCGGGCGCACCGGGCACTTCGAGGAGGAGGCGCGCTCGGCGCGGCGCCAGATCCTGCGCGACAGCCTCGCGTCGGAGCTGTACGCGACCTCCGTGGCGCTGCACCGCATCGCGCGGCGCGACCTGAAGACGCGCGACTACACGGTGACGGCGATCCAGCGCGTGCTGATCGAGATCCTCGTGCACTTCCGGGTGTATCGCGTCTACGCCGGGCCGGGCGGGCTGAGCGACACCGACCGGCAGGCGATGGACTGGGCGATCGCTGGGGCGCGGCGCACGGTGCCCGCCACCGGCACCCGGCTGCTGGACCTGGTGGCGGGCTGGCTGTCCGGCGAGGACCTGCGCCACGTGCCGGCGGGCAGCCGGCGGCGCGAGCGGCTGCGCGCCATGGTGCGGTTCCAGCAGCTGTCCTCGCCGACGGCGGCGAAGTCGGTCGAGGACACCGCGTTCTACCGCTTCGGCCGGCTGATCTCGCGCAACGAGGTCGGCAGCGAGCCGTCGCAGTTCGCCCTCGCCCCCGCCGGGTTCCACGCCATCAACCGCGAGCGGCAGAAGCGCTTCCCCCGCGCCCTGCTGGGGACCGCGACCCACGACCACAAGCGCGGCGAGGACAACCGCATCCGCCTCGCCGTGCTGTCGGAGATCCCCGGGGAGTGGGAGGCGGCGATCACCCGGTGGACCCGGCTCAACGCGCCGCTGCGCCGCGACCTGGAGGACGGGGCGGCGCCGGACGCCTGCGACGAGCTGATGATCTACCAGACGCTGGTCGGCGCCTGGCCGCCCGACCTCGACCCCAAGGACGCGGACGGCCTGGCGGCGCTGCGCACGCGCGTCGAGGGGTGGCTGGAGAAGGCGCTGCGCGAGGGCAAGCGGCGCTCGGGCTGGTCGGTGCCGAACGAGGCGTACGAGCAGGCGTGCCGCGACTTCCTGGCGGGCGTGCTCGACCCAGACCGCGCCTCGCACGTCGGCGCGGAGATCGCGGCGCTGGTGGCGCGCATCGCTCCCGCGGGCTGCCTGAACGGGCTGTCGCAGGCCGTGCTGCGCATGACCGCGCCTGGCATCCCAGACCTCTACCAGGGGTGCGAGTACTGGGATCTATCGCTGGTCGATCCGGACAACCGGCGGCCGGTGGATTTCGCGGCGCGCGAGGCGTCGCTGGCGGCGGGGCTGGCGCCGGAGGCGCTGATGGCGGACTGGCACGACGGGCGGGTCAAGCAGGCGGTGATCGCGCGCGTGCTGGCGCTGCGGGCGCGCGCGCCCGGGCTGTTCACCGAGGGAGCCTACCTGCCGCTCAAGGTGGAGGGGCCGCTGGCAGAGCACGTCCTCGCCTTCGCCCGCACCGAGGGCGAACGCGCGGCGATCGTGGTGGCGACGCGGCTCGCGGTGGCGGCTGGGATCGGCACAACACCGCTTGTTGAGCCGGAGGCGTGGCTTGAAACCGCCATAGTTCTGCCGCGTAGCCTCGCTGAACGTGGCGCCAGGAACGTCCTGGGCGGCGGGGCGGAGGACAGGATGGCGCCGGCCGGCAGGCTCGCGCTGTCCGGGCTCCTGGCGCGCCTGCCGGTGGCGGTGCTGGAGGTCTGATGAACCGGATTGTCGTGGTGTCGAACCGGGTTCCCGTGCCGAGCGGCGCGGGAACCCAGGCCGGCGGGCTGGCGGTGGCGCTGCACGGGCTGATGCAGCGCCGCGGCGGGGTCTGGTTCGGCTGGAGCGGCAAGGTCTGTGACGACGCGCCGCGCCAGGTCGGCATCGTCGTGGACGGCGCGATCCAGTACGCCACGGTCGACCTGACCCGCGACGAGCACGAGCGCTACTACAACGACTTCTCCAACGGCACGCTGTGGCCGCTGCTGCACTCGATGCCGGAGCACATGGTCTACGACCGTCGCGCGGCGGCCGTGTACCGACAGGTCAACGAGCGGCTGAGCGAGGCGCTGGTGCCGCTGCTGCGGTCCACGGACGCGATCTGGGTGCACGACTACCACCTGATGGCGATGCCGGCGATGCTGCGGGCGCGGGGCGTGCGCGCGCCGATCGGCTTCTTCCTGCACATCCCGTTCCCCGGGCCGGACATGCTGGCCAGCGTGCCCGAGGCCGGCGCCCTGGTGCGCGACCTGCTCGCCGCCGACCTGCTCGGCTTCCAGACGCCCAACGACGTGGAGAATTTCGCGAGTGCCGCCCAGCGGCTCGGCGGCGCGGTTCGGACCGATGGCGGGCTGCGGGTCGCGGACCGCCACGTGCGGCTCGGGGCGTTCCCGGTGGAGATCGACGCGCGCGACTTCGCCCGCACCGCCGACGAGGCCTGGCGCACCCCGGCCACCGAGCGTCTCAGGCGCAGCCTGCAGGGGCAGCGGCTCGTACTCGGCGTCGACCGCATGGACCCGACCAAGGGGCTGCCGCAGCGCCTCGCCGGCTTCCGCCGCCTGCTGGAGACCCGGCCGGACTGGCGGCGCCGCGCCACCTTCCTGCAGATCGCGGCAGAGAGCCGCAAGGACGTGTCGGCGTATCGCGACCTGCGCCTGGCGATCGACCACGAGGCGGGGGCGATCAACTCGGAGTGGGGGGAGGCGGACTGGACGCCGCTGCGCCTGCTCGCCCACGGCGGGTCGCGGGACTCGATGGCCGGCTTCATGCGCGAGGCCCGCGTCGGCTATGTCACTCCGCTGCGCGACGGGATGAATCTTGTTGCCAAGGAGTATGTCGCGGCGCAGGACCCGCAGGACCCGGGCGTGCTGGTGCTGTCGCGCTTCGCCGGCGCGGCGCAGCAGCTCACGGCGGCGCTGCTGGTCAACCCGCACGACCCGGACGAGCTGGCGGACGCGCTGGACCAGGCGCTGTGCATGCCGCTGGCCGAGCGGCAGGACCGCTGGCGCGACCTGTGGGGCGCGATCGAGGGGACGTCGGCAGTGGCGTGGGGGCGCGGGTTCCTGGCGGCCCTGCTGCGAGGAACGTCGGTGCGGGTGGCGCCGATGGCGGGAGGCGGGGAGCAGAGGGTCACGCTGCCGGCTGAGGCGCTGGCGCGGGCAGCGCCGATGAACGCGAGGCGGATACCGATCTAGAGCAAGCAAGGCCGGGCTCTGCCCGGACCTGCCGAGAGCATAATCTTCTTAAGATTTAAGTTATCGTGTAATGTGTATAGTTCCGACTCTGGTTTTCTAATCGATGGATGGGGATTGAAGATCTTCAAAGTTACTCTCAGGACCTGAAATCATTGGGACTTCAGCCCCTTGAATTCTCTTATTCATATCTTCGGAAATTTTTTTGTCACTTCCAAAATGTGCTGCCAGCTTAGTGAGTATTTCTGGCCCATCTTTAGCTAAGGTAGTGGTGTCGGCTGCAAACTGCACTACACTTGCGACTAAGCTCACTGCAAATAAAAAGTGCAGAACATTTATTTTTCTATTACTAACATAGCTCTCCATTTTATCTATGTTTTTATAGATTTCTGACTTCCTCTCATCAGAGAGATCGGAATTCTGCACAACTGTTCGTAATCTGGAGATTAAATTTCTTATTCTTTCTCTACTAGACGTTGGTAGATCGGTTACTTCCAGGCTGGAGTTGGTTCGCTGATCAGCGTAAGCGGAAACTAAAGCACGATGAACTTTACCTATATACCCCTTAAAAACCTTACCCGTCGGGATTTCACGAGAATTACCATTGATATCCTCCTCAAATAAAATGGGCTCGACGTATTTAAAGCCACATCTACCACCGATAGATGCAACACTCTCCATCAATTGGATTTGCAGACTTTCTAATTCATCTGCAGATTCTTCATAATCTGTTAGATTTATTTGATGTGCGTCGTAATTTCTAAGTGCCGTTTCAGCTATATATATGAAGCACTCGATTTTATCCTCAGGCATACCTGCATATTCGGCTTGAGATATCAACCTTAACAAACCTCTACTCCTCTCAATTGTAATTAAGAGCTGTATGCCATCTCTAAAACAGAAGATCGCATAGGTATTGTTACAGTGCAAGACTTTGCATTAAAAAATAGCATTTCTAAGTGAAGGTTTCCAAAGGCCTCCGGCCTTTGGCGGGTCTGGGCAGAGCCCAGCCTTGCTTGTCTTAGGCCGCCCTCGCCTGCCCCGCGATCCGGTTGAGGTTGCCCAGCACGTCGCGCGCCAGCTTCACCCGCTCCGCGACCCCCATCTCGCGCACCACCGCCAGCTTGTGGTCCGGGCGCAGCCGCATGGTGCTGCCGCGGGTGCCGAGCCAGGTGACGAGGCCGGCGGGGTTGCGGAAGCTGTTGCCGCGGAACTGCACGACCATGCCCTTCGGGCCGGCTTCCAGCTTCTCCACGCCGGCGGCGCGGCATTCGCGCTTCAGCGAGACCACGGACAGCAGGTTCTCCACCTCGGCGGGGAGCGGGCCGAAGCGGTCGACCAGCTCTGCGGCCATCGCCTCGCCTTCCCCGTCGGTGGCGAGCGCGCCGATGCGGCGGTAGAGGCCGAGGCGCACGGGGAGGTCGCGCACGTAGACGTCGGGGATCAGCACCGGCAGGCCGAGGGAGATGTTGGGCGTCCACTCGCGGTCGGAGCGGGCGCGGGCGCCCTTCTCGGCGCGCAGGTCGCCGACGGCGTCCTCCAGCATCTGCTGGTACAGCTCGATGCCGACCTCGCGGATGTGGCCGGACTGCTCGTCGCCGAGCAGGTTGCCGGCGCCGCGGATGTCGAGGTCGTGGCTCGCGAGCGTGAAGCCGGCGCCGAGCGTGTCGAGCGTCTGCATGACGTCGAGTCGCTTGGCGGCGGCGGCGGACAGGCGGTGGGACTGCGGCCAGGTCAGGTAGGCGTAGCCGCGCAGCTTGCCGCGGCCGACGCGGCCGCGCAGCTGGTAGAGGGCGCCGAGGCCGAACATGTCGGCGCGGTGGATGATCAGCGTGTTCACCGCGGGCATGTCGAGGCCGCTTTCCACGATGTTGGTGGACAGCAGGATGTCGTACTTGCCGTCGCCGAACTCGGTCATCACCCGCTCCAGTTCGGTGGGGGCGAGGCGGCCGTGCGCCTGGATCATGCGGGCGTCGGGGACGATCTGGCGCAGGCGGTCGGCCATGCGGTCGAGGTCCTCGATGCGCGGGACGACGCAGAAGATCTGGCCGCCGCGGAAGCGCTCGCGCTGGATCGCCTCGCGGGCGACCACGTGGTCGAACGGGCCGATGAAGGTGCGCACGGCGAGGCGGTCGACCGGGGGGGTGGCGATCAGGCTCATCTCGCGCAGGCCGGTGAGCGCGAGCTGCAGCGTGCGCGGGATGGGCGTGGCGGTCAGGGTGAGGACGTGGACGTCGGCCTTGAGCGCCTTGAGCCGCTCCTTGTGGGTGACGCCGAAGTGCTGCTCCTCGTCGACGATCACCATGCCCAGCTCGGCGAACTCGATGGATTTCGCGAGGAGCGCGTGGGTGCCGACGACGAGGCCGATGCTGCCGTCGGCCACGCCGCGGCGGACCTCGATGGCCTCCTTGGCGGTGACCATGCGGCTGAGCTGGGCGATCTTCACGGGCAGGCCGGCGAAGCGGGCGGTGAACGTCCGGAAATGCTGGCGGGCGAGCAGCGTGGTGGGGACCACGACGGCGACCTGGGCGCCGGTCATGGCGGCGACGAAGGCGGCGCGCAGGGCGACCTCGGTCTTGCCGAAGCCGACGTCGCCGCAGATCAGGCGGTCCATCGGGCGGCCGGAGGCGATGTCCTCCAGCACGTCGGCGATGGCGCGCGCCTGGTCGTCGGTCTCTGCGAAGGGGAAGCGGGCGCAGAACTCGTCCCAGGCGCCCTCGGCCGGGGTCATGCTGGTGGCCTCGCGCAGCCGGCGCTCGGCGGCGGTGCGGATCAGCGCGCCGGCCATGTCCTGGATGCGCTGCTTCATCTTGGCCTTGCGGGTCTGCCAGCCCGCGCCGCCGAGCCTGTCCAGCGACACGCCCTGGGTCTCGGAGCCGAAGCGGCTCAGCAGCTCGATGTTCTCCACGGGGAGGAACAGCTTCTCGTCGTTGTCGTAGACGAGGCGGAGGCAGTCGTGCGGCGCGGTGCCGACGGTGAGCGTTTCCAGGCCGACGTAGCGGCCGATGCCGTACTCCTGGTGGACGATCAGGTCGCCCTCGGCGATCTCGGTGGCCTCGGCGATGAACTGGTCGGCGCGCTTGCGGCGCTTCGCGGGGCGGCTGATGCGCTCGCCGAGCAGGTCCTGCTCGCCGACCACGGCCACGCCGTCGGCGACGAAGCCGCGGTCCAGCGGCAGCGTCACCAGGCCCACGGTGCCGGCGGGCACACGCTGCGCCTCCGCCCAGCCCTCGGCGGCCTGGGCGCGCACGCCGTTCTCGCGCAGCAGGGCGGCGATGCGCTCGCGCGAGCCGCGGCTCCAGGCGGCGACCAGGGTCCGGCGGCCCTTGGCCTCGTTGCCCGCCTGCAGCGCGCCGAGCTGGCGGAACACGCTGTCCACGCCGGCGGTGCCGCCGCCGGAGCCGCCGGACGCGCCCTGCGGGCCCATGGCGGCCTGGGCGAACACCGGGCCGGGGCGGCCGCCGGCGTCGATGCCGGCGGCGCCGTCGGGCCTGCCGAACGGGCTGAACTCCAGCAGCGGGCCGTGCGCCAGCATCGCGTCCCACTGCGCGCGGTCGAGGTACAGGCGCTCGGGCGAAAGCGGGCGGTAGGGGACCTCGCCCTCGCGGGTCACGGTGCGGCGCGCGTCGTAGTGGTCGGCGATCATCTCCAGGCGGCGGTCGAGCACCTCGTCGGCCTGGTGGTCCAGCGTCACGGCGGGGCTTGGCAGGTAGTCGAGCAGCGTCTCCATCGCGTCGTGGAACAGCGGTACCCAGTGCTCCATGCCCGGGTGGCGGCGGCCCTGCGAGATCGACTGGTAGATCGGGTCCTCCGTGGTCGCCTGGCCGAAAATCTCGCGCCAAGCGGTGCGGAAGCGGGCAATGCCTTCGCGGTCGAGCGGGACCTCGGAGACGGGGCGCAGCACCAGGGCGGTGGCGGCGCCGGTGGAGCGCTGCGTGGTGGGGTCGAAGCGGCGCAGGCTTTCCACCGTGTCGCCGAACAGGTCGAGGCGGATCGGCTCCGCCTCGCCGGCGGGGAACAGGTCGACGATGCCGCCGCGCACCGCGTACTCGCCCGGCTCCATCACCGTGTCGGCGCGGCCGTAGCCGTTGGCCTCCAGGAACAGCGTCAGCGCGCCGATCTCGACCAGCGAGCCCTGCGCGATGTCGAGTGCCGCGCCGGCGAACACCATCTGCGGCGGCACCCGCTGCACCAGGGCGTTCACCGTGGTCAGCACGATGCGCGGCGCGGTTTGCGCCTCCGTCAGGCGGGCCAGGGTCGCGATGCGCTCGGAGACGATCGCGGCGTTGGGCGAGACGCGGTCGTACGGCAGGCAGTCCCAGGCCGGGAAGCGCAGCACCTCCACGTCGGGCGCCACGAACGCCAGCGTGTCGGCGAGCTTGGCCATGCGCGTGTCGTCGCGCGCCACGTGCAGCAGGCCGCCGGTGTGCTCGGCGCGGCGGCGGGCCAGGAGGAGGGCGTCGAAGCCCTCGGGGACGCCGTAGATCGTCGCGGTCATCGTGTCGGGTCCGTGGGGTGTGCGGGGGAGGAAGCAAGGCCGGGCTCTGCCCAGACCCGCCAGGCGTAGGTGGCCAAAGGTTGCGACGATCCGCCTGGATCGTTGGAAAGGCCACCGGAGGGAGCCGCCCCTGGACCGGCATTCATGGAGTCATGGCGGCGAGGGCGGAGTGACCGGCAGAATGGGGTCGATGGGCTTCGCCCGGAAAAGGGACCTTGCTGTCGGAGGGGTTTCCAAAGGCCCCTGGCCTTTGGCGGGTCTGGGCAGAGCCCAGCCTTGCTTTTCTCACCCAAGGGCCGCCGCGCGGATCGCCAGCAGCATCGGGCTCGCGACCGCGTCCGGGATCGGGCGGCGCCCGCACAGCCAGTCGGCGAGGTCCACGTCGGGCAGCTCCATGACCTCCTCCAGCGCGTCCAGCTCCGCCTCGGTGAAGCTCTCGATCCGGGGGGACACGTAGCCGCCGATCAGCAGGTCGGTCTCGTGGGTGCCGCGGTGGGTGGAGCGGAACAGCAGGCGGCGGCGTCGCGGGTCGGTGGGGGCCATGGACGGCCATATCGTGTCGCGGGGTTTTGAGTCCAGCGCGCGGCTGTCCTATCACCGCGCCGTGTCGTCCCCCCAGCCCGCAGGCCCCGAGCCAGACCTCGCGCCGCTGCTGCAGCCGGTCACTGCGCTGCGCGGCGTGGGCGAGGCGGTGGCCGCGCTGATGGCCAGGGCGGCCGGGCCGCGGGTGCTCGACCTGCTGTTCCACCTGCCGGAAAGCTTCATCGACCGCCGCCACCGGCCGAGCCTGCGCGACGCCCGCGCCGGCGAGATCGCGACGCTGGCCGTCGAGGTGGTGCGCCATGTGGCGCCGGCGACCGCGCGCCAGCCATGGCGGGTGACGGTGCGCGACGACACAGGTACGGCGGAGCTGGCGCTGTTCAGCCAGGCGCGGCTGAAGCAGATGCCGCCGGGCGCGCAGGTGCTGGTGTCCGGGCGGGTGGAGCTGTTCGGCGGGCGGCTGACCATGGCCAACCCGGACCAGGTGGTGCCGGCCTCGCACCCGGAGCGGATGCCGTCGGTGGAGGCGGTGTGGCCGCTGACGGCGGGGCTGTTCGGCGGGCACCTGCGCCCGGCGCTGCGCCAGGCGCTGGCGCTGCTGCCGGAGATGGCGGAGTGGCACGATCCGGCGCTGATGCGGCGCGAAGGGTGGCCGGGGTTCGCCGAGTCGCTTCGCGCGCTGCACGCGCCGTCGGAGATCCCCGGGCCGGCGCCGCGCCGTCGGCTCGCCTACGACGAGCTGCTGGCGCACCAGGTCGCGATGGCCTGGGTGCGCAACCGCAACCGCCACCGTCCCGGCCGCGCGCTGCTCGGCGACGGGTCGCTGCGGGCCAGGGCGCTGGAGCGGTTCGGGCACGCGCCCACGGAGTCGCAGGTCGCGGCGCTGGCCGAGATCGACGCGGACCTCGCGGCGCCGCGGCGGATGCTGCGGCTGCTGCAGGGCGACGTGGGCTCGGGCAAGACGCTGGTGGCGCTGCTGGCGATGCTGCGCGCGGTGGAGGCCGGGGCGCAGGCGGCGATGATGGCGCCGACCGACGTGCTGGCGCGCCAGCACCACCGCACGCTGACGAAGCTGTCGCCGGTGCCGGTCGGGCTGCTCACCGGCTCGGTGAAGGGGGTGGCGCGACGCAACGTGCTGCTGTCGCTTCAGGCGGGGCGGCTGGGCATGGTGGTGGGCACGCATGCCCTGTTCCAGGACGGAGTGGCATACCGTGACCTCGGGCTCGCGGTGATCGACGAGCAGCACCGCTTCGGGGTGGAGCAGCGGCTGCAGCTCGGCGCCAAGGGGGAGCGCTCGGACGTGCTGGTGATGACGGCGACGCCGATCCCGCGCACGCTGCTGGTCACGCAGTGGGGGGAGATGCAGGTCTCGCGGCTGGCGGGCAAGCCGGCGGGGCGGCAGCCGATCCGCACCACGCTGCACTCGAAGTCCACGATGGCGGGGGTGGTCGACGGGCTGGCGCGGGCGCTGGAGCGGGGCGAGCGGGCATACTGGGTGTGCCCGATGGTGCACGAGAGCGAGGTGTCCGACCTGGCCGCCGCCGAGGAGCGGTTCGCGGTGATGCGCGAGCGGTTCGGGCCCCTGGTCGGCCTCGCGCACGGGCAGCAGGACCAGCCGGTGCGCGACGCGGCGCTGGCCGACTTCGCCGCCGGGCGCACGCGCCTGCTGGTCGCGACCACGGTGATCGAGGTGGGCGTCGACGTGCCGGAAGCCAGCGTCATGGTGATCGAGCACGCCGAGCGCTTCGGGCTCGCCCAGCTGCACCAGCTGCGCGGCCGGGTCGGGCGCGGCACGGCGGCGTCGTTCTGCCTGCTGATGCACGAGGACGGGCTGACGGAAAGCATGCGCCGTCGGCTCAGCCTGCTGCGCGACACCGAGGACGGCTTTGCCATTGCCGACGAGGACTTCCGCATCCGCGGCGGCGGCGACCTGCTGGGGCGGCGGCAGTCAGGGGACGCGGGGTTCCGGCTGTCCGACCCAGTGGACGAGGGGCTGCTGCACATGGCCTCGCGCGACGCGGCGGCGCTGCTGGAGCGGGACCCGAAGCTTGAGAGCGCGCGGGGGCGGGCGGTGCGGGTGCTGCTGCGGCTGTTCGAGCGCGGGGCGGCGCTGCGGACTCTGCACGCAGGGTAGGGAAGATTGGGCTCTGCCCAAACCCGCCAGGCGTAGGTGGCCAAAGGTTCCGACAATCCGCCTGGATCGTCGGAAAGGCCACCGAAGGGAGCCGCCCCTGGACCCGGCCTTCCTTAAGGAGTGGATTCCAAAGGCTCGCCTTTGGCGGGGTCCAGGGGCAGAGCCCCTGGCCTTGCTTCCTTCGCCGCGGCACAACCGGCGCCATGCCGATCCTGCAGACCCTCGGCCTGTCCCGGCGCTTCGGCGCGCGCGTGGTGGTGCACCCGCTCGACCTTGCGATCGGCGCCGGCGAGGTGGTCGGCTTCGTCGGCCGCAACGGCGCCGGCAAGACCACGGTGCTGCGCATGATCGCGGGCGTGCTGCCGCCGACCGGGGGCGTTGCGCTGCTGTGCGGGCGGGACGTGCGGCAAGCCAGGGCGCGGCGGGCGCTGGGCACCCTGGCGGAGGGCGCGCCCTGCTACGCGGAGATGGAGGTCGCGGCACTGCTGCGTTTCGTGGCTGGGATGCACGGGTTCCGCGGCGCCGCGGCGGCCGAGCGCGTCGGGCGGGCTGTGGCGCGCGCCGACCTCGCGGCGGTGGCGGGTCGCAGGGTGGGCACGCTGTCGAAAGGGCTCAGGCGGCGGGTCGGGCTGGCGGCGGCGACCCTGCACGACCCGGCGCTGCTGGTGCTCGACGAGCCGCAGGACGGGCTGGACCCGGTGCAGCGCCAGGGCCTGCGCACCCTGCTGGCGGCGTTGTCGCCGGGGCGTGCGATCCTGCTCAGCACCCACCTGCTCGACGAGGTCGAGGCGGCGTGCACCCGCGTCCTGGTGCTCGACGGCGGGCGGCTGGTCGCCGACGACACGCCGCGGGCGCTGGCGCAGGCGCACCCTGGCGGGCTGGAGGCGGCGGTGCTCGCGCTGTGCGGCGCGGGGGACGGCGCCGGGACGCACCCGCGGGCCGCCGCATGAGACCGGTGCTGCGATGAGGCCGGTGCTGCTGGTGGCGCGGCGCGAGTTCGCGGCGCTGTTCGCGACGCCGCTCGGGGCGTGGGCGCTGGGAGCGTTCCTGGCGGCGCAGGGCACGCTGGCATTCACGCTCGGCGGCTTCTTCGCGCGCGACCAGGCGGACCTCGCGGCGTTCTTCGCGCCGCTGCCGTGGGTGCTGCTGCCGTTTACCGCGGCAATGACCATGCGGCTGTGGGCAGGGGAGCGCGGCGCCGGCACGATCGAGCTGCTGATGGCGCTGCCGGTGGAGCCGGAGCAGGCGGTACTTGGAAAATTCCTGGCGGCGTGGGGGTTCTGCGGGCTGGCGCTGGCGCTGTGCGCGCCGTTCGTGGCGACGGTGAACCTGCTCGGGCGGCCGGACAACGGCGCGATCGCCTGCGGCTTCGCGGGCGCGGCGCTGCTGGCGGCGGCGCTGGTGGCGATCGGCGAGGCGGCGTCGGCGCTGGCGGGGCGCAGCCAGGCGGGGGCGTTCCTGGGGGCGCTGTGCACGGGCGGCGTGCTGCTGGGCTGCGCCACGCCGATGGCGGCGGAGGCGCTGGCGCCGCTGCCGGCGCTGTCGCGGCTGGCGGGGGCGCTCAGCCTGCTCGACCGCTTCGACCGGCTCGCGGACGGGCTGATGCGGCTGGACGACGTCGCGATGCTGGGCAGCGTCGCCGCCGGCTGCCTGCTGGTGGCGGGGCTGGCGCTGCGCTGGCGGCCCGGGTTGTGAGCCGCGCGGTCCGGCCCGGGGGCGCGAGGGGACGCTGGCGGCAGGGGTCGCGCCCGGGGCCGACGGTGCTGGCGCTGCTGGCGCTGGCCGGGCTGGCGGGCGGCAATCTCTGGATCGGGCGGGCGTGGCCGGACGCGGCGCTCGACCTCACCGCCGAGGCGCGCCACACCACGCCGCCCGGCACGCGCGCCCTGCTCGCGGGGCTGACGCGGCCGGTGACGCTGCAACTGTTCCGCTCGCCGCGGCTGGGGCGGCTGGTGCCGGCGTATGCGGCCGAGGCGGCGCGGCTCGACGCGGTGCTGCGCCGCGACGTCGCGCTGTCGCATGGCCTGCTGACGGTCGAGCGACGCGCGCCCGCACCGTTCGGCGACGACGAGGCGCTGGCGCTCGGGCTCGGGCTGGAGCCGATCCCGGTGGGCGCGGACTCGGAGCAGGCGTTCCTCGGGCTGGCGGCGAACGGGCCTGACGGGGCGGCCGGGCGGATCGCGTTCTTCCGCGACAGCCGCGCGGGGCTGATGGAGTACGACGTCGCCCGGCTGATCGAGCGCGTGTCCGGGGCGCCGCGCCAGGTGGTGGGGGTGATGTCCTCGCTGCCGCTGCGGGGCGCGGCCGACCCGCTGCACCGGCTCGGGCCGGACCGGCCGTTCGCGGTGCTGTCCGCCCTGCAGGACGCGTTCGAGCTGCGGTTCGTGGCGACCGACGCGACCCGGATCGATCCCCAGGTCGGGGTGCTGCTGGTGGCGCAGGCGCAGCACCTTTCGCCGGCCACGCTGTACGCGATCGACCAGTTCGTGATGCGCGGCGGCCGCCTGCTCGCCCTGGTCGACCCGCAAAGCGAGTTCCAGGCGGCGCGGCCCGGCCCGGACGGGCGGGCGGACACCGACACCGCGAGCGACCTGTCGCCGCTGCTCGCGGCCTGGGGGGTCGGCTTCGATCCGGGCGAGGTGGTGGGCGACCGCGACGGCGCCTGGCAGGTGCGCGCGGCACCGGGCGCCGCGCAGGCCTCCGTCGGCTACGTGGCATGGTTCAACGTGGCGGCCGGACCGGGCGGGGCAGTGGGCGGGCTGTCGCGCACCGACCCGGCGACGGCGGGGCTCGGGCTGGTGAGCTTGGCGAGCCCCGGGGCGCTGGTGCCGCTGGCCGGGGCGACGGCCGGCTTCGCGCCGTTCCTGGGCAGCGGCCCGGCCTCGGCGCTGCTGCCGGTCTCGATCGTGCGCGGCGACCCGGACGCGGCGGCGATCCTGGCGGCGTTCCGGCCGCAGGGCGGGCCGCGCGTGCTCGGCGCCAGGGTGGAGGGGATGCTGCGCTCCGCCTATGCCGCGCCGCCGCCCGGCGCTGACGACTCGCTGCCGCGGCTGGCGTCGACGCTGCGGCCGGCGCGGCTCGCTGTGCTGGCCGACAGCGACCTGCTCGACGACCGGTTCTCCGTCGAGGAGCGGTCGTTCCTCGGCCAGCCGGACGCGGTGGCGTTCAACGACAACATGGCGCTGGTGGTCGACCTGCTGGCCACGCTGGGCGATGCCGCGTCGCCGCTGCTGATGCCGGGACGCGAGCAGGCCAGGCCGTTGTCAGTGATGGACCGGGTCGCCGCCACCGCGCAGGCGCGGTTCCAGCAGGTCGAACAGGAGGCGCGCGCGTCGCTGCCCGCCACAGCGGACGAGGCGCAGCAGCCCGGGGCGGTCGAGGCGCTGGCGCGGCTGCGCGCGAGGGTGGGTATCGCGTGGCGGCGGCAGCAGGGGGCGGTGCAATGCGCGCAGGCCCTGGTGGAGGCGGCGGACGTGGTCGCGGTACCGGTGCTGCTGCTCCTGGCCGCCGCCGTCGCCGGGTTGCGCCGCAGGCGGCGGGACCGGTCGGGCGCGGGAAGCGATGTTCCCGGCACGACATCGCGCGAGGCCGCAGCGCGGCAGGCGCCGGGGCCCTGACCCGGCGCCGCGGCGGCGGCTCATGCGGCCTGGATCGCGGCGACGAAGCTGTTGACCTCGGCCGTGAGCTGCTCCGCCTGTCGCGACAGGGCGCCGGCAGCCTGCAGGACGCCGCCCGCGGCCATCCCGGTCTCGCCGGCGGACTGGCTGACACCGGAGATGTTGGCGGTCACGTCCTGGGCGCTGCCGGCGGTCTGCGCCACGTTGGCGGCGATCTCCGCCGTCGCCGCGCCCTGCTGCGCCACCGCGGACGCGATCGAGGTCGAGATCGCGCTCACCTCCTCGATGCGGCGCGCGATGCCCTGGATCGCGGTGACCGCGTCCGTCGTCGCGGCCTGGATCTGGCTGATCTGCGCCGCGATCTCCTCGGTGGCCTTCGCGGTCTGCTGCGCCAGGCTCTTCACCTCCGAGGCGACCACGGCGAAGCCCTTGCCGGCGTCGCCCGCCCGCGCCGCCTCGATCGTGGCGTTCAGCGCCAGCAGGTTGGTCTGCCCGGCGATGCCGGTGATCAGCTCCACGACCTGGCCGATGCGCTGCGCGCCGTCCGCCAGCGTGCGCACCACGGCGTCGGTGCGTCGCGCCTCGGCCACCGCCTCCAGCGTGGTGCGCGCCGAGCTTGCCACCTGGCGGCTGATCTCGTGCACCGAGGCGGCCAGCTCCTCCGCCGCGGCGGCGACGGTCTGCACCCCGGTGCCCGCCTCCTCGGCAGAGGCGGCGACGTTGCTCGCCTGGTGCGTGGCCTGCGTCGCGATGCGCGACATCGTGCCCGCCGTGGCCTCCAGCTGCGTCGCGGCGGCGGCGAGCGCCGCGGTCATGCCGCTCACCTGGCGCTCGAAGCCTTCCACCAGTTCCGACACGCGCGCGCTGTGGCGGTGCTTGTGCGCCTGCTCGCGCTCCTGCTCGGCGGCGAGGCGCTCTGCGCGCACCAGGCCGTCGCGGAACACCGCCACCGCGTCGGCGATCGCGCCGATCTCGTCGCCCCGCCCCAGCCCCGGGATCGCGGCCGCGAGGTCGCGGTCGGCCAGCCGGCGCATCGTCGCGGTGATCGCCACCAGCGGCCCGAAGATGCCGTGCATCAGCAGGGCGCCGACCGCGACCGCGACCAGCGCCGCGCCGCCCATCATGAGCAGCATGAGGCTGCGGGCGGCGCGGGCGATCCGAGCGCCGCGCTCCGCCTGGGCCGCGCCACGGGCATCGGTGTAGTCGCTGTCCCAGACCAAGAGGGCACGGATGGCGCGGAAGCGGCGCGAGGTCTCGCCGACGAGCAGCGCCCCCGCGGCGTCGCGGTCGGTCACGGCCAGCCGCAGCAGCGAGTCGTGCAGCGGCTGGTAGCCCTGCCAGAGCGCGTCCAGCTCGGCGATGTGGGCCCGCTCCGCGCCGGGGTCGATGTCCGGCTCGAAGGCGGCGCGCGTCACGCCGACCTCGTCCGCGGCACGGGCGATCTGTGCCGCCAGAGCGGCGCGGTCGTCCCCGGCCGGCAGGGTGACGGCGTGTGCCTCCAGGGTCCTGAACCGTTCGAGGGCGCGGGCGAACCGGGTGCCGTCCCGCAGGCTCACCAGGGTGCCGTTGCGGATCGCGGCTCCGGCCTCGTCCATGCGGGCGATGCTGTGCAGCCCGCAGATGCCGAGGGCCGACACGGCCAGCAGGAGCAGCGCAAATCCGACCAGGAACTGGCCGCGCAGCGACGATCTGGAAATCCGGGGCATCGGCATGTCCTTGGAAGCCAGGGACAAGCGTGGCACGCCCGGGTTAATCGTCTCTGTAGGTGGGTCGGCGGGCGGCACCCGGCGACACGCCAGGGACTGGTCGCGCGCTGCGGGGCAGCGGCGGGCCGGGCCGCCGCGGCGCGCCGGAACGGCGGCCTGTCGCCGGCTCACCCCTTGGCGGGCTTCCGGCCTGCCGGCTTCCTCGCCGGGCCGTTTGCCGTCGGCTTGGCGCCGCCGTCCGATGCCGCCGCGCCCGCGTTGGCCTTCGGCCGCTTGTCCGGCCTGGCCGGTGTCGCGGGCTCGGCCGGCTCCTCGTGGGTCAGCTCGGCGCGCGGCGACTGCGGGCGTTCGCCCTGGTCGGAGGAGCGGTCGGGGAACTCGCCCAGATTGTCCTGGATAAAGGCTTCCTCGACCGGCTGCACCCGCGACGGGTCCGCGCCGGGCACCGTGGCCGGATTCGGCAACTGGCCGAAACCTGCCGCCTCCTCCATGCGCACCAGCTCGGAGGCGCGCTCCCAGAACTCGTCGTGCTGGCCATGCGGGCGCCCGTCCGCTTCCCAGAGGTGGTAGGCGCGTTTCTCAATCAGCGCGTTGCGCTTGCCGTCGCTGTCGTCGAGCGGGTTGTCGGTCATCTGTGGTCCTCCGTGCGGTGGGCAACGCCAGAGGCGCGGCGCGGTTCGCGTCCCGGCAGCAAGGCCGCGGCCGGACTTGGACGACCGCGGCGCCATGGTACGCGTCGGGCAGCACTTGGCAACCGCGCCGGTGCGCATCGGTTCGGGAAAGGAAGGCTAGGGGCTCTGCCCCTGGACCCCGCCAAAGGCGAGCCCTTGGAATCCACTCCTTAAATTGTGCCGGGCCCAGGGGCGGCTCCCTCCGGTGGCCTTTCCAACGATCCAGGCGAGTCGTCGGAACCTTTGGCCACCTCCGCCTGGCGGGTCCGGGCAGAGCCCGGCCTTGCTCGCTTCGACAGGTCAAGGCGTTCGGCCTTTGGTGTCAGCAGCCGCCGGGGCACACCATGACGCGCCATCCGGCCGCGGGACGGCCGCTCCCAGGTCGAAGGCAGCCTACTCCGTGATCAGGCGGCCGGAATAGACCACCGGCCCGGTGGGCGCGCCGGTCGGCGAACCGCCGGCGGGCTCCAGGCTGACGAGGAGCTGGCCGCCGGCGGCAGGGCTCGCCTGCACCTGCTTGCCGTCCGACGGCAGCACGCCGAGCGAGGCCGGCACCGTGGCGCCTTGCGGCAGCGACCAGAGCTGCAGGTCGCGGCCCTTCGGCACGGACACCGCGGACACCGCGCGCAGCACCAGCGTGCCGTCCGGCCGCGCCATCGCCAGGAACAGGCCGGACTGGCTGCCGGACGGCGCCAACGCCGCGACCGAGCGCGTTTCCACCGGCTGGCGCAGCGCCAGTGCCGCCAGGCCCGCCGCCAGCGCAAGCGACGCCGCGGTGGCCAGGCGCCAGCGCCGCACGCTGCGCCTGAGCCCGCCGGCGTCGTCGACCGCCGTGCCGCGCGGGCGGCCGCCCGGCACGGCGACGAGCCGGGGTCCGGGCGGGGCGTCGGGTCGCGCGGACGGCTGCCCGGCCTCGGACTGCGGGCCGCGCAGTTCCGCCACGGAGCGCTCCAGCCGGTCCCACAACGCGGCGGGGGGCGCGCGCCCGGGCACCAGAGCCGACAGCGGCAGCAGGCGCCGCTCCCAGTCCGCCACCTCGCGGGCGAAGCCGGGCTCGGCGGCAATGCGGCGCTCCGCCTCGGCCATCGCGGGGGCTTCGAGACAGCCCAGCACATACTCGCCGGCCAGGTCCTCGGGCGGCTCGTCGGGACCGAGGCCGGCATCGAGACGGTTCGGCGGCAGGTCGGGGGGGCCGCTCATCGGTCGAGGCACGCGCGAAGGGCGGCCAGGCCGCGGCGGATGCGCGACTTCACCGAACCGAGCGGCGCGCCGAGGCGCTCCGCCAGCTCGCTGTGCGTCAGCCCATCCATGAAGGCGAGGCAGATCAGCGAGCGGCGATCCTCCTCCAGCTCGCCCAGGCAGCCGTGCAGGGCCGCCGCGTCGTCGCGCGCCAGCAGGTCGGCAAGCGCGCCCGGCGCCGGGTCCACCTCCTCGGGCAGGTCGGCGCCGGCCACCTCGCGCTGCCGCCGCCGCGCCAGGTCGAGCGCGCGATAGCGCACCAGGCTCAGCAGCCAGGTCTCGGCCGCGCCGCGCTCCGGGTCGAAGCGGGCGGCGTTCTGCCAGGCCTGCAGGAAGGCGTCGTGCACCGCGTCGGCGGCCAGCGAGGACTGGCGGGTGATGCGCAGCGCCGCGCCATACAGCCGCCCACAGTGGACGTCGTAGAGGATGCGGAAGGCGTCCTGGTCCCCCGCGGCGCAGCGCTGCAGCAGCGACACGCCGTCGATGGCCTCCGATGTTGCTGGCACCCCGGCTCCCTGCCCCGCTCGCCCCGCCGGCCGTCGCCCTGCCTGGCGGCGGACGAAAGGCAGACGCACGCGGCACGGTCCTGCCGCTGCCGCGCGAGGTGGGCACCCTAACACGGGTCTGGTCGGTGGCAAGCTGCGGGTCATCGCGGTCCACCGTGCACGGGCCGGGTTCGGCTCTGGCGTGAGAATGTTACGGTGGAAGAAGCCGGTCGGATGCCGGCGACCCGGCGGCAGGCAGCAGGATCGAGGCTCTGCCTCGGGCCCAGCCAAAGGGCCGCCTTTGGAATCTCCGGGTCGCCTGGTGGGATTTCAGGGATATCCGGGCTCTCGTCAGGTCTGGGTGTGGCTGCCAGGTCCTCCCGCGACCAGCCCGGTCTCGGGAGCCCCTGGCATCGGCGGGAGAAGCACGGCACTGCTTGCCCCAGTCCGGCAGGGACTGTCTCAGTCCGGCAGGTCGGACGCCCTTGGCGCCAGCACCGCGAACAGGTCCGCGAGCCCGCTCAGGCTGGCCGCCTGGATCGCGGCCGCCGGCACCACGGCGCCGTCGGGTCCGGCAGGTCGCGGGTGGCGGTGGTGGCGGTGACCACGACCGGGCGGAACCCGCGGTTGAACGCGCCGCGTGCGGTGGAACTGACACACATGTGGGTCATGAAGCCGGCGAGCACCACGTCGGTCCGCCCGGTGGCGCGCAGCGCCTCCTCCAGGCCGGTACCCACGAAGGCGTCCGGATAGGCCTTGGTGATCACCGTCTCGCCGTCGAGGGGCGCCACCTCGTCGCTGATCTGGCCGATGCGCGCGGCGGTGTCGTACGGCGAGCCGGCGCCGGCCTCGTGGCGGATGTGGATCACCGGGGTGCCGGCGGCGCGGGCGCGGTCGAGCAGGCGCTTGGCCTCCGCCAGCGCGGGCTCGACGCCCACGAGCTGCATCACGCCCTCGCGGTAGGTGTTCTGCAGGTCGATCATCACCAGGGCGGAGTCGCCCAGCGACGGCAGGGTGGGCGCAAGGCCGGAGATGTCGCGCAGCGTCCTGGGGGCCATGGCTTGTCGCTCCGGGTGTGCCCGGGCCCGCCCGTGCGCACCGCACCGGCTGCCGCCCGGAGGGCGGGACGGGCCGGGCCCGCGCCGCGCGAGGGCCGGGACGCGCGATCCTGCCGGGGGCAGTGGACCATCGGCGGCGGCTCAGCGCAAGACGGCCGCCTGGAGTCAAGGAAGGAAGGCCAGGGGCTCTGCCCCTGGACCCCGCCAAAGGCCGAGCCTTTGAAAACCGATTCTTAAGTGGCGCCGGGTCCAGGGGCGGCTCGCCCCTGGCGGGTCCAGGGCAGAGCCCTGGTCTTCCTGCCCGAGGCCCTGCCGCCCCCGTACGCCGATCCGCCCGGCGGCGGTCGACATGACCGGGCGGGCTCACCATCTCCGGGGCAGAAGGAGATCCAGCATGGCAACCTATCGCAAGCCTGCCGAAGCCGTGGCCGCCCTGACGCCGGAGCAGTACCGCGTCACCCAGGAAAGCGGGACGGAGCGCGCCGGCACCGGCGCGCTGCTGCACAACAAGGCGCCCGGCCTGTATGTCGACATCGTCTCGGGCGAGCCGCTGTTCGCCAGCGCCGACAAGTTCGACTCGCATTGCGGCTGGCCGAGCTTCACCAGGCCGGTGGAGCCCGCGCCCGTCGCCGAGCTGCGCGACGCCTCGCACGGCATGGTCCGCGTCGAGGTGCGATCGAAGCACGGCGACAGCCATCTCGGCCACGTGTTCGAGGACGGGCCGCGCGACCGGGGCGGGCTGCGCTACTGCATCAACTCGGCGTCGCTGCGCTTCGTGCCGCGCGACGCCATGGAGGCGGAGGGGTACGGCGAGTACCTGTCCCAGGTGGAGGAGCTGGCATGAGCACCGAGCGCGCCGTCCTCGCGGGGGGATGCTTCTGGGGCATGCAGGACCTGATCCGCAGGCGCCCGGGGATCGTCTCGACCCGCGTCGGCTATTCCGGCGGCGAGGTGCGCAACGCCACCTACCGCAACCACGGCAGCCACGCCGAGGCGATCGAGATCGTGTTCGACCCGGCGGTCACCAGCTTCCGCGCGCTGCTGGAGTTCTTCTTCCAGATACACGACCCGACCACGCGCAACCGCCAGGGCAACGACGTCGGCACCGGCTATCGCTCGGCGATCTTCTACGCCAGCCCGGAGCAGGAGGCGGTGGCGCGCGACACCATCGCGGACGTGGAGGTGTCGGGGCTGTGGCCGGGCAAGGTGGTCACCGAGGTCGCCCCGGTCGGCGACTTCTGGCAGGCGGAGCGGGAGCACCAGGACTACCTGGAGCGGACCCCGAACGGATACACCTGCCACTTCGCCCGGCCTGGCTGGGTACTGCCGCGACGCGCCGACGCCGCCTGACGCCCACGCCGTCGTGAACGCGCGGCCGGTGCGAGCCGGCCGTCGTGATGTGGTGCCGGGTGGTTCCAGGCAGCACGGGCGGGCATCCTGGGCACGCGATCTGATCGCGTCATGTCACGTGAAACGCCGCCCCGCGCAGCCAGGAGCCTGCCCCGATGTCACAGACGATCTCGTCACGACCACCGGACCTGGGCGGGCGGCCGCTCTACCCCAGGCTGGTGCCGGTGCCGTATGCCTTCTTCACCGCAGCCCTCGTCACCGACCTGGCCTACTGGCGCTCGGACGACGTGAAATGGGAAACCTTCTCGGTATGGCTGATCACGGCGGGGCTGCTGGTCGTCGCCGTTGTCGCCGTCGCCGGGCTGATCGACCTGGCGCGGCGGCGGCGCACCCATCCGCTGGCGCCGCCCTGGCCCCACGTCCTGGGTGACACGCTCGCCGCACTGCTGTCGATCGTCAACGTCCTGGTGCACAGCCGTGACGGCTACACGGCCGTCGTGCCCACGGGGGTGACGCTGTCGGCGCTCGTCGTGCTCATCCTGGTCGTCACCAGGCTGCATCGCCCGGCAGCGGACGGCCGCGGCGGCTCGCGGATGCCGGCCGTCCTGCGGCGTGCCGCGCCGGTGTCGCTGCTGGCGCTGGTCGCCTTTGCCGGCGGCCTGGGCAGCGTGTGGGCGTTCTCCGGCCCGCCGGCGGCGCGGATCGCCGCCTCGACCCAGTATGGCGCCGATCCCGAGCTGCCGGCGCCGCACCAGTACCTGCTGCCGCCCATGGACATCGCGCCGGACGTCGCCTGGGGCGCGGGCGAGACGCCCAGCGTGCCGAAGGGCCTGCGGGTCGAGGCCCTGGCGCGCGACCTGAGGCACCCGCGCTCGCTCACCGTGCTGCCGAACGGCGACGTGCTGGTCGTCGAGACCAGCGGGCCCCCTGCCCCGGTCAACCGGCCGAAGGACCTGGTGATGGGCTGGGTCGAGGCGTTCTCCGGCGCCCATGCCAAGGGCGCCAACCGCATCACCCTGCTGCGCGCCGCGGCCGACGGCGTGGCGCCGACCCGCACCATCTTCCTCGACCACCTCGACTCGCCGTTCGGCGTCGCCCTGGTCGGCCACGACCTGTACGTCGCCGACACCGACGCGATCCTGCGCTTCCCCTACGCCGAGGGCGCCACGACGATCACCGATCCCGGCACCAGGCTCGTCGACCTGCCGGGCGGCCCGATCGACCACCACTGGACCAAGAGCCTGGTCGCGAGCCCGGACGGCACCAAGCTGTATGTCGGCGTCGGCTCCAACAGCAACATCACCGAGAACGGCATCGGCGCCGAGCTGGACCGTGCCGACATCCTGGAGGTCGATCGCGCGACCGGCGCCTTCCGCATCTTCGCCGCCGGCCTGCGCAACCCCAACGGCCTGCAGTTCGAGCCGCAGAGCGGCAAGCTGTGGGCGGTGGTCAACGAGCGCGACGAGCTGGGGCCGAACCTGGTCCCCGACTACATGACCTCGGTGCGCGACGGCGGCTTCTACGGCTGGCCGTACAGCTACTACGGGCAGCACGTCGATCCGCGCGTGCAGCCGCAGCGGCCGGACCTGGTGGCGCAGGCGATCGTGCCGGACTACGCGCTCAGCTCGCACGTGGCGCCGCTGGGCCTGGTGTTCGACACCGCGGCCGGGCTGCCGGAGTTCTTTCGCGGCGGCGCCTTCGTCGGCGAGCACGGCAGCTGGGACCGCACCCCACTCAACGGCTACAAGGTGGTGTTCGTGCCGTTCTCGGACGGCAAGCCCAACGGACCGCCGCAGGACGTGGTCACGGGGTTCCTGAACGCGAAGAACCAGGCGCGTGGCCGGCCGGTGGGGCTGGCGCTCGATCGGACCGGAGCGCTGCTGATCGCCGACGACCTCGGCAACACGGTGTGGCGGGTCACGGCGTCCGCGGAGTAGGGGCGCCTGCTGAAGAAAGGAAGGCCAGGGGCTCTGCCCCTGGACCCCGCCAAAGGCAGGGCCCTTGGAACCCCTTCCTGAAGTGAGGCCGGGTCCAGGGGCGGCTCCCTCCGGTGGCTTTTCCAACGATCCAAGCGGATCGTTGGAACCTTTGGCCACCTTCGCCTAGCGGGTCCAGGGCAGAGCCCTGGCCTTTTCCAGCTGAGACACTGCCAATCCTCGAGGCGCTTGCCTCCGGCAGAGTCTAGAAGCGGAGGCTTCGACCCGGTCTTCAGGCCGCCGGCACGCTGATCCCGATCATGTCCCCCTCGCGGACCAGCGCGGCCAACCTGTCCTCCGCCCAGCCCTCGGTGTCGTCCGGCCGCAGCGGCAGCACCATCCAGCGGTAGTCGGCCGTGCTGTCCACCACGCGCAGCTCGGTGCCGTCCGCGAGCACGGTGCCCCACTCCGCCAGCAGGCCGCGCGGGTCGCGCACCGCGCGGGCGCGATACCCGGCGGACTTGAACCAGAACGGCGGGTAGCCCAGCACGGCGCGGGGATAGCAGCTGCACAGGGTGCACACGACGAGGTGGTGCAGCCCCGGCCGGTTCTCCAGCATGCCCAGCGGCGGCAGGCCGCGCATCGGCACGCCGAGCGCCTCCGCCGCACGCGTGCCGTCGGCCAGCAGCAGCGCGCGATACGCCGGGTCCGTCCAGGCGCGTGCCACCATGCGCGCACCCTGCGCCGGCGAGGCCCGGTCGGTGAGGGCGATGCGCGCCTCGATCTCCGCGGCGGTCACGATCCCGGCCTGTGCCAGCATCGCCTCCACGGCGGCCAGCAGCGCCTCGCCGTCCGCCCCGGCCGGACTCGTCACGCCGCCTCCAGCCAGGCGCCGTAGATCTCGGCCAGCAGCGTGTCCTCGCCCTGTCCGCCCCAGAGGTCGGCGACACGGAAGCCGACGTGAAACAGCGGCAGCAGCGGCGCCGGCCGGTTGAACGCGAGGTCCCCGGGATCGGGGAAGTCGCCCAGGTGGCGCAGCACGATGCCGGTGCGGCCGCGCAGGTAGTGCGGGGTGCGGACGTGCGCCGGCCCGTCCAGCTCCGGCCAGGCGTCGCGCACCCGCACCGTGGCGCCCGGCGCGATCACCCCGGCCACCCTGCCCCGGCCGCGATCACAACCGCGTCGCCTCGCCTGCGGACGCCGTCGGGGCCAGAACGGCGCGCAGCGCGGCCTGGTCCAGGACGCCGCGGCGCAGCAGGGTCGCGGCGATCGAGCGCATCCACCGCTCGTAGTACGACAGGGCGTGGTACTCGGCTTCCGGGATCGCCTCGATGCCGCGGCGCAGCTCGTCCACGCTCATCAGTCCCTTGGCGGACAGAAGCTGGCGCAGGGCATCCACGCGCAGATCGAACGCCGTGAGCGCGTGCGGCCCGGTGTCGACGGGGGCGCACAGGTAGCGCGACACCCCGCCCAGGTCGTGGTGGGCGCGGCCGGGATGGTCCTCGTTGCCGGCGCGGGGCCGGGCGTCGTCTGGGTCGGACACGGGGGGTGCCTCCTGCCTGGCCCACGCTGGCAACGGGGCCGCTGGCGGCAGAATGGCGCGGAACAGGCAAGCCGGCCACCCCGGAGATGCCCCGGTTTGGAAGGCCATTATGGTTGTGCCAGATGCGATGTCCTGCACGAAGGCAGAAAGGAAGCGAGTTCTTTCTTGAAAGAAAGAACCAAAGAACTTTGGCCCATTAGGCTCCGAGGCCACCCACGCGCCCGAAACCCAGTAAGCAAAGTCTTTTTGCTTCTTTTTTTCAGAAAAAGAAGACTCTTGCTTTCCCGCCTGACTTAGCGCGTTGACACCAAGATTCGTGACAGCTTCTAGCGAAGCTGGCTGTCCTTGCTGCCGCGGCGGTTGAACCCGATGGAGACCGGGCGGCTGTCGCGCTCCGACTGGCAGGCGACGCAGGTGCGCACGCCGGGCAGGGCGCGGCGGCGCGCCTCGGGGATCTCGTCGCCGCATTCGGCGCAGTGGGTTTCGCCCTGGCCGGTCGGCATGCGCGCGCGGGCGCGCATCACCCCGTCCGACACGGGGTCGTCGATCTGGTCCTGCACCGCCCCGTCCGGGGCCCACCCGCTCGCCATGGTCGCTGTCCGGCCTTCCCGATCCCGCAGATCACTCCAAGTGGGGAGCGACCGGACCCCGTTCCAGGGACGAGGGCGGCGCGGTCCGTCGGACGCACGGGGGCGCGACGTGCTTGGCGCGGGCCGCTACGGTGGGCGTGCCCATGCGACACGATGCCGCCGGAGAGCGCGATCCATGCCGAACGCCGTCCAGTCAGCCCTCCGCGCGGCGGTCGAGGGAGGTGTCGAGCTCGTCGCCGCCTGGAACCGCAGGCGGCTGCCGCGGGGGGAGAGCCCCTTCCTCGTCGGCATCCACTCGCCGATGCCGGAGGAGTTGACGCTGGAGGATCTCCCGGTGGCCGGGACGATCCCGCCGGGGCTGGACGGGCGCTATCTCAGGATGGGCGCCAACCCGGTGCGGCCCGATCCTTCGGGGCACCACTGGTTCCTCGGCGACGGCATGGTGCACGGGCTGGCGCTGCGCGGCGGCCGGGCGCTGTGGTACCGCAACCGCTGGATCGGCTCGCGCCTGGCGGCGGCGGCGCTCGGCCGGGAGGCGGCGCCGGGGCCGCGGCGCGGGCGCAACGACACCGTCAACACCAACGTCGTCGACATCGGCGGCCGCGCCTTCGCCCTTGTGGAGGCGGGCAGCTTCCCGGTCGAGCTGGGCGAGACGCTGGGGGAGCAGCGCTACAACCCGTTCGACGGCACGCTCGCAGGCTCGTTCAGCGGCCACCCGCACCGCGACCCGCTCACCGGCGAGCACCACGCGATCGCCTACGACGGCAGCGTCTGGGACAGCGTGCGCCACGTCGTGGTGTCCGCCGCCGGCCGGGTGGTGCGTGACGTGGCGATCGCGGTGGAGCATGGCCCGTGCATCCACGACTGCGGGCTCACCGCGCGCTTCGTCGTGGTGCTGGACCTGCCGGTGACCTTCTCCATGCGCGCGGTGCTGGCCGGCCAGCGATTCCCGTTCCGCTGGAACCCGGCGCACCGCGCCCGCGTCGGCCTGCTGGCGCGCGAGGGCGATCCTGCCGGCATCGTCTGGTGCGACGTCGAGCCGTGCTTCGTGTTCCACGTGGCCAACGCCCACGACGACGCGGACGGCCGGGTGGTGCTCGACGTGATCGCCTACGACACGATGTTCGCTTCTGGCGCCAGCGGCCTCGACGCGCTGGGCCGGCTCGAGCGCTGGGTGGTGGACCCCGGCACGCGGCGCATCGGCCGGCGGGTGGTCGACGCCACGCCGCAGGAGTTCCCGCGCATCGACGAGCGCCGCTTCGGCCTGCGCCACCGCCACGTCTACACGGTGTCCGTGCCGCCCGACGGCGACCCGCAGCTTGCCGGCGCCACCCGGCTCTACAAGCACGACCTGGAGACCGGGGGGCGCGAGGTGCACGAGTTCGGCGCGGGCCGGGTGCCCGGCGAGTTCGTGTTCGTGCCCGCGCACGACGGCGCCGGCGAGGACGAGGGCTGGCTCATGGGCCTGGTCATCGACACGGCGCACCAGGCGACAGAGCTTGCGATCCTCGACGCCCGCCGCTTCGAGGCACCGCCGGTCGCCACCGTGCGGCTGCCGCACAGGATCCCGCCGGGGTTCCACGGGAACTGGTTCCCGTCGGCCTGACGCGGCGGGGGGCAGCAGGCAGGACAGCAAGAGTCTTCTTTTTCTGAAGAAAAAGAAGCAAAAAGACTTTGCAAATAAGACTCCGGGCGCGCGGGCGGCTGCGGAGCCAATTTGCAAAAGTTCTTTGGTTCTTTCTTTCAAGAAAGAACTCGCTTCCTTCCGTGACGCAGGCTCCCGGTCAGGGCGGCCCCTGGTCGAGGAACGCCCGCACGAGGCCCACGCTTGCCGGCGCCTCCTCCTGCGGGATGTGGCCGGTCCCCGGCAGGGCCGCGAGGCTCGCGTGCGGCAGGGCGCGCAGGTAGTCGGCGGAGTTCGCGAACGGGATCATGCGGTCCTGCTCGCCCCACAGCAGCAGGGTCGGCGCCCGCACCCGCCCGAGCAGCGGCACCGGGTCCTCCAGCACCTGCTGGCCCATGCGCGCCACGATCGCGCGTCGCACGCCTGGCGCCAGCATCATGGCCCGGTAGCGCGCGAGCAGGGCGTCGGTGAGCGTGGCAGGGTTCGCGTACGCCGGCGCCAGCGAGGCCCGCAGCATGGACTCCGGCAGCACGTAGGGCAGCGCGCGCATCAGCAGCGGCACGCGGGGCGTCTCGCCGTATCCCAGCTCCGGGCTGGCGAACCCGTCGGGCGACACCAGCACCAGCCTGTCCACGCGCTCCGGGTGCAGGGCGGCGAAGCGCCAGGCGATGCGCCCGCCCATCGAGTGGCCGACGAGGCTGGCGCGCGCCACGCCGAGGCGGTCCATCAGGGCGAGCAGCACCGCCTCGGCGCGGGCGTCGGTGTAGTCGCCGGAGGGGTCGGCCCCGGTCAGCCCGAAGCCCGGCATGTCGTAGCGGATGACCCTGTGGTCGCGCTCCAGCTCGCGTGCCCAGGCCTCCCAGGTGTGCAGGCTGGCGGCGAAGCCGTGCAGGAGGATCACCGCCGGCGCGTCGCGGGGGCCGGTGTCGCGCACGTGCAGCCGCAGGCCGAGGACACCGAGGAACACCGAGGGTGGCGGAGCATACCGCGCCTCCAGCGGGCCGCGTTGCCGATCCGGGACGTGGAGCCCTGCCAGGACGCCGGCGGCCACGACCGCCAGCACGACAACCCCGTAGGCCGGCCACCTGCGCATCAATCCACCCCCTGCCCCGCGCCGCCGCCGGGCAGGCAACATCGCGGCCCCGGCGGGAGTTCCGCGCGCCGGCGCAGGCGCCGCCCGCGGCCGGCCGGGCCGGCTACGGCACCACGGGCAGCCAGACGGCGCTGGCCTGCCCGCCCGAGCGCATCACGGTCACCGTCGCCTTGTGGTAGTCGGACGGCTTGGCGAACAGGATGCTGTCGGCGTAGCCCTGCGGGTTGCGGTCGTAGAGCGGGAACAGGGTGGACTGCACCTGCACCATGATGCGGTGCCCGGGCAGGAACACGTGGTTGGCGTTGGGCAGCGTGAACCGGTAGCGCTGCGGCGTGTCCGGGGGCACCGGCGAGGGGTCGGAAACGCTGTCGCGGTAGCGGCCGCGGAAGATGTCGATGCCGATCGGCAGCTCGTAGCCGCCCAGCTCGGGCTGGTCCGGAACCTGCGCGGGGTAGACGTCGATCAGCTTGACCACGACGTCGCCGTCGGTGCCGGTGGTGGCGGCGACGATGTCGGCGACCGGCGCGCCCTGGATGCGCACCGGGGCCGAGAGCACCGGGGTCTGGTAGCTCAGCACGTCGGGCCGGCCGTCGACGAAGCGCTGGTCGTGCACCAGCCAGGTGCGCCAGGCCTCGTGGTCGGCGAAGCGCACCGGCCGCGGCTCGAACGGCACCGGCTTCGCCGGGTCGGAGACGTAGGAGTCGCCCACGCCCGCCGGCGGCCCGGCCTGCTGCTGCCCGCCCGCTGCCTTGTCGTCCGCCGGCCTGTCGAACGACAGGCCGAGGCCGGCCTGCAGGTAGAGCGGCGTCATCGGGTGGGCGCAGCCGGCCTCGCAGGCGACGGGCCAGTCGCCGAAGTGCTGCCAGCGATTCTCGGCGTCGCTGTACACGCTCACGCGCGGCAGGTTCGCGGGCGGGCCGTCCTTCAGGTACTGGGCGAGGAACGGCAGCACCATGTCGTCGCGGAACTGGCGCGACGTGTCGCCGGTCCAGCGGAACGGGCCGAGGCTCCAGCCGGAGCGGTTGACCTGGCTGTGGTACCAAGGGCCCATCACCAACCAGTTGTTCGCAAGGTGGCCGGCGGCCTTCAGCGCGCTCCAGCTGTGGTTGGCGCCCCACATGTCCTCCTGGTCCCACAGGCCCTGCTCCCACAGGGTCGGCACGTCGGACGGATGGGCCGCGAGCAGGCGGTCGAGCGCCTGGCCCTGCCAGAACGCGTCATAGGCGGGGTGCGCCGCCATCTTGCGCCACCAGCCGAGCTGGTCGAAGCCGTTCGCCACGGCGTATGCGCCGGGGGTGCCGGCGGCGAGGAAGGTCTCGTAGTCGTCCCAGGCGGCGCGCGGCACGTCCTCGCCCTTGCCCTTCTGCTCGGTCTGCCCGGCGATGTAGTCGAGGTTGGGCTCGCGGAACGCGCCGTAGTGGTACCAGTCGTCGCCCATCCAGCCGTCCACCATCGGGCTTTCCGGCACCGCGGCGCGCAGCGCGGGGTGCGGGTCGAGCAGCGCCATCGCCACCGTGAAGCCCTCGTAGGAGGAGCCGATCATGCCCACCCGGCCGTTCGACTGCGGGACCGACTTCACCAGCCAGTCGATCGTGTCCCAGGCGTCGGTGGTGTTGTCGGTGTCCGTGGGGTTGAGCGGGCCGCGCACCGGGCGGGTCATCTCGTAGGTGCCCTCGGAGCCGTACTTGCCGCGCACGTCCTGGTAGACGCGGATGAAGCCCGCGCCCACGAAACCCGAGTCCGCCTCGGGCAGCAGGGCGAGCATGGAGGGTGCAAGGGGCGTGCGCTCCGCCCGCTTCCTGGCATTGTAGGGGGTGCGGGTCAGGACGATCGGCGCGTCGTGCGCGTCCTTCGGGATGACGATGACGGTGAACAGCTTCACGCCGTCGCGCATCGGCACCATCTCGGTGCGCTCGATGTAGTCGTTGCCCGCGGTGGGCCTGACGAACTCCGCGGGGATGTCGCCCGCGGCAGAGGGTGGCGCGGCCGGGGATGGCGCGGCCGGGGATGGCGCGGCCGGCGGTGGCGGGGCCGGGTCGGCGCGGGCCGTGACGGGCAGCGCGGCGGCGAGAACTGCGGTCAGCAGGATCGTCCTGGTTGCAGGCGGCACTTTCGTCGGCTCCATGTGGCTCTGCCTGTCGGCACGATGCGCGACGCTGCTGGCAGTGCGGGCAGCTGGCCCAGCCGGCAAGCCTACACGTGCGGGGCCGGGATGCTCACCCCCTGCCCGCGACGCCGTCGCCGTCCGGGGCCTGGGCAGGGCGTCATGCCTCGGGCAGGGTCACGCCCGACAGCCGCGCGCAGGCGGCCAGCAGCATGTCCTGGCGCAGCGGGTCGTGCACCGCGCCGGACGGCCGGCGCGGCCGCATGTGGAAGAAGTAGCCGCCGGTCGCGTCGGCCGCCGGGTCGTCGGAGGCGGCGAGCCACGCCTGGGTGAGGTGCGCCTGCGCCAGGTCGCCCGTCGCGTGCGCGCCTCCCATGCGCGTGGCCACCCAGCCCGGCTCGATGGCGTTGCTGCGCACCTCCGACCAGCGGCGCGCGACCGCGCAGGCCAGCAGCGCGTCGTGCAGCTTGGTGTCGGAATAGGCCGCGTTGCCCCGCCACGGCCTGCGCTCCCAGTTCAGGTCCTCCAGGCTGGCGTCGCCGCGCCGGTGCAGCTCGGAGCTGACGTAGACGAGGCGCCGCGGCCTTCGGATCAGCGCCGTCAGCAGGTAGGGCGCCAGCGTGTTCACCGCGAACACGTGCGCCAAGCCGTCCTCCGTCTCCACCCGCCGGCGCTCGCGAAAGCCCACCGCGGCGTTGTGGATCACCGCGTCGAACGCGCCCAGCGCGTTGACCTGCCCGGCCAGATCCCGGGTCTGCGCGAGGCTGGCGAGGTCGCCCACGACGACCGCCTCGGCGCCTGGCACCGCCGCCAGGGCCTCCCGGCCGCCTGCCGCGTCGCGGGCGTGCAGCACCACGCCATGGCCCTGCGCCACCAGGAGCCCGGCCGCCATGCGGCCGAGCCCGTCCGATGATCCGGTGATGAACACGCGCGCCATGGCCGCCCTCCGCGAGCCGGAGCGCGTCGCACGGGGCGGCCCCGTGCCGTCGCCGGCCTGCTGCGCGATCTGGGGTGGGTGGCGTCGGGCGCATCGTGGGCGACGCCACCGCCGGGCGGTTGCCGGCCGGCGGGTGTCCTGGCGCGCCGGGTGAACGGCGCGTGGACGTACCATGGATGCTGTTGGAGTTTGCCTGGCCGGCGAAGAGCCATAAGCGATGGCAGGATCATGCCCGCGACAGGTCGGTATGGTGGTTCAAGGCTTGCCGGGTGTGCTGCCTGCGGGGTGCAGCCGCTTCAGACGAGAGCTGCCGAACCAGGCTGGCGTCCCGTACGAGATTCGAACTCGTGTTACCGCCGTGAGAGGGCGGTG
>CAXSFU010000009.1:29661-81670 GCA_964236695.1 uncultured Acetobacteraceae bacterium | reverse complement strand
GCGACGTGCTGCTGCGCCATCCCGACGTGTGGGTGTTCACCGACGACATCTACGAGAAGCTCGTCTACGACGGCTTCAGGCCCGCCACCATCGTGGAGGTCGAGCCGCGGCTGCGCGACCGCACGGTGACGATGAACGGCGTGTCCAAGGCCTACGCGATGACCGGCTGGCGCATCGGCTATGCGGGCGCGCCGGTGTCGATCGTCAAGGCGATGGACAAGCTGCAGAGCCAGTCGACCTCGAACACCTCCTCTGTCAGCCAGGCCGCCGCGGTCGAGGCGCTGAACGGCCCGCAGGAGTCGATCGCCGTGATGGCGCAGACCTACCAGGGGCGCCGCGACCTCGTGGTGGACATGCTCAACCAGGCGCCCGGCCTGCACTGCCACAAGCCGGAGGGCGCGTTCTACGTCTATCCCTCGATGCAGGGCTGCATCGGCAGGACCACGCTGGGCGGCGCCGCGATCACCGACGACGAGAGCTTCGTCACCGCCCTGCTCGACGAGGAAGGCGTGGCCGCCGTGCACGGCGCGGCGTTCATGTTCCCCGGGCACTTCCGCATCAGCTACGCCACCGACACCGACAGCCTGCGCGAGGCGTGCGGGCGAATCCTGCGCTTCTGCCAGGGGTTGCGCTGATCGGGAAGCAAGCGAGGCTGGGCTCTGCCCAGACCCGCCAGGGGCGAGCCGCCCCTGGACCCGCTTTCTTAAGTAGTGGATTCCAAAGGCTCGCCTTTGGCGGGGTCCCCGCTTCAAGACATGGCGGGCAGAGCCCCTGGCCTTCCTTCCTCTGATGCCGCCCCTCGCGCAGCGCCTGGCCGGCGCCCCCACGGCCGCCACGGTGACCCTGACCGTCCGCGCCCGCGAGATGCGCGCCCAGGGCCTCGACGTGATCTCGCTGACCATCGGCGAGCCCGACTTCGCCACGCCGCCGCACGTCATCGAGGCCGCGCACCAGGCCGCCCTGCGCGGCGACACGAAGTACCCGCCCCAGGACGGCACCCCCGCCCTCAAGGCCGCGATCCGCCGCCACCTCGCCCGCGCCGGCCTGGAGTACGGCCTCGACGAGATCGTGGTCGGCAACGGCGGCAAGCAGGTGATCTTCGACGCCCTGATGGCCACCCTCGATCCGGGGTCCGAGGTGATCGTGCTGGCGCCGTACTGGAACGCCTATCCGCTGATGGCCCGCCTCCTGGGCGGCGTCGCGGTGACGGTGCCCTGCCTGGAGGCCGACGGCTTCCGGCCGCGCGTGGCGGCGGTCGAGGCGGCGATCACCCCGCGCACCCGCTGGCTGATGCTGAACTTCCCCAACAACCCGACGGGTGCGGTCTGCACGGCGGCGGAGCTGGCGGCCCTGGGCGCGATGCTGGAACGCCACCCCCAGGTCTGGGTGATGTCGGACGATTTGTACGAGCACCTGCGCTTCGACGGCGAGCCCCACGCCACCCTTGCCCACGCGGCCCCGGGGCTGCGCGAGCGCGTGCTGACCCTGGGCGGCGTGTCCAAGACCTATGCCATGACCGGCTGGCGGGTCGGCTACGGCGCGGGGCCACGCGCGCTGGTGCGGGCGATGGCGACGGTGCAGGGCCACGCCACCGCCGGCGTCTGCGCCCCCGCCCAGGCCGCCGCCGCCGCCGCCCTGGACGGCCCGCAGGACGACGCGGCGTCGATGCGCGAGGCCTACCGCCGCCGCCGCGACCTGGTGGTCGACGCGCTGGCCGCCGCCCCCGGCCTGCGCTGTCACCGTCCGGACGGCGCCTTCTACGTCTACCCCTCCGTCGCCGGCCTCGTCGGGCGGCGCAGCGGCGGCGGGCAGGCGCTGGAGGACGACGAGGCTGTGTGCATGGCCCTGCTGGAGGAGGCCCACGTCGCCACCGTGTTCGGCGCCGCCTTCGGCATGAGCCCCTTCCTGCGCCTGTCCTGCGCGACGGACGACGCGACCCTGCGCGAGGCGTGCCGGCGCATCGTGCGCTTCTGCGAGGCGGTCGACTGAACGCCCGCGCCACGCCCCTTCCGGGTCCGCATGCGGCGGGCCGCCCGCCCAGGCCGCCGCGACGCCCGAAACATGTCCCGGTTGTCAGTCAGCAGAAACAAAGTCTTACACACCGTCGCGGCTTCAGGGTGTAAGGTTCCGCCATTCTGGATAACCCGGAGGCCAGATGTCCGCGATCCTGAAGCAGAGACCTGCCCCCGCCGAACCCGACGCCATCTCCCCGTCGACCGGCCCGCAGCCGCCCCGCAGCGGCCCGTCCCGCCGTCGGCGGCGCGCCAACCACAGGCTGGGCAACGTCGTCGCGATCTGCGCGATGGCCGCCTGGGGCGTGGTCGGTCTGATGCCGATCGTCGCGGCCCTGTACGCCATCCTCGGCTACTGATCCCGCCAGGCAGCCGGGGCCGCGATCCGCTGGAGGCTGTCATGGGCCTGCCGGAGCCGCTGTCGGGCGCGAAGGCGAGAAGGAAGCGTGTTCTTTCTTGAAAGAAAGAACCAAAGAACTTTTGCTCACTGGGTTCCGGAGCCACCCGCGCGTCCGGAGTCCCATGGGCAAAGTCTTTTTGCTTCTTCTCCAGAAGAAGAATCTTACTTTACTGTCTGCATCAGCAGCTTGGCACCAAGCCTGCAACAGCCTTCAGGCCGCCCAGGATACCGTCCGCCGAACAGGACAACACCTGGGCGGTGTTCCAAACGGTCGTCGGCAAAGACCCCGGAATCGGAAAGGCCTGGAGCATGCCCCAGGCCTTCCCCGACAGTCGCGGCCGGGTGCCCGGCCCGGGTGCTAGATCTTCGAGGCGGGGGTCTTCGCGGTCTGCTGCGTCGTGACGGTCTCGCCCGGCACGTTCTCGATCTCGACGTCCTGGCGACGCACGGTGTCCTTCACGGTCTCGACGCGATCGGACGCCTCCTTGTGCAGCGCCACCTCCTCGACGACGCGCGCGGTCTTGGACACCACGGCCTGCTCGTTGGTCTCGGTCATCTCGATGGTGCGGTCGGTGAAGTCCGCGGTCCCTGTGGTCCCGGTGACGGGACGGCGCTCGACCACCACGCGCTCGCTGTGCAGCGAGATGTCCTTCTCCACCGGGGTCGACACCACGTAGCGGCGGATGCGGGTGGTGCCGCCGACGACGGCGCGCTTGCCGACCTCGAGGCTCTCTTCGGCCAGGCGGATCACGCCGTCCTTCGTCTCGCCCACGTCGAGGGTGTCGCGGCCCGTGCCGGTTCCGAGGGTGGCGCTGCCCATGGGCGCGGGAAGGGTGGCGCCCGTGGTCGCGGTGCCGATCGTGTCGCCGGACATGCCGAGCGAGGACGACAGCCCGCTGGTCGAGCCGGCCCGCAGCCCGTAGCTTTCCGCGCGCTCGTCGATGTCGATCGGGTTGTGGCTCTCCAGGACTGCCGCAACCGACTCGTGGTGGTCCTCTGGCACCTTCACCGTGACCACGGTGGCGCCGCTCGCCATGCTGCGGTCATAGACCGCGGTGTCGTGGTCCGGCTCGGCGCCGAACAGGCTGCTCCAGAAGCCGCGCTCCTCGCCCGCCGCCGGCGCGGCGCTCGTGGTGGTGCCGCTTGTCGTGCCCTGCTGGCTGTGGCGGCTGATCGCGGAGGACGGCACGTTGGCAGCCTCGAGCGCCCGCACGGCGGCCTCGGCATGGGCGGCGGTGTCGTAGACCGCAACGATCGTGTGATCGGTCATGCGTGGTGTTCCTCGGTGTTGTGTTTCGGATGGGACGCAGGCGGCGACACGCAGGCATGCAGAACCGGCAACACCGGACGGCGGGATGGCCTCCGGTCCTGGACGGGCCAATTGGCACGCCAGGGAACGTGATCCCTGTTCCGGCCCCGGATCGTCGCTCGCCGGAACGAGCGATGCCCCGGGATAGTTGCCGTCCCGGCCAAGCCGATTGTCCGTCTGGCGGGATTTTCCAGCCAAACCGGTCCCGGTTATGCCGGTGTCCAGTGATGCAGCGCGCGCCCTGCAGAGCCCGCACCCAGACCTTGATCGACCGGGTGGGCCGCCCTTGGGCAGCACCGCCTTCGCGGTCGTCGGTGGCACAAACGGGATGGGCCGCGTGCGGTTTCAGTGCTCTCGGCCGCAGATGTAAATAATCGTCACATCCACCGGCGATGCCGGCCAGCGCCCCGTGCCACCAGCCCTCGCACTTCCCCACCGGTGCCCGGAACGAGGCTCCGAAGCCCCGCCCGTTCGCCCGCGGGCCGCGACGTCGGGCCACGGCGGCGGTGTCTCAAACCGAAATCCGGAAAGGAAGGCCAGGGGCTCTGCCCCTGGACCCCGTCAAAGGCAAGCCTTTGGAATCCACTTCTTAAGGGAGGCCGGGTCCAGGGGCGGCTCGCCCCTGGCGGGTCTGGGCAGAGCCCAGCCTTGCTTGCTTCGACAGATTCAAGGCTTTCGGCCATTGGTATAAGGCCGAGTCCAGGGGCGGCTCCAGGCCAGAGCCCTGGCCTTGCTGATCGAGGCACCACCACCGCGGCCGGCGTCTTTGTCGCCGGCCCGATCCGGTGCAGGATCGGGGCCGCCCGCACCCGCGCGGGCCCGCAGCGCGAGGCTCCTCCTGCCGTCACCCGGTCCCCAGCGTGCCGACCCGCCCGTGCGTCCGTGGCCGCGCCACCTGCTGGCGGCCGCGGACTGGCGTGCCCTGGCGGACAGCCTGCGCCACGACCCGCTGGCGCTGCTGGCCCTGTGGGCTGACGCGTCCCACGTCCACGCCCTGTTCCTGTCCGGGGCGGCGGATCCCGCCGTGGCCTCGGTCGCCGTGGAGGCGGGCGCCTACCCGGCGCTGTCTCCCGTGCGCCCCGGCGCCGCCTGGTTCGAGCGCGCGATCCGCGACCTGTGGGGCCACGAGGCCGCCGGCGGCACGGACGCCCGGCCCTGGCTCGACCATGGGCGCTGGCCGCAGCACCGGCCGATGAGCCCTCACCCGACCCCGGCCGAGGCGCCCGAGCCGCCGGAGTTCCTCGCCGACGCCACCGACGCCACCCACCAGATCCCGATCGGCCCGGTCGGCGGCGAACGATGCGGGCTGGACGATGCGGCCCACCTGCGCCTCACCGTGGCCGGCGACACTGTGCTGCGCGCCGAGGCGCTCGGCGGCTACGGGCATCGCGGCGTCCTGGTGGCGATGCGCGGCCGCACGCCGCAGGCCGCGGCCCCGCTCGCCGCCCGCCTGGCCCCAGGGGCCGCGGTCGCCCACGCCGCTGCCTTCGCCCGCGCGGTCGAGGCCGCCCTGGGCGTGCAGCCACCGGGACGCGGCGCGGCGATCCGGGCGGCCGCGCTGGAGCTGGAGCGCGTCGCCGGCCTGCTCGGGGCGCTGCAGCGCATCGCCGACGCGGCCGCCGCCCCCTGCGCGTCCGGCTTCGGGGTGCTGCGCGAGCGCGTGCTGCGGGCCTGCGGCGACGCCTTCGGGCAGCGCCTGCTGCTCGACGCCGTGGTGCCCGGCGGCGTTTCCGTCGACCCCGCGCCGGCCGGCCTGGCAGGGCTGCGCACGACGCTCGACCAGGTGGCCGCGGCGCTGCCGGCGCTGGTGCGTCGCTGCGACGACCTGCTGCGCCGCGCGGAAGGCCTCGGCGTGGTCCCGCCCGCCACCGCCGCGCTGCTTGCCGCCGGCGGCCCCGCGGGTCGTGCCTCCGGTCGCGGCTTCGACGCCCGCCTGCTGTTCGGGCCGGCGCCGGTCCCCAGGGTTTCGCAGGCCGGCGACGCCGCGGCGCGCATCCGCCAGCGCCTGCACGAGCTGGCCGGCAGCCTCGACGTCGCCGCCGACCTGCTGGACACCCTGCCCGCCGGATCGGTCGCCGTCGCCCTGCCGGCGGCGGACGGCGAGGGGCTGGGTGCCGCGGAGGCCGTCCGCGGCGACTGCTGGGCGTGGCTGGCGCTGGACCGCGGCACCCTGGCCGGCGTGTTCCTGCGCGACCCGGGCTGGGCGGCCTGGCCGCTGCTGGAGGTGGCGCTGCGCGGGGAACGGCTGGAGTCCGTGCCGCTGATCGCGTGCTCGCTGGACTGCACGATGGGTGGGGTGGACCTGTAGGAACGGCAGGCAAGGTCGAGGCTCTGCCTCAAACTCCGCCAGGGGCGAGCCGCCCCTGGACCGGCCTTCCTTGGGGGAGCGGCCTTGTGTCCTGCGCCGCCCCTGGTCACGCCCGCGGTTTCCGCCGACCCTGCGCGCCATGCTCCCCGACCTGCTCCAGGCCCTGCGCCAGCGACTGCTCACCGAGCCCGCCGCCCCCGTCGCGCCGGAGCCGGTGCTGGCGCTGGCCGAGCGCCTGCAGGCCGCGTCGCAGCGCCGGCTCGGCCGCAGCCTCGCCCTGCTGCACGTGGCCACGGGCGGCTGCGGCGGCTGCGCCTCCGAGCTGCGCGCGCTGGAAGGGGCGCTGTACGACCTGCGGCGCTTCGGCCTGGAGTTCGTGTCCTCGCCGCGCCAGGCCGACGTGCTGGTCGTCACCGGCCCGCTCACCCGCAACGCGCGCGAGGCGCTGACCCTGGCCTGGCAGGCGATGGCCGAGCCGAGATGGCTGGTGACGCTGGGGCAGTGCGCCCTGGACGGCGGCCCGTTCGCCGGCACCTACGCCGTGGAAGGCGGCGTGGCGGCGGCCCTGCCGGTCGACCTCGTGGTCGGCGGCTGCCCGCCCACCCCGGACGCGATGCTGCAGGCACTGCGCACGCTGCTGGACGCCAACGCCTGACCGCAGGCCGGTGTGGACGAAAGGCAGGTCCGGTGCTTCGGGCAGGGAAGCAAGAGTCTTCTTTTTCTGAAGAAAAAGAAGCAAAAAGACTTTGCCCGTGGGGTTTTGGGCGCGCGGGCGACTCCGGAACTCAATGGGCCAAAGTTCTTTGGTTCTTTCTTTCAAGAAAGAACACGCTTTCTTCTCTTCCCGGCGCAGAAGGTCCGTGGCGGCCTCTACCGGCCCGGCATTGCGCCCCTGACCCCCGGATCGTCCGGCATCGCGTCCGCCGGCATCGCGTCCGGCGGCGCGAAGTCGGGCATGTCCGGCTCGATCTCCGGTCCCGACTCGGACCCGTCGCCAGGATCATCCTCCGGGCCGCTGTCCAGGGCCGGCAGGCCGTAGCGGTCGGTCGCGCTGTCGTGCACCGCCTCGATCCTGGCGCCGGGGAATGCCGAAAGGATCGCCTGCACCAGCGGGTGCCCGGCCGCGGCGCCGCGCCGTGCCAGGTCCGCGGCGCTGCCCTGCTCGGACAGCGTCGGCTCGCCGGCGGAGGTGGACAGCGCGATGGTCCAGCGCGTGCCCGTGGCGTCCAGCAGCAGCGCCGCGAGCCGGGGCGCCAGGTCGCGCGGCGCCGCCGCGTCCGGGCGCAGCTCGATCACCGGCGGCGCGAACCGCACCAGGTGGACGGAGTGCAGCAGATGGGCGTGCAGCATCGGGTCCTGCCGCTCCGCCACCAGCATGGCCACGTCGCGCAGGTCGCCGAGCGGACGCGGCGGCGCGGCGGCGGGCGGGCCCTCCGCGAGCCCCTCCTGCAGCGCCGCGGCCCTGCCCGCCGCCTCCGCGCCGTCCTCGCCAACACCCGGCCGCCCCGGGCTGTGCGGGGCAGGGGAGGCCGTCGGCGCGGCAGCCTCGGCCACGACGGCGCGCACGATCTCCGCCATGTCCGGCCCCGCGGCGACGGGGCGCGCAGGCGTGTCCGCCCGGGACGCACCGGCCGGCGGGGCCCCCGCCGACGCCCCCCCGGCGCCGGACGCCTCCGGACGCGCCGCGACGGCCGTGGCCGGACCCGCCACCGCCGGACCCGCCACGGCACGGGCGACCGGCGGGGCAGGGGGCTCGGCCGCGTCGGGCGCCCAGGGCGGGGAGGCGGCGGCGGCGGGCCACGGTTCCGCCGCCGCCGGCCCGTGTTCCGACGCCCGCGGCGGCGTCTCTGCCGTGACCTGGGCCGTGACCTGGGCCGCGCCGCCGCCCTCCGCCCCTGGCCGTGCCGCCGCCGCCGCACGCGGCTCGCCGGCCAGGCGTCGCACCAGCTCGCCCGGCGTCGGCAGCTCTGCCACGTGGCACAGCCGGACCAGCACCATCTCCGCGGCCCCGCGCCGGTCCGGCGCCTGCTCCACCTCGGCCATGCCCTTGAGCAGCATCTGCCACGCCCGCCCCAGCTCCGGGATCGACAGCCGCTCCGCCAGCGCGGCGCCGCGCGTGCGTTCCGCCTCCGCCAGCTCGGCCGAGTCGCGCAGCCCCGGCACCGTGCGCAGCCGCGTCAGCATGTGCGTCAGCTCCAGCAGGTCGCCCAGCAGCAGCCCCAGGTCCGCCCCCCGCTCGTGCGCCCGCGCCGTGATCGCCAGCGCGTCGGCCGCCTGGCCCCGCATCACCGCGTCGAGCAGGTCGAACACCAGGCCGCGGTCCGCCAGCCCGAGCATGTCCGCGACCACGGCGGCCGAGATCATGCCGTCCGTTCCCTCGGCCGGGTCCGCCCCGCGCGCGATCGCCTGGTCCAGCAGCGACAGCCCGTCGCGCACCGAGCCGTCCGCCGCCCGCGCCACCGCCTCCAGCGCCTCGGGCGCCACCGCCACGCCCTCCTTCGCCGCGATCCCCGCGAAATGCCCCGCCAGCTCGGCGACCGACACCCGCCGCAGGTCGAAGCGCTGGCACCGGCTCAGCACCGTGACCGGCACCTTGCGCAGCTCGGTGGTCGCGAAGATGAAGGTCACGTGCGGCGGCGGCTCCTCCAGCGTCTTGAGCAGCGCGTTGAACGCGTTGCGCGACAGCATGTGGACCTCGTCGACGATGAACACCTTTGCCCGCGCCTGCATGGGCCGGAAGCGCGTGGCGTCGATGATCTCGCGCACGTCGTCCACGCCGGTGCGCGAGGCCGCGTCCATCTCGATCACGTCCGGGTGCCGGTCCGCCAGGATCGCCGTGCAGTTCGCGCACACCCCGCACGGCTCCGCCGTCGGCCCGCCCGTGCCGTCCGGCCCGATGCAGCACAGGCAGCGCGCGATGATCCGCGCCGTCGTGGTCTTGCCCACGCCGCGCACCCCGGTGAGCATGAAGGCGTGCGCCACCCGGCCCAGCGCGAACGCCCGGCGCAGGATGCGCACCGCGGCGTCCTGCCCGATCAGGTCCTCGAAGCCGGCAGGACGGTACTTGCGCGCCAGCACCCGGTAAGGCGCGGCGGGACCCGGCGCGGCCGCGGGCGCCTCGCCGAACAGCCCCGGCCCCTCGGGGGCAGGCGGCAGGTCGTCGTCGTGGGCGTCGGACATCAGCGGCGCAGGCCGGGCATCAAGGGGGTGCCTCCGGCGCCAGGGCCGACGTCGCGTGGGCGCGGGGCGGCGCAGCGGTGGGGTGGGAGGCCGAACGATCGACCCGAGCGGAAACTCGCTGCGGCTGCTTCCTTCCGGACCTGACCGGGTTGGCAAGGCGCTCGTCCGCCGCCGACCTCCCACGTAAAACATAGGACGGGCAAGAAGGAAAGGGAAGGCCAGGGCTCTGCCCTGGACCCGCCAGGGCGAGCCGCCCTGGACCGGCATTTGGAAGGAAGGGACGAGGCCTGCGGGGCGGTGGTGGAGTCGAGGGGAATCGAACCCCTGACCTCCTCATTGCGAACGAGGCGCTCTACCAACTGAGCTACGACCCCGCCGTGCAGGCGGCGGAAAATGCGCAGACCCCACCGGCCTGTCAAGCACACGCGGCCGTGTTGCGCGCCGCACTGGCCGGCGATACGGTCCGCCTCCATCCGCACGGGCCGGGCCGCAGGGCCAGTGCCGCGCGCTCCGGAGACACCCGACCCTTGGTGACGGCGATCTACTCGATCCTGCAGACCGTGCTGCAGTTCTACATCTACGCCGTGATCGCCGCCGCCGTGCTCAGCACGCTGGTGAGCTTCGGCGTCGTCGACTCCCGCAATCGCCTGGTCTGGACGGTCGGCGACTTCCTGTACCGCATCACCGAGCCGCTGCTGCGTCCGATCCGCAACCTGCTGCCCAACATGGGCGGGCTCGACCTCAGCCCCTGGGTGCTGGTCCTGCTGCTCGGCGTCACGCAGCGCGTGCTGCTGCCGCGCATCTTCGCCGCCATCGTGTTCGGCAACTACCACGACCTGCTGTTCTGACGCGCCCGGTCAGGCGCGCCGCGGCTTGCCCGCGCCGACGGCCCGCCCGCATCATCGGTCCCGGCCGGCGCACCCGTTGCCTCCACCATGCCCCAACGACGGAGACCCCGATGAGCGCCCAGATCCTTGACGGCAAGCTGCTCGCCGCCGCCGTGCGCGCCGAGGTCGCCGCCCGCGTGGCCACCCTCCCGTTCCAGCCCGGCCTCACCGTCGTCCTCGTCGGCGACGACCCCGCCTCGCGCGTCTACGTCAAGTCCAAGGACAAGGCCGCCACCGAGGCCGGCCTGCACGCCCGCACCATCCGCCTGCCCGAGACCACCACGGAAGCCGAGCTGCTCCAGGTGGTGCGCGACCTCAATGACGACCCCCAGGTCGACGGCATCCTCGTCCAGCTCCCGCTGCCCGGCGCGCTCAAGGCCAGCGAGCAGGCGGTGATCGACGCGCTGGACCCCGCCAAGGACGTCGACGGCCTCACCGCCACCAACGCCGGGTACCTGGCCAACAACATGCCCGGCCTCGTGCCCTGCACGCCCAAGGGCAGCATGAAGCTGCTCGCCCTGTCCGGCGTCCCCCTGAAGGGCGCGCGCGCCGTCGTGCTCGGCCGCTCCGTGCTGGTCGGCCGCCCGGTCGCCGCCCTGCTGACCTCGGCCGACGCCACCACCACCATCGCGCATTCCCGCACCCGCGACCTCGCCGAGGAGTGCCGCCGCGCCGACATCCTGGTCGCCGCCGTGGGCCGCCCGGAGATGGTGCCGGGCGACTGGGTCAAGCCGGGCGCCGTGGTGATCGACGTCGGCATCAACCGCCTGCCCGACGGCCGCCTAGTCGGCGACGTCGCCTACGAGGCCTGTGCCGCCGTCGCCAGCGCCATCACCCCGGTGCCCGGCGGCGTCGGGCCGATGACCATCGCCTGCCTGCTGGAGAACACCGTCGAGGCGGCGGTCGCGCGGCGGCGGTGAGGCAAGGCCAGGGCTCTGCCCTGGACCCGCCAGGGGCAGCGCCCCTGGACCTGCCTCCCTCGGTCAAGCCGGTCCAGGAGCGGCTCCCTCCGGTGGCCTTTCCAACGATCCAGGCGGATCGTCGGAACCCTTGGCCACCTCCGCCTGGCGGGTCTGGGCAGAGCCCAGCCTTGCTTTCTGCTCAGGCGGCAGCCCGCCGCCGTCCCACCAGGAACCGCACGCCGTCCGGCCCCACCGTCTCGCTGTGCTCGCGGCCGTCCGCCATCGTGAACACCTCGCCGACTCGGTAGGTGGTCGCGGCGCCACCCACCTCGATCGTCATTGCCCCGTCGAGCACCAGCGCGCGCAGGTCGAAGCCGTGCGCGTGGTCCGGCACGACCTGCCCCGGCGCCACGCTCTTGGTCTCCGTGTCGTCGTATCCGTCGCGCGCCAGCCCGGCCGCGAAATCCGCCACGTCCATCGCCGTCCCCCGATGCTTCCTGGCCGCAAACATAGGCCGCCAGCCGGAAACGCAGAAGCGGGGCAGGAGCAACCCTGGCGTGACAGCAGGCCGAGGTTCTGCTCCGAACTCCGCCAAAGGCCGGGCGCCTGAGATGCCTTCCCTGAGTCAAGGGATCAAAGGGCCTCACGGCCCTTTGCGGGTCTGGGCAGAGCCCAGCCTTGCTTGCCTACGCCCCACCCAACGCTGCCACCGCCGCCCCCAGCAGCGCGGCGTCGCCCACCGCCAGCACCCGCCCGTCGCAGTCCGGCCGCAGGGCCTCGCCGTGCCACCCGGTCATGCGCCCGCCCGCGCCCTCGACCACCGGCAGCAGCGCCGCCCAGTCCCACACCTTGAGCGTCGCTTCCGCGATCACGTCGACCTGCCCCAGCGCCAGCAGCCCGTAGGCGTAGCAGTCCCCGCCCCAGCTGGTGCGCGCCACCGCGGCCTGCAGCCTGGCGAACCCGGCCCGGTCGCCGGGGGCGAAGATGTCCGGCGCGGTGCACGACAGCTCCGCGCTGCCCAGCGTGCCGCAGCGCCGCGTCCCCGCCTGCCCGCCGAACGGCCCGCGGAACCGGGTGCGGCCGCCGGCGCCGATCCAGCGCTCGCCGGTGACGGGCTGGTCGATGACGCCGAGCACCGGCACGTCGCCGTCGAGCAGGGCGACCAGGGTGCCGAACACCGGCCGGCCGGTGAGAAAGGCGCGGGTGCCGTCGATCGGGTCGATCACCCAGCGCAGGCGCGCCTCGCCCCGCTCCAGCCCGAACTCCTCGCCGAGGAGGCCGAACGCCGGGCACCGCTCGCCGAGGACGGCGCGCATGACGCGCTCGGCCGTTCGGTCGGCGAGAGTGACGGGGGACAGGTCGCCCTTGAGGTCGGCGCCGAGGCCGGAGCGGAAGAACGGCCGCAGCACCGCGCCCGCCGCGTCGGCCGCCGCTTCCGCCGTGGCGACCAGCGCGTCGAGGCCGTCCACCGCCGGCTACTTGCCGGGCGTGCCGCCGTTGGTGCCCTGGCCCTGGTCGGTCTGCTGGGTGGTGCTGCCGTCCGTCTTGGCCTCGGGAGTCTGGGCGTTCGCGTGGCCGTCGGGCACGCCGACCGGGGTCGTGGTGGAGGCCGGGGTGGGCGAGGCGACGGGATGGCCGGCCTGCTGCGACGCCGGCACCGTGTCCTCGGCGGGGCCGACGGCGTGGGCGGCCGGGTTCTGCTGGCTCTCGCTCTGCAGCGCCTGCGGGATGTTCTGGTTGGCCGAGGGCTGCGTCATCTGCTGCCCCGGCGCGTTGGCCTGGCCCGCGGCGCCGTTGACCGGGGCCGCCTGCGGCCTGGTCACGCCGGAGGCCGGCGCGTCGGGCCTGACCGGGGCGTTGGCCTTCATCCCCGCCGGATCGCCCTTCGCCGGCGCGTCCGGCGCCTTGGCGGCCCCCCCAGCGGGCATGGCCGCGGCCGCCGGGGTCGCCGCGGCGGGCGCCGCGTCGGCCGGCGGCAGCGGCTCCGGGCTGGCCGAGAGCGAACGCAGGTAGGCGATGACGTCCGCCCGCTCGTGGTCGTTCTCGATGCCCGCGAAGCCCATCTTGGTGCCGGGCGCGTAGCCGCGCGGGCTGTGCAGCCACTCGTTCAGCTCGGCGTAGGTCCACGGGCCCTGGTGGCCCTTCAGCGCCGTCGAGTAGTCGAACCCGGGATGGCTGGCGACGGGGCGGCCCAGCACGCCGTACAGGTCCGGGCCGGTCTTGTTGGCGCCGCCCTCGTTGAAGTTGTGGCAGGACACGCAGAGCTTCTTGGTGTCGGTCTCGCCGGCGCCGGCGTCGGCGCTGACCAGCAGCGGCCCGATCGGCGCCAGCGGCTTGGGCGCTTCCGGCGCCGCGGCGCCCGCCGGGGCCGCTTCCTTGATGTCCAGCACCGTCTTCTTCAGCTCGACAGGGTGCACCGCGTAGCCGCCGACGATGCCCGCGACGCTGAAGGCGATGCCCGCCGTCAGGATGGCGGCGAACGCCTTGTTGGACTCCAGATCTGACATGCGCCGCGTGCTCTCCGACTGGGTCCGCCGACCGGAGCGTTGCGCCGCCCTGGTCGCGCTTCTAGGTTGCGCGCACCTTACGGAACAGCCCCTGTGGCATCAAGCCGGGCGGCATCAAGCCGGCGCCCGCCCGGTTCGCCGCCGGCCGCTCCGGCGGCGAACCTGGCAGGCCCGCCGCAGGAGCGGCCCGCGGCACCCGCAGCCCTGGCGCCGCCCGCGTCCCCCACCAGCCAGGACGGTGCGCCATGAACCCCCTCGTCGTCATCCCCGCGCGCATGGCGTCCACCCGCCTGCCCGGCAAGCCGCTCGCCCTGATCGACGGCGTGCCGATGGTGGTCCACGTGCTGCGCCGCGCGCTCGCCGCCGGCATCGGCCCGGTGGCCGTCGCCTGCGCCGAGCCGGAGATCGCCGAGGCCGTGCACCAGGCCGGCGGCCGCGCCGTGCTCACCGACCCCGCGCTGCGCTCCGGCTCCGACCGGGTGCACGCCGCCCTCGCCCTGCTCGACCCGGACGGCGCGCACGACGTCGTCGTCAACCTGCAGGGCGACCAGCCGGCGGTGCCGCCCGCCCACCTGCGCGCCGTGCTGCTGCCGCTCGCCGACCCGGGCGTGGACCTCGCGACCCTGGTGGCGCCGGTGGCGAGCGAGGCGGAGGCGGCCGCGCCCTCCGTGGTCAAGGCCGCCTGCGCCTTCGCCGACGGCCAGGCCACGGCGCCGGCGCTGTACTTCTCGCGTGCCGCGGTGCCGTGGGGCGAGGGGCCGCTGTGGCACCACATCGGGCTGTACGCCTGGCGCCGCGCCGCGCTGGACCGCTTCGTGGCGCTGCCGGAAAGCCCGCTGGAGCGGCGCGAGAGCCTGGAGCAGCTCCGCGCTCTGGAGGCCGGGATGCGCGTGGGCTGCGCGCGGGTGGAGGAAGCCTCGTTCGGGGTGGACACGCCGGCGGACCTCGCGCACGCCAGGAGCGTCAGCAAGCAAGGCTGGGCTCTGCCCAGACCCGCAAAGGGCCGTGAGGCCCTTTGATCCCCTGACTCAAGAAAAGCCATCCAAGGGGCTTCCCTTGGCGGGGTCCAGGGGCAGCGCCCCTGGCCTTGCCTTCCTTCCAGGACCCTCCGCATGACCCCGATCGCCTTCCAGGGCCAGCCCGGCGCCTACTCCGACCTGGCCTGCCGCACCGCCTTCCCAGGCCGCCCGACCCTGCCGTGCGAGACCTTCGCCCAGGCCATCGAGGCGGTGCGCTCCGGCGCCGCGGCGCTGGGCATGCTGGCCTGCGAGAACAGCCTCGCCGGCCGCGTCCCCGACATCCACGCCCTGCTGCCCGACAGCGGCCTGTCCATCACCGGCGAGCACTTCCAGCGCGTCGAGCACTGCCTGCTCGCCCCGCGCGGCGCGACGCTCGCCGGCCTGAAGCGCGTGCACAGCCATGCCGTGGCGCTCGGCCAGGTGCGCCGCCTGGTCGAGGAACTGGGCGTGCGCGCGGTGGTGCAGGCCGACACCGCCGGCTCGGCGGAGCTGGTGGCGCGCCTCGGCGGCACCGAGGACGCGGCGATCGCGTCCCGACTGGCCGCCGAGCTGTACGGCCTCGACGTGCTGCGCGCCAACGTGGAGGACGCGAGCCACAACACCACGCGGTTCTACGTCTGCGCCCGCGAGCCGCGCACCCCGCCGCCGGACACCCCCGGGCTGATGACGACGTTCGTGTTCAGGGTGCGCAACGTGCCGGCGGCCCTGTTCAAGGCGCTCGGCGGTTTTGCCACCAACGGCGTGAACATGACGCGGCTGGAAAGCTACATGCTCGACGGCCAGTTCACCGCGACCCGCTTCCTGTGCGACGTGGACGGCCACCCGGAGCAGCCGGCGCTGCGCCTGGCGCTGGAGGAGCTGTCGTTCTTCTCGCGCGAGACGCGGGTGCTGGGGGTCTACCCGCGGGCGAAGTCCCGCGGCGTGGCGCTCGCCGGCGGGGAGCGGCCGCCGCACCCGGGGCCGGCCTGGCCGCCCGTGCCGCCGAGCCTGCCGCAGATCATGCCAACGTGAAGCGGGTGACGCGGGCAGGCCGGGCGTGCGCGGCGTTCGGGCCCGCGCGGGGCCCGGGCAGGCCGGGCGCCCGCGCCGCGTCGACAAGGATCGCAGCATGACCGACGTGACCCGACGCGCCCTGGTGAGCGGCACCGCGGCAGGCCTCGCGGGGCTCGGGCTGGTGGCGCAGGCCCAGGCGGCGGAATCATCGGCGGAACTGTCGGTGGAGCCGGCGGCGCAGCAGCCCCCCGCCCTGTTCGGCACCACGAAGGGCGACCAGGTCATCCTGCCGCCCCTGCACAACGACACCGAGGTCCAGGGTCCGCCACCCGAGGGACAGCCGCCTGCCAGGCGTCTCGGCGTCGCCGTGGTCGGGCTCGGCCACCTGTCGCTGGAGCAGATCATCCCCGGCTTCGCGGACAGCAAAAACGTGCGCCTTGCCGCCCTGGTGAGCGGCGAGCGCGACAAGGCGCGCGCCATCGCCGCCCAGCACGGAGTCGACGAGCGGAACCTCTACGACTACGCCGGCTTCGACGGCCTCAAGGACAACCCGGACGTCGACATCGTCTACATCGTGCTGCCGAACTCGATGCACGCCGAGTTCACGGTGCGCGCGGCGCAGGCCGGCAAGCACGTGCTGTGCGAGAAGCCGATGGCCACCTCGGTCGCCGACGCAAGCCGCATGGTCGACGCCTGCCGCGACGCGAAACGCCGCCTGATGATCGCCTATCGCCTCCAGTACAACCCGGTGCACCGCCAGCTCATCGCCATGACCCGCTCGCAGGAGTTCGGTCCCGTGCGTCTGATCCAGGCCGCCAACGGCCAGAACGACGCCGCCAACGGCCAGTGGCGGCAGATCAGGGCGATGGCCGGCGGCGGCTCGCTGCCCGACGTCGGGCTGTACTGCCTCAACGCGTTCCGCTACCTGACCGGCGAGGAGCCGGTCGAGGTCACCGGGCAGCTCACCCAGCCGAAGGACGACCCCCGCTTCCGCGAGGTCGAGGACGTGTGCGCCTTCACCCTGCGCTTCCCGTCCGGCATCCTCGCCTCCGGCCTGAGCGACTACAGCGCCCACGAGAACCGCGAGCTGCGCATCATGGCCGCCGACGCCTGGTACGGCGCCGACCCCGCGTTCGGCTACGACAACCTGGTGCTCCAGATCGGCCGCAAGCAGGGGCGCAGCAACGCCGTGGAGCAGCGCCGCTTCGCGCCCCGCAACCAGTTCGCCACCGAGATGGACGCCTTCGCCGAGGCGATCCGCGCGGACCGGGAGCCGCACACGCCGGGCGAGGAAGGCCTGCAGGACATGCGGGTGATCGAGGCGATCTACCAGGCGGCCGACGGCGGCGGCATCGTGAAGCTGCCGCGGGTGGACGGGCTGGACACCACGCGGGGGCCGGCGCCGGCGCAGGAAGGATAGCAAGGCCAGGGGCTCTGCCCCAATGCTTGAAGGAGGGGACCCCGCCAAAGGCAGGGCCCTTGGAATCCATTTTAAGTGAGGCCGGGTCCAGGGGCGGCTCGCCCCTGACGGGTCTGGGCAGAGCCCAGCCTTCCTTCAGAACCGCCCCGGCTGCAGCGCCGCCGGCGCCACGCCCCCCGCCGGCCCGCCGCCCTCGCGCCGCAGGCAGCGCGCCATCGCCTGCCTGCGCAGCGAGTCGAGGCTGGCCTGGCGCAGTCCGTTGCCCTCGATGTTGCCCAGCATCTCCATCTGCAGCGCCTGCACCTTCGGGTCGTTGTTCACCTGGCGCTCGCACGCCGGGCTGGACCGCATGGGGGCCGCGCAGCCCGACAGCGCGAGCAGCGCCAGCGCGCACGCCGCAGGCCGCAGGCTCATCCCGCCTGCACCCAGTCGTCGATCAGGCGCCGCGCGATGCTGTCGGGCGGCGGGATCGCGAAGCCCTCGCCGGCGCGGCCGCGGATCTGGGCGCGGGTGAACCAGCGGGCGTCGGTCAGCTCGTCGCCGTCGACGCGGATCGCCTCGCCCTCGGCTTCGGCGTGGAAACCCAGCATGATGCTGGACGGGAACGGCCAGGGCTGGCTGCTGTGGTAGCGGGCGCGCACGACACGCACGCCGGCCTCCTCGAACACCTCGCGCGCCACCGCCTCCTCCAGGCTCTCGCCCGGCTCCACGAAGCCGGCCAGCGTCGAGTACATCGCGGCATCGGCGAACCGCCGCGCGTGGCCGAGCAGCGCCCGGTCGCCGAGCGTGACCAGCATGATGACGGCGGGGTCGGTCCTCGGGAAATGGTGGGTGCCGCAGCGGGTGCAGCTCAGCATCGTGCCGCCCTCCTCCGGCGCTGTGGGCGCGCCGCAGCCGGCACAGAACAGGGTGCGGGCGCGCCACACCATCAGGCCGCGGGCATGGGCCAGGATCGCGGCCTCGCCGGCCTCCAGCCCGGACACCACGGCGCGCAGGTCCTCAAACCGCCCCAGCTCCGGCAGCGGCGCCGCCTCGTGGTCCGGCCCGAGGTCGGCGGCGAACACGGCGGCGCCGTCCTGCACGCCCAGCAGCGCCCAGCGCTCCGCCTCGCGGCACGCCTGCGCCTCCTCGCCGCACAGCAGGGCGGCCGCCGGCGCCTCGCCGCCGCGCAGCATCACCTTGCCGCGCCACATCGGCACGAACCGGCTGGCCGGATCGCGGCGGCGCTCGGCCAGCCACGCCGCGTCGCGCCGACGCTCGCCCGCACGGTCGAGCGGGCTGCCCGTGTAGGCGTTGGGGCCCGAGGCCGGGATCGAGGTCATCCCGCCCGTGTCGCACGGGCTTCCCGGCCGGGCAAGCGGGCCGCCGGGTGGACACGGTCATCCTGTGGCGGCAGCGTCCCCAAAAACTGTCCTGGACCCCGTTGCGTCAGGCAGGGAAGCAAGGATCTTCTTTTTCTGAAGAAAAAGAAGCAAAAAGACTTTGCCCACAAGATTCAGGGCGCGCGAGCGGCTCCGAGTCCATTGGGCAAGAGTTCTCTGGTTCTTTCTTTCAAGAAAGAACATGCTTTCTTCCTGACCTGGCGGAGAACACCGGGGCTGGCCGGTCGATGGCAGGCCCCAGGCGGGAAGCGGGCGCGCCGCGCCGCCGTGCCAGTGCCCACCGTGCCCCGGCCCAGGCGAGCGCCGCGGCGGCCCCTGCGAGCGGCAGGCAGTAGACCAGGGCCATGACCCAGACGGCGACCGCCAGGTTGGTGAGGCTGGCGAGGCCGGCGACGGCGTAATACCCAGTCAGGCCGACCAGGACCGGGGTGAACCGGTCCGCCGATGCGGGTGCCTGCGCCATGAGCAGTCTTCTCCTCGCGACGCAACGGACGTCGTCCCGCACGCCACATGGGTGCGGGCGGCGACCCGAGCCCCGTCCCGCGGGCATGGCTGTGCTCCGTGCTGCGGCCGGAACCCCGCGCTCCTGCGGGGCCGGCCTGCCCGGTCGCGGGCGTTGCGTGGTCACGAAGCTGTCGTACTCGTGACTGCCTTGTGGACCTCCGGTGTGCGAGAAAGGCTGCCGGTCCGGGGCGAGGCGCGTGCGGTGGACGTTCTGCTGGTCGACGACGACGACCTGATTCGCGTCTGCCTCGTGGAGGCGCTGCACGAGGCCGGCTTCGCGACGGTCGAGCAGAGCAGCGGCGAGGACGCCCTGCGCACCATCGTCGACCATGGGCCGCCGCGCGTCGTGGTGACGGACATCAACCTCGGCGCGGGCATGGACGGTCGCGCCTTCGCCGCAGAGCTGCGGCGCCAGCATCCCGAGGTTCCGGTCATCTACATCAGCGGCCGCTACGCCGAGATCAAGCCGCTGGCCGCGACCGAGCGCTTCCTGCCCAAGCCGTTCACCACCCGCACCCTGCTGGACGCGATCGAGGAGCTGCGCGGCGAGGTCGTCTCGGCCCTGTGACGCCGGCGCCGCAGCCAGCGGCGACAACCGTGCCGCGCCGGGGCTACAGTCGCCCGTCCGACGGCCCCCGGCCCCGCGCCCCTGCGGGCCGCGCCGCCGGAGGCGGAGGACGGGACTCCATGGCAGGCGGCAGGACCCTGATGGCGGCGGCCGCGGCGCTGATGCTCCAGGCGCACCCCGGGCACGCGCAGCTGCTGATCGACCGGCTGCGGCAGAAGGCCGACTGCGAGCTGGACCACATCGCCGACACCCGCTCGCGCTATGCCGTGTCGCTGATCCGCGACGCCTGCAGCTTCCTGGTGACCCCGACCAGCTCGTTCCACCCTGGCAAGACCGACTTCGCGCGCTGCGTCCTGCAGGTCGTGCCCGGCAGCCAGAGCGAGGCCGCCGCCGTCGAGCTCGCCTCCGCCTGCCGGCAGCGCTTCCCCCCGGACTGACGCCGGCTCCGGGTTCCTGTGCCGGGACGGGAAGAAAGCGTGTTCTTTCTTGAAAGAAAGAACCAAAGAACTTTTCCACGTTGGGCTCCGCCGCCGCCCGCGCGCCGGAACCCATCGTGCAAAGTCTTTTTGCTTCTTTTTCTTCAGAAAAAGAAGACTCTTGCTTCCCTGGCCCGTCACAGCGCCTGACGGACGAACAGCGCGAGGTGGACCCTCCTGCCGCGGGAATAGTTGTAGCCGTCCACCGCCGCGACCTGGCGGGCGGTGGCGCCTTCCCGGGCCAGCGCCGCCTCGAACGCGGCGCGGTCCGGCTCGGCCACCAGCGCCGCGTCGAGGCCGCCCGGCCGCCACGCCGCGGCTGCGTCCGGCGCGGACATCCACCGCAGCCCGGTGCCGGCCAGGAACATCAGGCTCGGCTCCGCGAAGCCGACCGCCGCCAGACCGTGGCCCTCCGGGTTCCAGCCCGGCCAGTCCGCCCGCAGCGCCGCCTCCGCCCGCGGCGCGATCCACAGCGGCCCGAGGCGCGGCAGCTCCAGCCACAGGATCGCCGCGTACAGCACCGGCATGGCCAGCAGCCCGGCCGACAGCCGCCCCGCCCCGATGCCGCGCGTCTCCTCCGGCGCAGGGCCGCGCGGCGTCGCGCCGGGCGCGCGCCCGGCGGCCACCAGCCACGCCACCAGCGCCGCGGCCCCCAGCGCCGGCAGCCCGAGCCACGCGGCGATGCCGCTTCCCGCGTCGGCGCCGGGCCCTGCTGCGACCTTCGCCAGCACGAGCGGCAGCGCCGCCCCGCCCACGCCCAGCACCGCGGCGGCGAGCCCGAACCCCGCCCAGGACAGCCGGCGGAGCCAGCGCGGCGCGTGCGGCCGCGGGGCCTGCAGCAGCCAGTGCGCGCCGGCCAGGCACAGCGCCGGATACAGCGGCAGGACGTAGTGCGGCAGCTTGGTGGGCACCAGCTCGAACACCAGCCAGGACGGCGCCGCCCAGGCGAGCAGGAAGCGCGCGGCCGGCTCCGCCCGCGCCCGCCACAGCCCGGGCAGCGCGGGGAGGATCGCCAGCGCGCCGGGGAACGCCAGCAGCGGCAGCAGCAGCAGGTGCAGGCCCGGCGGGGCACCGTGCGCGTCGTCGCCGCCCCCCAGCTTGTTCGCGAGGTCGCCGCCGACCGCCTGGGCGAGGAACGCGCCGTGCGTCGCCACCCCGATCGCCACGAACCAGGGCAGCACCACGGCGAGCAGCAGCGGCACGCCCCACTGCGCGCGCAGTTCGCGCAGCCACGCCCCCCCGCCCCGGCCGGCGGCGCGGTCCCACGCCAGCAGCGTCAGCGCGCACAGCCCCGCCACCATCGGCGTGATCGGCCCCTTCAGCAGCACCCCCGCGCCGGTCGCCAGCCAGAACAGCGCCGCCGCACCCGGCCCCATCGCCGCGCCAGGCGCCGTCGCGGCGCCCGCCTTTCCAGCCAGGCCAGGCGCACCTGCGCCTGCGCCGCGCGGCGCCAGGTAGGCCCGTCCAAGCATCGCCATCGCCAGGGTCGTGGCGCCGAGCAGCGCGGCGTCGGTCTTGGCGATGCGCACCTCCACGGCCAGCAGCACGCTCGCGCCCAGCATGGCCGCCGCCAGCAGCGCCGCGCGCGGCCCGAACAGCCGCAGCCCGAGCGCATGGGTCGCCAGCACCGCCAGCAGCCCGCCCAGCAGCGAGGGCATCCGGTACGGCCAGATCGGGTTCTCCGTCGCAACTCCTGCCGCGCGCGCGGCCAGCGCGAACGGCGCCTGCAGCCAGTGGATGCCGATCGGCTTGCGGTTGCGCGCCTGCTCGCCGTTCATAATGCGCACGTAGTCGCCGGTCTCGACCATCTGCTTCGTGGCCTGCGCGAACCGGCTCTCGTCGCGATCGCCGGGCGGCAGCGTGAACAGCCCCGGCAGCCACAGCGCGCAGCAGAACAGCACCAGCAGCAGGCGCGGCCGGCTCGTCGCGGCCCGGGACACCCATTGCTCCACCGGCACACCCCCGCCGGCCGCCGGCGGCGGGGCCGCGGCACCCCGTCCGGCGCCGGCCCGGACGGCGCCGGCCCTAGCATGGGCGCCCGCGACGCGCCATGAAGCGACGCATCACCTCCGGCACCACCCCCTGCCATGGCCGACCCGACCCGCGACATCGCCTATGCCCTGCTGTGCGCCGTGCTCGACCGGCACCGCCCGCTGGAGGAGGCGCTCGACGCCCTGCCCGCGGGCGAGGCGCGCGACCGCGCCGCCGGCCACCGCCTCGCCGCCCTGGCGCTGCGCCGCCTCGGCTCGCTCGACGCGGTGCTGGAGCCGTTCCTGGCCAAGGCGCCGCCGCTCCCGGTGCGCCACGTGCTGCGCCTCGGCGCCGCCGGCCTGCTGCTCGCCGACACGCCGCCGCACGCGGCCGTCGCCACCGCCGTCGCCCTGGCGCGCGTCCACGGCCTCGCGCCGTTTGCCGGCCTGGTCAACGCCGTGCTGCGCCGGGTGTCGGAGGCGGGCACCGCGGCGCTCGACGAACTCGACGGCCCGCGCCTGGACACACCGGCCTGGCTGTGGAGCGACTGGAGCGCCGGCTTCGGGTCCGCCGCGCGCGACATCGCCGCCGCCCACGCCCGCGAGGCGCCGGTCGACCTGACGCTGCGCCCCGGCGCGGCCCCCGGGTTCGACGGGGTGTTCGAGGGGGCCGAGCGCCTGCCCACCGGCTCGCTGCGCCTGCCCGCCGGCACCCGAGTCACCGCGCTGCCCGGCTTCGACGAGGGCGCGTTCTGGGTGCAGGACGCCGCCGCCGCGCTGCCGGCCCGCCTGCTGGCGGCGCGGCCGGGCGAGCGCGTCGCCGACCTGTGCGCGGCGCCGGGCGGCAAGGCGGCGCAGCTCGCGGCCACCGGTGCCCGCGTGGTCGCGGTCGAGCGCGACGCCACCCGCATCCTGCGCCTGCGCGAGAACCTCGCCCGCCTGCGCCTTGACGCCGAGGTGGTGCAGGCCGACGCCCTGTCCTGGACGCCGGACGCCCCGTTCGACGCCGTGCTGCTCGACGCGCCGTGCAGCGCCACCGGCACCATCCGCCGCCACCCCGACGTGGCGCACCTCAAGCGCCCGAAGGACGTGTCCGTGCTGGCGCAGCAGGCCGACCGGCTGCTGGCGGCCGCGGCGGCGATGCTGCGCCCGGGCGGGCGGCTGGTGTTCGCGGTGTGTTCCTTGCAGTCCGACGAGGGCCCGGCGCGGGTGCAGGCCCTGGCAGGGCTGGGGCTGCGGCCGGAGCCGTTCTCGGCCGGCGAGCTGGCCGACCTGCCGGAAGCGCGCACGCCGGACGGCTGGCTGCGCACGCACCCCGGGCTGTGGGCGGAGCGCGGCGGCATGGACGGGTTCTTCGCGGCACGGTTCGTCAAGACGTAGCAAGGCCAGCGGCGCTGCCCCCGCGCTTCAAGCGGAAACCCTGCCCTGGTCTCCCCTTCCGAATGCCGGTCCAGGGGCGGCTCTCTCCGGTGGCCTTTCCAACGATCCAGGCGGATCGTCGGAACCTTTGGCCACCTCCGCCTGGCGGGTCTGGGCAGAACCCAGCCTTGCTTCCCGCCTTCCGCACGGCCTTGCCCCCCCCCAACCCCGCCCTCTACACACACCCGATGCCCGCGCCCCCCCCGCTTTCCCCAGCCCGCCCGTGAGCCCGCCCGCCCGCTGGCTGCGCGGCGCCCGCGTCGGCTTCGCGCGCCTGCCCGGGCTGCGCATGGGCCGCATCCCCGACGCGCCGGCGATCCCGGTGCGCGATCCCTGGCCCGGCGACCCCGGCCGCGGCGCGCGGCTGATGAAGGGCGAGGTCGAGCTGTCCGGCGCCCGCTCGCCGCTGCGGCCGGGCGGCTGGGCGGAGGCCGCGGGCTCCGCGTCGCTGCGCGCCCAGGCGCACGGCTTCACCTGGCTGCGCGACCTGCGCGCGCTGGGCACCGACGGCGCGCGGCTGCGCGCCCGCGCCCTGGTCGCCGAGTGGATCGCCCAGGGCAGCTCCGACCCGGTGTCGCGCCGCCCGGACGTCACTGGCGCGCGCATCGCCGCCTGGCTCGGCCACTACGACTTCTTCGCCGCCTCCGCCGAGGACGCGTTCCGCCAGCGCCTGATGGGCCGCCTGGTCACGGACGCGCGCTGGCTGGCGGCGATGCTGCCGGGCGAGGAGATCGACGGCCGGGCGCTGACCGCGCTCAAGGGCCTGATCGCCGCCGCGGTGGCGCTGCCGGACCACGCGGCGCACCTGACCCGCGCGCTGCGCCAACTGCCGCAGGAGATCGGCCGCCAGGTGCTGCCCGACGGCTGCCACGCCGAGCGCAGCCCCGCCGCGCAGCTGCAGGCGCTGCAGGACCTGATCGAGACCCGCACCCTGCTGCAGGCGGCGCAGGCCTCGCCGCCGGCGGCCCTGGGTGCGGCGATCGAGCGCATGGCGCCGGCGCTGCGGGCGCTGCGCCACGGCGACGGCGGCCTGGTGCTGTTCAACGGCGCGCGCGAGGAGCCGGCCAGCCTGATCGACCTGGTGCTCGGCCAGGCGGGGCGCGGCGGCCGGGCGCCGGCGGGCCTGGCCGAGGGCGGCTTCCAGCGCCTGCAGGCCGGGCGCTCCGTGGTGATCGTCGACGCCGGCGCGCCGCCGCAGCCCGGGCTGGATCGGCTCGCCCACGCCGGCACGCTCTCGATGGAGATGTCGGTGGGGCGCGACCGGCTGATCGTGAACTGCGGCGCCAGCCCCGCCGCGTCGGGCGAGTGGCACGACGCCAGCCGCTCCACCGCGGCGCACTCCACCCTCACCGTGGGCGAGTTGAACTCCTCCGAGCTGAGGCCCGCCGGGCTGGGGCGCCGCCCGGAGCGCGTCGAGGTGCAGCGACAGGAGGCCAACGGCGCCCACTGGCTGGAAGCCAGCCACGACGGCTATCTCAGGCCGTTCGGGGCGCTGCACCGCCGCCGGCTGTACATGGCCGACAGCGGCGAGGACGTGCGCGGCGAGGACACGGTGGAGGGCGAGACGCCGCGCGCCTACACCCTGCGCTTCCACCTGCACCCCGCCGTCACCGCGGCCGTGCAGTCGGAAGGCGAGGCGGTGCTGCTGCGCCTTGCCTCCGGAAGCTGGCGGCTGCGCGCCGAGGGCGCCAGGCTGTCGCTGGAGGAGAGCGTCTACCTCGGCGGCGTGGAGCCGAGGCGGGCCGAGCAGGTCGTGCTGAGCGGGCACGCCGACGGGCCGCAGACGGTGAAGTGGGCGATCACCAGGGTGGGCTGAGCGCCGCGGCCGCCAGGGAACCGCGGGCCGCGCGCCCCGTAGGAGAGCCAGCAACGGAGGCTTCCCATGTCCCAAGGCCCGACCACCGAGAACGGACCGCTGCACACGCCCGAGGCCACCCTCGAGGACCGGTCCATGACCGCCACCTTCCGCAGCAGGGCGGAGGCAGAGTCCGCCCGCACCGCCCTGCTCGCCGCGGGCTTCGCCGACGGCAGCATCGTGCTCGCGGGCGGCGGCGGCGCGGCAGGCGGCGGCGCGGAAGGCGGGGGCCTCAACCACGCGATCGAGGCGCCGGACCAGAGCCTGCTCGGCCGGCTGCGCGAGGCGGTCCTGCCGGACGACAGCACCACGGCGCTGCGCGACGCGGCAGCGAAAGACGAGACCGTGCTGACGCTCCGCCCCGCCGCGGAGCAGGTCGAGACCGCGATCGGCATCATCCAGGCCGCGGGCCCGCACCACTTCGACGCGGCGCTGGAGCGCTGGCGCAACGCCGGCTGAAACCAGGGGGCGAAAGCCCTGGGCTGTCGGAGGCAAGCAAGGCTGGGCTCTGCCCAGACCCGCCAGGGGCGAGCCGCCCCTGGACCGGCTTGACTTAAGAACTGGATTCCAAAGGCTCGGCCTTTGGCGGGGTCCAGGGGCAGAGCCCCTGGCCTTGCTTTTCCGGGGTGTTGGCACAGCGGGTCGCGGCGGCCGCGCTGTCCTCCACGGCGCGTTGCAGCCGGTCCAGGCCGAACGGCTTCTGCAGCCAGACCACGCCCGGCGCGGCACCGGGGCGGCCCGACGCGACCACCACCCGCAGCGCCGGGCACACGGCCCGCAGGCGCCCGGCCAGCGTCAGGCCGTCCAGGTCGGGCAGCCCGAGGTCGGTGACCAGCACCTCCGGCCCGGTGCCGTCGAGGGTGCCGGCGAGGGCCATCGCCCCGGCCGCGTCGCCGGCGGCGACCACGGTGTGGCCCAGGTCGGCCAGCATCGCCTCCAGGCTGAACCGCACCATCGCGTTGTCCTCCACGAGCAGAACCCGCAGCCCCGGCGCTCCCTGCCCCGGCTCCGCCCGGTCAAGCCCCGCCTGGCCCGGCACCATCCCGCCCGACGACAGGATCGGGTTCCGCCCAGCGTCCGCGCCCGGACGTGCGCTCCCAGCGCCCGCCGGGCCGACGGCAGCGCCCGCCATGCCCCCCGCCTGCGCCGCCGCGCCCTGTCCCGTCCGCCGTCCCGCGAGCGCCAGCGCCGACAGCAGGACCGCCCCGGCCGCCGCAGCCGCCACCAGCCAGCGCCGGTCAAGCGAGGCCGACGCCAGCGACCGCGCCGCCAGATCGCGCCGGCGGGCGTCCACCTCGCCGACCAGCGCCGCGACCAGCGGCCGCGTGCCGTCGTCGAGGGACGCGACCGCCCCGGCGGACCGCCCACCGCCGGCCTCGTGCAGCGCCGCATCCGTTGCCGCCATCCGGGCCAGCACGGCGTCGCGCAGCCCGCCGAGCGGTCCTGCCATCCACGCCAGTTCCGGCTCCGCCGCCAGCGTTCCAAGGGTGTCGAGCTGGCGCGTCGCCTCCGCTTCCGCGCCCCAGTATTCCTCGCCCTGGTACTCCTCGGGCCCGCCGGACCCCGCGGCCGCGGCGTGCGCCGCCGGGCGCACCGCCGCCGCCGAGGCGCGCGCGAGGCTGTCCTCCAGGCGCCACGCCGCCGCGTCCACCGCCCCGGCCAGCTCGCAGCCCCTCGCCACCGCGCCGGCGTCCTGCTGCAGCCGCAGCGACAGTCCCCACGACGCCAGCACCGAGGCCGCCGCCACCGCCAGCACCGCCGGCCACGGCGCCCGCGGCGTCAGGGCGCCAGCCAGAGCGGGTCGGTCAGCCGGGCCAGGAACGCCCCGTGCGCGGCCTTCTCCGCCTCGCTCGCCGCCACCACCCGCGCCACCCTCGGGCCGTCAAGCCGGTAGGACACCGCCGCCGCCGCCCCGGCCTGCGCCACCAGCGCCAGGCCGCGCTGCCGCCCGCCGGTCAGCTCGACATACACCTCGGCCAGCAGCGTGCAGTCGAGCAGGGCGTTGTGGGTGGTGCGCGCCGACAGGTCGATGCCGAAGCGCCGGCAAAGCGAGTCCAGGCTGTTCGGCATGCCGGGGAACCGCACTTTGGCCATCGCCAGAGTGTCCACCATCCGCGCACCGTCCAGCGACGGCCGGCGCAGACGCGCCAGCTCTGCGTTGATGAAGCCGAAGTCGAACGGCGCGTTGTGCGCGATCAGCCGGTCCTGCCCGCAGAACGCCAGGAACTCGTCCACCACCTCGGCGAATCGCGGCTTGCCGGCCAGGTCCGCGCGCGTGAAGCCGTGCACGCGCGACGCCTCGGGCGGGATGTCGCGCTCGGGGTCCAGCAGGCAGTGGAAGCGCTGCCCGGTCGGCAGGTCGCCGAACAGCTCGATGGCGGCGATCTCGATCACCCGGTCGCCGGCGAGCGGATCGAGGCCGGTGGTCTCGGTGTCGAACAGGACGCTGCGGATCATGGCATGGCTCCTGAAAAGCAAGGTCGGGCTCTGCCCGAACCCGCCAAAGGGCGGAGCCCTTTGGAAACCCTCGACTCGGGAGTTGGCTTCCAAAGGCCTGCCTTTGGCGGAGTTTGAGGCGGAGCCTCGACCTTGCTTCCTTTTCGCAGCGCCCCGATCAGCCGCCGCAGCGTCCGCGCCGCGTGCCCCCGCGACAGCCCGGTGCGCACCACCACGTCCGACAGCCGGCGCTTGGCCGCGTCCGGCATCTGCCGCGCCAGCACCGCGTCGACCTGCGCCTCGCTCATCCGCCGCCGCCGCCCGATCCGGGCGCGCTGCACCGCGGCCGGCGCCGACACCACCACCACCAGGTCCACCCGCGCCTGCCCCCCCGTCTCCAGCAGCAGCGGCACGTCGAGCACCGCCAGCCCGCGCCGCGCCCGCCTGGCCCGCGCCAGGAACCGGCGCTCCTCGCGCCGCACCAGCGGATGCAGGATCGCCTCCAGGTCCCGCAGCGCCGCCTCGTCCCCCACGACCCTGGCGCGCAGCAGGTCGCGATTCACCGCGCCGTCGCGCACGCAGTGAGGGAACCGCGCCGCCACCTCTGCCACCGCCGCCCCGCCCCGACGCTGCAGGGCGTGCACCGCGGCGTCCGCGTCGAACACCGCGACACCCGCGCGGCGGAACACGGAGGCCGCGGTCGACTTGCCCATGCCCATCCCGCCGGTGAGCCCGACCACGATCACCCCGCCCGGCCGCGGCTCACGGCGCGCCGGCCCGGGCCGGCAGGTCCGTGGCCAGCAGCGCCCGTGTCTCCTCGTCCACCTCCGGCTCCACCCCGAACCAGGCCGCGAAGCCCGGCCGCGCCTGGTGCAGCAGCATCCCCAGGCCCTCCACCGCCCGCAGCCCGCGCGCCCGTGCCTGTGCCAGCAGCTCCGTTTCCAGCGGCACGTAGACGATGTCCGCCACCGCCAGCCCCGCCCCCGCGCGTACGAGGTCCAGCGCCAGCGCCGCGTGCCCGACCATGCCGAGCGACGTCGTGTTCACCAGCAGAGCCTGGTCCGCGAGCGCGTCCTCCCGCGCCGCCCAGTCCAGCACCCGCAGCCCCGGCAGCGCCTCGGCGAGCCGCTCCGCCCGGTCGCGCGAGCGGTTGGCCACGCTGACCGCCGCGCCCGCGTCGAGCAGCGCCGCCGCCACCGCCCGCGCCGCGCCGCCCGCGCCCAGCAGCAGCGCCGGCCCGCCCGCCGCCACGCCATGCGCGCGCAGATTGGCGAGGAACCCCGCGCCGTCCGTGTTCGAGCCCTCGACCCCGTCCGGACCGAACACCAGCGTGTTCACCGCGCCGGCGCGCAGGGCGGAGGGGTCGAGCCGGTCGCACGCCGCGAACGCCGCCTCCTTGTGCGGCAGCGTCACGTTGGCGCCGGCGAACCCCGCCGCGCGCAGCCCCGCCACCGCGGCGGCGAACGCGCCCGGCGCCACCGGCAGCGGCACGTATGCCCCGTCGATGCCGTGCCGCCGCAGCCAGTGGTTGTGCAGCCGCGGGGAGCGCGAATGCGCCACCGGCCAGCCGATGACGCCGGCGACACGCCCGGCTCCGGTGAGGGGGACCATGGCGGGAACCAAACATGGCCGGGGCCGGAGAGGCAAGCGAGGCGGGGCAGGGATGGTGCCCCGGTCTGCAATCCAGAAAGGAAGGCCAGGGGCTCTGCCCCCATGCTTGAAGGCGGGGACCCCGCCAAAGGCCGAGCCTTTGGAATCCGATTCTTAGGTTGCGCCGGGTCCAGGGGCGGCTCCCTCCGGTGGCCTTTCCAACGATCCAGGCGGATCGTCGGAACCTTGGCCACCTACGCCTGGCGGGTCCAGGGCAGAGCCCTGGCCTGCCAACCAAGGCACAGCCTCGGTTTCTTCACGTGCGCCGCCCTCGCCCGCCTGGCACGCAGGCGTGCCCGGTCCCGCCGGGCCACCAACCCCGGGGACGGCGCCATGCGGCAGAGCAGTGTTCCCCCGACCGGCCCGCGCAGCTGGGCCGCGATCTGCGCCGCGAGCGTGCTCGGCACCAACACGGGTGACCTCGCCTCGCACACCCTGCACCTGGGCCACCTCGGCGGCCTGCCGGTGCTGGCGCTGGCGTTCGCCTTGGTGCTGGCCGCCGAACGCCGCTCGCCCGGGGGCAGCAAGGCCTGGTACTGGCTGGCGATCGTGCTGCTGCGCACCGCCGCCACCAACCTCGCCGACCTGGCCACCCACGACGCCGCGCTGGACCCGGCCGCGGTGATGGCCGTGCTGTCGGCCCTGCTGTACGCCGTGCTGCTGCTGCGCGCCCGCTCCGTGCCGAACGCGCGGCCCGACCCGCTGGGCCGCCCGGTGCCGGTGGCCGACCCCGGATACTGGGCCGCGATGCTGGCCGCCGGCACGCTCGCGACCGTGGCGGGGGACTGCCTGGAGGACGCGGCGGGGCTGGGCACCGCCGCGGCGGCCTGCGCCGCAGTGCTGCTCGCGGCGGTGGCGGGGCACTGCACCCTGCGGCGCCCCGGGCTGCTGGCGTACTGGGCGACGATCCTCGTGGCGCGGACCGCCGGCACCGCGCTCGGCGACTTCGCGGCGGACCCGGGCGGCCTGGGCCTGGGCCTGCCGCTGGCCACGGCATGCAGCGGCGCCCTCCTGCTGGGCGTCCTTCTGCTCCGGCGACGGACGGAGCCGGGGCGCGCGCGACCGGCCGCCCTGTCCGGCCAGGCCTGACCCCGCGCACGGCCCCTCGCACGCCCGCCTCGCGCGCCGCGCCGCTTCGGGGCATCCTGCGGCCCACCACCGGGAGCACCCCATGTCCGACGCCCTCCAGCGCCGCCTCGACGCGGCCCAGGCGATCTGCGCCGAGGCCGCCGCCCTCGCCCTGCGCCTGCAGCCGCCCCCCGGCGCGCCGCAGGCCACGGAGAAGGGCGCGCAGGACTGGCTCACCGAGGCCGACGGCGCCGTCGAGCGGCTGATCCGCGACCGCCTGCGCGCCGCCTTCCCCGACGACGGCTTTCTCGGCGAGGAGGAGGGCGGCGAGGCGGAAAGGGGCGAGAAGCAGGCCGGCGCCGGCGCGCTGCGCTGGGTCGCGGACCCGATCGACGGCACCAGCAACTTCGCCCGCGGCCGCCCGCGCTGGTGCGTCTCCCTCGGCCTGCTCGGCGAGGGCCGCGCGCTCGCCGGCGTGCTGGTCGCCCCAGCGCTGGGCGAGACCTTTGCCGCGCGCGCGGGCGGCGGCGCCACCCTGAACGGCCGGCCGATCCGGGTGTCGGACACCACCGACATGGGCCGCGCCATGGTCGAGATCGGCTGGTCCCCGCGCAGCGACACCGCCTCGTTCCACGCGCTGAACCGCCGCGTGATGGCCGAAGGCGCCATGCTGCGCGCCGCCGGCTCCGGGGCGCTGGCGCTGGCCGACGTCGCCTGCGGCCGGCTCGACGGCTACTGCGAGCTGCACATCCGCCTGTGGGACGTCGCCGCCGGCCTCGCCATCCTGGCCGAGTCCGGCGCCGTGGTCAGCGACTTCCTGGCCGGCAGCGGTCCCACCACCGGCGACGGGATCCTCGCCGCAACGCCCGGCCTCGCCGGCGAGCTGCGACGGCTGATGCCGGCGGCCCTTTGAAGGAGGCGGCGAAGCAAGCAAGGTTGAGGCTCTGCCTCAAACTCCGCCAGGGGAAGCCCCCCTGGACCGGCTCCCCTTGAGTCAAGCCGGTCCAGGGGCGGCTCGCCCCTGGCGGGTCTGGGCAGAGCCCAGCCTTGCTTCCTGCCTTATGCCGCCCTCCTCCCGAAAGGACCCGCCATGCCGCTGCTGCGCTTCGACCTCATCGAGGGCCGCACCGAGTCCGAGCTGCGCACGCTGCTCGACGCCGCCCACCGCGCCATGGTCGCCGCCTTCAAGGTGCCCCAGCGCGACCGCTACCAGATCGTCCACCAGCACTCCGCCGCCCACATGATCGTCGAGGACACCGGCCTGGGCATCGCGCGCACCGACAAGGTCGTGGTGCTCAGCGTCACCAGCCGGCCGCGCGACCAGGCCGCCAAGGTCGCCTTCTACAAGCTGCTCTGCGAGGAGCTGGAGCAGAGCTGCGGCATTCGCCCGAGCGACGTCATGGTCTCCATCGTGTCCAACAGCGACGCCGACTGGAGCTTCGGCCTGGGCCGGGCGCAGTTCCTCGCCGGCGACCTGTAGCGCCGGGCGCGGCTTTCCCCGCGGCCCCGCCTCTGCTTCACTCCGCGCCGGTCTCGGGAGCGGCGGAATGGCGGATGTGCGGTCGATGTGCGCGATCGGCGACAGGGGCCAGCTCGGCCTCGGCGGCCACCTGCCCTGGGAAGGCGACCCCCGGCCCGCCTTCCGCGAGGACGTGCGCCGCTTCTGGGCGATGACGCTGGGCCACGTGCTGATCGCGGGCCCGAGGACGATCGCCTCCATCCCGAAGGAGGAGTTCGCCCACCGCACCATCCAGGTCATCCACGCCGCGGACCGGCCGGAGGAGGTGCTGGCGCGCTTCGCGGACCGGGTGGTGTTCGTGGGCGGCGGCCCCGCGGTGTGGGACGTGTACGCGCCGATGATCGTGCACTGGGACATCACCCGGCTGCCCTACGACGGGCCGGCCGACACCTGGTTCGACCCGAAATGGCTGGTGGGCCGCGGCCGGGACTGATGCCGGCGGCCGGTCAGAATTAGGAAGGCCAGGGGCTCTGCCCCCATGCTTGAAGGAGGGGACCCCGCCAAGGGCAGGGCCCTTGGAACCCATTCCTTAAGTGAGGCCGGGTCCAGGGGCGGCTCGCCCCTGGCGGGTCCAGGGCAGAGCCCTGGCCTTGCCTTCCTAGGCCCGCGCCACCCGCCGTTCCTCCCCGAGCGCCAGCGACACCGCCGCCGCCACCACGATGTTCGCCGCCAGCGCCAGCAGCCCGACGTAGACGCCGTACGTGGCGCCGCCGAGCACGATCGGGTGCACCGGCTTCAGCCCGTCGGCGATCACCAGCCAGCTTCCGCCGCCGATGCCCACCGCCCAGCCCGCGAGCAGCCCCTCGGCGCGGAACCGGCGGGTGAACAGCCCGAACACCACGGAGGGGAAGGTCTGCAGGATCACCAGGCCGCCGATCAGCTGCAGGTCGATGACGTTCTTGGTCTGCAGGAAGAAGATGCACAGCAGCGCGCCAAGCTTGACCAGCAGCGAGGTGACCTTGGCGACCTGCGCCTCGCCGGCCGGGGTGACCGCGGGGTTGACGTAGGCCTTCCACACGTTGCGGGTGAACAGGTTGGCGCTGCCGATCGACATCACCGCGGCCGGCACCAGCGCGCCGATCGCGACCGCCGCGAAGGCGAAGCCGGTGAACCACTGCGGGAAGATCGCGTCGAACAGCGCAGGCACCACAGAGGTGGGCGGCGTCTTCGGGTCGATGCCCGCGGCGTAGGCCATGTAGCCGAGCAGCGCGATCAGCCCGAGCAGCAGGGTGTAGGCCGGCAGCAGGATGGCGTTCTTGCGGATCGTGTCGGCGCTCTTCGACGCGAACACGCCGGTCAGGGTGTGCGGGTACATGAACGCTGCCAGCGCCGAGCCCAGGGCAAGCGAGGCGTAGGGCAGCATCTGCGCGGGCTTGAGCAGGATGCCGCCAGCGCCCTTGGCGGCGAACGCGGTCTGCGCCGAGGCGAACACCGCGCCGTAGCCGCCGAGGTGGGCGGGGATCACGGCGACGGCCACGAGCACCACGATGTAGATCATGATGTCCTTGACGAAGGCGATCAGCGCCGGCGCGCGCAGGCCGGCCGAGTAGGTGTAGAGCGCGAGGATCACGAAGGCGGCGGCCAGCGGCACCTCGCCGACCAGGCCCAGCGCGCCGATCACGACCTGCATGCCCACGAGCTGCAGCGCGATGTAGGGCATCGTCGCCAGCAGCCCCGTGATCGCCACCGCCAGCTCCAGGGCGCGCGAGTTGTAGCGGGCGTGCACGACGTCGGCGGCGGTGACGTGGCCGCCGGCGGCCGCGTACTCCCACAGCTTCGGCATCACGACGAAGATGAACGGGTAGACCAGGATCGTGTAGGGCAGGGCGAAGAACCCGTAGGCGCCGGCAGAGAACACCAGCGCTGGCACCGCAATCACCGTGTAGGCGGTGTAGAAGTCGCCGCCGACCAGGAACCAGGTGACCCAGGTGCCGAACTGCCGCCCGCCGAGGCCCCACTCGTCGATGTGGGCCAGCGTGGCCGGCCGGCGCCAGCGCGCGGCGACGAAGCCCATCACCGACACCAGGGCGAAGAAGAACGCGAACACGACGAAGGCGGTCCAGTGCAGCCCGCCGGGGGCGACCATGCTCACGACCGCTCGCTCCGCCACACCACGAAGGTCAGCAGCGCCGTGACCGGCACCCACAGCAGCTGGTACCAGTAGAAGAACGGGAAGCCGAACAGCGCCGGCTCGCGGAAGTTGTAGAACGGGATCCACAGCAGCCCGGCGAAGGGCAGCAGGAGCAGCAGACGCATCGGACCATCCTCCCGGACCGTCGTGCGCCGCGGCCCCGCCCGGTTATGCGGACCGCGACCGGCGCGGGGCAAGGCTCGGCGGCAGGGTCCGCGCGGCGTGTGGCGGCGGCGCCACGCAGGGAACGGTCCCCGGGAACCGCCCCGCGCGGCTCCGTGCGGCGCGGCTCAGCGCAGCGTCGGTCAGCGAAGCTCGGGCCGGATCGGCGAGCGCAGCCCCTCGTGGCTCTCGTGCCCGACCATCACCCCGACGTGGCCCTGCCTCGCCTCCTGCACGAACAGGCCGGCCGGCTGCGTGCCCTCGTATGCCGCGCCGCCGACCTCGGCGAAGTCCGGCCGCGCCGCCAGCCCTTCCAGCAGCACCGCCAGCTCCGGCTCCCCGGCCTCGGCGAAGTAGAAGCGGTGCGACGGCCAGTGCGCGGCCCCGCCTGGCAGCGCGCGGGCCGCGTGCCCCAGCCGGTCCGTGAGGTTGTGGAACAGGGCGAGCGCCACGTCGTGCGCGGCGCGCGCCAGCCCCGCCTCCTCCGCCTTGGCCTCGATCTCGATCGGCGACGACGCGATCAGCAGCCTGTCGGTGCCCGCCCTGTCCACGCGCGTCCTGTCCATGTCCGTCGAGCCTCCCTGGTGGTCCAGCGACAGCGAGGCACGCGGCCCAGGGTTGCAAAGGACGTTGCAGAGGACGTCGCGGCCGTGCTCACAGCAGCCCCAGCACCATGAGTTCCGCGCGCAGCCGCGGCGGCATCGCCTCGCCACCACCCCCGCCGGCCTCCAGGTCCGCGGGCGCCGCCTCCGCCTCCAGGTAGCGCCAGCCCTGGAACGCCCGCACCGGCCGCGGCGCCACCGCGACCAGCGCGCGGTCGAGCATCAGCGCGGTGCAGGGCGTGCCGTCCTCGCGCCGCTCCGCCACGATGTCGACCACCCGCTGTCGCGCCAGCAGCAGCCCGGCCACCACCCAGTGGATCGACCCCGCGGCGACAATCTCCTCCGCCCGGCGCGGGAACGAGCGCGTGAGATGGCGCAGCGGCGCCACCGCGGCCCGCGCCGCCTGCACCTCGCGCAGGTGATCGAGGTCGCGCACGCCGACGGCCAGCTTGATCAGATGCACCATGGCCTCCAGGTGGCACGGCCGGGGCAGGGGGCCAACCCCGGCGTCGCGTGACGGGGGCGTGCGGCAAAAGGAAGCAAGGTTGAGGCTCTGCCTCAAACTCCGCCAAAGGCCGAGCCTTTGGAAACCTGGACTTAAGTGAGGCCGGATCCAGGGGCGGCTCGCTCCTGGCGGGTCCGGGCAGAGCCCGGCCTTGCTTGCTTCCCTGCCGCCCCCCGCCCCTGCCTCGTTGCCCCTTCCGCCCCTGCCCCGCCATGATGCCGCGCCGCCGCCCCGGTGGCCCCCGCGCCGACCACGAGCCCGGTTCCGGGCACAGGAGAGCCTCGCCGATGACGACACACGGTCTGCAGATCTTCCCGCGCAGCTTCCAGGTCGAGCCCCCCGGCACGCGCACCGGCGACGTCGACGACGCCGCCCCCGTCCGGCTCACGGTGGTGCTCAAGCCGCACGCCCCGGTCGACGCCCTGGCCCCGGCGGTGGCCCACGCCGAGTACGCGCGCCGCCACGGCACCCGCGACACGGTCATCGAGCAGGTTGCCGCCTACGCCCGCAGCCATGGCCTCCACGTCGAGCAGCCCGCGGGCAGCTTCCACATGCTGATGCTGAGCGGCACCTACGCGCAGGCGCGCAGCGCCTTCCGGCCGGAGGGCATGGGCGTCTACCGCGATGCCGGCCGCAGCTTCGTCGGCCGCAGCGGCCACCTCCTGGTGCCGCCGGAGCTGGCCGAGGACCTGGTCGCGGTGGTCGGCTTCGACCAGCGCCGCGTCGCGCGCCCGCATTTCCGGGTCCGCCCGCGCGCCAGCGCCGGCATCTCCTACGATCCCTCGGCCGTCGCCGCGCACTACGGCTTCCCCGCGGGCGGGACCGGCGCCGGGCAGACGGTGGCGCTGATCGAGCTGGGCGGCGGCTACGACCCGGCGCAGATGACCGCCTACTTCGCCGCCAAGCACGTCAAGAGGACCGGCACCCTGGAGGCGGTCCCGGTCGGCGGCGCCGCCAACACGCCGGGCGACCCGAACGGCGCCGACGGCGAGGTGCAGCTCGACATCGAGGTCGTGGGTTCCGTGGCGCCGGCCGCGGACATCGCCGTGTATTTCGGCGCCAACCAGGGCAGCGGCTTCCTCGACGCCATCGCCGCCGCCGTGCACGACACGCAAAGGAAGCCCTCGGTGATCTCGATCAGCTGGGGCGGCCCGGAGTCCTCGTGGTCGGCGCAGGACATCGACGCCATGGACCAGGTGTTCCAGACCGCCGCCGGCCTGGGCATCACGGTGTGCGCGGCCTCCGGCGACAACGGCGCCTCGGACGGCACCACGGGCGGCATGCTCACCGTGGACTTCCCGGCGTCCAGCCCGCACGTGCTGGGCTGCGGCGGCACGAAGCTGCCGCGCACGGGCGCCGAGGTGGCGTGGAACGACGGCAGCAGGGGCGGCGCCACCGGCGGCGGCTACAGCACGCACTTCCCGCGCCCGGCCTGGCAGACCGGCAACACCCAGACCGGCCGCGGCGTGCCCGACGTCGCGGGCGATGCCGACCCGGAAACCGGCTACAACGTTTCCGTGGACGGCCAGCCCGCCGTGATCGGCGGCACCAGCGCGGTGGCGCCGCTGTGGGCGGGGCTGGTCGCGCTGTCCAACCAGGCCGCCGGACGCCCCGCCGGCTTCGTCAACCCGACCCTCTACGCCCACCCGGCGGCGATGACCGACATCACCCACGGCAACAACGCCGGCTACAGCTGCAAGGCCGGCTGGGACCCGGTCACCGGCCTGGGCAGCCCGAAGGGCACGGCCGTGGTCGCGGCGCTGCGGGCCGCGGGCACCGCCGGCGCCTGATCCCCAGGGCGCCTGCTCCCCGGGCGTCCCGGCCGGCGGCGCGGCGGCTCACGCGCCGCCGGGCCGTCCCGGCGGCGCCGGCGGCTGCTCGGGCTGCCTCGCCATCTCCTGCGACAGGTCGCGGGGCGGCGGGGAGTCCTGGCGTTCGCGGATCGCGGTGAGCATGGCGTCGGGGTTGGCGGCCACGGCCAGCGCGTCCGCCTCCGCGTCGGTGCGGTTGCGCAGCCCGGGATGGTCGGTCCGCATCTCCTCCAGAAGCGCGATGATCTTGGCGCTCTTCTGCTCGCCGAGGATCGCCAGCTCCAGGCTGAGCTGCTCGCGATACACAGAGAGCTGGTCCTCGCGCCGCTGGGTGGTGAGGATCAGCACGGTGACGTAGAGCGCGAACAGGCTGAGCGCGTCCTGCAGCCACGCGAACGGCGGCGCGTCCAGAGGCGCCATCCCCATGCCGCGCATCGCCAGGTTGCCCGCGATCCAGGCGGTGATCAGCACGCTCAGCGCGGCCAGGATGACCGGGCGGCCGATCCAGGCGGTCAGGTTCTCGACCAGGCGCTGCAGCGCGCCGGCCTCGCGCAGGTGATCGGCGTGCAGCCGGGCGATCGCCCGCACGGTCTCGTCGATGTGCGCGGGCAGGATCGGTGTCTCGGTCTCTGGCTTCGCCAAGGTCGCTGGTCCGGTTCTGCTGCAAGCGCACTCGATCATGGCGACGCCACCGGGGCAACGCGACCCGGCACGGCGCGATCCGCGATGCCGCTCAGGCGGAGTTGAGGGGAGAGGTGCGACCTTCGGCCCGTGCCGGCGTTGGTGCCGCGACCCAGATCGGAGGAGCCGACGATGCCCGCACCAGACAGCCTCAAGGACGTCTACGCCGACGAGATCAAGGACCTGTGGTCCGCCAACGACCAGATGGTCCGGGCGCTGACCACCCTGACCGGCAAGGCGCACGACCCCAAGCTCAAGACCTTCCTGGAAGAGTCCGTCGCCGGCATCGGCAAGCACAACGAGACGCTGAAGTCCCTGCTGCAGGACAGCGGCGAGGAGGTTGAGAAGGAGCACTGCAAGGGCATGGAGGGCCTGGTCAAGGAGGCCCTCAAGCACGGCGTCAAGGAGGCGCCAGAGGACGGCGAACTGCTCGACATCGTCATCATCGCCCAGTACCAGCGGATGAGCCACTACGGCATCGCCGGCTTCGGCTCGGCCGCCGCCTACGCCAGGGCGCTCGGCCTGAAGCAGCACGAGACGCAGCTCAAGTCGATCGTGGCCGACATCTACAAGGCCGACGAGACGGGCAGCCAGCTCGGCGAGAGGACGGCCAAGCTCGCGGCCAAGCACGCCAAGGCCGGCGCAGAGGGCTGAGCCGCCCTGTCCCGACGCTCCGATGGCCTGACGCGGCCATCGGAACCCACGTGCGCCCAGTCCGGGCCCACCCCTAGAGACTGTTATAAATCTCGAAGCATCTCGTTGCTTCGGGCAGAAAGGCAAGAGTCTTCTTTTTCTGAAGAAAAAGAAGCAAAAAGACTTTGCACATGGAGCTCCGAGCACACGGGCGGCTCCGGAGCCCAACGGGCAAAGGTTCTTTGGTTCTTTCTTTCAAGAAAGAACATGCTTTCTTCCTATCATGCTGCAAGGAATCGGGGGTGGTAGATCAATATTACCCTCTAGCCTGGACAAAGTACATTTATATCAACAGCAGAAAATTCTGGACTGTCGAGGCAAGCAAGGCTGGGCTCTGCCCAGACCCGCCAAGGGCGAGCCGCCCCTGGACCGACTTGACTTAAGTATTGGACTCCAAAGGCTCGGCCTTTGGCGGGGTCCAGGGGCAGAGCCCCTGGCCTTCCTGTCCTGACGGGCTAGGGCAATCGGCCGCTGGTATCAGTCCGGCGCAAGCGGCGAGGCGTCGTACTGCGCCAGGAGCTGCGCGGGGTCGGCGTAGATCGCGATGCAGCCGGCCTCGCGCAGGCCGGCCTCGGGGAAGCCGCCGCACAGCACGCCCACGACGCGCAGGCCGGCCTTTGTGGCGGCTTGCGCGTCGTAGGGGGTGTCGCCGACGACGATCGCGTCCGCGGCGGCGAGGCCGGGCATGGCGGCGAGGGCGGCCTCGAAGATGTCTGGGTGGGGCTTGGACTTCTCCGCGTCCTCGGAGGAGGTCTCGGCGTCGACGAGGTCGGCGATGTCGGCGAGCGTCTTGTAGGCGGCCAGCTCGTCGGACTTGGCGGAAGAGGCGAGGATGATCCTCGTGCCGTCGGCGCGGATGCGCTCGAACAGGGCGCGGACGTCGGGGAAGGCGGTGATGCGACCGAGGTAGCGCTGTTTGAGGATCTCGCCTCGGCGTGTCTCCAGCGCCTTGCCGCGCTCGTCGCATTCGTCGGGGGACAGGAACACCGGCAGCAGCTGGTCGCCGCCCTTGCCGATCTGGCTGCGCAGCTCGCCGTGGGCGATCTGGTGGCCGATCTCGTCAAAGGCGTCCTGCCAGGCGCTGGCGTGCAGGTCGACGGAGTCGACCAGGGTTCCGTCGACGTCGAAGATGACGGCCTTGGGCATGGCGGAGACTCCTCGGGGATGCGGGCGGGGCCGCAGCCGGGATGGTGCGCGGGGGCGAGGGCAGGCCCTGCGGCGGCCGGAGGCGGGACGGGCCGGGTGCCACCGCAGGATGGCGGGCCAGGAGATCCGCCGACGGGCGGGTCAGTCCTTGCGGAGATAGGCGGTGCCGTCCTCGGCGCGGGCGGGGTGGTCGAGGTAGCGGCCGTGGTCGGGGACGGCGAGGCGGTCGAAGTCCCGGGCCAGGGCGTGCAGGCTGCGGCGCAGCGCCGGGCCCTGCAGCGCCGGGCCGTGGCCGGTGACGGCGCGCTCCGGCTCCAGGGCGGCGAGGGCGGCGACGGAGTCGCGGGCCAGGCCCCAGTCGGCGGTGTAGTACAGGGGCGGGCCGTGCAGATCCGGCGCCTGGGCGAGCACGGCGTAGGCGGACTCCTGGGCGGTCGAGATGAAGGCATCGCCGGCGATCAGGGTGCGGTCGGAAGGGCGGAACAGCGAGACGTGGCCGACGGCGTGGCCGGGGGTGTGCAGCCAGCGCCAGCCGGGCATGGCGGGCACCGAGCCGTCCGCCGGCAGCGGGCGCAGGCGGGCGCCGAGGTCGATCGGGCCGCGCGGGTAGAGCGGCGAAAGCAGAGACATCAGGCCGCCGCCGACGGTGGGGTCGGGCGGGGGATAGGCGGCGCTGCCGTCGAGGTAGGGATGCTCCAGCGGGTGGGCGTACACCGGGACGTCCCAGCGCTCGGCGAGGTCGGGTAGGGCGCCCACGTGGTCGAAGTGGCCGTGGGTGAGGACGATGCAGGCCGGGCGGCTGTCGGCGCCGAAGCGGGCGGCGGCGGCGGCGACCAGGCGTGCGGTCAGGCCGATCACGCCGGCGTCGATCAGCACCCAGCCGCGGTCGCCGGCGTCGGGCGGGCCGAAGAAGGCGACGTTGACCAGGGCGAGCCGCGCATAGGCGAGGTCTGCGGCGATGGCGTGGACGCCGTGGTCGGCCGCGGTGGCGGCCAGCGCGTCGGGATCGAGCGGCACCTGCTGCGTCACGATGAGCCTCCTGCCCGGTGTGGCGCAGGCTGAAACGCCGCGCCGCGCCGGGGTTCCCGGTGGCGGCCTCGATGGCGGCGTCGCGCGCTGTGGTGCCGGAGGCACAGGAGTGCGGCCGCGTGGCCACGCTGCCTTGTGGGCGGGCGGGGCGGCGGGTCTGATGGCGCGGCGGATTCGGGGGGATGGCGCATGCGCCTGGGCGTGTGGGGAGTGGCCGGGGCGGCGTTCGCGGCGATGCTGCTGCTCGACACGCAGGCGGTGCTGCAGCTCGGGTGGATGACCGCGCTGGGGCGGCTGGGCGCGTGGCCGCAGCGGCTGCTGCTGGGGGCGGTGGTCGCGGCGGTGGCGGGCCAGCTGGTCGTCGCGGGGCTGCGGCGTCGCGCGGCGCGGCCGGTGCGACGCGCGCCGGCACGTCGCGTGGGCAAGCCGGCGGCCGCGTCGGGCAAGGCGGCACGCAAGGGACCGCCGACGCCGGGGCCGAAGGGGCGCAGGCCGGCGGTGCCGGGGGTGGCGGCGGCACCGTCGCGTGCGCCGGGGCGGCCGTCGCGGGCGTGAGCGGACGCTGACGTGAACGGACGCGGGCGGGGTGCCCGGGCGGGGCTGGCGAGGGGCCGGCAATGGCGATAAGAGCGGGCGACGAGACCGGGCGCAACTGGCGGAGGCATGGGCATGGCGGACATCGCGGAGCGTCTGGACACGCTGGAAGCGGAGAACGGGGTGCTCCAGGGCGTGGTCGCGCATCTGCTGGCGCTGCTGGAAAGCGGGGCGCCGTTCGGGCCGGTCGACGCCAGCAACACCGCGCACTGGTCGTACGACACCGGCGACGAGGGGTCGCGCGCCGCCTACGAGGCGTTCAAGGTCAGGCTGAAGCTGGCGCGCGAGACGGTGGACGCCAACGGCTGACGCCGTGGACGGCGTGCAGGATGCTGGTTTCCGGGTCGGAAATCGGGTATGGAGGTTAACGGGCCGTTAACGGGCGCAGGTGGCGCGCAGTTCGGAGTCCGATCCGTTCCCGCCGAGAAAACCCCGGCTCCCCTGCCTGCATCCTGGGAGTTCCGTGATGGCGACCGATCTCGACACCGTGCTGCTCGACCGCGTGTTCCAGCCGCTGGCGGACAGGATGTGCGACCGGGCCAGCTGCTTCGACTTGGCGCGGGTCGCGCTGGCCGGCGTGGTCGCGCTGCAGTGCGTGGTGCTGGCGCGACAGGTGGGCGTCGGCGCGGGCGGCGCGGCCCTGGGCCTGGTGGCGGTGGCGAGCCTGGTCCAGTTCTGGGCGGTGGGCCGGGTGCTGCGCCAGATCCTTGGCGCGGAGCGTCGGGCGCGGCCAGGGATGATGAACGTCGCGCGCGTCACCCTGCGGCCGTTCCGCACCCTATGGCTGCTGGTGGCGATGGGGTCGGCGTGCCTGCTGACCGGGCTGCACCAGGGCGCGGGGTCGCTGTGTCCGGTGGCGGCGAACCTGCTGTGGGTGGCCGCGGTCTATTTCATGTCGTGCGTGTCGCGCGCGCCGTCGGCCTGGGCGGGGCGCAGGATGGCGGCGCAGGGCGCCTGCTGAGCGGCCGACGCCGGACTGGCGCACGCCGGGGAGCCCGCGGGAGTCAAGCGGCGAGGGCGCGGGCAAAACGCTGGATGAGGGACGGCGCTGCGGCGGCGGGCCGGGGCGGGCTGAACAGGTAGCCCTGCGCCTCGCCGCAGCCTTCCTGCCGCAGCAGCTCCAGCTGCGCCTCGGTTTCCACGCCTTCCGCGATCACCGCCATGCCGAGCGAGCGGCCGAGCGCGATCACGGCGCGCACGATGGCGATGCCGTCCGTGCCGTCCGAGAGGGTGCGGACGAAGCTCTGGTCGATCTTGATCTTGTCGAACGGGAAGTGCTGCAGGTAGCTGAGCGAGCTGAAGCCGGTGCCGAAGTCGTCCATCGAGACCCTCACGCCCAGCGACCTGATCTGGTGCAGGATCGACAGCACGGCCTCGCTGTCGTGCAGCAGCACCGACTCGGTGATCTCGACGTCGAGGCGCTGCGCCGGCAGGCCGGAGCGCGCCAGGGCGTCGGCCACCTCGGACGCGAGCGCACGGTTGCGGAACTGCACGGGCGAGAGATTGACCGCGACCTTCACCGTGGCCGGCCAGGCCAGGGCGTCGGCGCAGGCCTGGTCCAGCACCCAGGTGCCGATGCGGCCGATCAGCCCCAGCTCCTCTGCCACCGGGATGAACTCCGCGGGCGAGACCAGCCCGCGCACGGGGTGGCGCCAGCGGACCAGCGCCTCGAAGCCGCAGACCTCGCCGCTCTGGATCGACATCAGCGGCTGGTAGTGGACCTCGAACTGGTTCTCCTCCACCGCCAGGCGCAGGTCGGTTTCCAGCAGGCGGCGGTGCCGCATCCTGGCGTTCATCTCCTCCTGGAAGAAGCGGCAGGTGCCGCGGCCCTCCGCCTTGGCGCGGTACAGCGCGAGATCGGCGTTCTTGAGCAGCTCGTCCGCGCCGGCGTGCGGGTCGGCGGTGACGGCGATGCCGATGCTGGCGCCGATCGCGATCGGGTGGCCCATGACCTCGAACGGCTCGGCCAGCGCGGCCATCAGCCGCTCGGCCAGCACGGTCGCGTCGGTGGGCTGCTGGGCGCCGGTCTGCACCACCGCGAACTCGTCGCCGCCGAGGCGCACCACGGTGTCCGAGTCGCGGGTGCAGTCGAGCAGCCGCTTGGCCACTGCGAGCAGCAGCGCGTCGCCCACGGGATGGCCGAGCACGTCGTTGACCGCCTTGAAGTCGTCGAGGTCGAGTTCGAGCACCGCGAGGCTGGCGTCGGCGCGCAGCTCGGCCAGGCCCTGCTCGGTGCGCTCGCGGAACAGCACCCGGTTCGGCAGGCCGGTGAGCGCGTCGTGGCGCGCCATGTGGGCCAGGTGCGCTTCTGCGCGGCGACGCTCGGAGATGTCCTCGTAGGTCGCGACCCAGCCGCCGCTCGCCATCGGCCGGTGGGTGCAGGCGATGACTCGCCCGTCCTCGAAGCCGTGCGTGAACGAGGCGCAGGTCTCGTGCGAGCTGGCGCCGGGGGCGAACTGGCTGGCGTTCAGCACGTCGGGCAGGGCCTCGGAGGCGGGCGCGCCCACGCGCGGCTCGCCGAACATCTCGGCGAAGCGACGGTTGGCGACCTGGAGCAGCCCGCGCTCGTCGAACATGCACAGGCCCTGCGACATGTTGTTCAGCGCCGCCTCGAACCTCGCCTCCTGGGCCGAGGTTTCGCTGGCGTGGCTGGAGGCCTGCGCCTCCATCAGCGCCTGGATGCGCGCCATGCTGTGCGCGATGCTCGACTGCATGGTGCGCAGCGCGTCGAGCAGGCGCCCGGTCTCGCTGCGGCCGCCGCCGTCGATCCGGTTGTCGAGCTTGCCGCCGGCGATCGAGGTCGCGATCCGCACCGCGCGGCGCACGGAGGGCACGATCGCCTGGCTGAGCACGAGGGTGATCGCCAGGGCGGCGAGCAGCGAGGCGCCCATGGCGATCCAGGTGCCGCGCGCCGTGCGCTGCACCAGCAGGTCCACGGCGCGGCGGTCGCGGTAGCCGTCGCCGGCGTACACCTCGACGGCGGTGTCGAACTCGGTCTCGATGCCGCGGATGTAGGCGAGCAGATCCGACTCCGGCGTGATGCCGATCATCGCGCCGAGCGCCACGATCCTGGGGCGCAGGTGGGCGGCGACGGCATGGCCGCCCGGCGACATCGCGCGCTCGCTGGCCACGTCCAGGTCCTCCACCGCGCTGGCGACGCGCGTCTGCAGGTCGGCCGCCACCGCGCCGGGCAGGGCCAGGTCCCGTGACACGCCGAGCAACGTGTTCTGCGCCGAGCGCAGGTAGCTCATGGACATGAAGGCCTGGTCGTAGATCTGGGCGGCGGTGGTGCCCAGCTCGACCTCGGAGCTCCTGGCCAGCAGCCCGACGACGACGGTGATGAAGGTGAGGCTGAGGCAGGCCAGGAAGATTCTCGCGCGTATCGACATGGCCAGCCTCCGATCCCGCGCCGTATCGCGCCGCACAGCCTGCGTCGCGGCACAGGATGCGCGGCGGGACCTTTCCGCCGCCTTAATGAGGCGCCCGGGCCTACTGCACCGTGACCGTCAGGAGCATCTTCGGGTGGATTTCGCAGCGGACCTCGAAGGTGCCGGAGGTGGGAAAGGCGACGTCGACCTGCTGGCCCGGCTCCTCGCCGGACGGGGTCGAGAAGCCGAGCGCCCTGACGTAGATCTGGTGCAGGAACTCGTCGGCGTTGAGGAAGCGCACGACGTCGCCGCGCGAGATCGCCAGGGTGTCCACGGCGAAGCGGCGGTGCTCCTGGGTGACCACCACGGTGCGGCCGGCGCGGGCGGGGGACAGCGGTGCTGCGACCAGAACCGCGGTGGCGGCCAGGGCTGCGGCGGCGACGAGGGCCGCGGGGGCGACGAGGGCTGCGGGACGGCGCATGGGCGTGCTGCTCCAGGGCATCGCCGGCCCGGGCGGGGTCGCCCGGGCGGTCCGGATGCCTGCGGGGATGAGGCGGCGATGATGTCGCGGGGCGTGCCGGATTCCCTGTCGGGGCCGGACGCGCCCTAGCGGCTGACGACCTGGCGCTGCATGGGGGCCAGCAGCGCCACGAGCCGGTTCTGGGTGGCGAAGGCGACGCCGAGCCGGTCCATCGCGGTCTGCATGTCCTCGGCCAGCGCGTTGAACTGCGCCACGTGCAGGTGCAGCCCGCGATGCGCCTTCGCCATGTCCTGTCCGCGGTAGTCGCAGCCGCCGCCCGTGAGGTGGCAGAACTGGTCGTACAGCTGGCGGCGCAGGCGGGGGATGTTGGAGTCCTCGAAGGTCGCCTTGATCCGGTCGTCGTCGAGCCAGGCGCGCATGGAGGCGTCGACGATGCGCGTGAGCCCGTCATGGCCGCCGAGGTCGGCGAACAGGGTGTCGGCTCCTTGCGCGCGGCCCGCTGCCGGCAGCAGGACGAGCGCCGCGGCAAGGGCGGCCGCGCACGGGCGGGGTGCTGCGGTCCGCGGCGGGGCGGGCGGCGTCGGTGCCAGGCGAGGGACCGGAGGGCGGAGGGCCGGGAGGCGGGGCACGGGCTGATCCTTCGTGTCGGGCGACGGCGTCAGAAGCCGGCCTGGAGGGAAAGGTAGAGGCTGTTCTGCACGTGCTGCCCGGCGACGTGGCCGAGGTCGGCGTAGGCCAGGGTCGCGGACAGGTTCTTGCTGAGGAACCACACGGCGAAGATGTCGAAGGCGTCGTCCTCGCGGGCGAAGCGGAGGTTGTCCGGCTTGGAGCGGAACTCCGCGCCCAGGGCCACGTGGCGGCTGAGCAGGTAGGCGGCGGACAGCTCGATCTGCGGGCTGTAGCCGGCGTGGCGGTCGCCGCCGAAGCCGAGCAGGCCGAACTGGTTGGCGCGGGTGGCGCGCACCGTGGCGTCGACGAGCAGGCTCTGCGCCAGGAGCAGCTTGGTGGCGGCGAGGTAGACGTCGGTGCCCTGGGCGGATTTCGCGCCGATCGCGGCCAGGATGGCGCGCTGGTTGTTCACCTTGTGCTGCACGCCGAGCGCGATCTGCGGCAGCCAGCTGTCCTGGTCGTACACCGTGTTGCCGAACACCCGGACCTTGGCGCCGTAGATGTCCTGGTCGAAGGTGAAGCCGCTGCCCAGGCCGAGCCTTGCGCCGGTGCGCCCGGTGTCGAGCCATTGGCGGGTGTAGGACAGCTCGACGCGGTCGTAGAGGCCGGCCGCGGCGCCGGCGGCGTCGAGGGAGAAGCTCGGCAGCTCGACGCGGGTGTAGTGGGCGTTGGCGCCGACCGCGTCGCGGGTGCCGTAGCCGGTGATCATCGCCCAGGGCACCAGGCCGCCACCGCCGGCGCCCTCGAGGCTGGTCACGCCCGCGGTCTCGAGCAGCTTGCCGCTTTCCGGCGCCCAGCCGGGCGCAGGGGCCTGCGCCGCCGCCGTGCGGGCGAGCAGCAGGAGTGCGAAGGCGAGCAGGAGACGCCTGGCGGCCATATTGGACCCGCGTGCTGGTTCGCGGGAACGCTACGGGAGCCAGATGAAGGAACCGCTAAGCGGCGGCAGGAGTCGGGCGAGGTCGAGGCTCCGCCCGGTGCCGCAGGCCTTCGGCAACCACGACCTCGGGGCAGGACCCCGTCCCCGCATCCCGCGCCGCAGCCCCTTGACGAAGGCCGGTCCAGGGGCGCTGTCCCTGGCGGGTCCAGGGCAGAGCCCTGGCCTTCCTAGGCCGATGCCGTGCCAAGGCCCCTTGCGGGTCCGGCCACGCCCTCTTGCAGGCCGCCGTCCGCCGCCGCGCCGAGCCGCCGCGCCAGGGCGTGCACGCCGTCCAGCCCGACGTTGGCGTAGGCGATGCGCAGGAACCCCTCTGTGCCGCCGAACGCCGGCCCGGGCAGGCAGCCGATGCCGTGCCGCAGCGCCAGGTGGCGCACCACCTGCCAGGCGGTGGCGTCGGGGAACGGGTGGCGCAGGTAGGCGAAGTAGGCGCCCTGCGCCGCGATCGGCCAGCGCGGCTGGCCGGCGAGGCCGGCGCGCAGGGCGTCGCCGCGCCGGTTCATCTCGGCGCGGTTGTCCTGCCGCCAGCCCGAGGTGGCGTCGAGCGCCCAGGCGAGGGCGAGCTGCGCCGGGCGCTGGGCGCAGACGTGGAGGCAGTCCAGCACCTTGGGGATCTCCGCCAGCAGCGCGTCCGGGCCGCACAGCGCGCCGACGCGCTGGCCCGGGACGGCGTAGGCCTTGGAGAAGCTGTACAGCTGGATCACGTGGGCGGGCCATTCCGGCGCGCGCAGCAGGTCGTGCAGGCGCGCCTGCCCGTCGGGAAGGAAGTCGCGGTAGGTCTCGTCGAGGATCAGCCAGGCGCCGTGCGCCCGGCACAGGGCGGCGATCTCCGCGGTGGTGTCGGCGGGGCAGATCGCGCCGGTGGGGTTGCTGGGCGTGACGAGCACCACCGCGCGCACCGGGCGGCGGCCCGGCTCCGCGAGCAGGCGCTCCAGGGCGGCCGGGTCGGGCACGAAGCCGCGCGCCTCGTCGCAGGGCAGCGGGCGTGACTCGATGCCGAGCTGGCGCAGGGTCATCTCGTGGTTGAAGTACCAGGGCTGCGGCAGCACAACGGCGTCGCCGGGACCGGCGACAGCGGAGACCGCGGCGAAGAACGCCTGGTTGCAGCCGGCGGTGATGGCGACGTTGCCGGCGCGCACGGGCGCGTCGTAGAGAGTGGCGAGCAGGCCGGCGTAGGCGTCGCGCAGGGCGGGCTCGCCGAGGATGGCGCCGTAGCGGGCGTTGCCGGGAGTGGCTGCCTCGCGGCCGAGGCGGTCGAGCAGCGCAGGCGGCGGCGGGTAGCCCGGGACGGCCTGGCACAGGTCGATCAGCGGCCCGGCCCGGCCGTCGTACTCGCGCATCCAGCCCTGCACGGCGGGGATCGGCGGGGCGCTGGTCGCCACCACGAGCGGGTTGAGGTGCATGGGCGTCCTGTCGGCGGGTCTTTCTGGTCCGGCCGGTGCCGGCGCCGTGTGGTTGATCCCGGTTCTCACGCGGCCCGGGAAGACACGGCTGCGTGAGACGCGGGCTGCCGCCTTGGCGGGTGCGCGCGTCGCGTGCATGCCCTGCGACGCGCACGGCGCCTTGGGGGATGGCCGCAGGCCCGGCGTCCTGCCCGGTGCCGGGCTGTCACGGGCCTGGCGCTTCCGCGGCCCGATGGCGGAGACCTCCGTCGGCGGCGCAGCCGGGATGCCGCCAATGAAATACCGCGTGTGCAAAAAATAAGAATTCCTGTCCATAAAATACCAAATAGCCGCCGATCTTTGGCATAGTTAACAGTATTGTTGAAAAATTGCCTGGTTTGTGTTGTATCCGGTGTCTGCAGGATATGGTCGAGCGAGAAGAAGTTTCCGGGATTGGTGAACCGCTGTTGCGGTATCCTGCTATGTCTTCAGGCGGCGCACGTCGAAATCCTTCGGCGGAATGGTCGCCAGGGAGCAGGCAAGATGACGTTTGTTGATCGGCTGTCGGCTCAGCCCCGGATGCTGACGGACAAGGAGAGCCGCCACGAGGTTCTGGAGTTCCCGCGCGAGGTCGGTCCCGGGGACGGCCTGGGGGGCGGCTACCGCAACCTGAGGATGCATATCGACGAGGGCGCCAGGATCGCCTGGTGCCGCATGCGGCCGGAGGGCCGGCCGAGCTACACCCATGGGCTGATCGCCGACCTGTATCGCATGCAGGACGACCTGAGCCGCTGGTTCAACGCGCGGACGGCGGCCGAGGGGCGGCCGGTGCAGTGGTTCGTCATGGCCTCCGACGTGCCGGGGATCTTCAACCTCGGCGGCGACCTGGCGCATTTCGCCGACCGCATCGAGGCGCGCGACCTCGCCTCGCTGCAGCACTACGGGCGTCTTGCGGCCAAGGGGGTGTTCCTGAACTCCACCGGGTTCGGGCTGCCCCTGGTCACTGTGGCGCTGGTGCAGGGCGACGCGCTGGGCGGCGGGTTCGAGCACGCTCTGGCCTGCGACGTGCTGGTGGCAGAGCGCAGCGCCCGGCTCGGGCTGCCGGAGATCCTATTCAACCTGTTCCCCGGCATGGGGGCGTACAGCTTCCTGAGCCGCAGGGTCGGGCGGGCGGCGGCCGAGGCGATGATCCTGTCCGGGCGGATCTACACCGGCGAGGAGCTGCACGCGGCCGGCGTGGTCGACGTGCTGGCCGAGGACGGCCACGGCGAGGAGACGGTGCGCGAGTATGTCGCCCGGCACGGCCGCAAATACAACGCGCACCATGCGCTGCACCGCGCCCGCAAGTGCGTCAACCCGGTGACGCTGGCCGAGCTCCTCGAGGTCGTGGACATCTGGGCGGAGACGGCGATGGGGCTGACGGCGGCGGACCTGCGCAAGATGCTGCGCCTGGCGCATGCGCAGGACCGCCGGCTGACCGGGGCGGCCGCGCCGGAGCCGCGGCGCGAGGCGTCCAGGTCCTGATCCGGCGCGGCTGCGGGGCGGGGCCGGGCGGCTCTGCTTCTGCGGCGCGCCGGCCGGTGCCGCGGCGCCCTGCCGTGCCGGGAGGGTGGGTTCCACCACGCCGCGCAGACCGCGCGGCGTGGTGCGGCCGGGTGCGCGGGCGGCGCCGCCTGTCCGTGCGGCGGGCCGGGGCATGGCCCGGCCGTCGACCCCTGGGTGGCGGGTGGCAAAACCTGCTAGTCATTCCTGTGCGCGGCGATGGTGGACGTCCGGTTAACCCGGGAGAGCTATGGTTGCGCGGCAGGCACATGCGCACGCATCCGCCGAGAGGGCCTGGCCGCCATGATGACGATCCTGATCATCGACGACAGCTTGACCAACCGGAAGATCTACTCGAGGCTTGCCGCCTCGCTGCAGGCCGACATCAGGATCCTGTGCTTCGACCGCTCGACCGCGGCGCTGGACTGGCTCGCGGAGAACTCCGCGGACCTGGTCATCACCGACTTCAAGATGCCGCAGATGGACGGCGCGACCTTCACCCGGCGGCTGCGCGAGAGGGCGTCGGACGGCGACATCCCGGTGATCGTGGTGACCGCCTACAGCGACCACGCGTTCCGCATGGAGGCGCTGGAGGCCGGGGCCACCGACTTCCTGCTCACGCCGGTGGACCACTACGAGTTCGTCGCCCGCGCCCGCAACCTGCTCAAGCTGAGGAGCCAGCAGCGCATCATCCAGGCGCGCGCCGAGACGCTGCAGGACGAGCTGCGGCGCTCGCGCCAGGCGCATGACGCGCTGGCCCGCGACAGCCGCGAGGCGCTGGCCGAGATCATCGACACGGTGCCGGCGCTGATCAGCGCCACCGCGCGCGACGGCTCGTGCCTGTTCATCAACGAGGGGCTGGCGCGCTTCCTCGGCGTGGCGCGCGACGACGCAGAGCGGCGCGACCTCGGCGCGCTGTTCGGCGGCGGCCACGCCCAGACCAGCCTGGCGCTCAACGCGCTGGTGTTCGAGAGCGGCGCCGCCCTGGCCTCGCGCGAGGAGACCCTGGTCGACGCGGCGGGGCAGAGCCGGACGTTCCTGACCGCGCGCACCCCGCTGCGCCGGGCGGGCCCGGAGGTGGTCGGCGTGCTGACCACCTCGCTCGACATCACCGAGCGCAAGGCGGCAGAGGAGCGGCTCAGCCATCTCGCGCACCACGACACGCTGACCGACCTGCCGAACCGGGCGCTGCTGCGACAGCGGCTGCGCCAGGCGCTGGCGCGGGGGCGTCGGGGCGACCGCTCGTTCGCGCTGCACTTCATCGACCTCGACCGCTTCAAGGCGATCAACGACGCGCTCGGCCACCATTTCGGCGACCAGGTACTCGTCGCCGCGGGCGAGCGCCTCACCGGCCTGGTGGAGCCCGGCGACACGGTGGCGCGGCTCGGCGGCGACGAGTTCGCGATCCTGCAGTCCTGCGTGGGCGGCCCGCAGGACGCAGAGGTCCTGGCCGGACGGGTGATCGCTGCGATGGGCGCGCCGCTGGTGTGCGAGGGCCAGGAGGTGACGATCGGCGCCTCCATCGGCGTGACCATCCACCCGCGCGACGGCACCGACGAGGACGACCTGCTGCGCAACGCCGACCTCGCGATGTACCGCGCCAAGGCGGCGGGGCGCGACACCTGGTGCTTCTTCGCCCAGGAGATGAGCCCCGGGGCGCGCGACGCGATGCAGACGGAGGCCGACCTGCGCAACAGCGTGGCGCGCGGCGAGCTGCTGCTGCACTACCAGCCGCAGGTGGAGCTTGCCACCGGGCGGATCGTGGGCGCGGAGGCGCTGCTGCGCTGGGCGCGTCGCGGGCACGGGCTGGTGCCGCCGGGCAGCTTCATCGCGCTGGCCGAGGAGACCGGGCTGATCCTGGTGATCAGCGAGTGGGTGCTGCGCGAGTCGTGCCGGCAGGCGGCGGCGTGGCAGCAGGGCGGGCTCGGGCCGATCCGCCTCGGCGTCAACCTGTCGCCGGTGCAGTTCCGCCGCCAGGACGTCTTCGACCTGGTGGTGCGCACCCTGGCAGAGACCGGGCTGGCGCCGGGGCTGCTGGAGCTGGAGCTGACGGAGAACATCCTGATGGAGAACGCCGACGACGCGGTGGTGGCGCTGCAGCGGCTGCGCTCGGTGGGCGTGATGCTGTCGGTGGACGACTTCGGCACCGGCTACTCGTCGCTGAGCTACGTCAAGCGGTTCCCGCTCAACCGGCTCAAGATCGACCAGTCCTTCGTGCGCGGGCTGGGCACCGACGTGAGCGACACCGCGATCGTGCAGACGATCCTGGAGCTGGGGCACCTGCTGGGCCTCAAGGTGATCGCGGAAGGCGTCGAGAACGAGGCGCAGATGGCGTGGCTGCGCCAGGAGGGCTGCGAGGAGGGCCAGGGCTTCCACTTCGCCCGCCCGCTGCCGGCGGCGGAGTTCGAGGCGCTGCTGCGCCGCCAGGCCGCGCCGCCGCCTGCGGCGTCATCGGACGCGCCTGCGCCCGCGGCCCTTCCGGACGCGCCTGCGCC
>CAXSFU010000009.1:0-29561 GCA_964236695.1 uncultured Acetobacteraceae bacterium | reverse complement strand
CGGACGCGCCTGCGCCCGCGGCCCTTCCGGACGCGCCTGCGCCATGAGCCTGCGACGGGCGATGCTTGCCGTGGCCGCGCGCAGCGGCGGGCTCTGGCAGCGGGCCGGCGCCGGGTCGGGCGAGCTGGAGATGGCGCGCAACCGACTGGCGTTCGGCTGCCTCGGCCTGGCGTTCCTCGTGGCGCTCCACCCTGGCCGGGTGGAGGCGCCGCTGGAGCTGCTCGCGGCCTATGTCGCGGCCGCGCTCGCGATCCTGGCGCACATCCTCGCGGCCCCGGCGCGCTTCCGCGCGCGGCGGATGGTGGCGATCGTGGCGGACTCCTCCGTCCTGTCGTGCGAGCTGCACATGGGCGGCGAGGCGGTGTCGCTGTTCTTCTGCCTTTATCTCTGGATGGTGTTCGGCAACGGCTTCCGCTTCGGCCTGGGCTGGCTCCGTGCCGCCACGGTGGCCGCCTGCCTCGGCTTCCTCGCGACCTGCCTGACCACGCCGTTCTGGCTGGGGCAGGCGCATCTCGCCGCGGGGCTGATGGCCGGGCTGGTCGGGTTGCCGCTGTATGCGGGCGTGCTGATCCGGCGGCTGTCGCAGGCGAGGCTGGCGGCGGAGGAGGCCAGGCGGGTGGCCGAGGAGGCGAGCCGGGCGAAGACGCTGTTCATGGCCAGCGTCAGCCACGAGCTGCGCACGCCGCTGACCGCGATCATCGGCATGGGCGGGCTGCTGCGCGACACCGCGCTGCGGCCGGAGCAGCGCGAGATGACGCAGACCGTCGAGGACGCCGCCCGCTCGCTGCTGGGGCAGATCGACGGGCTGCTCGACTTCTCGCGCATCGAGGCCGGGCGGATGCCGGTGCAGCCGGTGGAGTTCGACCTGGCGGAGCTGCTGCGCGAGCTGCGCGGCCTCGTGTCGATGCAGGCGCGGGCGAAGGGCATCCGCGTCGACATCAACATCACCCCGCGCACCCCGCGCCGCCTGCTGGCGAGCCGGCGCCACCTGTCCGACGTCGTGGTCAACCTGCTGAGCAACGCGGTGAAGTTCACCGCGAGCGGCGGCGTGCTGATCGCGGCCGACGCGGCATGGGGCGAGGCGGGGCTGCGGCTGGTGGTGGAGGTGTGCGACACCGGCATCGGCATCGCGCCCGAGGCGCAGGCGCGGGTGTTCGAGACCTTCACCCAGGCGGACGCCAGCATCCTCAACGACTACGGCGGCACCGGGCTCGGGCTCTCGATCGCGCGCCGGCGGGCGGAGCTGCTGCAGGGCAGCCTGGAGCTGCGCAGCGAGCCGGGGGTCGGCAGCACCTTTCTGCTGGACGTGCCGGTGGCCGTGGCCGGGGCGGACGGGGCCGGAGCGGACGGGAGCGGGGACGACGGAGCCGGGGATGGGACCGGCCAGGGCACGGCCGACGGGCGCGCGGCCGGGGCAGCCGGCGGCGTCGAGGTGGTTCTGCTCGCGGCAGAAGCGCAGCCAGTGCTGGCCGGACAGCTCCGCGCGTGCGGCGTGGCGCTGCAGCTGTGCTCCGACCCGGACGCGGCGCTGTCTCTGCTGGCCGCCCAGCGGCCCGGCTCCGGCCCACCGCCGGTGCTGGTGGTGGTCGAGGACGGGCTGGGCTGCGCGCCGGAGCGGCTCGGGCCGGCGCCGGCCACGGCTGCGGGCACCTGGGTGGCCGTCCTCGTCGGCGAGGCGCGCACGCCGGAGTCCGATCGTCGCCGGCAGTTCGTCTCGGTGCTGGCACGCGACGCCTCGCTGGCGGACGTGGCCGCGGCGCTGCACGTCGCCACGGTCCAGGCCGGCGGACTGCGGGACGCGGAGGCCGGGCAGGTGCACCGGATCGGGCCGGGATCGGGCCTGCCGGGGGCGGCAGGCCACGGGGATGACGGGTCGGGAATGGGCGGCCTGGGGACGGGCGGTTCGGGGATGGGCGGGTCCGGCGGGCCGCGGCATCGGCCGCTGGACGTGCTGGTGGCCGACGACAACACGGTGAACCAGAAGGTGTTCGCCCGGATCCTGGAGCGCGCCGGCCACCGCGCGCACGTGGTGTCGGACGGCGAGGCGACGCTGGACGCGCTGGAAGGCGGGGCCGCGTTCGACCTCGTGCTGATGGACGTGAACATGCCGGGGATGGACGGCATCGAGGTGACGAAGCTGTTCCGGTTCATGGCGCTCGGTTCGACGCACCTGCCGATCGTGGCGCTGACCGCGGACGCCACGCCGGAGATGGCGTCGCGCTGCCTGGCCGCCGGCATGGACGCCTGCGTCATCAAGCCGATCGCGCCCGACGAGCTGGTGGCGCTGGTGGAGCGGCTGGCGGGCGCGCCGGCGGCGGTGCGGGCCGGCGGCACGGCGGCGGCCGCCGACGCCGTGGTGCCGATCTCGCGGCATCCGAAGTACCGCGGGGCGCCGGGCGACGTGCTCGACGAGGCCAAGCTGCGCACGCTGCAGGACCTCGGCGGCCCGGCGTTCGTGGCCGAGCTGGTCGGGGACTTCCTGCTGGAGGCGCAGGACAGCATCGGGCAGATCGAGGCGGCGGCGGCGGGCGGCGACATCGTGGCGTTCCGCTTCCACGCCCACGCGCTGCGCAGCGCGTCGAGCAACATCGGCGCGCGTGCGATCGGCGAGCTGTGCGACCCGTGGCAACGGGCCAGGCTGGCGGAAGTGGCCGAGCAGGCGCCGCAGATGTCGCAACGGGTGAGGGCGGAGTTCGAGCGGACCAGGAGCGCGTTGCTGGCAGCGGCGTCCCTGCCGGGCCGGGCCGAGGGCGGGGGCTGACGAAGGCGGCCCGCGGGCGCCCCGATCTCCTGCGCCACAGCGAGAAGAAAGCGTGTTCTTTCTTGAAAGAAAGAACCAAAGAACTTTTGCCCATAAGGCTCCGGAGCCGCCCGCGCGTCCGGAATCCCATGGGCAAAGTCTTTTTGCTTCTTTTTCTTCAGAAAAAGAAGACTCTTGCCTTTCTGCCTGACGTCACGACGCGTGACTCGGTCCAACACGACCGCGCGGCATCCTGGGTGATGGAAACCGGCGCGTGGCGCGCCATGTCACCGCTCCCGCGGATGCCCTGCTCGGGTCCGCCCAGCGTCCAGGATCACGGCATGGCGTCCACCACCCGGATCATCTACCAGCCCTACGTGGCCGGGGCGCGCGGCGCCCTGAAGCCCGGTCCGGCGATGGCGTGCCGGTCCGCGGAGGAAGGCGTGCGGCGGGCCGAGCGTGCCCTGCAGAGCGGGTCGATCCTGGGCGCGCAGGTGGTGCGGATGACCCACGACGACGACGCGGGGGAGTTCGGCGACCCGGAGTTCCTGGCCAGGCTTGGGCAGGTGCCGGACGGCGAGTGACGGCCGGCGTCCTCCCGTGCGACCGCGGCGCTGCCGGGCGGGGTTGGGGTCTGCTCGGTTGAAGGCTTGTCTTCGGGAATCCCGCCGGGCGGAGCCAAACCCGGCCGGAAGGGCCTATGAGGCGTGCGCGAGCTGGCCTGGCGTGACCAGGGCCGTGCGCAGGCCGGCGAGAATCTCGTAGGAGCGCAGGCGGGCCGCGTGGTCGTGGATTGCGGAGGCGACCATCAGCTCGTCGGCGCCGGTGCGCGCCACCAGGCGCTCCAGGCCGGCGCGCACCGTGTCGGGCGAGCCGACGACGGAGCACGACAGCATGCCGGCGACCTGCGCCTTCTCCCCCGGCGACCAGAACGCCTCGATGTCGTCGACCGGGCGCGGCAGGCGGCCGCGCGTGCCGCGGATCAGGGTGGTGAAGCTCTGCTGCACCGAGGTGAACAGGTGCCGGGCCTCGGCGTCGGTGTCGGCGGCGACCACGTTGACGCCGACCATCGCGTGCGGACGGTCGAGTTGCGCGGAAGGGCGGAAGCGGTTGCGGTAGATGCGCAGCGCCATCTGCAGGGCGTCGGGGGCGAAGTGCGAGGCGAAGGCGTAGGGCAGGCCGAGGTGGGCGGCGAGCTGGGCGCCGAACAGCGACGAGCCGAGGATCCAGATCGGCACGTTCGTGTCGGTGCCGGGCACCGCCTGCACTGCCTGGCCGGGCTGCGCCGGGCCGAGCAGGGCCTGCAGCTCCTGGACGTCCTGGGGGAAGGTGTCGGCGGCCTCGGGGTTGCGGCGCAGGGCGCGCGCGGTGCGGCCGTCGGTGCCCGGCGCGCGGCCGACGCCGAGGTCGATGCGGCCGGGGTGGAGCGAGGCCAGGGTGCCGAACTGCTCGGCGATCACCAGGGGCGAGTGGTTGGGCAGCATGATGCCGCCCGAGCCCACGCGGATGGTGCTGGTGCCGGCGGCGACGTGGGCGATGACCACGGCGGTCGCGGCGGAGGCGATGCCGACCATGTTGTGGTGTTCGGCGAGCCAGTAGCGGGTGTAGCCCCAGCGCTCGGCGTGCTGCGCGAGGTCGCGGGCGTTGCGCAGGGCGTCGCCCGGGGTCGAGCCGTCGGGGACCGGCGCGAGGTCGAGCACGGAGAAGGCGGGCTGCGTCATTGGGGTCTCCCGGGCTGTGGGGTGGCGTAGAGGTCAGCGCGCGCGGGGCGGGATGCAAGGGCCGAAGGGAGCAGGGCCGGGCAGTGTCTCAGTTTAAGAAGGCCAGGGCTCTGCCCTGGACCCGCCAGGGGCGAGCCGCCCCTGGACCCGGCCTTTCTTAAGAATCGGATTCCAAAGGCTTGCCTTTGGCGGGGTCCAGGGGCAGAGCCCCTGGCCTTCCTTTCCGGACCCCAAACAGACGCACTGCCCATGGGCCCTTCGTGCGCGGGAACGCCAGGAGGCGGGCGCGGCGCCTCGGGCGGAAGGGAGCGGCTCAGGCCGGGGGGCGGCTCAGGAAGCGCGAGCCGGCGAGGCAGAACCGCCAGGGGGTGGCGGCGGCGCGGGTGATGCCGATGCGCGGGCCGGCGAGGACGGTGGCCGGGCCGTCGCGCGGGTCGAGGCGGAACGGCGGGGCGTCGAGGGGGGCGGCGTCGAGGTCGCGGGTGACGCCGAGGGCCTGGCAGAGCCGGCCGGGGCCGGCGCAGAGCAGGCGGTCGGCCAGCGGGCCGCGGCGCTCGCGCATCGCGGGCAGGCCGTGGCGGGGCTCGAGGGCGCGGATCAGCACCGCGGCGCCCGGAGCGTCGCCGCACACGAGGTTGAGGCACCAGTGCAGGCCGTAGGAGCGGTAGACGTAGGCGTGGCCGGGCGGGCCGAACATCGCGGCGTTGCGCGCGGTGCGGCCGCCAGCGCTGTGCGAGGCGGGGTCGCCGCGGTCGTAGGCCTCGGCTTCCACGATGACGCCGCCGGCGCCCGCGACCAGGAGGGTGGCGCCGACCAGGTCGCGGGCGACAACGGCGACAGGGCGCAGAAGGAAGCCGGAGGGAAGCATGGGACGGCCTTTCAGGGAGGAAGCAGGGTCGGGCCCCTGCCCGGACCCGGCGCGAAGGCCGGGGACCTTCGGAAACCCTTCCCTTGAGCAAGTGGATTCCAAAGGCGAGCTTTTGGCAGAGCCTTTGGCGTTGCCTGCCTGCCGGCGTGCATTGACACGGTCGGGCGGGATGCGGGAAGCCGGGCCATGATCCGAGCGCGCGATCCAGCACCGGCCAGCGGGAGTGGCGTCGCGATGCGCGGCCGCGCGGCGTCGCGCTGGGTGCTGGCGGGGCTGTATCTCGCGGCGGGGGTGCTGCACCTGGCGATGCCGGCGCCGTTCCTGCTGATCACGCCGGAATGGGTGCCGTGGCCGGGCACGGTGATCGCGGGCACCGGGCTGTGCGAGATCGCCGGGGCGCTCGCGTTGCCGACGCGCGGCCTGCGGCGGGCGGCGGGGGCGGCGCTGGCGCTGTACGCGGTGTGCGTGGTGCCGGCCAACATCAGGCACGCGATGGGCGGGCTGCCCGGCGGCGCGATGCGGCTCGGCTGGTGGTACCATGCGCCGCGCCTGGCGCTGCAGCCGGTGCTGGTGTGGTGGGCGCTGTTCGCGGGCGAGGTGGTGGACTGGCCGTTCCGCCGCGGGCGGCGCTGAGCGTCGTGCCAAGCGGCCGGAACTGAACTTTCCGGGCGGTGCGGCGTTGCTGGGGCACAGGGCGTCGGGCTGTGCCCGCGCCGGCGATGGTCCGCTGCGATGGCAGAAGCACTGTGCCGCCGCAGCAAAGCGTTTCTGGTGTGCAGCACGCGCCGTTGTTCCCGAAGTTGTGTGGCGATGTCTTGCGGTCTTCGCGCTAGGATGCGCTGTTAGTTGGAAAGGATGTTCATCATGCGTGTTTCTGTCTCGGTTCTGGCGGCGGTGGCGATGCTCGGGATGACCGGCGCGGCGATGGCGCAGGTCGGCGCCCCTGGCGGCGGGGCCGGCGCGGGCGGCATGGGCGCAGGCGCCGGTGGCGCGGGCGGCGGCGCGCTGGGCAGCGGCCTGGCCGGCCCTGGCGCGGGCGTGGGCTCGAGCAGCGGGATGGCCGGCGGGGCGGGCGCTGGGACGGCGCCGGGCGGGGCCGCCGGCGGTGGCCTGCCGACGGCGCCGGTCGGGGGCTCGCTGACGTCGGGTGCCACGGCGACGCCGGGCGTGGCGGGCGGTACGGCGGTCGGCACCGGCGCTGCCGGCACCGCCGGCGGTGCCGCAGCGGGGCACTGAGTCCGTTCTGACGGCCCGCGGGCACGTTCTGCGGGCTGATTTCCGGCGCGGCTTCCTTCTGGGGCCGCGTAATTTCCGGGTGGGCAGCAACGGCAGACGCCGTTGCTGCCCACCTTGCTATACGGGGTGCGCCTGGCAGCGGGCCTCGGCCCTGCGTCAGTACATCGGGCCGCCGCCGGTGACGGGGATCAGCGCGCCGGTCATGTAGCTGCCCTGCCCGGACGCCAGCATCACGAAGGCGGGCGCCAGTTCCGCGGGCTGCCCCGGGCGGCCCAGCACCGTGTCCTTGCCCAGCTTGGAAAGCTGCTCCGGGTCCTTGGCGATCGGCTGGATCGGCGTCCACACCGGGCCGGGCGCCACGCAGTTCACCCGGATGCCCTGCGGCGCCAGCAGGTTGGACAGGCCGATGGTCAGGCTGGCGATCGCGCCCTTGGTGGCGGCGTAGAGCACCATCGTCTTCGAGGCGGTCTTGGCCTGGATGCTGGTCGTGTTCACGATCGACGAGCCGGGCTGCATGTGCGGCACCGCGGCCTGGCACAGGTAGAGCATCGCGAACACGTTGGTGCGGAACGCCTCGTCGATCTCCGGCGCGGTGATGTCGGACAGCGACTCGTTCACGCTCTGGTGGGCGGCGTTGTTGACCAGCACGTCGAGGCGGCCGAGCTCGGCGACGGTGCGCTCGACCAGGGCGTGGCAGTGCGCCTCGTCCTGGATGTCGCCGGGCAGCAGCAGGGCGCGTCGGCCGGCCTTCTCGATCCAGCGCGCGGTGTCCTCCGCGTCGGACTGCTCGACGGGGAGGTAGGAGATCGCCACGTCCGCGCCCTCGCGGGCGTAGGCGATGGCCACGGCGCGGCCGATGCCGGAGTCCCCGCCGGTGATCAGCGCGACGTGGCCGGCGAGCAGGCCCTTGCCGACGTAGCTGTCCTCGCCGTGGTCGGGGGCGGGGTCCATCTTCGAGGTCAGGCCGGGGGCGGGCTGCTGCTGGTCGCCCGGGTAGGGCAGGGTGGCGCCGGCGGCGCGTGGGTCGCTGGGCATGGCGGGACTCCGTTGTCTGCGGGCTGCTACGCGGGGCGGCGGCGGGGGATGCCGGGAAGCAAGAAAGGTTGAGGCGCTGCCTCAAGCTCCGCCAAGGGCTGGGCCCCTGGATCGCCTTTCAGGAAGGAGGATCAGAGGGGACTCCGGCCCTTTGCGGGTATGGGCGCAGCCTGTGAAAGGTTCCGACGAGCCTCCTGGGTCGCTGGGAGGCTGTCATGAACCTCGCAGCACCTCGCTGCTTCGGGCAGGACAGCAAGACTCTTCTTTTTCTGAAGAAAAAGAAGCAAAAAGACTTTACCCATGAAATTCCGGGCGCGCAGGCGGCTCCGGAGTCTCATGGGCAAAAGTTCTTTGGTTCTTTCTTTCAAGAAAGAACACGCTTCTTTCTTGTGGCGGCGAGCAATATCGAGTCCGGCAGGTTCACAGCGGGCTCCAGGCGAAGGAAAAGCCCGGCCTTGCTGTCTATGTCGCCTGCGCGCCCGGACCGTTCCGGCGTGGCCACCCCTCCAGCGCGGCCTCCGCGATGGCCAGCAGCGCCGGGCGCCCCGCCCCGTCGCGCGCCAGCGTCGACAGGCCCTGGGTGACCGCCATGACCAGCCCCGACAGCGCGGCGGCCTGCGTCCCGGGAGGCAGCAGCCCCTCGGCGAGGTCGCGCTCGATCCTGGCCCGGAGGTGGGCCTCGATCGTGCGCCGGATCGCGGCGACCGCGTGCTGGACGTCCGCGGACGCGGACGACCCGCTCGCCGTCGCGCTGGCCAGCAGGCACCCCCTGGGGGTGTCCTCGCCGGTGTAGGCGACCGCGGCCCCCGCCAGCATGGCGCGGGCCGCGTCGAGGGCCGTGGGCGCGGCCTCGATCCTGAGCGCGATCTCGTCGGTGTCGCCGGCGTAGCGGCGCATTGCCTCCAGGAACAGCCGCTTCTTGTCCCCGAAGGCAGCATACAGGCTCGGCGCGCTCACCCCCATCGCCGTCGTGAGGTCGACGATGGACGTCGTCTCGTAGCCGTGGCGCCAGAAGGCGAGCATCGCCCGTCCGAGCGCGGCGTCCCTGTCGAACGACAGGGGCCTGCCTGTCCTGCGGGGCGGCGATGGTGGTCCGGACAATTCCATAGCGATCACTCAGGAAGTTGTTGACCCATGCCCATCCGGGCGGCATGACTTGCGTAGCATTCACTACGAAAGACAGGGTCCGATGTCACTCACGAAGTTCCGCACGCTCGGCCGCTCGGGCCTGGTGGTCAGCCCCGTCGCGCTGGGGACCATGACGTTCGGGCAGGGGACGTGGGGTGCCGACGAGGCGACGTCGCGGGCGATCTTCGACGCCTACCGCGACGCCGGCGGCAACTTCGTCGACACCGCCGACATCTACTCGGGTGGCGCGAGCGAGGCGCTGGTCGGCCGGTTCATCCGGGACACCGCCTCGCGCGACGAGATCGTCCTGGCCACCAAGTTCGCGTTCAACGCGTCCCGCAGTCCGCTCGCGGCGAGCCAGGGGGGCGGCGGCAACCCCAACGCCGGCGGCTGCGGGGCGAAGAACATCCACCGGGCGATCGACGGGTCGCTGCGGCGCCTCGGGACCGATTACATCGACCTGTACTGGATGCACATCTGGGACGGCGTCACGCCCGTCGAGGAGATCGTGCAGACGCTGGGCAGTCTCGTGCAGGCGGGTAAGATCCGCCACTACGCCCTCTCCGACATGCCCGCCTGGCTGGCGATGAAGGCGGCCACGATCGCGGCGGAACGGCGCGTCCCCGGCCCGGTCGCGATCCAGGTCGAGTACTCACTGGTCGCGCGCGACGTCGAGGCGGAGCACTTTCCCGCCGCCCGCGAGGCCGGCCTGGGCGTGATGCCCTGGAGCCCGCTGGCGGGCGGCTTCCTGTCCGGGAAATACGACCGCGCGGACACGGGCGGCACCGGCCGCCTGAGCGGCGCCAACCCGTTCGGCAACACCAAGTTCGTCGACCGGAACTGGGACATCCTCGAGATGCTGAAGGCCGTCGCCGCGGAACTCGACCGGCCGCCCGCGCAGGTCGCCCTCGCCTGGACAATGGCGCGCCCTGGCGTCGCCTCGACCCTGGTCGGCGCGCGCACCGTGTTGCAGCTCGAGAGCTGCATCGCCGCGGCCGGCCTGCGGCTCGGCGACGACCAGATGGGCCGCCTCGATGCAGCCAGCGCGCCGGCGCCGGGGTTCAGCACGGGACTGACCTCGTCGGCGATCCGGCGCATGGTGTTCGGGGGGCACGACGTGGCGGGCTGGAACGGGTAGGCCCGAGGCTTCGCCAGGGACTCGCCTTGGAACACCTTTCCGAAGCGAGCAAGGCCAGGGCTCTGCCCTGGACCCGCCAGGGGCGAGCCGCCCCTGGACCCGGCCTCCCTTAAGAATTGGGTTCCAAGGGCCCTGCCTTTGGCGGGGTCCAGGGGCAGAGCCCCTGGCCTTCCTGTCCTGGCCGGTCAGGACAACCGGCCGCCGGTATCGGACGGCCTCACGGCCCTTTGCGGGTCCGGGCGGAGGTGCCGAATTCCCGCTTGGGCCATTGGATTAGCACCGCAGGCGGAGCCCGGCCGCGCCAGCCCCGGTTCACGCCGCCGGGCAAAGCGCCTAGTCAGGGCGCCATGTCCAGTCCTCCGCCGCTCCGCCGCCCCCTGGTGCTGGCCTCCGTCATGGCCGCGATGTTCATGATCGCGATCGAGGCCACCATCGTCTCCACCGCCATGCCGCAGATCGCGGGCCAGCTCGGCGACCTGCACCTGTATGCGTGGGTGTTCTCCTCGTTCCTGCTGACCCAGACCGCGACCACCGTGATGTTCGGCAAGCTCGCCGACCTGTACGGTCGCAGGCCGGTGCTGCTCTGGGGCATCGTGATCTTCCTCGCCGGCTCGGCGCTGTGCGGGTTCGCGTGGTCGATGCCGTCGCTCATCGCCTTCCGCCTGGTGCAGGGCGTGGGCGCGGGCGCGATCCAGCCGGTGAGCCTGACCGTGGTGGGCGACCTGTACTCGGTGCACGAGCGCGGGCGCATCCAGGGGTGGCTCGCCAGCGTGTGGGGCGTCTCCTCCGTGCTCGGGCCGCTGGCGGGCGGGCTGATCATCCGCCACCTGAGCTGGTCGTGGATCTTCTGGATCAACGTGCCGGTCGGCCTAGTGGCGTTCGCGGGCTTCGCCGCCTTCCTGCGCGAGGAGGTGGCGGTGCGGCAGCGCAGCGTGGACATCGCGGGTGCGGCGCTGTTCACGGCCGCGATCGCCTCGCTGATGGTGGCGCTCACCGGGATGGGCGCGTCCGGCGGACGGGCGGTGGCGCCGTCGCTCGGCGTGTTCGCGCTGAGCGCGGTGCTGTTCGTGGTGCAGGAGCGGCGCGCCGCCGACCCGATGCTGGCATTCGCCCTGTGGGCGCGCCGGCCGATCGCGACCTGCAACGCGGTCACGCTGCTGAGCGGCATGGCGATCATCGGGCTGACCGCGTTCCTGCCGATGTTCGTGCAGGGCGTGCTGCACCGCTCCGCGCTTGTGGCCGGCTTCACGCTCACGGTGATGGTGGCGGGCTGGCCGGTCGGCGCCACCGTGGCGGCGCGCAACTTCTCGCGCTTCGGGCTGCGCGCCACGCTGCTGTTCGGCGCGGCGCTGCTGCCGACCGGGGCGCTGGCGTTCGTGGCGCTGGCCCCGGGCAGCTCGCCGGTGCTGGCGGGCGCGGGCTCCGCCGTGCTCGGGCTGGGCATGGGGTTCCTCAGCACGTCGGCGATCGTGATCGTGCAGGACAGCGTCGGCTGGGCGGAGCGCGGGGCGGCGACGGCGTCCAACATCTTCTCGCGCAACCTGGGGAGCACGCTGGGCGCCACCGTGCTGGGCGGGGTGCTGAACCTCGGGCTGGCGCGCCAGGCGGTCGGCTTCGACAGCGTGCGCCAGTTGCTCGACGGCTCGGCGGCGGTCGCGGGCGAGGCGGCGGTGCGCGCGGCGCTGGGGCAGGCGCTGCACCTGACGTTCTGGGCGGTGTTCGCGATCACCGCGGCGACGCTGGCGCTGGCGACGCTGGTGCCGGCGGTGGCGCTCACGACGCGGGTGCGCGAGGTGGCGGTGGAGTGAGGAAGCAAGGTCGGGCTCTGCCCGAACCCGCCAAAGGGCGGAGCCCTTTGGAAACCCTGGGCTTAAGGAGAGGATTCCAAAGGCTCGCCTTTGGCGGAGTTTGAGGCAGAGCCTCAACCTTGCTTGCTTTCTGGAGGGAACCTCGATGGCCATCACCCGCGCGGACCTGGAGCGGCTGGACCGCGACGACCCGCTGGCCGCCTTCCGCGACGAGTTCGTGCTGCCGGCCGGCGTGTATCTCGACGGCAACTCGCTCGGCGCGCTGCCGCGGGCGACGCCGGGGCGGGTGGCCGAGGTGGTGGAGCGGGAATGGGGCCGAGGGCTGATCGGGTCGTGGAACGACGCCGGCTGGCTCGGGCTGCCGCTGGCGGTGGGGGAGAAGATCGGCCGGCTGCTGGGGGCGGCGCCGGGCAGCGTGGCGGTGGCGGACTCGACGTCGGTCAACGTGTTCAAGCTGCTGGCGGTGGCGCTGGGACTGCGGCCGGGGCGGCGGGTGATCCTGGCCGAGCGCGGCGACTTCCCCACCGACGCCTACATCGCCGAGGGGCTGGTGGCGCTGCTCGGGCAGGGGCACGCGCTGCGGCTGGTGGAGCCGGGGGGGATCGCGGGCGGGCTCGGGCCGGAGGTGGCGGTGGCGCTGCTGTCCCACGTGAACTACCGCACCGGGGCGATGGCCGACATGGCGGCGCTCACCGCGGCGGCGCGGGCGGCGGGCGCGCTGGTGCTGTGGGACCTGGCGCACTCTGCGGGCGCGGTGCCGGTGGCGCTGGAGGCGGCGGGGGCGGAGCTGGCGGTGGGGTGCGGCTACAAGTTCCTCAACGGCGGGCCGGGGGCGCCGGCGTTCCTGTACGTGGCGCCGGGGCTGCAGGCGCAGGCGCGATTCCCGATCACCGGCTGGCTCGGGCACGCGGAGCCGTTCGGCTTCCGCGAGGGCTTCGCGCCGGCGGCGGGGATCGCGCGCGGCCTGGTGGGAACGCCGTCCATCCTGGCGCTGTCGGCGCTGGAGGCGGGGGTGGACATCGCGCTGCGGGCGCCGATGGCGCAGGTGCGGGCCAAGTCGCTGCGGCAGGGCGCGCTGCTGGAGGCGCTGGTGGCGCAGCGCTGCGCGGGGGCGGGGCTGGTTTCGGCGAGCCCGGCGGCGGAGGCGGCGCGCGGCAGCCAGGTGTCGTTCCGCCACCCGGAGGCCTACGCGATCATGCAGGCGCTGATCGCGCGCGGCGTGGTCGGCGACGTGCGGGCGCCGGACATCCTGCGCTTCGGCATCACGCCGCTGTACCTGCGCCACGTCGACCTGTGGGACGCGGTCGAGGCGCTGCGCGCGGTGATGGCGGGGGAGGACTGGCGCGAGCCGCGGTTCCGCGTGCGCCGGGCGGTGACGTGAGCGGCGCCCTGCCGCGGGACGGCGGGTTCCAGGGCGATCATGCCAACGGCCGAAAGCTTTGGACTGTCGAAGGAAGCAAGGCTGGGCTCTGCCCAGACCCGCCAGGCGTAGGTGGCCAAAGGTTCCGACAATCCGCCTGGATCGTTGGAAAGGCCACCGGAGGGAGCCGCCCCTGGACCGGCTCCACTTGAGTAAGGGGTTCCAAGGGCCCTGCCTTTGGCGGGGTCCAGGGGCAGAGCTCCTGGCCTTGCCTTGCCGGTCAGAGCAGCGCCAGGACGCTTTCCGCGCGGCTGACCTCGAAGGCGCCCGGCGCTTCGACGGCGAGGTGCTCGACGCGGCCGTCCCGGGCGATCAGCACGAAGCGCTGGCAGCGCACGCCCATGGCGCGGTGCGACAGGTCCAGCTCCAGGCCGAGGGCGCGGGTCAGCGTGCCGGAGCCGTCGGCGATCATGCGCACCGTGCCGTCGGGGTCCTGCGCGCCGGACCAGGCCTTCAGGACGAAGGGGTCGTTGACCGCGAGGCAGGCGATCGTGTCGACGCCCTTCGCCGCGAGGGCGGCCGCGTGCTCGACGAAGCCGGGGAGGTGGCGGGCGCTGCAGGTCGGCGTGAAGGCGCCGGGGACGCCGAACAGCACCACGGTGCGGCCGGCGAACAGGCTGTCCGTGCTGGCCTCCCTGGGGCCGTCCCCGGTCGCTTCCACCAGGGTCAGGGAGGGGATGGTGTCGCCGGCCTTGATCGTCATGCGGGGCTCCCGTGCTGCGCGGGCGTTCATACCGAACGGCGCGCTTGGGCGGCAATCCGGCGGGGCATGACGCGGGCGGGAGGCATGACGCGGGCGGGGGCGCCCATGACGACGCTGCCTGGCGCGCCGGCTCCGTCACCGTGGGGGCGAGGGCGCGTCCGGGCCGGGCGCGGCCAGGATGCGCCGCAGCGCCGGGCCGCACAGCAGCAGCACCACGGCCGACGCCGCGATCAGGCCGGCGTGCAGCAGCCAGAAGCGCTCCGCCGGCATCGTCGCCAGCAGCCCCGCGAGCCAGCTCACCAGCAGGTTGGACAGGAAGAGGTGCAGCGAATAGGCGTTGACCACGGTGGCGCCCAGGCCGCGCGGCGCGGCGCGGGAATACAGCGCCATGCCCACCGGGTAGAGGTTGGCGAAGCCGATGTCGTTGACGACGTGGAACGCCAAGCCCCAGCCCAGGCCGGCCCGGTGCCCGCCCGCCACCTGGCGCGACGCGGCGGCGAGGACGAGCGGGGCGAGGGCGAGGATCGCGGCGCCCGCGGTCATCTTGGTCAGCTCGTGCGGCTCGCGCCACCGCGTGGCCCAGCGGCGCCAGAACAGCACCGAGCCGCCCAGGGCGCCGACGCCGACGAAGGCGTCCAGCGACAGCAGCCAGCTCACCGGCATGGTGCGGCCGCCGAAGACGAGCGCGTAGCTGTCGCGGCCCCAGACCAGGTAGGCGTTGAAGATCTCCATGTTGCCCACGGAGGCCACGGCCAGCACCGGCAGCAGCGCCGCCAGCGCCGCCAGCGCCCGCCAGTCGCGGCCGGCGAGCCGCGGCGCCGCGCCCGTGCGGTCCCGCAGCCGCGGCGGCTCCGGCGGCAGCCAGCGGCGCCCGGCGAGATAGGTCGCCAGCCCGAGCAGCATGCCGGTGCCCGCGGCGGCGAAGCCCCAGCGCCAGTCGTACGACTCGCCGAGGGTGCCGCACACCAGCGGCGCCAGGATGACGGCGACGCTGACCGACATCGAGTAGATCTGGAAGGCGTCGGCGCGGCGCATGTCGCCCGGACCGTACAGCGCGCCGACCTGCGCCCTGAGGCTGCCGGCGCAGCCCATGCCGGCGACCAGGCATGCCAGGGCGAGCAGGAAGCAGGCCTCGAACGTCAGCAGGAAGTGGCCCGCGGTCATCAGCACTGCGCCGAGCACCACGGTGCGGGTGCGGCCGAGCAGGCGGTCCGCCAGCAGCCCGCCCCCGACCGGGGTGGCGAAGACCAGCGCCGCGTACAGCCCCATGATGGCGGCGGCCAGCGCCTCGGTGCCGAGCGGCCCGTAGACGACGCCGAGTGCCGCGCGGAACGCGCCGAGGCCGAGCACGTGCTCGGCGTGGCCCGGCCGCAGCAGCCGGCCCGTCATGGTGAGCACCAGCAGCGACTGCATCCCGTAGAACGAGAAGCCGATCCAGCCCTCGGTGACCGCCAGGACGCCGAGCGCGCGCGGGTGGCCGAGGAAGCCGCGGTCGGGCGCGGGCACTGCGATGCCGCGGGCCGCGGGCGTGGCGGCGCCGGTCACTGTGCCGCGGCCGCGATGCGCGCGAGATCCAGCACGCCCTTGGCGCCCCAGCCCTTCGTGCCGGGCGGCACCTCCGGGCGGAAGGCCTCGTAGAGGCGGAAGCCGGTGCGGTTCAGCGCCTCGGGCGGCAGGCTGTCGGCCAGCGCCTCCATCGCCCGGCGCACGTCGGGCAGGCGGGCGCCGAACGCCTTCGCCACGTAGGCGCGCGCGGCCTGCGGCGAGGCGGCCCTGCCGCCGTCGAGCGCGTGGTCGCTGCCGTCGTGCTCCGTGACCGGCACGTCGCGCCCGAGCAGGCGGATGGTGCGCGGGGCGGCTGCCGGCGCGGGCGGCGCGGCGTCGCGTTCCTCCAGGCCGATGGAGCGGGCCTTGACGCGCGCGCTGGCGCCCGCGACGGCGCGGCCCAGGGTGAGCGCCGCGTCCTCGTCGTGCCCGAGGCGCTCCGCGACGATCGCCGCCCACAGGGTGAGCACCGGCGCGCGGTTCACCCGGATCGCCGCCTCGCTCTCCGTCATTCGTCCTCCTGGGGAATCCTGCCGCGCCCGGCGGCTTGCACCGGGGCGGGTCCGGCCTTCAGGGTGGCTACCGCCGGAACGGGCCTGATGCCAGTCCCCGCCGGCCACGGGGCGGCCGACATGCACGACATCCTGACATATCTGTCGCGCCGGCGCCTGCCCGCGCCCGGCCGCTACGGGCTGACCGTGGTCGCGATCGTGCTGATGACCTTCATCCGGCTGCTGGCCCCGCTCGATACCGCGCCGTTCCTGCTCTACATGCCGGTGATCTTCCTGTGCGCGCTGGCGTTCGGCTGGCGCGCCGGGCTGGCCGGCGTGCTGCTGTCCGACCTGCTCGCCGCCTATTTCTTCCTGCACGACCGCGCCACGCCGGGCCTCGGCACCGGGCAGGTGATCGCCCTGGTGCAGTACCTCGTGGTCGGCGGGGCGATGGTGGCGATCTGCGACACGCTGCGCCGCGCCATCCTGGAGAACGAGAAGACGGTGGCCGACCTGGCGCGCAGCCAGGCCCTGCTGCAGGTCGCCAAGGACGAGGCCGACGCCGCGAGGCAGGCCGCCGACACCGCAAAGGAGGCGGCGGAGGAGGCCAGGGAGGTGGCGGACGCTGCGAAGGAGGCGGCGGAGGAGGCGAATCGCGCGAAGAGCGCCTTTCTCGCCAACATGAGCCACGAGCTGCGCACGCCGCTGTCGGCGGTGATCGGCTACAGCGAGATGCTGGAGGAGGAGGCGGAGGAGAACGGGGAGGCCGCCATGCTGGCCGACCTGGGCAGGATCAAGTCCAACGCCAAGCACCTGCTGAGCCTGATCAACGACGTCCTCGACCTCAGCAAGGTGGAGGCGAACAAGATGGACCTGTTCCTGGAGGACACCGAGCTGTCCGGATTCCTGCAGGAGGCGGCCGGCACGGTGGAGGGGCTGGTCCGGCGCAAGGGCAACGTGCTGGTGCTCGACTTCGCCGACGGCCTCGGCGCGATCCGCACCGACGTCGTCAAGCTGCGCCAGTGCCTGTTCAACCTGCTCAGCAACGCGGCCAAGTTCACCGAGGCGGGGCGGATCACCCTGCGCGTGCGACGCGAGGCCGGCGAGTCGGGCGAACGGCTGAGCTTCGCCGTGCAGGACACGGGCATCGGCCTGTCGCCCGCCCAGCTCGCCCGGCTGTTCCAGCGCTTCACCCAGGCCGACGAGACCACCACGCGGCGCTTCGGCGGCACCGGGCTCGGCCTGGCGCTCAGCCAGGCGTTCGCGCACCTGCTCGGCGGCGACATCGCGGTGGAGAGCACGGAAGGCAGGGGCACCTGCTTCACCCTGCGCCTGCCCGCGGACGGGCCCGCCGACCTGCCCCGGCCGGAGGACGCGCCCGGGGCCCGCGACGACCCCGCCGGCGGGGAGGCGGACGGCGTGGCCGCCGGCATGGCGGCCGCAGGCGCCGCGGACGAGGCGGGGCGCGACCTGGTGCTGGTCATCGACGACGAGGCGGCGCAGCGCGAGCTGATGACGCGGTTCCTGCGCCGCCAGGGCTTCGCGGTGCGCACGGCCGCCGACGGCAGGGCCGGGCTCGCGCTGGCGCGCAGCCTCGCGCCGCGCGTGGTCCTGCTCGACGTGGTGATGCCGGAGATGGACGGCTGGTCGGTGCTGCAGGCGCTCAAGGCCGATCCAGCGACGGCAGCGCTTCCCGTGGTCATGGTCAGCTTCGTGGCCGAGGCGTCCCTCGGCGCCGCCCTTGGCGCGGCGGACGCTGTCGCCAAGCCGGTGGACTGGACGCGGCTGAGGTCGCTGATGGAGCAGTTCCGCGGGCCGGGCGGCGACGTGCTGGTCGTCGACGACGACCCCGACATGCGCCGGCGCCTGCGCGGCGTCCTGGAGCGCGACGGCTGGAGCGTGGCCGAGGCGGGCGACGGGGCGGAGGCGCTGCGCTCGATGCTGCACGCGCCGCCGCGGCTGGTCCTGCTCGACCTGACCATGCCGGTGATGGACGGCTTCGCGTTCCTGCACCGGCTGCGCGAAACCCCCGGCTGCTCCGACCTCCCGGTGGTCGTGCTGAGCGCGCGCGACGTCAGCCCGGCGGAGCGCGCGGCGCTGTCGGGCGCGGACCGCGTCCTGCGCAAGGGCGACGTCAGCCTGCAGGAGGTCACGGACGAGGTGCGCCACCTGGAGCGCCGGGGCTGACGGGCAGGCCGGCGGGGGCGGGCGTTGCGGCCTGCGATGCGGTGGGGGCCGTGCCCGGTCGTCCTTGACACAGCCCCATACCGCACAGCCATTCTCGGGCAGGGGCCTGCCGCGCCGGGCGGCTGCAGCCGGGAGGATGGACGATGCAACAGGAAGCCGAAGCGCCGGTCGAGCCATGCGCCACGTCCGGCGGCGGCGCGTGACCCGGTGGAGCGGACAGGGCGCCAGGCGTGCCGCAGACTCCCTGGCCGCGCGTACGCGCGCCGGCCGGGCGCCCGGTGGGCCGTGGATGTCGTCCGTGCGGGTCGGGGCGGCGCCCGCCCTCGATGACGGGCATGGCGGCGCCGGGGCGCCCGGGCGGCCCGCCTGGGGGGCGCCTGCGGACCGGCCGGCGACGGGCCTCGCTGGCCTCGAGTCGGGGCCCTGGGCCGCGGTCCAGGGGTCGAGGATGGTGGTGGCCGACACCAGGCGGATCTGGCGCAGGGCGCCGCTGCTGTCCGCCGGCTCCCCGGGCTGGGACTACCTGGTCAGGAAGCGGCGGCTGCCCGCCTTCAGCATCAACAACGCGCTGTTCGGCGGCGGGCTGCGCGAGGGCGGCGACGGAACCGTCTGGGCCCTGCACCAGGGTGCCAAGGGGCAGATCACCGGCTGGGAGATGCAGGGGCCGCGCTGCAAGGCGTTCAGCCCCCATGCGGGCAAGTCCCTGTTCAGGGTCGGCGAGCACATCGACACCACGCGGGTCGCGGTGACCGAGAGCGTGATCGACGCCCTGAGCCTGGCGAGCATCGAGGGCTGGCAGGTCGGCACGCTGTACGCCTCGACCGGCGGCGGCTGGGCGCCGAGCACGCGCAGGGCGCTGCAGGTGCTGCTGTCCGAGCAGGTGCAGCTGGTCTGGGCGAGCGGCCAGGGCGAGGAGGGCGAGCTTGTGGCCGAGGGGATGGCCGGGCTTGCCCTGGAATGCGGCGCCGGCTTCGCGCGGCTGCGCCCGGATGCGAGGAGCTGGAACCGGCAGCTCGCGGGCTGAGGCCGGCTCGCGACCGTGCGCAGGAGCGCGGGCGCCCGCCTTGCGCCCGGTCGGGGGCGGGTTCGCGCGGCGTGGCGTCCGCGTGGTAGCGAGGGTGACGCCCGTGCGTCGGCCTCCGCTCCGCCGGCGACCCGGCAGGACGCAGGAGGGTCGAGTTGGTCGAGATCGCCGCCGGGCTGTCGCCATGGGCATTCCTGAACGCGCTCGGCGAGGGGGTGTACGGCGTCGACACCCAGGGCCGCTGCCTGTTCGCCAACGCGGCCGCCGTGCGCATCCTGGGCTACGACCGCGCCGACGAGCTGGTCGGGCGCAACATGCACGAGGCGATCCACCACACCCGGCCGGACGGCAGCGCCTTCGCGCAGGCGGACTGCCCGCTGCTGCACACCGCGCGCAGCGGCCGGCCGGTGCGCCTGGAGAACGAGCTGCTGTGGCGGCGCGACGGCAGCTCGTTCTTCGCGGAGTACTCGGCCTATCCGGTGCTCGACGGCGCGCAGGCCACCGGCAGCGTCGTCACCTTCGCCGAGAACAGGGTGCGCCAGGACGCCAGGGTCAGGCTGGCGGTGCAGCACGCGGTCAGCCAGGTGCTCGCCGAGGCGATCGGCCGCGACGAGATGCTGGCGCGCCTGCTGCAGACGATCGGGAGCGGCTTCGGCTGGGACCTCGGGCTGTTCTGGCGGCAGGACGAGGCCGTGCCGGGCGGCCTGGCGCTGGCCGCGCGCTGGCCCGGCCCGGACGCGGCGATGCGGGACGACCCCGGTGGCGGCGGGGCAGGGCCGTCCGCGTCGGGGCCGGGCGGCGCTGCGCTGCGGGCCTGGCAGGCGCGCGAGTCGATCTACGTCGCCGACCTCGCGGCGGAGGCGCCGGACCCGCGCCTGCCCGGCGCCGCCGGGTGCGGCCTGCGCAGCACCATCGCCTTTCCCGTGCGGATGGGGCCCGCGGTGGTGGGCGTCGTCGAGTTCTACGACCAGGACGCGATCGAGGCCGACGACACGCTGCTGGAAGCGACCACCGCGCTCGGCCAGATGATGGGGCGCGCCCTGGAGCGCCACCAGATCGCCGGCGACCTGCGCAGGAGCGAGGCGCGGTTCCGCACCATCGCCAACGCCACGCCGCAGCTGTCGTGGATGACCGACGCGTCCGGCCGCATCACCTGGTACAACGACCGCTGGTACGCGTTCACCGGCACGACGCCGGAACGGATGGCGGCGTCGGGGTGGACGGTGGTGCACCATCCCGACCACGTGGAGCGGGTGGAGCGCAGCCTGGACGCGAGCTTCGCCACCGGGGCCGCCTGGGAGGACACCTTCCCGCTGCGCGCGGCCGACGGGTCGTTCCGCTGGTTCCTGTCGCGCGCGCTGCCGATCCGCGCGCCGGCGGAGGACGCGAACGCGGCCGAGAGCGTCATCGGCTGGTTCGCCACCTTCACAGACATCACCGCGCTGCGCGACGCCGAGCGCAGCCAGGCGCTGGCGCTGGAGGAGGCGGAAGGGGCCAACCGTGCGAAGAGCCTGTTCCTGGCCAACATGAGCCACGAGCTGCGCACCCCGCTGTCGGCGATCATCGGCTACGCGGAGATGCTGGTCGAGGAGGTGGAGGACGGCGCAGGGCCGGACGAGGTGGTGCGCGACATCCGCAAGGTCGAGACCAACGCCCGCCACCTGCTCGGCCTGATCAACGACGTGCTGGACCTGTCCAAGGTCGAGAGCGGCAAGATGGAGACCTTCGCCGAGGATTTCGACGTCGCCGACATGGTGCGCGAGGTCGCCGCCACCGCCGAGGGGCTGGTGCGCAAGAAGGACAACCGGCTCGAGCTGGTGCTGGGCGGCGACGTCGGCCGCATGCACTCCGACATCACTCGGGTGCGCCAGGTGCTGCTCAACCTGCTGAGCAACGCGGCGAAGTTCACCGAAGGCGGCCTGATCACCCTGTCTGCGGTCCGCGAGCCGGGCGGGCCGGGGGGCGCGGACTGGATGCTGTACTCGGTCACCGACACCGGCCTCGGCATGTCCGAGGAGCAGATGTCGCGGCTGTTCCAGCGCTTCGAGCAGGCCGACGCCTCCACCACGCGCCGCTTCGGCGGCACCGGCCTCGGCCTGTCGCTGACCCGCGCGTTCGGCGAGCTGCTGGGCGGCGAGGTGGGCGTGCGCAGCGCGCCGGGGGCGGGCAGCACCTTCCTCGTGCGCATCCCCGCGACGCTGCCGCCGGCGGCCGAGCCTGAGCCGGCGCCGGTGCCGGACGAGGGGCGCGAGGTCGTGCTGGTGATCGACGACGACGCCACGCAGCGCGAGCTGATGGGCCGCTTCCTCGAGCGCACCGGCTATGCGGCGCGCACGGCCGCCGACGGCGCGACGGGCCTGGCGATGGCCAGGGCGCTGCGCCCCCACGTCATCCTGCTCGACGTCACCATGCCCGGGATGGACGGCTGGTCGGTGCTCGGCGCGCTGAAGGCCGACCCGGCGGTGGCAGGCATCCCCGTGATCATGGTGACCTTCCTCGAGCAGCGCGCGCTGGCCTCCAGCCTCGGCGCCGCCGACTACATCATGAAGCCCGTGGACTGGAACCGCCTGGGGCTGGTCATGGACCGCTTCCGCAACGCCGAAGGCGACGTGCTGGTGGTCGACGACGACGCCGACACCCGGGGGCGCCTGCGCCACGCCCTGGAGAAGCAGGGCTGGAGCGTCGCCGAGGCGCAGGACGGCCGGGACGCGCTGGAGCACGTGGCGCGCGCCCTGCCGAGGGTGATCCTGCTCGACCTGTCGATGCCGGTGATGGACGGCTTCGAGTTCATCGAGCGGCTGCGCGAGCGGCCCGGCTGCGGCACCGTGCCGGTGGTGGTGCTGACCTCGCTCAGCCTCACCCCCGAGGACCGCCGCCGGCTGCGCGGCGCGAATCAGGTGCTGAGCAAGGGCAGCGTCAGCCTGGACGAGCTGACCAGGAAGCTGCTCGCGCTGCGGGTGCCGCCTCGCTGAGGCGGGCGGCGGGACCGGGATGCTGCGCGCACCCACGGGGCGTGGTGGGCTGTTGCATCAGACAAGAAGGCAAGGCTCTTCTTTTTCTGAAGAAAAAGAAGCAAAAAGACTTTGCCTGTTGGGTTCCGGGCAGGCGGGCGGCTCCGGAGTCCTGTGGGCAAAAGTTCTTTGGTTCTTTCTTTCAAGAAAGAACACGCTTTCTTTTCCCCTTCGCGCAGGAGATCGGTGGTGGCCGGTGCTAGAACCCGACGTAGCGTCCGGGCCGGTGGTTCAGCAGCAGGATCAGGTCGAACAGGAACGCGCTTGCCGCCGACAGCGGCAGCCGGCCGGTCGGCAGCACCAGCAGGGCGGCGAGCAGGATGAGCGCGTCGGCCGCCATCTGCACCCGCCCTGCGCTGATGCCGTGGCGATCCTGCGCCCAGAGGGCGACCACGCCGATGCCGCCCACGCTCGCGCGGTGGCGCACCAGGGTGAGGATGCCCAGGCCCACCAGGACGCCGCCGGCGAGCGCCGCGAACAGAGGATGGACCTCGACCCGGATCACCTGCGGCAGCTCCAGGGAGATGGCGGCGAGCAGCAGGTTGACCGCCAGCGTCCTCAGCGTGAACGCCGCCCCCATCATGCGCCAGGCGAACAGCAGGAACGGCACGTTGGCCGCGACGAACAGCGGCCCGACCGCCAGGCCGGTGAGGTAGTGCAGGATCAGGGCGATCCCGGCGATGCCGCCGGTGAACAGCTGCGCCGTCTGCAGCAGGAGCAGCCCGAGGCCGATCAGCAGCGAGCCGATCAGCAGCGCCAGCAGATCCTCGAGCCTGCTGTGCGGGCGCGGCCCGGCCACGAGGGCGCTCACGCTGCGCGGGCCGCAGCGGTCGCGGCCGGCGGCTTCGCCCGGTGGGGCCGTCCAGCACCCGCGTCGTCGCCCATCCCCGCCCCCCGGCCTGTTCACCGGCGAGAGGCTTGCACGCGGCGTGCCGCGCTGCGGGGGAGCGGGGCGGGTGCCTCTCGTCCGGCGGGGCAAGGCGGGGCGCGACCGTCCTCTCGCCGCGCCCGGTGTGGCGCCCAATGCCGTCCATCGTGGCGTCGCGGCGCGCCATGAGGTCGCGGGCGGCGCTCGTCAGGCCCGCGGTGGCCCTGGCCGGGCTCGGCCTCGTCGCCTGGCTGGTGGCGGGGCTGTGGGACGAGGGCGGCGGGCGGCCGGGGCTCTGGCACGTGTTCGTGCTGTGGTGCGTCGGCGTGCCTTACTGGCACTACGTCGAGTACCGGGCCTTCCTGCGCCGCGACGCCGACGCGAAGGCGCGCGAACACTTCCTCGCGCTGCAGGCGCTGTCGCGCGCCGTCTGGCTCGGCGTGGCCGTGCTGCTCGCCGTGGCGCTGCTGCGGGGCTAGGGTCTGCCATGGACCTGCCAGCCGCGCTGTCGTGCGCGAAGAAAGCGTGTTCTTTCTTGAAAGAAAGAACCAAAGAACTTTTGCTCGTTTGGCTCCGGCGCCGCCTGCCTGCCCGGAACCCCATGGGCAAAGTCTTTTTGCTTCTTTTTCTTCAGAAAAAGAAGACTCTTGCTTTCCTGCCTGACTTCACGAGCCGGCACCAGATCCTTCAAGGCGCCGGCGGGCTGTCGGGCTGGCTGTTGATGGTCCAGTCGTAGGGGATGAACTCGACGCGATAGGCGGCGGGCACCGGCTCGGTGCGGAAGCGGTTGACGTAGTCGAGCAGGCCCGGGGCGCGGGCCAGGAAGTCCGCCCGGTAGAACGACAGGATGGAGGACAGCCGGACGACGCGGCGCGCCCCGTCGACCTGCACGTTGCGGGGCTCGGCGAGGAACGCCCGCGCGGCCGAGTCCAGCTCGCGGTCCAGGGTGGCGGCGTGGAACGGGGTGCGCGGCAGGCGCGGGCAGGACACGGACATGCAGTTGAGCGCGAAGTGCACGCGCTCGTCGCCGAGCGGGCGGATGACGTCGGTCTCGTAGTCGTAGAGCGAGGTCGACCGGCCGCCGACGGTCACGCGCGACAGCACGAAGAAGCCCAGGCGGCCGAGCAGGGACAGGCGACGCGGGATGCCGCGCCGCACCACGTGCTCCATGGCCAGCGCGTTGTAGGCGTTGACGTGGAAGGCGAGCCTGTCCGCGAGGGTGGGGAACGCGGCGGGGGCGTTGCTGGGGGCGAGTGCGGCGACGCTGGCCACCGCCGCGTCGAGGTCGTGGCCGTCGCGCGACAGGCCGCGGAAGTCGACGCGGCCGCGGTCGTCGACGAAGCGCTGCAGCACGCTCGCCCAGGCGGTGTTTGCGTCGGCGGCGGGGGCGGCGGCCGCGCCGCCCTGGATTGCGGCCAGCAGCAGCACGAGGCAGCCGAGCCGTTGCCTCATCGGCCGGGCGCCTCGTCGGCGTCCAGGCGCGCGCGGCCCTTGAGCGGCAGGCGGCGCGGGCGTCGCGTGCCCAGGGCGGGGTGCCCGGCGAGCGGGTCCCACAGCACCTCGCCGGCCGCGGTCTGCACGGGGAACGGCTTGAGCAGGAACCGGTCGCGCCGGGCGTTGTGTAGGCACATCGAGACCGGGCCGTCCGCGGTCGCCACCATGAAGGCGCAGGCGTCCACCCGGCAGCGGTCCAGGCCTGCGGCGTCCATGAAGTCGTGGATGAAGAAGCTGAGCTTGCCGACTCGGGCGCGGCTGGCGAGCAGGTCGCGGCGCATCGCCCAGAGCTTGCGCGCCGCCCAGCCGGAGCCGCGCAGCACCGTCGCGGGATGGCGGGCGAGCCAGGCCGCCAGCGTGGCCACCGCGCGCTGGCGGCTGGTGCGGTCGAACTGCAGGCCGGCGGTGGCGCAGAGCAGCCGGGTCATCAGCGCCTTGTCGTCGAACAGGTCGTGCACCCGGCCGTTGGCCACCAGGGTCATGGCGTAGCGGTTGCATTCGGCATGGCCCACGCCCGGGGTGTCGAAGGCGATGCGCGTCCCGGCGCCGTCCTGGATGCGCGCGGCCACGCTGTCCTTCGTCACCTGCCCGAAACCGTCGCGCTGCGTGCCGCGCCCGGTGTCGGCGGCGAGCTGGAACGAGGCGAGGCGCACCACGTCGGTGTTGGCCACCATGAAGCGCACCACGCCGGGGATCTGGTCGAGGTTGCCGGGGTGCACGGTGGTGTTGAAGAACACCGACAGCGGCAGGCCCCGCGCGCGCTCCACGTAGTCCTGCCGCACGGCGTCGAGGTCGCGCTCGGTCGCGAACCCCCTGCGCCCCTGGGTGGTGTCGACGTGGAAGGCGACGTCGACCAGCCCGGCCGCGGCCAGCTCTGCCAGCAGGTCGCGGGTGGCGCGGATGCCGTTGGTGAACAGCGACGCGCGCAGGCCGCGCTCGCGCAGGCGGCGCACCACGGCCACCAGCTCGGGGCGGCTGCGCAGGGTGGGGTCGCCGCCGGTCACCTGGACGTCGGTGTCGGGGCCGTAGGTGTCGCGGATGACGTCGATGCGGCGGAACAGCTCGGCGAGCGGCACGTCGTGCACCGCCTCCGACGCCTCGGACAGGTAGCACAGCGTGCAGTCCAGGTTGCAGCGCTGGGTGACCTCCAGCGCCACGCAGCCGATCGCCCAGCGCCGGCCCATGGTCTGGCTCGCGGACCACTGGCCGGTGGCGACCATGCGGGCGCGGGCGCGCTCGATCGGCGAGGCACCGTCGCGGGGAGGCGGCTGCTCCGGGCCGAGGGTGTCGATCTCGTCGGGCGTCATGGACGGCATGGGCGGGCTCCGCGGCATCGGTCCGGCGCGAGGGGTCGGACAGTATGGCGTGGCGTACGCACCCCATCAAATCCCGTGAAATTTGAGAACTGGGATCACTCCGGTTTCACACGACGAAAGACTGAAAAGAAACATTTGGTTCAAGTTAAGAATGAGAGTTACCCGGAAGTTGTTATGAACATCGTAGCAGATTATTGCCTCTGGTAGGAAAGCAAGGATCTTCTTTTTCTGAGTAAAAAGAAGCAGAAAGATTTTATTAATGAAATCCGGGCGTGCAGGTGGTTTCATTGCTCAACGACCAAAGATTCTTTGGTTTTTTCTTTTAGGAAAGAACCCGCTTCCTTCTCGCTATTCTGCAAGAAATCGGGGGTGGCAGGTTGGTAGCACCCTCCAGTGTCCTGATCGAGAAGTTCGTGTGATCATTCTTTTGGCTGAAGGGGTGTTTGCGATGGGCAAGGCTGCAGTTGCGATCGAGCTGAGCACCGCTGAGCGGCAGGAACTGGAGCCACTGGCACGGGCGCAGAAGACCGGGCAGGCCATGGCGCGACGGGCGCGCATCGTGCTGGCCGCTGCGGCAGGGCTGGAGAACAAGGCCATCTGCGTCGACGTGGGTGCCGACGCCGACACGGTGGGCAAATGGCGCCGCCGCTTCGCCGCGCGCCCTCGCGACCACAGTCCAACAGATCGAGGGTGCCGTAACGACTTGGCGGCTTGCGGCACAAACTCGGATCGGTATAGTCCGTGTTATGTCTCTCATCGGCAACGGCGTGGAATACGGCCTGCACTGCCTCCTGTGGCTAGCCGTCGGAGGAGACCATGGGCTGACCGCGAGCAGCCGTGACCTCGCCGAACTGCAGGGGGTCTCTTCCTCGTTCGTTGCCAAGATCTTCCCGAAGCTGGAGAAGGCCGGGATCGTGGCGGCGTCGGAAGGATTGCGTGGAGGGTATCGGCTCGCGCGGCTGGCCAGTCGGGTCAGCGTGCTGGACGTGGTGGACGCGATCGAGGGCGAGAAGCCGCTGTTCGAATGCCAGCAGATACGGGGGCGTTGCGCCCTGTTTCGCGACGGCGGGTCGCAGCCACCTGCTTGGGCAACCGAGGGCGTGTGCGGGATACATGCGGTCATGCTTCGCGCCGAACAGGCGATGCGCGACGAGCTGGCGCGCACCACGCTCGCTGACCTGGCCCGGACTGTAGGGCGCAAGGCGCACGATGGCTTCGGTGCTGAAATTCAAGCATGGCTGTCGACTCGCGTTGCTTGCCGAGGCAACATTTCCGGCCAGGACTAGAACAAAGAATGTCGGAACCATCTCGCAGCCGGACTCCGGAGCATTGTTCTTGCAGGAAAGCACCACGATGAAGCGCCTCTTGCTGATCGCCGCCCTCTTGTTCTCCACCGCCGCCACCGCCCAGACCACGAAGGTGACTCCGCTTCTCTCGCGAGACTTGGCCAGCACCGGCGGCAAGGAGGGTGCGATGCTCCTGGTCCGATACGCGCCCGGAGCGGTTGATCCTGTCCACCGTCACGACGCCAACGTCTTTGTCTATGTGCTCAAAGGCTCGATCGTGATGCAGCTGCGAGGCGCCGCACCGGTTACCTTGCATCCCGGCCAGACCTTCTACGAGGGTCCGGACGATATACACCTCGTCGGCCGCAACGCGAGCACGACGAGGCCAGCGGAGTTTCTTGCCTTCTTCGTCAAGAAGAAAGATGAGCCGATCGTGCTGCCAGCCCAGTAATTCTACCACGATGTGCTGGAACTGGAGAAAAGGCAGAGAAGCATGGATGTCTTTGTTGCCAGGGCTAGAAGCTGTCGTGAACTTACAGCAGATCGTTGTTTCAGCCAGGAAAGCAAGGCTCTTCTTCTGAAAAAAAGAAGCAAAAAGACTTTGCACATGGAGCTCCAGGTGTGCGAGGGGCGCCGCAGCCCAGTGGGCCAAAGTTCTTTGGTTCCTTCTTTCAAGAAGGAACACGCTTTCTTCTCGCGGTGATACAGAATATCGGGGCCGGCCGGTCCGTAACAGTCTCTAATGCCGTCATCGGGCGTGCGTTGGTCCAGCGGTTCACGCACAAGGGGCACGGAGTTGCCGGCATGATCCCGATCGTCTCCGGCAATCCGGCGCCAAGATCATCCAGGTGGACGCCTTCGACCGCGTCGCTGTTCGATCAGCGCTGGATCGCGTGCAGCCCGTCGCCGTCATTGATGAGCTCACGTCCTTGCCGAAAAACTCGGCTGACCTCGCAAGCACGTCTCCCGCTGACCGCAACCTCCGGATCGAGGGCAGTGGCAACCTTCGCTCGCAGCGGAGAAACCGGAGGCAGAACGCTGTATCCAGCAGTCGAGCGGGTTTCGAAACACAGGGCAAAGGCGACCCTCACTTTCGTTTCACACCCGCTTGTTTGCATGGATTGTCGACGGGGTTGAAAAGCGGGAAACGGCACCGGACCAAGTTTGAGTATCAAAGCATGAAGTATGATCTTCTCAAGCTTCGTCACTCTCCGGTCAATGCCACTGGGTCCGGTAAGCACGTGGCGGATTGCCGGGAGGGCGAGGCGATGTCGTTGGTAAAAGCTACGGCGATGGTAATTTATCTAACAGCATGTTAATCAGATAATTAGTTGTTTGAGAATAGTAACCAGGAATCATGGAGTTTGATGCGATGACTTCCTTAAGACAGCCTGACATAGCAAATAAATCGGATTTTTACCCAGAAATATTGACTCCAGAAGCCTTCGCTGATGTCATGCCGGTGAGACCGGTTCTTTCCACTGCTGGCGAACACTGGCAGCGTATAACGCTTCAGCGTTACAGGTTTTCGTCATGCGAGTTTACGGTTCCCACCACACGTGATCACCGTATAGCACTGCAGCTCGACGGTGTTGCTCAAATCGAGGCGAAACGTGGAGGCTTCCATGACCGGTATTGGTCGGAAGGTGGCCACTTCAACGTAATGCCTGCAGAGGCCCCGATAAGCTGGACGATAAAGGGACGTCCGGATACCGTAATACTCCACTTCCCTCAAGAGCTTGTGGAGGAGACATGTGCAGACCTTTACAGTGGTGATCCTAGACAGGTATTCTTACAATTCTCATTTGCCAAGACCGACCCCACCATTGAGCGCTTTGTACATGTGCTTTTAGATGAAGCTAAGGATGGTGGACAGGAATCCGGTCTTCTTGTCGATATGACGTCGCGTGCTTTGACGGCTCGCCTGTTAAGCAGATTTTGTTCAAACGTCCAGAACACTTCAACAGGACGCTCGCCTACCTTGAGTGATCGACGATTAAGGCGCACCCTGGAATGTATCCATGTTGATCCATCGCAAAACCTCTCGTTGAAGAAACTGGCTGAAGTAGGCGGGATCAGTCAGTCTCATTTCTCTCGGGCATTCCGTGAGGCGGTGGGTGTTTCACCGTACCATTATGTCATCCGCCTTCGTTTGAAGCTGGCCTGCAGGTTGCTAGAGCAGTCTGAGCTATCCGTAACCGAGGTAGGCGCGCGATGCGGTTATGAACAACCTGCGCACTTCGCAAACATGTTCCGCAAATTTACAGGACTTTCACCCTCGATGCATCGCAAGATCCACAACGGTTGAAGCGTGAAATTGCAGGGCCTGTGAAGCGCAACAGGGCTGTGTTGCACAGATCTGATGTTTTGCATGATCCGGAAGGCGGGCGTGAGAGCCCATCCGGGAAGTCTGATTTCACTTTGAAAAGCTTCGGTGCAGCGCCTGGGCATGATGCGGATCACGGCGAGGCGCACGAAGGCGACGGCCTTGCGTGTGTGGCGTTCGCAGTCCCGGCACAGGCGACGGTTGCGGCTGCTCCAG
>CAXSFU010000008.1:0-82246 GCA_964236695.1 uncultured Acetobacteraceae bacterium | reverse complement strand
AGTCCTCGACCGGGTCGAACCAGCGGGCGATGCCGCCGTTCAGCGCGTTGTGGTCGCGGCTCTGGTAGTGCGGCTGGTGCGGCTTGCGGCGCAGGCCGGCCTCGCCTGCGGACGCGGAGAAGGCGGCGTGGCGGCGCTTCCGGTAGCGGCCGCCGTCGGCCATGTAGGTGTCCAGGCCGAGCCGGTCCCAGCTCCGGGCGAAGCCGTCCCAGTCGGACAGGCCTGCCAGGGCGTCGCGCATCTCCGGCGCGTGGGCGAAGGCGTAGCCGTCGCGGCCCAGGGTGTCGGCGATCAGCGTCAGGGCGTCGGGCATGGGGGCAATCCTCAAGGAAGCCAAGGCCAGGGCTCTGCCCTGGACCCGCCAGGGGGAGCCTCCCCTGGACCGGCATCATATAGGAAGGCTTTCTTTCAGAGGCCGGGGTCTGGGGGGAGGCTTCTCCCCCCAGTCTTCGCTTCCTTTCGCGTCCGGCTGCAGCACTGTGCGAGTCGGGTAGGGAATGTCGATGCCTTCGGCCTCGAAGCGTTTCTTCACGCGGCGCAGGATCTCGCGCTGCACGGGCCAGCGGCCGCCGACGGTGGTGCGGACCTGGCCCTTGATGGTGACGGCGAAGTCGCCGAGCTCGTCGACGCCCCACAGCGAGAGGTCGCCGAGCATGAGCGGGGCGAAGGAGGGGTCCTCGCGCATGTCGCGCACGATCTCGCCGAGGAGCGCGCTGACGCGGTCGGTGTCGGCGTCGTAGCCGACGCCGACGGCGACGGAGGCGTTGGCGTAGTCGCGGTTGGCGTTGTTCACCGTGGTGACGGAGGAGAACGGGATGATGTGGATCGAGCCGTCGCCGGCGCGCAGGCGCAGGGTGCGGATCGAGAGCATCTCGACGGTGCCGGAGAGGCCGGCGACGGTGACGGTGTCGCCGACCTGCATGGCGTTCTCCAGCAGCAGGAAGATGCCGGTGATGAAGTCCTGGACGAGCTTCTGGGAGCCGAAGCCCAGGGCGACGCCGACGATGCCGGCGCCGGCGAGCAGGGGGGCGATGTTGACGCCGATCTCGCTGAGCACGGTCATGCCGAACACGAGCAGGATGACCACGAGCAGGGCGGTGCGCAGGATGGGCGTGAGCGTGCGCAGGCGGGCGGCGCGGACCGGCTGGTTGTCGCTGGACAGGTGCTCGAGCTGTCGCTCGATGCCGGTGTTGGTGCCTTCCCAGACGGCGATCGCCAGGATGGCGGCGATGGCCACGGTGAGGGCGGCGGAGATGATGCGGTTGCCGAGCGGGTCGCGCCAGAAGAAGGCGACGGAGCCAAGGCCCCAGACCTGGAGCAGGGTGAGGCCGGTGAGCGCGAACAGGGTGGCGCTGAGCAGGGCGCGGGCGGCGGGGTAGTAGCGCGCGGCGCGTTCCTGCAGGCCGGGGTAGTGGTTCTGCATGTCCGGGCTGATGCGCACCGCGCGGTCGAGGCCGCCGAGCAGCAGGATGGCGGCCAGGCGGCCGGCGATGGTGACCGCGGCGGTGACGACGGCGAAGTGCAGCAGCCGGCTGTAGCCGTTGCGGATCTGCGACGCCCAGACCAGCCACAGCGCCATGATGTAGAAGATCGCGATCCAGTGCCACACCGCGGCGAGGCGGTTGAGCGCCCTGGCCCAGAGGCCGTCGCGGCCCTGGCGGGCGCGCAGGCGCGCGGCGACGGGGGCCCTGAGCTGCAGCACCATGACCACGAGGGCGAGGTGGTCGACGAGCGCGACGAGCTTGAGCAGCGCCTCGTGGGCGGCGCTGTAGAGGCCGAACAGCATTCCGGTCTCCACGGTCGCCCAGCCCAGGGCGGCCACAGAGACCAGGATCGCCACCCAGCGCATGGTGGTGGTGGCGGTGCGGTCGGTGACGTGGACCAGGCGCAGCGATCTGTGGTCGGGCGAGACCAGGGTGCGCACCGCGCACAGGGTGGCGCGGACGGTCAGGTAGGCCTGCATGTAGAACAGGATGGCGCCGCGGGTGTTGGCGCTGAGCACCAGGTCGGTGCCGAGCAGCAGGGTTGCGACCAGCCAGAACAGGCCGAGCGGCAGCACCTCCAGCGCCAGGCGCAACACCACGAAGGGCAGGCGGCGCAGGGAGCGCAGGGAGCGATGGCGGCGGCGCTGCACGGGGGCCGCGGCGCCGGGCAGCGGCGTGGGCGGGGCGGGCGGGCCGAGCGGCGTGTCGGGGGAGCCGGGGTCGTCCGGCGGGTCGCCGGGCCGGTGTGCAAAGTCGGGGCGCGCGAGGTCGGGGTGCGCGAGATCGGGCATCGGCGGGCCGGGCAGCAGGTCGTCCGGCAGCCTCGGGCCGGGCAGGTCGGCGCCGGCGGGCGCGCCGGACGGGGCGGGCGCGTCCTGGGCGGGGCGGGACAGCTCGTCGCCGATGGTGGGCTCGGGCCACAGGACCATCGGCAGGCCGGGCGGGATGGCGTCGGCGGCGAATGGCACGTTGGCAGGGCCGGTCCGGTCGCCGAGCGCGGACCCGGTGTTGGCCAGGGCGCCGGCGGGGAGGGCAGCGGTCTCGGCCTCTCGGTCCGGATCGGTGGTGTCGGGGTCCTCGTCCGGCTCGCCGGAGCCTTCCGGGGCGGCACGGGCGAGCCGCGCGGTGGGAGCGCGCAGCACGCGGCGCAGCGCCTGCTCTGCCAGGATCGCAGCGCCCAGCACCACGGCGAGCTTCCAGGCCGCGTCGGTCACCCTGTCGCGGGAGTCCGGGTTCTCGACGGTGCGCACCACCCAGGCCCAGAGCAGGGGGAAGTCGCCCAGGGTGCGGGTCGCCGTGGACACCTGGCCCGTGAGGTCGGTGAACCAGTCGGCGCTCTGGGTGATGAGCGCGGCGCCGAGGCTGTCGGGCGCAAGCTTCGGCGCCTTGGACTCCTCCGTGGCCGCGGGCTGGGCGGCGGGCGCAGGCGCGACGGCGGCGGGACGGGGCGCGGCGGGCCGGGCGGCGCCGGACGGCTCCGCGGCATCGGCGGGGGCGGCCCTGGCCATGGCCTGCAGCGTGGCGGCGAACTGCGCGCGTTTCGCGGGGTCGTTGAGCAGGTCGAGAATCTGCTGGGCCTGCGCCGTGCTGACGGGTGCGGCGTCCGCCGCAACGGCCGGGCGCATCGCCGCCGCCGACAGGGCGATCGCCAGCAGCGCCGCCAGGCAGCGGCGGAGCGGGGCGAGGGGCGGCGGGGCGTTCGGGGCCGGCGAAGGGTGTCGCATGACGCGGGCGAACCATGCTCCTTCCGGCGCTGTCAACCGCGGCCATGATGCCGCGCCTCGGTGCCGCGGCGCCCGGGGCCGGGCCGCGGCGATCCGCGGCGACGGTTGCGGGGGTGCAAAGACAAGCCGGCCTCCCCATACAGGCTGCCATGACCACGGTGCTGACCATCCTTGTCGTCCTGGCGCTCGCGAGCGTGGTGCTGGTGCTGGGCGCAGGCCTGATCGGCCTTGCGCGCGGCATGGATCCGCACCGGTCGAACCGGCTGATGCAGTGGCGCATCGCGCTGCAGGGCGCCGCGTTGGTGCTGTTCCTGCTGCTGGTGACCCTGCTGAAGCACTAGAAGCCGACGGTTTCCTGCCCCAAGGCAGGAAGGAAGCGTGTTCTTTCTTGAAAGAAAGAACCAAAGAACTTTGGCCCATTGGATTCCGGGGCCGGCCGCGCGCCCGGAGCTCAATGGGCAAAGTCTTTTTGCTTCTTTTTCTTCAGAAAAAGAAGAGTCTTGCCTTTTTGTCTGCAGTAGCGGCCTGACAGTCAGCCCGGCCGTGATCGGCGCCCGTCGTTTGACAGCGTTGTGCGCAGGCGGCACGGTCGCGCGCGAGGCGGCGGGTCGTTCTCGCGCGCGTACGGCTGCCGGCCTGGACCGGATCGTATGCGGCGGGCGGGCTCGCCCCATCCAGGCCGCACCGCCTGCCGCCCGACCCGGAAGAACGCAGATCCCATGAAGCTCCTCGTGCCCGTCAAGCGCGTGATCGACTACAACGTGAAGGTCCGCGTGAAGGCGGACGGCTCCGGCGTCGAGACCGCGGGGGTCAAGATGTCGATGAACCCGTTCGACGAGATCGCGGTCGAGGAGGCGGTGCGCCTCAAGGAGCGCGGCGTGGCGAGCGAGATCGTCGTGGTGTCGATCGGGGTGGCGCAGTGCGCGGACACGCTGCGCACGGCGCTGGCGATGGGGGCGGACCGCGCGGTGCTGGTGCAGACCGACGTCTCGCCCGAGCCGCTGGCGGTGGCCAAGATGCTGCGGGTGCTGGTGGAGCGCGAGCAGCCCGGCCTGGTGATCATGGGCAAGCAGGCGATCGACGACGACATGAATGCGACCGGGCAGATGCTGGCCGCCCTGCTGAGCTGGCCGCAGGGAACGTTCGCGTCCAAGATTGCGGTCGAGGGCGAGGAGCTGCTGGTCACGCGCGAGGTGGACGGCGGGCTGGAGACCGTGGCGCTGCGCATGCCGGCGATCGTGACCGCGGATCTGCGGCTGAACGAGCCTCGCTACGCGACGCTGCCGAACATCATGAAGGCGAAGAAGAAGCCGATCGAGACGCTGACGCCGGAGGCGCTGGGGGTGGACGCGCGGCCGCGGCTCACCACCCTTCGGGTGAGCGAGCCGCCGACGCGCAAGGCGGGCCGCAAGGTGGCCAGCGTGGCCGAGCTGGTCGAGCTGCTGCGCAGCGAAGCGAAGGTGATCTGATGAGCGTCCTGGTCCTGCTGGAGCACGAGCCCGTCGGCATCAAGCAGCCGTCGCGCTCCGCGGTCGCGGCTGCGTCGCGGCTGGGGGCGGAGGTGCACGTGCTGGTCACCGGCGACGCCACGGCGGCGGCGGCCGGCGCGGCGGCGGCGCTGCCGGGCGTGGCCAAGGTGCTGCGCGCCGAGGCCGAAGCGTACGCGCACCCGCTGGCGGAGCCGCTGGCGGCGCTGCTGGTGGCGCTGGCGCCGGGCTACACGCACCTGCTGGCGCCGTCGACGGCGCTGGGCAAGAACGTGATGCCGCGGGTGGCCGCGCTGCTCGACGTGCAGCAGATCAGCGACGTGTCCGGGGTGGAGGACGCCGACACCTTCGTGCGGCCGATCTATGCCGGCAACGCGCTGGCCACGGTGCGCTCGTCGGATGCCATCAAGGTGATGACGGTGCGCGCGGCGAGCTTCGACCCGGTGGCGGCGACCGGCGGTTCGGCGGCCGTTGAGGACGCGCCGGCGGTGGCCTCGCCCGGTGGCAGCCGCTTCGTGTCGGCGGAGCTGTCGCGATCCGAGCGGCCGGAGCTGTCGGCGGCTCGGGTGGTGGTGTCGGGCGGGCGCGGCATGGGCTCGGGGGAGAACTTCTCCCTGCTGGAGCCGATCGCGGACCGGCTGGGGGCGGCGATGGGCGCGTCGCGCGCGGCGGTGGACGCGGGCTACGTGCCGAACGACTTCCAGGTCGGGCAGACCGGCAAGATCGTGGCGCCGGAGCTGTACCTGGCGATCGGGATCTCCGGGGCGATCCAGCATCTCGCGGGCATGAAGGACAGCAAGGTCATCGTGGCGATCAACCGCGACGAGGACGCGCCGATCTTCCAGGTTGCGGACTACGGGCTGGTGGCCGACCTGTTCACCGCGCTGCCGGAGCTGCAGGCGGAACTGGCGCGCGGATGAGCCAGGCTGCGACGGGGATCACCCGGGTCGGGGTGATCGGCGCGGGGCAGATGGGCGCGGGCATTGCCCATGTGGCGGCGCTGGCCGGGCTGGACGTGGTGCTGCTGGATGCGGACGAGGCGGCGCTGGGGCGGGCGGTGGCCACCATCGGGCGCAACCTGTCGCGCCAGGTGGCGAAGGGGCAGGTGGACGAGGCGGCGCGCGCGGCGGCGCTGGTGCGCATCGTCACCGGGGTGGAGCAGGCGGGGCTCGCGGACTGCGGGCTGGTGATCGAGGCGGCCACGGAGCGCGAGGCGGTCAAGCAGGCGATCTTCGCGGCGGCGATCCCGCACCTGCGCGGCGACGCGATCCTGGCGTCGAACACCTCGTCGCTGTCGATCACGCGGCTGGCGGCCGGTACCGACCGGCCGGAGCGGTTCATCGGCATGCACTTCATGAACCCGGTGCCGGTCATGGCGCTGGTCGAGGTGATCCGCGGCATCGCCACGGCGGACGCGACCTTCGAGGCGGTCTCCGAGGTCGCCGTGCGCATGGGGAAAACGGTGGCGAGCGCGCAGGACTACCCGGCGTTCATCGTCAACCGGGTGCTGGTGCCGATGATCAACGAGGCGGCGTTCGCGCTGCAGGAGGGCGTGGGCGACGTCCTCTCGATCGATACCGCGATGAAGCTGGGGGCCAACCATCCGATGGGCCCGCTGGAGCTGGCGGACCTGATCGGGCTCGATACCTGCCTGTCGATCATGCAGGTGATGCACCAGGGGTTCGGTGACGGGAAGTACCGGCCGTGCCCGCTGCTGGTGAAGCACGTCGAGGCCGGGTGGCTGGGGCGCAAGTCCGGGCGCGGCTTCTACGACCACGCGACCACGCCGCCGACGCCCACGCGCTGAGGCCTTCCGTCTGGCATGCCGTGCGGCCGCATCGGGGAGCAGTCGCGCCATCTCGCCACGGGGCCTCTGACTGCCCTAGTATGTCGAGGTGTGGAATCGGAGCATGATCTTGCCTTCGATCGGTGTCGGGGTCACGACCTACAACCGCAAGTGGAAGCTCGAGGAGACGCTTGCGCGCCTGCGGGCGGTCACGCCGGAGCCGTTCGACCTCATGGTGGCCGACGACGGCTCCGTCGACGGCACCGTCGCGTATCTGGCGGGCACCGGGCTCGACTTCGTCACCGGGCGCAACCGCGGCGTGGCGTGGAACAAGAACCGGGCGCTCTACACTCTGTTCCAGCGCGGCCACGACGCGATCGTGCTGCTGGAGGACGATGCGTTCCCGGCGGAGGTCGGCTGGCTCACGACGTGGGCGGAGGCGGCGCTGCGCTACGACCACGTGAATTATGCCGGCGAGTGGTTCCCGGCCGAGGTGGTCCTGCGCGGCGCCGGCTCGCTGGACGACCCGTTCGTCACCATCGCCAGCACGGCGCAGGTGTCCGCGTTCAGCCGCAGGGCGATCGAGCGCGTGGGCTACTTCGACACGCGCTTCCGCGGCTACGGCCACGAGCACGTCGACCTGACGCAGCGCATGATCCGCGACGGCATGGGCGGGTTCTGGCACCCGTCGCGGGAGGGCGGCGAATACGAGTACCTCTCGATCAGGGGAGGAATGCAGCCGACCGCGGATTCGAGTTTCGCCGACGACAGCCAGGTCAGGGCGAACGGCACGCTGTTCGAGCGGCTGCGCGACGCGCCGCTGCGCCGCGAGCCGTGGCAGGACGAGGCGGAGCGCGCGATCCTGCTTGCGGAGGTGGGTGCTGCGGCGGCGGGCCCCGCCGACGACGTCACCCGCACCCGTGCCTTCTTCGGGCCGGTGCCGCCGGTGGCGCAGCGCACCGTGCTGGCGCTGCAGTTCCGGCTCGGCGAGGCGGCGCTGGACTGCCTCGGCGCCGGCTGGAGCCAGCCAGAGGCTGACGGGCTCTGGGCGGTCGGCGAGGAGAGCGACCTCCGGCTGCCGCTGGGCGAACTCCGCCGGGAGGGTGGCGCCGCGATCCCCGGCTACGAGCTGTCGCTGACGCTGTCCCCCTTCGACGGTCCGCAGGACGTCACGATCCTGCTCAACGGCTTCGACATGGGACGCCAGCGGGTTTCGCCCGAGGTCGCGACGGTGGTGGCGTTCCCGGCGAGCCTGCTGGAGGAGGACGGCGTGCTTCGCGTGCGCCTGCTGCATCCCGGCGGGATGCGGCCCTGCGACCTGGGCCGCGGCGACGACATGCGCGTGCTGTCCGTGTGGCTGATGGCGCTCGACGTCCGCACCCTGCCGTTCGCCCCTGCGCTCTGGGGCGAGTCGGTGGAGCACATGGCGCCGAAGCGGCTGATGCAGCACTTCCGCAGCCTGGGCGACAACGCGGAGTTCAACGTGGTGCAGCAGCGGTTCGGCCTGGAGGTGCCGAGCCTGTTCCGCCACGCCAGGATGAGCCTGGCGCAGATCGCGCACGGCCTCGCCTGCAGGTTCGAAGGGGTGGACGATCCGGCGAGCCTGCGGCTGACGACGGTGCAGCTCTACGAGGGTCCGTCCGACTACATGGGCGTGCAGGATGCCTACAGCCTGGGGGTCCTGGCCGACGTCAAGGATGGCGCCATGTCGACGGAGCGGGTGCGCGCGATCCTGGCGGCGCGGCTGTCGGTCATGCGGCGGATGATGCTGGACGACCTGGGCGATGCGTCGCGCATCTTCGTGCTGCGCCGCGAGGCGCCACTCGAGGAGGCGGAGATCATCCCGATCTGGAGCCTGCTGCGCGGGCTGTGCCAGGCCACGCTGCTGTACGTCACCCTTGCCGACGACATGCACCCGGCGGGCTCCGTCGAGCGTCGCCGGGCGGGGCTGTACTGCGGGCGACTGGACCGGCTGCCGGGTCCGGACGAGCTGGGCGAGCCGTCCCTGGAGGTCTGGCAGGCGGTTTGCCGCAGGACATACGCGCTGTGGCGCGAGGAGCACGGGCAGGCCGGGGCGGGTCCGCTGAGGGGCTGACATCGGTGGCCGAAAGCACTGGCCTTGTTGAGGCAAGCAAGGCTGGGCTCTGCCCAGACCCGCCAGGCGAAGGTGGCCAAAGGTGCCGATGATCCGCCTGGATCGTCGGAAAGGCCACCGGAGGGAGCCGCCCCTGGACCGGCCTTAAGAAGTGGATTCCAAAGGCTCGCCTTTGGCGGGGTCCCCGCCTTCAAGCGTGGGGGCAGAGCCCCTGGCCTTCCTGTCCTGACCGGTCAGGACAACCGGCCGCTGGAGTCAGGGCGCCCCGATCAGCCGCACCCGCTCCCGCAGCGCCCGCTGCGCCGCCGCGGCATCGCGGGCGAGGCGGAGCAGCGCCGGGACCTGGGCAGGGCGGCGCAGCAGCGAGCCGAGCACGCGTGCCGCGCCGATCGCCCCGGCGCCGTCCAGTGCCGCCAGCGCGGCCGGTGGCAGGTCGCGCCCGGCCGGGTCGCACACCGCGCGCAGCACGGCGACGCCGATCCCGTGCCGGGCCGCAGCCCGCGCCGCCGCGCCGCTTTCCAGGTCGATCGCCGCGGCGCCGGTGCGGGCGTGCAGGGCGCGCTTGCCGGCAGTGTCGGCGACGATGGCGGTGCCGCAGAACAGCGCGCCGGGGGTCGCGCCGCCGAGCCAGGCGCACAGCGCAGCGTCGGCCGCCAGCGGGTCATGGCCGTCCACGATCAGGGTTCGCGGCACCAGCAGGGTGCCGGGCGGCAGTGCCGGGTCAAGGCCGCCGGCAAGGCCGAAGCTGACGAGCGCCTCGGCGCCGCCGTCGAGCAGGGCGTGCACCGCGGCGTCCGCGCCGGCGGCCGTGCCGCCGCCGACCGCGACTGGGCAGCCGAGCGGGGCGGCGATGCGGGCCTCGGCGGCCAGGCCGACCAGGACGCCGATGCTGGCGCGGAGCGGCAGGCCGGGGGCGGCCACTAGAAGCCGAACGCGACCCTGCGGCTGGCGCTGCGCGCGAGGCTGCGGTGGCGGGCCAGGGCGAGCAGCGGGAAGAACAGCCGGTAGCCGTGGTAGCGGAGGTAGAACACGCGGGGGAAGCCGACCGCGGTGTAGGGCAGCTCGTCCCATTCGCCGTCCGGGCGCTGGGCGGCCTGCAGCCAGGCGATGCCGCGGGCTGTGGCGGGGTGGGCGGCCTCGCCCGCGGCCATCAGGCCGAGCAGCGCCCAGGCGGTCTGCGACGGGGTGGCTTGGTGGTAGCGGCCGTGCGGGGCGTCGCCGTAGCTTTCCTCGTCCTCGCCCCAGCCGCCGTCGTCACGCTGCACGGACAGCAGCCAGGCGACGGCGCGCCGCACCGCGGGGTCGTGCGGGCCGGCGCCGGCGGCGTTGAGGGCGCACAGCGCGGACCAGGTGCCATAGATGTAGTTGGTGCCCCAGCGGCCGAACCAGGAGCCGTCCGGCTCCTGGTCGCGCTTCAGGTAGCCGAGGCCACGGGCGATGGCGCGGCCGTCGCGGGCGTCGCCGAGCTGGCAGAGGAAGGACACGCAGCGTGCGGTGACGTCGGCGGTGGGGGGATCGAGCAGCGCGCCGTGGTCGGCGAACGGGATGTGGTTGAGGTGGTCGTGGGTGTTCTCGGGCTCGAAGGCGCCCCAGCCACCGTCGCTGCTCTGCATGCCGACGATCCACTGGCGGGCGCGCTCGATCGACCCTGCGTGGGCCGGGTCGCCGGCGCGGTGCAGCAGCATGGCGACCACGGCGGTGTCGTCGACGTCGGGATAGTGCGGGTTGTTGTACTGGAACGCCCAGCCGCCGGGTGGCGTGTGCGGGCGGCGCACCGCCCAGTCGCCGACGACGTCGGTGATCTGGCGCGGGACCAGCCAGTCGCAGGCGGCGGCGAGCGCGGGGCTAGCCTCGCCCGCGGCTTCGGCGACGGCGTGGCCGGCGAGGCTGGTGTCCCAGACCGGGGACAGGCAAGGCTGGCAGTAGGCGCTGTCCTCGCCGACGACCAGGAGCTTCTGCACCGCGGCCCAGGCGATCGCGGCGCGCGGGTCGTCCGCGGGCACGCCGAGGGCGTCGAACATCATCACGGTGTTGGCGATCGCCGGGTAGATCGCGCCCAGGCCGTCCTCGCCGTTGAGGCGCTCGGTGACGAACGCCATCGCGGCCGCGACCGCGCGCTCGCGCACCGCGCCGGGAAAGCCGGGCTGCACCACGCGCAGCACCTGGTCGACGCGCCTGAAGGTCCTCCCCCAGCGCGAGCGGTACGGGCCGGCGATGTAGTCCTGCACCCGGTCGGGCGGGGTGCGGAACAGCTCGGGGATGGCGACGGCGCGCGGGTTGCGCGCCACCGGCCGGCGGGCCAGCAGCACCAGGAGCGGCACGACAACGGTGCGCGACCAGTAGCTGATCTTGGACAGGTGGAAGAAGAACCACTGCGGCAGCAGCATGATCTCGACGGGCATCACCGGCACCGCGCGCCACGGCACCTGGCCGAACAGCGCGAGCTGCAGGCGGGTGAACACGTTGGAGCGCTCCGCGCCGCCGGCGGCCAGGATCGCATCGCGGGCGCGGCGCATGTGCGGGGCGTCCGCGGGGTCGCCGAGGCATTTCAGCGCGTAGTAAGCCTTGACGCTGGCGGAGATGTTGAACGCGCCGTCGTGGAACAGCGGCCAGCCGCCGTGCGCGCCCTGGATCGCACGCAGGTAGGTGCCGATCTTCGCCTCGAGTGCGGGGTCGATGCGGTCGAGGTAGTGCTCCAGCAGCACGTATTCGGCGGGGATGGTCGCGTCTGCCTCCAGCTCGAACACCCAGTGGCCGTCCGGCTTCTGGCGGCGCAGCAGGGCGGCGTGGGCGGCGTCGATGGCACGGTCGAGGGACGCGTCGTCGGCGGGACCCCGCGCGGCATCGGTCAGCATCGTGTCAGGGGGCATCGCGGGTCCAGTCGCCGTGGGTCCCGGGCTGGCTGTCGCGGGACGTGAGGTGTCGGGCGGTGTGTCGCATGCGGCGGGCCTCACCCGGCGAGCAGGTGGCGTGCCGCGGTGCGGCCGGACCTGATTGCACCTTCGATGGTGGCCGGCAAGCCCGTCGCGGTCCAGTCGCCGGCCAGGGCGAGGTTGTGCCAGGTGGTGGCCGCACCCGGGCGGCGGGCGTCCTGCGCGGGGGTGGCGGCGAAGGTCGCGCGCTTCTCCTTGACCACGCGCCATTTCGGCAGCGGCGCCTGGAGGCCGGCGGCGAGGCTCACCTCGGGCCATAGCGAGGTGGCGAGGTCCTCGGCGGTGCGATCGACCAGGCGGTTGGCGGCGCTGATGGTCACCGAGACCACGCCGGGCTTGAGGAACACCCACTCCGCGGTGCCGCCGACCAGGCCAACGAAGCCGGCCTCCCCCGGCGCGGCGTCGATGCGGTAGTGCAGGTTGACGATGGCCTCGAACTCGTCGGGCACCACCAGGCCGGGCAGCATCGCGGCGGCGGCGGGCGCCGGCACGGCGAGCAGCACCGAGTCCTCGCGGCCCAGGGTGATGGTGCCGGAGGGGCTGCCGAGCGCCTCCACGCGGTCGCCGTGCAGCGACAGGGTGGCGATGCGGTGCGCGGTGTGCACGCTGGCGCCGCGGCGGCGCAGCCACTCCACGGCGGGGTCGATGAAGGTTTCCGACAGGCCCTCGCGCGGGTAGGCGGGCACGCAGGCGCGGCCGCCGCGCGACAGCGACTCGTCCATGATGCGGCCGAGCAGGCGGGCGCTGCCGGTGGCCAGCGGGGTGTTGAGCGCGGAGATCGCCAGCGGCTCCAGCAGCCGGCGCGATAGCTCGCCGGCCGGCAGCATCTCGGCGACGGTGGCGCCGGCCGGGGCGCGGCGCAGCGCCAGCAGGCTGGCGAACTCGCGCAGGCCGGCGCCGGGCACGCGGCGGCGGGGCGAGAGCACCCACCAGGGCACGCGGCCGGCGTTGGGGCGCACCGTCCAGCGCTCGCCGGTGGCGACGTCGATGAACGGGAACAGCGCGGTGGCCGGGCCGCCCATGGTGTCGCGGGTGCCGATGCGGTCCATGAACGCCCAGGAGCAGCGGTTGCCGGACAGCAGCAGGTGGTTGCCGTTGTCCAGGCGGCAGCCCAGCTCGCGGTCGAAGTAGGAGCGGCAGCGGCCGCCGGCCTGCGGGCCGGACTCGTGCACGGTGACGCGTCGGCCCGCCTCGACCAGCGTCATCGCGGCGGACAGGCCGGCGAGGCCCGCGCCCACGACGTGGATCATGGCGTCGCCGCCGGGGCCATCGCGCGGCATCTCAGGCGGCCACGTGGCGGAGCGCGATCGCCAGCTTGCGCCAGGCGGGCAGGGACACGCGCCGCTCCGGGTGCTGCCAGCCGCGCTGCTCCAGGCGGGACAGGATCGCGTCGTAGGTGTCGGCCATCAGCCGGGCGGGGCGCATGGCGCGTCGGTCGCAGGCGCGCATTGCGGCGCGGGCGTCGGCGAACCGGCGGCGGGCGAGGGCCGCGCCGCGCGCGCACACGGCGGGCAGGGCAGGGTGGCGCAGGGCGAGCGCCGGGTCGTGCGGCACCCCCTCGGCGTCGAGCCACTCGCGGGGCAGGTAGAGGCGGCCGCGCTCCGCGTCCTCGGCGAGGTCGCGCAGGATGTTGGTCATCTGCAGGGCGCGGCCCAGCGACCAGGCGACCTGGTCGGCCTCGGCGGAGCTGTCGCCGAACGCGCGCACCGAGAGGCGGCCGACGGCGGCGGCGACGCGGTCGCAGTACAGGTCCAGCTCGGCCTCGCTGGGCGCCACGATCACGGTCTCGCAGTCGGTCTGCATGCCGTCGATCACGGCGGTGAAGTCCTCGCGCCTCAGGCCGAACCGATCGGTGGCGGCCAGCAGCACGCGGCTGACCGCGTCCTCGGCCCGGCCCTTGAGGATCGCGTCGATGCGGGCGCGCCATTCTGCGAGGCGGGGCAGCTTGGTGGAGAACGGCGCCTCGTCGTCGGCGATGTCGTCGACCACGCGGCAGAACGCGTAGATCGCATACATCGCGGCGCGGCGGTCGGGCGGCAGGACCTTCATGCCGCGGAAGAACGAGGTGCCGGATGCGCGCACCAGGCGCTCCACCTCGGCGAGGTCGGACGGGTCGGCGCCGAGCGGGGCGGCTCCCGGCCTGGTGCGGCGGGAGGGCAGGAGCGAGGGCAGGGCGCGCAGCAGGCTGGCGCCGGCGTCGGCGCGGCCGAGCTTCACGCGCCCGGCGACCGGGTCGGCGCGGCGCAGGTGGCGGGCGAGGCGGCGCGACAGGGCGAGGATCACCGCCGTTTCCAGGCGCAGCCTCGGGTCGCGCACCAGCCTGGGCAGGGCGGCGGCCTCGTCGTTCAGCGCGTCGCAACGGTCGAGCAGGGCGTCGAAGACGGCGCGCAGCCCGGGGGGGGCGGCGGGGCGAAGCACGTCCTCCACGCTGGCGCCGTGCCGTGCGAGCAGGTCCTGCGGCAGGTAGGAGCGGTCCAGGCGGCGCAGGTCCTCGGCGCAGTCCTGCAGGTGGTTGAGCACCTGCAGGGCGGCGCACAGCGCGTCGGACGGCGGGAAGGTCCTGGGGTCCTCGTTGTGCAGGGCGAGCACGTGGCGGCCCACGGGCATCGCGGAGAAGCGGCAGTACTCGAGCAGCTCGGCCCAGTCGGCGGTGCGCAGGGTGGCGGCGTCGCGCCGGAATGCCACCAGGAGGTCGGTGGAGTGCGCGGGGGTGACGCCGGTGGCGGCGAGGCTGCGGCGGAGTGCCGTGGCGGAGGGGGCGCCGTCCGTGGCCTCGCCGAGCAGGACGGCCTGCATGTGGTCGAGGCGGTCGATCTTGTCGGCGGCGGGCAGCGTCTCGCTGTCGGAGATGTCGTCGGCGTTGCGGGCGAAGGCGTAGTAGGCATGGACGTGCGGGCGCAGGCTGGCGCGGATCAGCACGCCGACCGGGAAGTTCTCGTCAGCCCGGTCCTTGCCGGACCACTGCTCCACGGAGGCGAGCGGCGCGTGGGCGGGCGGCGGCGTGTCGTCGGCGGGAAGCGGCCTGGTCGCCGTGGTCCCGGCCTGCGCGGTGTCGTGCATCATGTCCCCTGGTACGCCCGGCTTTTCCAGACGACGCCGCGTCCGCGATGGTGGTCGAAGGCGGAGCCCAGCGTCGCCGCGGTGTAGAAGCCGGCGACCAGAGGCAGCAGCGGCGCCCACAGCGGGCTCTGCCCGAAGCGGCGCAGCGTCGGCAGGTAGGCGCCCGATGCCGCCGCCCAGGCCGCCAGCCCCAGCCAGCGTGTCGCGCCATGCCCGAGCAGCGCGGCCAGCGGCGGCACCATCCACACCAGAACCATGCCGGCCACCGTGCCGAGCAGCAGCAGCGGCGAATGGCGCAGCTGCACGTAGGCGGTGCGCGCGACCATGCGCCACACGTCGGCGGCGCCGGGGTAGGGGCGGATGGAGCGGGCGAGGCGGCTGTGGCCGAGCCAGATCCTGCCGCCGCGCTTGACCAGGCCGGCGAGGGTGACGTCGTCGATCAGGGCGCCGCGCATCGCCTCGAGGCCGCCGATGCGGGCCAGGGCGTCGCGGCGGATCAGCACGGTGCCGCCCGCGGCCGCCGCGGTGTGGCTGCGCGGGTCGGCGACGCGGCGGAACGGGTAGAGCAGCTGGAAGAAGAACACGAAGGCGGGCACCAGGGCGCGCTCTGCCGGGCTTTCGCAGTTGAGCGCGACCATCTCGGAGACCATGTCGCAGTCGGAGCGCTCCATCTGCGCGACCAGGGTGGCGACGTGCTCTGGGTCGTGCTCGACGTCTGCGTCGCACAGCAGCACCAGCTCGGTGTCGCCGGACGCGGCCACGCCCTGCGCCAGGGCCCACAGCTTGCCGCTCCAGCCGGGAGGGCGCGGGCGGCCGTCCAGCACCTCGAGGCGAACGCCGTTCCCGGGCACGAGGGCGCGGGCCAGGGCGCCGGTGCCGTCGGTGCTGCCATCGTCGACCAGCACGATGCGCAGCGCGCCGTCGTAGCGCTGCGCGAGCAGGGAGCGCAGGGCACGCCCGATGCTGGCGGCCTCGTCGCGGGCGGGCACCACCACGGCGACGGGCGGCGCGCGGCGCGGCGCGGCGGGGGCGAGCACCGGGCCGGCCGACCAGAAGCGGCCGTGGGCGAGGAGCAGGTAGGCCCACACCAGGAGCGAGAGCGCGGCCAGAACGGTCACGGGAGGCGGCCTGGCAGGAAGCAAGGCTGGGCTCTACCCAGACCCGCAAAGGGCCGTGGGGCCCTTTGATCCCTTGACTCAAGGAGGGGGTTCCAAGGGCTTGCCCTTGGCGGGGTCCAGGGGCAGAGCCCCTGGCCTTGCCTGCCGCGCTTGCGCGCCGGCGTCATTCCGCGGCCCTGGCGGCGGGCGGGACCATGCCGTGCTCGCGGAACCAAGCGACGGCGTCGCGCACCGCCTCCTCGGCGGGACGCGGAGCGTAGCCGAGCTCGGCACGGGCCTTGGCCGAGGAGAAGAACATTTTCTTGCGCGACATCGCCAGCATCTCGCGCGTCACCAGCGGCGGCACGGCGGCGACCCTGGCCAGCGCCTCGCAGGCCAGGGCGAGGGGGTAGAGGGACTGGCGCGGCAGGCGGAGGCGCGGCGGCCTGCGGCCGGCGATGCGCGCCACGGTGGCGAACAGGTCGCCGAGGGAGAAATCCTCGCCGCCGAGGATGTAGCGCTCGCCGATGCGACCGCGTTCCATCGCCAGCAGGTGGCCGGCGGCGACGTCGTCGACGTGCACGACGTTGAGGCCGGTGTCGACGAAGGCGGGCATGCGGCCGGCGGCGGCGTCGGCGATCATGCGGCCGGTGGGCGTCGGCTTGATGTCGCGCGGGCCGACGGGGGTGGAGGGGTTGACGATCACGACCGGCAGGCCGCGCTCGCGCACCAGGGCGAGCACGGCCTGCTCGGCGCGGTGCTTGGACTGCTTGTAGGTGCCGATCACCAGCGCCGGGTCGACCGGGGTGTCCTCGTCGGCGACGGTGCCGTCGGTGAACACGCCGAGGGCGGCGACGGAGCTGCAGTAGACCATGCGCTCCACGCCGGCCTCGGCGGCGGCGGTGAGCAGCGTGGTGGTGCCGTCGACGTTCGCGCTGAGCATGGCGGCAGGGTCGGGAACCCAGAAGCGGTAGTCGGCGGCCACGTGGTACAGCCGGGCGCACCCGGCGACGGCGCGGCGCAGCGAGGCGAGGTCGGTGAGGTCGCCTTCCGCCAGCTCCGCGTCGAGGCCGGCGAGGTTGCGGCGGTCGCCGTTCGGGCGGACCAGCAGGCGCAGCGTCTCGCCCTGGGCCGCCAGCGCGCGGGCGACGGCGGAGCCCACGAAGCCGGTGGCGCCGGTGACCAGGGCCGGCCCGGAGGCAGGGCCGGCCTGCGGCGGCGCGTCGGTCGGGGGGAAGGCGGGCGGGGCGGTCATGGCGGGTCTATAAACCACCCGGGCCGGCAAGGTGTAGGGCCCGCATCGCCCGCCGTGCCGCCCGAACGGCGGCAGGGCGGGCGGGGGGCATGGATCAGGGCGTGATGGCGGCCTTGGTGCCGGCCGCGCCGCCGGTCACGCCGCGGCCGATCGAGCTGACGTCGGCGCCGGCGCCGGCCACGGTGTTGCAGGCCGACAGCGAGGCGGACGACAGGGCCAGCACGGCCAGCAGGGCGATACGCCCGGCGAGGCCGGAGCGGGGGGCGGACACGGGCTTGGACATGGCGAGACTCCCTGATGCAGACAGGCCGGCTTGCATCCGGCTGCGCACCTGAACGTGCGACAAAGCCGGATGTTCATCAAGGCGGTTGCGGCGGCGTCCGGCTGCACACGCGCCGGCGACGCGTTGCCCCGGCGGCGCGGGTCGGCCACCTTCCGGCCAAGCCCGGCCGGCCGCGCGCGCGGCGACGCAGGAGAGCCCATGACGCCGCCGAGCCTGGCCGCCCTGTTCCTCTGCTTCCTGCGGCTCGGCCTGCAGGCCTGGGGCGGCGGGCTCAGCGCGTGGATGCGGCGCGAGGTGGTGCTGCGGCGCGGCTGGATGGCGGACGGCGCGTTCCTCAGCGGGCTGGCGCTGGCGCAGGTGGCGCCCGGGGCCAACGCGGTCAACCTGGCGGTGTTCATCGGCACCACGCTGCGCGGCGGGCCCGGGGCGCTGGCGGCGCTGGCCGGGCTGATCGGGGTGCCGGCGGCGCTGGTGCTGGCCGCGGGCGCGGTGCTGCTGCGGCAGGGGGCGAACCCGGTCGTGGACGCGGCGCTGGGCGGGATGGGGGCTGCGGCGGTCGGGCTGATCCTGGCCAACGGGGTGCAGATCACCCGCGACAGCCTGCGCGGCGTGCGCCAGCTCGGGATCGCGGCGGTGCTCGCGATCGGCGTGGGCGTGCTGGGCTGGCCGCTGGTGCCGACGCTGCTGGTGGCGATCCCGGCGAGCGTGGCGCTGATGGCGGTGCGGCGGTGAGGGCCGCTGCGGCGGGGGGGCGTTTGTGAACGCCACGCTGCTGCAGCTGCTGGTGCTGTTCGCGTCGCTGTCGCTGGTGGCGGTGGGCGGCGGCAGCGGCGTGCTGCCGGCAATGCAGCGCGCGGCGGTGGACCAGCACCACTGGATGAGCGCGTCGCAGTTCCTCGACGCCTTCGCCCTGTCGCGCGCGGCGCCGGGGCCGGGGTCGCTGATCGCGGTGCTGGTCGGGCAGAAGGCGGCGGGGCTGCCGGGGGCGCTGGTCGCCGCGGTGGGGATGTACGCGCCGTCCTGCCTCGCGGTGTTCCTCGCCGCCAGGGTGTGGCAGCGGCACGAGCGGGCGGCGTGGCGCCCCGTGGTGGAGAGCGCGCTGGCGCCGGTGGCGGCGGGGATGATCTTCGCGAGTGCGCTGGTGCTGGTGCGCGGCACGGAGACGGGGTGGATGGGGTGGGGGACGACGGCGGTGGCGACGGGGCTGCTGGGGTTCACGCGGGTCAACCCGCTGTGGGTGCTGGCGGCGGCGGCGGCGGGGTTCGTGGCGTGGGCACGGTAGGCAGGAAGGAAGCAAGGCTGGGCTCTGCCCAGACCCGCAAAGGGTCCGAGGACCCTTTGATCCCGCTACTTAAGGAATGGATTCCAAAGGCTTGCCTTTGGCGGGGTCCCCGCTTTCAGGCATGGGGGCAGAGCCCCTGGCCTTGCCTGCTTTCGCCTCACCCTAGCAGCGCCGTGACCCTGGGCGCGTGGGCGACGCGGCAGCCGTCGTCTTCGCGCAGCACGTGGTCCTGGGTCTTGTCGCTGAGCAGCGGGCTGTAGAACGGGTCGCCGTCGCGCAACAGGCCGGCCCAGCGGTCGAGCAGGCGCGCGGTGTCCTCGGGGTGGAACACCTGCTTCGTGGTGGAGCGGGTGGCGCTCTCGTGGTGGTAGAGCATCGTGTGGCCGTCGTAGAGCACGCGCAGGCCGGCCGCGCGCAGGCGCAGGCAGAAATCGGTGTCGTTGAAGCCGATGGCAAAGGTTTCGTCGAAGCCGCCGACAGCCTCGAAGGCGGCGCGGCGCGTCATCAGGCAGGCGGCGGTGACCGCGGAGTAGTCGCGCACCGAGGTCAGCGCGCAGTTGGTGCCGAGGTTGCGCCGGCCGGGCTTCTCGGGCGTGCCGCCGTCGAGCCAGACGTTGGTGAACTTGAAGGCGTGCTCGGCCGAGCCGTTGAAGCCGAGGATGACGCCGGCGTGCTGCACCCGGTGATCGCCGTACATGAGCAGGGCGCCGACCGCGCCCACGTCCGGGCGCTGCGCCAGGCTGGCCATTCGGGCGATCCAGCCGGGCTGGATGGCCTCGATGTCGTTGTTGAGGAACAGCACGAACTCGCAGCCCTCGCCGTGGGCGCGCACGGCGGCGTTGTTCATCGCCGCGTAGTTGAACGGCCCGGCGTAGGGCATCACGACGTGGGTTTTCGCCAGCGTGCGCAGGTAGCGGCGGGCGGCGGGGTCGTCGGAGGCGTGGTCGATCACCACGATGCGCAGGCGCGACAGGTCGGCGGTGCGCTCGATCGATTCGATGCAGGCGCGCACCAGCTCGTGGCGGTTCTTGGTGGGGATCACCACCAGCACCAGGCCGGGGGCGGCGGGCCAGTCGACGCGGAACTGGTTGAACCACACGCCGTCCGACACCGTGGCGCCGGGGCGGGTGCGGTCGAGGTGGGACTGGATGGCGCCCCTCGTCGCGGCCATCACGTCGGCCTGCTTCGAATGCCCGGTGGAGCCGGCGTGGGTGCGCCAGCGGTACAGCACGGCAGGGACGTGGACGACCTGGCGGGCGTGCTCGGTGGCGCGCAGGAAGAAGTCGACGTCGGCCGAGATCGACATGCGCTCGTCCCAGCCGTTCATGCGCCGTGCGAGGTCGGTGCGGATGCACAGCATGTGCACGACGTAGGGGTGCGACAGGTAGTAGTCGTGGGAGAACGCCGGACGCGCACGGGGCTCGGTGATGGCGTCGATGCTCTCGTCAGTGAGCGCCTCGTCGGAGTACAGGAAGTCGGCGTCGGTGCGGATGATCGCGCGCAGCAGCTGCCAGACCGCGTCGGGCTCCAGCGCGTCGTCGTGGTCGAGGAAGGCGACGTGGGCGTGGCGCGCGGCGCGCAGGCCAAAGTTGACGGCGCGCGCGATGCCGACGTTCTCCGCCGAGCGCAGCACGCGGATGCGCGGGTCGCGGGCGGCGGCGTGGGCGAGCAGCGGGGCGACGTGGGGCTCGGTGGAGCCGTCGTCGATGCAGATCAGCTCCCAGTGGTCGCACCACTGCGCCAGCACCGAGGAGATCGACTGGACCAGCCACTCGGCGCGGGTGTTGTGCACCGGCATCACCAGGCTGATGCCGCGGCCGCTCGCCACGTGGTTGAGGCGGCGGCGCAGTCGGGCGAGGGTGCGCGGCGTCAGCCGGTCGCGGCGGCGCACGAAGCGCAGCAGGTTGGGGTTGGGCATCACCGTGCGCGGCGATCCCGGCAGGAAGTCGCCGGTGGACACCACGCGCACCGCGACCGGCTGGCCGACGAGGGACAGGAAGTGGGCGCCGAGTTCGATCTTGAAGGCGCAGTAGCCGCTGGCGATCCCCGCGTCGAGCAGGTCGCCGCGGAACTGCTCGGCGGTGGCGCGGCCGAGCACGCGCTCGCCCGCGGCGACGGCCTCGACCACCACCTTGCGGTCGGGGTGGAGGTGGTCGAACGCCCAGCCGTGCGCGGACAGGCCGTGGAAGGTGTCGAAACAGCCGACCACGGCGGGCGAGGGCAGCAGGGTGACGGGGCCGCCGGACAGGTGCAGCGCGGTGCCGGCGACCAGCAGGCCGACGCGCCGCTCGCGCCGGTGCTCTGCGGGCAGCGGGACCTCGACGCCGTGGAAGCCGTCGCCCACGCCCGCGGCCTGCAGGTCGTGGCGCACGCCGTCTGCCACCGCCTCGGCGACCACCTCGCCGTCGATCACCAGCGACACGGGCACGCGGCGCGCGGGGTCGCGCAGGTCCATGGCCCAGCCGGCGATGCCGCCTGGGCTCAGGCCGTCGAGCATGCCGACGATGCCGATCTCGGCGGGGGTGACGGGCAGGGTCGCGGGCAGCGACGCGCCGCCGATCCTGGGCACCAGCGTCAGGGCGCCGTTGCGCGGCGGCAGCATGCCGAGCGGCAGGCGGAAACCGTACGAGGCGTCAGGCGTGCCGTCCTGGCGCGCGGCGATGCCGGTGGCGGCGATCCTGGTGCCGTCGAGCAGCTCGACGGCGAGGTGGCGCGCGACGTGGGCCGCGTCGGGGCCGCCCAGGGTGAAGCGGCCGGCGATCTCCAGCCCTTCGAGCGCCAGGGCGTGCAGCACGAGGCCGAAGCGCGGCCTGAGGTCGACGCGGCGCTCCAGGACGCTGCGGCCGTCGGCGAGGTCGACGATGTCGAGCCAGGACGGCAGGCGGTGCCCGGGCAGCCGGACGGCGACGGCGCGCTCCCCCGGCCCGGCGGCCAGCTCGCCTTCGAACAGGTCGTCGAGCAGCAGGCCGAGCGAGGCGGCGCCGTGGCGGCGGGGGAGGGCGACGGTCACGCTGCCGGGCGCCAGGGAGGGCGTCGGGAGGGGCGCGACGGTGGGAGAGACGGCGGGCGCCGGATCGGGTCGGGGCGGGGCGGCGGGTTTCGGTGGCGGGATCGCGGCGGGCGTGCCGGCGGCGCGGCGAGAGGGCGGCGCGGGCGCGGGGGCAGGTGCCGCGGCGGTTCGCCGGCCTGGTGGCGTCGGGCTGGCGGAGGCGGCGGACGCGGTGGCAGGCCCTCCCGTCGTCGCGGGCGCGGAGCCGGGGGCGGCGGTCGGCGCCGGCTGTGCGGGGGGGCGGCGCCCGGGCTTGGTTGGGGCACGCGCCATGGTCGCCTCCGGTGTTCGCGGCGGCCGGGCGGGCGTCGCGCCGCACAGACTAGGTCGGGCCGTCCCGGGCGGCAAAGCCCCCGGCGCCGCGTCGCGCCGGGCGGCGGAAACACTTCGTCAATCCCGGCGTGCTACCCTGGATTGCGACGAGAGCCGGCCAGGGTCGTGCATCTGGTCGCCGTCCGTGCCACCGTGCAGGTTGCCGCGCGGCGGACGGGCTGGCACCTTGCCGGCCCGTGAGGCAGGCACCCAGGGACGGGACGCGATTCATGCGGATATTGCTGACTGGCGGCTGCGGGTTCATCGGCTCCGCGGTGATCCGGCACCTGATCCGCCACACCGCGCACGACGTGGTCAACATCGACAAGATGACCTATGCCGCGTCCGAGGACGCGCTGGAGGCGGCGCGGCACGATCCCCGCCATGTGCTGGTGCGCGCAGACATCTGCGACGCGGCCGCGATGGCGGCGGCGTTCGAGGCGCACCAGCCGGACGTGGTGATGCACCTCGCCGCGGAGAGCCACGTCGACCGCTCGATCGACGGGCCCGGGGATTTCATCCAGACCAACGTGGTCGGCACTTTCGTGTTGCTGGAGGCGGCGCGGCGCTACTGGTCGGGGCTGCCCGCGGAGCGCCGTGCGGCGTTCCGCTTCCACCACATCTCCACCGACGAGGTGTTCGGCGCGCTGGAGGACGGCGACCCGCCGTTCACCGAGACCACGCCGTACGACCCGCGCTCGCCGTACTCCGCCAGCAAGGCGTCATCGGACCATCTGGTGCGGGCGTGGCAGCACACCTACGGGCTGCCGACCTTCGTGAGCAACACGACGAACAACTACGGTCCCTGGCAGTTTCCGGAGAAGCTGATCCCGCTGGTCACGCTCAACGCCCTGGAGGGCAAGGAGCTGCCGGTGTATGGCGACGGGCTCAACACCCGCGACTGGCTGTACGTCGACGACCATGCGGAGGCGCTGGTCCGGGTGCTGGAGCGCGGCGAGCCGGGCGGCACCTACGCGATCGGCGCCCGCCAGCCGCGCTCCAACCTCGACGTGGTGCGCGCGATCTGCGCCGAGCTGGACAGCCGGGTGCCCGACCCGGAGGGCGCGCGCGAGCGGCTGATCCGCTTCGTGGCCGACCGGCCCGGCCACGACCATCGCTACGAGATCGATCCATCGCGCGCCGAGGCCGCGATCGAGTGGACCGCGCCGCACGACTTCGAGCGGGGCCTGGCGCGCACCATCGGCTGGTATCTGGACAACCGTGCCTGGTGGGAGCGGATCCGCGGCGGGCGCTACGGCGGCCAGCGACTCGGCACGGCGGCCTGAGATGGGCATCCCCGACTGCCCGATGAAGGGCATCGTGCTGGCCGGCGGGTCGGGTACCCGGCTGCACCCGATGACGCTGGCGGCCAGCAAGCAGCTGTTGCCGGTCTACGACAAGCCGATGATCTACTACCCGCTGTCGACGCTGATGCTGTCCGGCATCCGCGACATCATGATCATTTCCACGCCGGTCGACCTGCCGCAGTTCCGGCGGCTGCTCGGCGATGGCTCGCGCTTCGGCTGCCGCTTCGCCTACCGGGAGCAGCCGACGCCGGACGGGCTGGCACAGGCGTTCCTGATCGCCGACGACTGGCTCGGCGGGCAGCCGTGCGCGCTGGCGCTCGGCGACAACATCATCTTCGGCGACCACCTCAGCGTCATGCTGCAGGGCGCCACGCACCGCGCCGAGGGCGCCACCGTGTTCGCCTACCAGGTGCGCGACCCCGAGCGCTACGGCGTGGTCTCGTTCGACGCGGACGGCCGGGCGCGCGAGATCGTGGAGAAGCCGGCGGCGCCGCTGTCGAACTGGGCGGTGACCGGGCTGTACTACTACGACGCGCGGGTCACCGAGCTGGCGCGCTCGATCAAGCCGTCGCCGCGCGGCGAGCTGGAGATCACCGACCTCAACCGGCTGTACCTCGAGGAGGGTAGCCTGCGGGTGGAGAAGCTCGGGCGCGGTTGCGCCTGGCTCGACGCGGGCACGCCGGACAGCCTGCTGCAGGCCTCGACCTTCGTGCAGACCATCCAGTCGCGCCAGGGCATGCTGGTCGGCTGCCCGGAGGAGGTCGCCTACCGGATGGGCTTCATCGACGCCGCCGCCCTGCGCGCCCAGGCGATGAAGCTGAGCAAGACCGATCTCGGCCGACTGCTGCTGGAGCTGGCGGACGGGGTCCACGCCTGAACCCTGCACGGCCCGGCGGGATGCTGCGGCGTCGGCCGCGCGTGCTGCCGGCCCTGCCTGCCGAGACACGATCGCCGACGAAGGAGCTGTGCGCTTGAAAGTTGAACGGCTCGACATTCCCGATGTCATCCTGGTCACCCCGCCGCGCTACGGCGATGCGCGCGGCTTCTTTTCGGAAACCTTCAACGCGGCCCGCTTCACCGAGGCGGGCATCCAGGGTCCGTTCGTGCAGGACAACCAGAGCCTGTCGCGCTCACGCGGGGTGGTGCGCGGCCTGCACTGCCAGTTGCCGCCGTTCGCGCAGGGCAAGCTGGTGCGCTGCCTGCGCGGCGCGATCTGGGACGTGGCCGTGGACGCGCGCACCGGCTCGGCCACTTACGGGCGCTGGGTGGCCGCGGAGATCACGGCGGAGAACGGCACGCAGATCTGGGTGCCGCCCGGCTTCCTGCACGGCTTCTGCACCACCGAGCCGGACACCGAGGTTTCGTACAAGGTTACCGCGCCGTACGACAAGGCGTCCGAGCGCGGCGTGATGTGGAACGACCCTGGGCTTGCGCTGCCCTGGCCGATCGCGGCGGGCGAGGCGGTGCTGTCCGACAAGGATGTCGTGCTGCCCGGCTTCGCAGAGGCGCGCGGCTGGTTCCCCGCATGAGCGGCCCCCCCTCCCATGCTGCCAGGGGGCCGATGCTGGTCACCGGCGGCTCCGGCCAGCTCGCGGTGGCGCTGGAGCGTGCTGCGGGCGCGCACCATCGCGCCGTGCGGCGCGTCGGCCGGCCGGAGTTCGACTTCGACCATCCGGAAAGCGTCGCCGCCACCTTCGCCCGGGTCGGGCCGTCGCTGGTGGTCAATGCGGCCGCCTGGACCGCGGTGGACCTTGCCGAGGCCAACGAGGCGGCGGCGTCGCGCGCCAACGCGGAGGGGCCGGCGCTGCTCGCCCGCCTGTGCGCCTCGGCCGGGGTGCCGATGGTCCACGTGTCCACGGACTACGTGTTCGACGGTGCCAAGGGCGCGCCCTACGTTGAGACCGACCCGACCAGCCCGACCGGGGTGTATGGCGCCACCAAGCTGGCCGGGGAGCAGGCGGTGCTCGCCGCCAACCCGCGCAGCCTCGTGCTGCGCACCTCGTGGGTGTACTCGCCCACCGGGAAGAACTTCGTGCGCACCATGCTCGGCGCCGCGCTGAAGACCTCGACGCTGCGCGTGGTGGGCGACCAGCAGGGCTGCCCGACCTCGGCCGACGACCTGGCGGAAGCGATCCTCGCGGTGGCCGCGCGGATCGAGGCGGGCTGGCAGGACGGCTGGCACGGCGTGTTCCACGCGGCGGGCGAGGGCTCGACCACCTGGCACGGGCTGGCGGTCGCGACCTTCGAGGAGGCGGCGCGCCACGGCCGCGTCCCGCCGACGGTGGAGTCGATCCTGACGACGGATTGGCCGACCCCTGCGCGGCGTCCCGCCGACTCGCGCCTGGACAGCGGCCGTCTGGCCGAGGTGTTCGGCGCGCGGCTGCCGCCCTGGCGCGACGGGCTGGCGCGCACGGTGGACGCGCTGCTGGCCGAAGGCACTTCCGCTGCCTGACTGGCTGCAGACGGGCGGCGGCGCGGTTCGGGTTGCGATCCTGCTCTCCACCTATAACGGCGAGCGCTTCCTGGGCGAGCAGCTCGACAGCCTGCTGGCCCAGACGCACACCGCCTGGACGCTGTTCTGGCGCGACGACGGCTCGTCGGACGGCACGGTCGGCCTGCTGGAAGCGTTCGGGCGCGGTGCCGGACGGGACCGCTGCGTGGCGCTCGACGACGCGCGCGGCCACATCGGAGCCACCGCGAGCTTCCTGGCGCTGCTGCGCCGCGCGCCGCCAGGAACCACGGTGGCCTTCGCCGACCAGGACGACGTGTGGCTGCCGCACAAGCTTGCCCGCGGTCTCGACGCCCTGCGCGCCGCGGGCGACGACCGGCCGGCGCTGTACTTCGCCCGCCAGGTGCTGGTGGACGAGCGGCTGCAGCGGCTCGGCTTGTCGTTCCGGCTGCGGCGGGCGCCCGACTTCCTCGCCTCGCTGACGCAGAACGTGGCGACCGGCTGCACGATGATGCTCAACCCCCTTGCCGCCGGGCTGGTGGCGCGCTCGCGTGCGCCGCTGGCCTCGCTGCACGACTGGTGGAGCTACCTGCTGGTCGCCGGCGCGGACGGGCGCCTGGTGGTCGACGACACGCCGGTGGTGCTCTACCGCCAGCATGCGTCCAACGCCGTGGGCGCGCCGCTCTCGCTCAGCCGTCGCGGGATGGCGGCGCTGCGGCGCGGCCCGGACGTGTTCATGGGGGTGTTCCGCAGCCATCTCGCGACGCTGCTGGAGCAGCCCGAGCTGCTCAGCCCGCAGTCGCGCCGCGACCTCGAGCTGATCGCCGGCGCGATGCAGGGCGGGCCGGGGCGGCGGCTGCTGGCGCTGCGGCTCAAGGGGCTGCGGCGGCAGACGTGGCAGGAGACGCTGCTGTTCCGGGCGTGGTTCCTGATCGGCTGAGCGGCAAGATAAGGAAGGCCAGGGGCTCTGCCCCTGGACCCCGCCAAAGGCAAGCCTTTGGAATCCGATTCTTGAGGAAGGCCGGGTCCAGGGACGGCTCCCTCCGGTGGCCTTTCCAACGATCCAAGCGGATCGTTGGAAACTTTGGCCACCTTCGCCTGGCGGGTCTGGGCGTAGCTGCCAAAGGTTCCAACGACCCTCTTGGGTCGTTGGAATGGCAGCGGAGGGAGAGCCCAGCCTTGCTTGCTGCCTACCCCTCCGGCACATGCCGATCCAGCAGCCAGTCCGGCAGCACCGCGACCGTCGGCCCGCGCGTCCACACCAGCGCGCACACCACTGGCCGGCCGTCCCAGATCAGGCGCAGCACCGCGCGGTAGGCGGCCATCTGCCGCAGGTAGGGCACCGGCGTGGCCTCGACGTCCGCCGGCGCGTCGTGGCCGGTCTTGAAGTCCGCGACCAGCACCTGGTCCGCGAGCACCGCCATCCGGTCCACCCGCCCGCTGACCACCAGGCTGCCGACGACGCCGGTGAGCGGCTGCTCCGCAACGCTGCCGGGCCCGAACAGGGCGGCGAGCGACGGCGTGGCCAGCACCGCGAGCGCCTCGCGCGCCAGCGACACGGCCTCGGCCGGCGCGAGGTCGCGCGCCGCGCCGGACACGTGGCGCAGGGCGGCCGCCTCGCGTGCCTCCGGCGGCAGCGCGGGCAGGTGCTGGAGCAGCGTGTGCATCAGCGTGCCGCGCCGGAAGCGGTCACCGCCCGGGACGGCCTGGCGCAGCGGGGAGGCTGCGCGCGGCACCGGGCCGAACGCCACGCCGTCCGGCCGGCTCGGCGCCAGCGGACGCGGCAGCGAGGGCTCCGGCGGCGGGTCGTGCGGCCGCCAGTCCGGCGCCCGTCCCAGCCAGGCCGGCGGCACGGTGTTGCCCGCGGCCTCGGCGTGGCGCGGCGCGGGCACCAAGGCGCGCTGCGGCGAGTCGTGGACCAGCGACTCCCCGTTCCAGGCGCCGAACGGCGTGGCTGCGGCCTGCAGGGACCGCATGCCCTGCTCGACGAGGCTGTACCAGCACGCCGGGTCGGTGTCGCGGCGGCCCTGCCAGCCGCACACCACGAGGCGGTCCTCGGCCCGGGTCAGGGCGACGTAGAGCAGGCGGTTGTACTCGGCGGCACGGGCGGCGGCGCCGTCGTCGCGGACCTTCTGCAGCGCCGCGCAGTGGAACTCGCGGCGCGGCGCCCACAGCGGCAGGGCGAATCCGGTGTCGGGGTCATGCGTCCAGGCGAGCGCGCCGTCGTCGGGCGGCATCGAGGTGGTGTCGGGCAGCACCACCAGCGGCGCCTGCAGGCCTTTCGCCCCGTGCACGGTCATGATGCGCACCGCGTCGCCAACCTCCTCGGCCTGGCGCTTCACCTCCGCGCCGGACTGGCGGAGCCAGTGCAGGAAGCCCTGCAGCGAGGGGGGGTGGGCGCGGCCATACGCCAGCGCCGCGCCGAGCAGCTCGTCCACCGGCTCGGCGGCCTCCGGGCCGAGGCGGGCGAACAGGCGGGCGCGGCCGCCGAGCGGGCCGAGCGCCTCGGACAGCAGGGCGTGCGGGCCGGCGAAGTCCGCGCGCGCCGCCAGTGTCGAGAGGAACGCCCACGCCGCCTGCCAGTCCGTCTGTTCCGGCGCGCGCTCGCGCAGGGTGCGCCACAGCGGGCCGCGACGCTCGGCAGCGAGGCGCATCAGGCTGTCGTCGGACACGCCGCCGAGCGGGGAGGTGAGCACGCAGGCGAGCGTCAGGTCGTCCTCGGGCAGCAGCAGCGAGTCGCCCAGCGCCATCAGGTCCTGCACCGCCGGCTGGTCGGTCAGCACCAGGCGGTCGAGGCCTGCGACCGCCACGCCGCGGGTCTTCAGCGCGCGCACCAGGGCGCGGGCGAAATCGTTGCGGCGGCGCACCAGGACCAGCACGTCGCCGGCGTGCAGGCGGCGGCCCTTGCTGTCCAGCCGGGCGGTGGCGAGCTGGCCGGCGATCCAGGCGGCCAGCTCGTTGGCGAGGAGCTGGGGGGCCGAGACCAGCCCGGCGTTGCGCTGCGGCGCGGCCCAGGGCTCCGCCACGGCGTCGTCCGGCACCGGGGCGAGCGGCCACAGCTCGACGCAGCCTGCCTCGCCCAGGCGGTGCGCCACGTGTGGCTGCTTGCCGGTCGAGGTGACGCCCGGGGTAATTGCGGGGTCGGCGAACACCGCGTCCACCAGCGCCAGCACCGGCACCGTGGAGCGGAACGAGACGTCGAGCGTGGTGTCGCGCCATTCGCGCTCGCCGGAGCGCACGCGGTCGCGGAACACGCCGCGCCAGTGGTCGAACTGCTCGGGGTCGGCGCCCTGGAACGAGTAGATCGACTGCTTGCTGTCGCCCACGGCGAACACGGTGCGCTCCGCCGGGCCGGCTTCCGGCTCCGCTGCGTCGCGCGGGGCACGGGGCGCGTCGCGCTCGGCGCCCTCGCCGGTGAAGAAGTCGGCGGTGAGCGAGCCGGCGATCCGCCACTGCGCCGGCGAGGTGTCCTGCACCTCGTCGAGCAGCAGGTGGTCGAGGCCGCCGTCCAGCTTGTACAGCACCCAGGCGGCGCCGGGGTCGAGCAGCAGCTCCGAGGTGCGTCCGATCAGGTCGTCGTAGTCCAGTTTCGCTCCCGTCTCCTTGCGCGCGGCGTAGTCGCGCAGCACCGGGCCGGCCAGGGTCAGCAGCGCGGCCGTCGCCTCGGCCAGGCGCAGCGCGCGGCGCCCGTCCTCGATCGCGAGCACCCGCCCCGCCTCGGCCAGCATCGCGTCCAGCACCCAGGGTTCCGCCTTGGCCAGCTTGGGGTTCACCAGCGCCTGCCCGCCGCGCGGCCTGCCGTCGTTGACCAGCTCGACCAGCCACTCCGCCCAGTGCTCCGCCCGCAGCGCCCCCGGCAGGGCGAGCCATCCCAGCATCCGCGTCGCTCGCTCCGCCACCTTGGCCGAGCCTTCCGCCTTCAGGAGCCGCAGCGCTTCCGCCAGCGCTGCCCCGGCCTCGCCCGCGCCCACCGCGGCCGCGGCCTCGGCGACGATCGCCGCGTCGTCGGGCTGCACCGCCCCCACCGCACGTCGCAGCGCCGCCAGCAGCGCCGGGGCCGGCAGCGCCAGCGCCTTGCCGAGGCGGTCGCGCCGTCCCTGCAGCGTCGAGACCAGCCCGCCGAACCCGGACGCGCTCACCAGGCCCGCCAGCGTGTCGAGCGCCACCGGGTCTGGGCTCTGCAGCACCGCCTCGCGCGCCTCCTCCAGGCTGGCGCGTGCGTCGGCGTCCTCCACCACCCGGAAATGCGGCGACAGCCCGGCTTCCAGCGGGAAGCGGCGCAGCAGCGACTGGCAGAACGCGTGGATGGTGCCGATCCGTATCCCGCCCGGCAGGTCCAGCACCCGCGCGAACAGCGACCGCGCCGCCGCCCGCGTCCGCTGCGTGGCCGGCACCGAGAGCGCCGCCAGCTTCTCGTCCAGCGCCGCGTCGTCCAGCGTCACCCACTGGCCCAGCCGGCTCTGCAGGCGGATCGACATCTCCGCCGCCGCCGCCTTGGTGAAGGTCAGGCACTGGATGCGCGCCGGGTCCGCGCCGCCCTGCACCGCCCGTCCGGACGGCGTGTCGACCTCGCGCGGCAGCATCAGGCGCAGCAGGCGGTCGATCAGCAGCTTGGTCTTGCCGGTGCCGGCGTTGGCGGACACGAAGGCGGAGACGGCGGGGTTGGACGCCTCGGCCTGCTCGGCGTTGGCGCGCGCGCCCGGGTCGAGGGGGGCGGTGCTCATGGCAGGGAGCCAGGAAGGCCAGGGGCTCTGCCCCTGGACCCCGCCAAGGACAAGTCCTTGGAACCTTCGACTTCGGGCCGGAGTCCGGACGGCGGGTTCGGGAAAATGCCTGGGTGCGGGGTTCCAAGGGCCCTGCCCTTGGCGGGGTCCAGGGGCAGAGCCCCTGGCCTTCTCTGACCGCGCACGAGGCTCACCCCGCGTCGTCCAGCAGCGCCCATTCCCCCACCCGGGCGAGCTGCGCGTAGTCGGAGAAGCGCGGCGCCTCGCCCGGGTGCGGCTGCGACAGGTAGGGGCAGTCCGGGTCGTCGAAGTCGGCGACGCGGCGGCACAGGCTGTCCCAGGCCAGCTCGGCGGCGTCCTGCATCTTAGCCGTGTCGCTGCGGAACGGGTCTCTGACCTCGCCGGGCACGAAGCCGCCGGACAGGTGCCAGTACGCCAGCTCCATCACGTGGCCGGCCAGCTCCGGGCCGAAGGCGCCGCGCAGCGCCATGGCGGCCTGCAGGGTGAGCTGCGGCGCCCAGCCCTCGTCGACCTTGGCGCCGGTGGGGGGCGCGCCGGTCTTGTAGTCCAGGATCGACAGGGAGTCGCCGTGCCGCTCGATGCGGTCGGCGCGGCCGCGCAGCTCGAACGGGCCGGCGGGGCCGGGGATGCTGATGCTGCCGGAGATCTCCGGGCGCACGGCGGTGGCGGGGGCCTCGGCGCGGCGTCGGACCTCCTCGTCGGCGGCCCAGTCGGCGATGCGGCGCAGGCGGGGGCGCCACCAGGCGGCCAGGGCGGGGCGCAGGCCGCGCTCGTCGAGCGCCTGGTCGATGGCGAGGCGGAGCCGGGCGGCGGCGTCGACGGGCCAGGTGGTGCCGACGGAGTCGAGGAACCTGGCCAGGCCGCCGTGCACGACACTGCCGTAGTCGGCGGCGTCGGCGGACTCCTCGATCGGCGGCAGGGCGCGCAGGCGCAGCACGTGGCGGGCGTAGATCGCGTAGGGGTCGCGCAGCCAGGTCTCGATCTCGGTGACGCTGAGGCGGCGCGGGCGCAGGGCGACGGGCGGGCGCGGCGCGGGGGGCTGCACCGGGCGGGCGTCGCCGTCGGGGCGGTCCATGGCGCGGGCCCATCCGGTCGCTGGGTGGACCGCGAGCGCCTGCCCGGAGCCGGCGAGCAGGGCGTCGAGGCGGGCGAGCCAGCGCGACGGCACCGCGGGGGCGCCGTCGCGGCGGCGTGGGCAGGACAGCACCACGGCGGGGGCAGCGCAGCAGGCGGCGGCGAAGTCGTGCGCGGCCTGGCCGACGCGCTGCTCCGGCGAGGGCAGGCCGACGGCCGTGCGCATCGCCCGGCTCATCCAGGGGCCGGGGTCGGCGGCGCCGGGCCACACGTCCTCGGCCAGGCCGCCCAGGACCATCAGGTCCACGGTCTGCAGCCGCGACTCCAGCAAGCCCCAGACGAACAGCCGCGGGTGCTCCGTGCCGTCGCGGCCGCGCAGCGCCCGGCGCGAGCGCACCACCAGGCCTTCCAGGGAAGCGTCGAGCAGGCCGGGCAGGCTGTCGAGCGGCTGCGGCGGCAGGTCGGCGACGCCGGGGGCCAGGGCGTCGGCCAGCGCCGACAGGTGGCCGGACAGGGCGGCGCCGTCCTCGGCGTGCCAGAGCCGGGCGGCGCCGTCCTCCTCGTTCGTGGCGGCCAGGGCCTCGGCGGACTTCACCAGGGCGTCGAGGGCGTCGGCGGGGGGCGCCAGCGGGTGGGCGGCGAGCGCCAGCAGCGGCGCCACGCAGCGCTCCAGCCTGTCCACCAGCCTGCCGGCCTCGCGCAGCGCCGCGGCACGGCGTCCGGGCGTGGCGACCTGCGGGTCGGGGGGGGGATCGTCGGGGTTCGCAAGCGTGTCGCCGGCCGGCAGCGGGACCGGGCGCGAGGCGGCGACGGCGGCCTCGCGCTCGAGGTCGGCGCGGGCCCTGGCGGCAAGGGACTGGCGCAGCCCGGCGAGGCCGGGAGCAGGGCGCGGGCCGCGCAGACACGTCAGCTCAAGAGTGCGCGCGGCCTCGCGGCAGTCGGCGGGGGCCAGGCCGGCGGCGCAGAACGGGTGCTTGAGCAGGGACAGCAGCGGCGCCGGGGCGAACGACTCCGCCACCGCATGGGCGAGCAGGCGCAGGAAGGTGGCAGGCGGGGTTTCGGCGAGCGGCTCGCCGGCGCTGTCGTCGACCACCACGCCGAAGCGCAGCAGCTCGGCCACCACGCGCGCGGCCAGCTCGCGGTCCGGGGTGACCAGGGCCGCGCGCTCCCCGGGCCGCTCCAGGGTCTCGCGCAGCACCAGCGCGATCGCGGCGGCTTCCTCCTGCTGGTCCGCGGTGACCAGGCGGTGCAGGCCGTCGTGGCTGGCGGGTGGCACGACGGGGCCGGGCGGGGCGGCGGCGTCGGCGGCGGCGTCGTTCTCGATGTCGCGGGGCGCCGGGCTGGACAGGTCCGGCGGGAAGGCGTCGCCGGATCGGCTGCGCCATTGCGCCAGGCGGCCGGCGGGGAGCAGGGCCAGGCGCAGCAGGGCGCTGCGCGCGTCCGGCACCGGGTCGTGGGTGGGGATGTGCGCCGGCCCGGCCCAGCGGGCGACGTCGCCGGGGCCGGCGCCCATGGCGGCGACGAGGCGCTGCATGCCGGCCTGCGGGTGGGACTCCGCGGGCGGGGTGGCGCCCGGTTCCGGCCACAGCGTCGGGTCGAAGCCGGGCAGCACCACCAGGCCGTGCGGCAGGCGCGCCACCGACAGCAGCAGCCGCGCCACCGAAGGGATGCCGCCGGTGGTGCCGGCGACGATGACGTCGTGGTCGGGCGGAGCCTCTGCCCAGGCGGCTTCCTGGACGCGCAGCAGGGCGACTTGGCGGGCGGTGGGGTCCATCTGGCCGCGCTCGGCGAGCAGCGCGGGCCACAGGCGGGTCACGATGGACAGGAACTCGAGCGTCACCTGCCAGTGCTCGGCGAAGCCCGCCTCCACGGCGCTGGGCAGGGCCTCGGCGAGATCGACCTCGGAGCGATGCGCCTCGTCGAGCAGGCGGGCCAGCTCGGCGGCCAGCGTCCAGGCGCGGTCGGCGGTGCGGGGCGCGCCGTGCCTGCCGTCGAGCGCCAGGATCAGGCGGGACAGGATCGCGAGGCGGTGCATCGGCTCGATCGCGGGCGGCAGGTCGAGCGCGCCGGCCAGCGCGAACGGCGCCTCGTCGAGCGCGCCGAGGGCGAGGATGCGCGGCAGGAGCAGGGCGCGTCCGCCGGACTGGCGCAGGAAGGCCTCGGCCAGCGCACGGACCGCGCGCCGGGTCGGCAGCAGCACCAGCGAGCGCGACAGGGCGAGCGGGTCGTCTCCGGCGCGAACCAGGCAGTGCTGCGCCAGGGTGTCGAGGAACGGCAGCGTCGCCGGGATCGAAGCCAGGTGTGGCGCGGTGCGGGGGCCTGGCTCGCTCATGTGGTCTCGCTGGTTTCGCGGGCGAGCAGCGCTGTTTCCGCCTCGCATAGGTCTTGCGGGCGGCTCAGGTGGAACCACAGGCCGTCGTGCACGACGCAGCGCAGGCGCCCGGCGGCGATGACGGGGTCCCACAGGGCGTTCAGGCTGAACGGCGCCGGGCCGGCGTCGCGGAACAGCGCGGGGGTGGCGAGCTGCACGCCGGCATAGACGTAGGGCACGATCTCGCGCGGGGCAGGGCGGCGCGGCATGCCCCAGGCGTCGACCGCGAAGTCGCCGGGACCGACCTCGGAATGCACCTGGAAGGTACGGTGCACCAGCAGCACGGCGTCGGCCTCGGCGGGGTCGAAGGCGGCCGCGAGGCGGTCGAGGGCGGGGGTCGGGCCGTCGAGCCAGACGCTGTCGCCGTTGACGGTGAAGAAGGCCCCGCCGAGCAGGCCACGGGCCAGGGCGGCCGCCACCGCGCCGCCGGTGTCGAGCAGGGCGGGCTCGCGGCGGATCGTCACCGAGGGCGCGGGCCGGGCGCGCAGGTGCGCCTCCAGCCGCTCCGCCTGCCAGTGGGTGTTGACCACGACCTGCTCGACGCCCGCGGCGAGCAGGCGGTCGAGCGCGTGGTCAATCAGGCTGCGCCCGCCCAGCGGCAGCAGCGGCTTGGCGGTGGCCTCGGTCAGCGGGCGCATCCGGGTGCCCAGGCCGGCGGCGAGCACCATGGCATGGCGCACCCTGGCGGCGGGGCGGGGCGGGGCGTCCATCACGACAACCGCGCCGCGGCGAGCAGCAGCGCATCGAGGCGCGCGTTCCAGCCGGCGAGGCTGGCGCGGCGACGCCCGCCCTGCGGCTGCAGGTTGATAGCCAGGGCGTCCTCGGGGCGGAGCGCGCCCAGGCGGTCGGGCCACTCGACCAGGACGATGCCGTCGCGGGCCTCGTCCCAGCCCAGCTCGTCGAGGGCAGCGGGGCCGTCCAGGCGCCACAGGTCGAAGTGCAGGATCGGGCCGAGCGGGGAGTCGTAGCCCTGCACCAGGGTGTAGGTCGGGCTGGGCACCTCCAGCGTCGGGTCGCGGCAGGCGGCGCGCAGCAGGGCGCGGGCGAGGCTGGTCTTGCCGGCGCCAAGCGGGCCGTCGAGCAGCACCGCGTCGCCCGGACGCAGCGCGCCCGCGACCGCGCGGCCGAGCGCCTCGGTTGCGTCAAGATCGTCGAGCAGGAGGGTGCGGGCGGGCGGACTCATCGCCGCGAGTGTGCCGTGTCCCGGCCCTTGCGACAACGCGCCCCTGTCATGCGCCGGTCCAGGGGGGCTCCCCCTGGCGGGTCCAGGGCAGAGCCCTGGCCTTGCTTCGCGCGCTCCGGGTTTGCAGCATCCTGGGTGCCGCCTAGATTGCCGGGATGACCGAGCACATCGAGACAGAGGTCGCCATCATCGGCGCCGGCCCCGTCGGCCTGTTCGCCGCGTTCGAGTGCGGGATGCTGTCGCTGGGCTGCGTGCTGGTCGACGCGCTCGACGAGGTGGGCGGGCAGTGCGCCGCGCTGTATCCGGAGAAGCCGATCTACGACATCCCCGGCCATCCCGCGATCGAGGCCGGGGCGCTGATCGCGAGGCTGGAGGCGCAGGTGGCGCCGTTCTCGCCGCGCCGGCTGCTCGGGCGCAGGGTGGAGCGTCTGGAGGGGGCCGCGGGCGCCTTCGTGCTGACCACGGACCGGGGCGACGTGGTGCGGGCGCGGGCGGTGCTGGTCGCGGCGGGCGCGGGGGCGTTCGGGCCGAACCGGCCGCCGCTCGACGGGCTGGCGGCGTTCGAGGCGAGCGGGGGCGTGCAGTACTACGTGCGCCGGCGCGAGGATTTCCGCGGGCGGCGTGTGGTGATCGCGGGCGGCGGCGACTCGGCGGTGGACTGGGCGCTGTCGCTGCGCGAGGTGGCCGAGCGGGTCAGCGTGGTGCACCGGCGCGCGAAGTTCCGCGCGGCGCCGGAGACTGCGGCCCGGCTGGACGCGGCGGCGGCGGCGGGCGAGATCGACCTGGTGATCCCGTTCCAGCTGCACGCGCTGCACGGCGAGGGCGGGGTGCTGCGCGGCGTCGAGGTGGCCAGCCTGTCGGGCGAGACGCGGGTGATCGAGGCGGACCGGCTGCTGGCGTTCTTCGGGCTGTCGATGGACCTGGGGCCGATCGCTGGCTGGGGGCTGGCGCTGGAGCGGCACCACGTCGAGGTGGCGCCGGCGACGTGCGCGACCTCGGTGCCGGGGGTGTTCGCGATCGGCGACATCTGCGCCTACCCGGGCAAGCTGAAGCTGATCCTGCAGGGGTTCAGCGAGGCGGCGATGGCGGCGCACGCGATCCGCACGCTGCTGCGGCCGGACGAGGCGCTGCACTTCGAGTATTCGACCAGCCGGGGGGTGCCGGCGGGGGCAGGGTGAAGCAAGGCCAGGGCTCTGCCCTGGACCGGCCTTGCTTGAGTCGAGGTTTCCAAAGGCGAGCCTTTGGCGGAGTCCAGAGGCAGAGCCTCTGGCCTTGCTTTCTTGTTAGATCCGCCGCCCCACCCGCAGTGGGGGCTGGCAGTCCCGAGCGGAGGCCACGGCCATGAGCGAGTATGTTCTCCCGCAGCCGCCGCAGGCCGGCGTACCCGTCCGCGGCGGCGGGGTGTTCGCGGTGCGCAGGATCTTCTGTGTCGGCCGGAACTACGCAGAGCATGCGCGCGAGATGGGCGCGGACCCGGAGCGCGAGGCGCCGTTCTTCTTCACCAAGCCTGCCGATGCGGTGCTGACCGGGGGCGCGGACATGCCGTATCCGCCGGCCACCGGGGCGCTGCACCACGAGATGGAGCTGGTGGCGGCGATCGGCGTCGGCGGCGCGGGCATCGCGGCCGGCGATGCGCTGGCGCATGTGTGGGGATATGCGGCGGGGCTCGACATGACGCGGCGCGACCTGCAGGCGGCGGCGAAGCAGGCGGGGCGTCCATGGGACATGGCGAAGGGGTTCGACTGCTCGGCGCCGATCGGGCTTCTGGTGCCGGCGTTGGCGTGCGGGCATCCGCGGGCCGGGCGGATCGAGCTGCGCGTCGGGGGCGAGGTGCGCCAGTCCGGTGACCTGGGCGAGATGATCTGGGACGTGGCGGAGACGGTGGCGGCGCTGTCGGCGCTGGTGCGGCTGTCGGCGGGCGACCTGGTGTTCACCGGCACGCCGGCCGGGGTGGGGGCGGTGGCGCGGGGCGACTCGCTGGTCGGAGCGATCGAGGGCGTGGGCGAGGTCCGCACCACGATCCGCTGAGCTTCTGCCCGGGCAAGGGCGCGGGCAGGCAGTACCCTGTCGTGCTGGACGCGGCGGGTGGCTGCCGCGCCGCAGCGCCCCGGCCTGCGGGGCAGGGCGGGGCTTGCGGCGCGGCAGGCGCCGGACGGCTCAGCGCAGGATGATCTCGACGCGGCGGTTCTGCGGCTCGCGCACGCCCTGGGCGGTCTGCACGAGGGGATGGGCCTCGCCATAGCCGTGGATGGCGATCTCGGTCCTTGGCACGCCGTCGTGGACCAGCTCGGCCTCGACGCTCCTCGCGCGGCGGACCGACAGGCCCTGGTTGTAGGCGGCGGTGCCGGACAGGTCGGTGTAGCCGTTGACCTCGATGCGCGTGGTCTGCACGCGGGTCGAGTTCTGCGCGGCCTCGGCGATGATCTGGCGTGCGCGGGAGGTGAGGTCGGCACGATCCCAGTCGAAGAACACCAGGTAGGTGCGGCTGGGCGCCATCGGCGGGGTGGCGGCGGGCATCGGCGCAGGGGCAGGCGGTGCGGGCGGCGAGCCGAAGGCGTAGGCGAGTCCTGCGACGAACAGGTGGACGAAGATCGGCGAAAGCTTGATCGGGCCCTTGCTGAGGGTGTTGCCGGTGTAGAAGTTGCTGGTCAGCGGATCGGGGTCGGGGATGGAGATCAGGCGGTAGTCGACGCTGAAGGCGAGGCCCGGCACCGCCTGGATCGGGAAGGCGAGGCCGACGATCGCCTGGGCGGCGAAGTTGGCGCCGCTGGTGCCGCCGATGTGGTTGACGAAGCTGGGCTGGTTGATGCCGACCGCGGGGGCATCGACATGGGTCCACAGCGCGCCGACGCCCACGCCGACGTAAGGCTTGACGAAGCCCTCGTCGATGCCGAGCTTTGGCGGGTCGATCACGTAGATGGCGTTGGCGAAGCCGCCGTAGCTTTCCTGGTGGCCGGTCTGCTTGTTGGGCGGGGCGGTCGGCGAGAGCTTGTTGAAGTTGTTGTAGTCGTAGGCACCCTCGACCTCGAACTGGAAGCCGTTGCCGAGCGCGTAGCCGGCGAAGGCGGCGCCGGCGAAGCCGGGGCCGAAACGTTCCTCAGCGCGGCCAGGGGTGAGCGGCCGGTCCATCGGGTGGACGTGGATGTCCTGCAGCAGGCTGTAGGCGCCGCCGAGGCCGACATAGGGCACGCCGCCGCTGCCGGTGGGCGGGGGTGGCGGCTGCTGGGCGGAGGCGACGCCGTGCAGCCCTGCAAGGCAGGTTGCGGCGAGAGCGGCAAGGCGGATTCTCTGCATGGGTGGCGCTCCGATGGTGGGACCGCGTGCTGTCCGGCGTTTTCTTGTTGAAGTCATCGTGGGTCGGATCGATGACGGCAGGCAATGAAGAATACCTGTTCATTGTCACGAACACGCAGCAAGTGGCGCAAATACCACAACAGATGAGGCAAGATCTGCACGCATGACTATAAGCAGCGTAGTGCTGTGTCTGGAAACGATTGGAAACCTATGAGGAAGACGATCGCTGCGGCAGGGGGCAGCGTGGCGGCCCGCCGGACATCGCGGAGCGAAATCCGCCCGCGATGCTTCGGGGCGCGGCGGCGCTACGCGGCGGCGAGCGCCTCCAGCATGCTTTGCGCGCTGGTGACGGCATGATCGACGAAGTGCGATTCGACCTGCAGCATCTCGACGACGCCGTCCCTGACCACCATGGCGTAGCGCTCGGACCGCCTGCCGAGGCCGAAGCTGGAGGCGTCCGCCTCCATGCCGACCTTCTGGGTGAACTCGCCGTCGCTGTCGGCGAGCATCGTGACCTTGCCGTCGGTGCCCCTGGCCTCGCCGAAGGCGCGCATGACGAAGGTGTCGTTGACCGAGATGCAGGCGATCTCGTCGATGCCGTGCAGCTTGAAGGTCGCGGCCTGGTCGACGTAGCCGGGCAGGTGATTGCCCTGGCAAACCGGGGTGAACGCGCCGGGGATGCCGAACAACAGGACGCGCTTGCCGGCGAAGACGTCGCCGACGGAGACGTCGCCGAGTCCGTCCGGGGTGAACTGCTTGAAGCTGACGTCGGGGAGCCGGTCCCCGACCTTGATCGTGTTCATGGCGATGTCCTTGCATGGTGGGGGCTGCGGGCCGCGCATGATGCCTGCGCTGCGCCCCGTTTCCGGATCGTTGTCGTATCGGCTCCGGGCCTGTCTGCCGGGGCGCCGGCCCGGGACTGGCCGGCGGCACCATGGCTGCGGCGTGCCGGACGGCAGACAGAAAAACGCCCTGCATCAACCAGGGTGTGGTTGCTGCAGGGCGCTGTTGCCCGGGGATGTTCCTGCAGCGACAATGCTGCGTAATCGAAATCAACATAGGCGTCGGCCGAAGAACGCGTCAAGTCCAATCCGCGTCCCGATCGACCGATACAGTTGAACGGCAGCGGGAGGAACGCAGCGATCGTCTTGTTTCCCAGTCCCGCCTCGGGGCGAGACCGGCAATCATGGAATGGACCGCGACGCGGGCGACGCCGCCGGGTCGGCTACTCGGCGGCGGTCGCGAAGGGCAGGCCGGTCTCGATCGGCAGGGTCTCATCGCGGCTCCACTCGTTCCACGACCCGAAGTAGAGGCGGACGTCGGTGATGCCGGCCTCCTTGAGGGCGACGAGCGAGTTGGACGCGCGCGCACCCTTGAAGCAGAACAGGTAGACGGTGGTCGCGGGCGTGATGCCGACCGAGGCGCACTCGGCCAGGATCTCGTTCCTCGACTTGAACACCGGGCCGGCGGCCGAGGGCTTCATCAGGCGATACCACTCGATCCAGCGCGAGCCGGGGATGCGGCCCTTGCGCGGGCAGAAGTCCGGGCCGTAGGGCGAGGAGCTCTCGCCGATCCACTCGTCGGCGTCGCGCACGTCGAGCTTGACGATGCTCTCGTCGCCCAGGGCCGCCAGCATGTCGTTGCGGTCAAGCATCATCTCGCTGCCGGCGTCGGTGACCGGGAACTGCTTCGCCGCGACGACCGGCGCCTCGGTGGTGACCTCCATGCCGGCGGCCTTCCAGGCGACCAGGCCGCCGTGCAGCACGCGGGCCTCGGGATAGCCCATGAACTTGAGCAGGAAGTAGCCGCGGCAGGACTGGCCGAAGCCGGAGTTCATGCTCTCCTCGTAGCACACCGCGGTCTCTGCGCCGGACAGGCCGGCGGCCCCGAACGAGGCGGCGAACTTCGCGCGCAGCTCGGTGATCGCGTCAGGCGTCGACATCGCCAGGAAGGTGAAGATGTCGTGGACGTTGACCGCGCCTGGGATGTGGCCGGCGGCGTAGGCGTCGGGGTTGCGGGTATCGATGATCACCGTGGTGGCCGGCGGCATCGCGGCCAGTTCGGCGGGGGTGACCAGGACCTTCTCGCTCATGGGCATGCTCCTCTGTGTGGCGGCCTGCAGGTCAGGCCGGGGGTGGCGGCCTGCGCGGCAGGCCTCGCACGATGCCTGCACGCGGCAGGCTCGGGGAGGTGCCTGCAAGCGGCAGGCCGGGCGGCGCGGCTTCGGTTGCGACCAACAAACGATCGCGGTGGACGGACCGGCGGAACGCCGGTTGGCACACCGCCGGTGACGGGAGCCGACCGGGCCGAAGTGATCCCGCCCGATCGTCGGACGGTCGCCACAGGTTCATTCGGCGGCCATGGCCGCCAGCTCGTGGCGCAGATGGCGGATCGATGGCGTGATGATCGCCACGAACCAGGCCTCGCGCTGCAGGCGCGACACCACCGAGCCCTCGAGATAGCCGCGCGCGCCGGCATGCATCATCGCCGCCTGGCTGGCCGCAAGCGTCAGCTCGCTGCACGCCACGCGCGCCTCCAGCACCCGGCGCAGGTAGCCGGGCCCCGGCTCGTGCGGCGTCTGCGCCAGGGTCAGGACCCGTTCGCGCAGCGTGCCGAGCTGGTCCTGCAGCGCGTCGGCCTGCAGCGGCAGGTGGCCGTTGATGCGCGCATAGTGGACGTTGTCGCGGCGCATCGAGGCCAGGCACGCCTCGATCACGCCCAGGGCCATGCCGGCCTGCAGCAGCACGAAACCCGGCTTGATGCGGCGCGCCGTGTCGCCGAGCGGGTCGGCGAGCAGGTCGTCCTCGGGGATGAATGCATCACGGAACAGGATCGAGTAGGTCCCGGTGCCTTCCAGCGCGATGAACCTGATGGACTGGCGGATCTCCACGCCCGGCGCGCCGCAGCGCACCATGGCCATCACGCGGGTCGTCGCGTCCTCGGCGTCGCGGAAGATGGTGCCGAACCAGTGGCCCTCGCCGAGGTTGGACACCCAGGGCAGGGTGCCCGAGACGCGCCAACCGCCGGGAACGCGACGGCCCTTGAGCTTGAGCGTCTCGATGCCGGCCAGCGCCTTGACCGGGTTCGACAGGCCGGTGCCGCCCATCAGCGAGGCGGAGGCGATGCCGGGCTGCAGTCGTTCGCGCAGCCCGGCGTTGGCGGTGTTCTCCAGGTACCAGCCGCTGGCGTTCTGGCACCAGGCGCAGAAGCCGCTCGACATGCACTCCGCCGAGATCGCGGCCGTCGCCTCGATTGCGGCAGGCAGGTCGGGACGGCCGAGCGGCGCCGGCCCGCGCAGGTGCAGGGCGAAGGCGCCGGCCTCGCCCAGGGTGCGCAGTGCCGCCTCGGGATAGAAGCCATCGCGGTCGACGCGCCCGGCGATCGGCGCCAGCTCGGCGCGCGCGATGCGGCGCAGCTCGCCCAGCAGGGCGTCGCGGTCGAGAGAAGTGTGGGCAGGCGCACCGTGGCCGGCCAGGCTGCCGCGGGTGGATGCGAGACCCGAGGCGCGCGGCACGGTGCGGGAGGGCGGGGCGGCCTCGGGCAGGGCCTCCGCCAGGGCCGCCCCCGGCATCAGGCGGCGTCCACGGTCAGCGCAACCGGCTTGGTGAAGGTGTTGGCCACCGGAGACCAAACCTTGGCATGGGCGATCAGCGCGTCCAGCTCGGCCTGCGGCGCGTCGGCGTCGAGGTGCACCTTCACCCGCACGGCATCGAAGCCGACCGGCTTGGGCGAGGTGTCGCCCGTGCCCCAGACCGAGGTGATGTTGATGTCGGCCTCGAGCTCCAGCTCGAGCTTGTTGATGGTGATGTTGCGCGCCACGGCGTTGGCGTGGATGCCGACGGCCAGGCACGAGCCCAGGGCGGCGAGCGACGCCTCGGACGGGTTTGGCGCGGTGTCGTCGCCGAGCAGCACCGGCGGCTCGTCGATCACGTGGGCCGGGAGCGTGCGGATCATGTTGAGGTGGCGGAAGCGGCCCTCGGCCACGGTGCGGCACTTCAGGGTCTTGACCGCCTTCGGGTCGGCACGACCCTTGGCGATCAGCCCGTCCAGGCCCTCGCGGTCGATCGGCTGCAGGCAGGAGGTCATGGCCGTAGCAGGCTGGGCCGTTCCAGGCTGGGCCATGGTGGGCTGAGCCTCTGCCGGGGGCTGGGTCTTCGTGGTCGCGCTCATCGCGGATCTCCCTGCGGGGCCGGCGGGATGCCGACGCCTGGAGCCTACACCGGTCCACGCCGGACAGACAGGTCAGTCTGCCGGACGGATGTCAGCAAGGCCCGTGCCACGCCGAGGTGGCGCTTCGCCCGGCCCGGTCAATGCCGCGCCTTGATTCCCTCGATGGTCGCCACACCATCGGGGAATGGCCGTGGACGGCGGCTTGGTTGACCGGCCGTGCGCGAGTGGCGAGACTTGCATGCGCGCCGCTGGGCTGGCCCGCGACCCGGCCCTGCCCGGATTTGAGGCAGGGCGCTTCACGGAAGGCGTTTTCGTATGCAGCGGCTGCCGGACCAGGTGGAGCAGGACCCGCCGCAGCCGCGCGTGGCCGATCCTGTCATGGCCCCGCCCCACGAACGCATCCTTGCCGTGGCGCGCGAGCTGTTCTGCCGCGACGGCATCCACGCCACCGGGATCGACCGCATCCTGACGCTGGCCGGCGCGTCGAAGATGACGCTCTACAGCCGCTTCGGCTCCAAGGAGGCGCTGGTGCGCGTCGTGCTGCACGAGGAGGGAGAGGCCTGGCGCGGGCGGTTCTTCTCCGCGCTGGGGGCGTCGGCGCCGACGCCGGCCGACCGCCTCGGCCAAGCCGTCGCGGTGCTCGGGCCGTGGTTCCGCGAGACCGGCTTCACCGGCTGCGCGTTCATCAACGCCGCCGCCGAGCACACCAAGGGCGAGCCCTGGATCCGCGAGATTGCCGCAGGCCACCACCGGCTCGTGCTCGCCGGGCTTGCCGAGGAGGCGCGCGGCGCCGGGGCATCCAGCCCGGACCTGCTGGCCCGCCAGATCCTGCTCGTCCTCGACGGCGCGATGGCGGCGATGATGGTCGCGGGCGACACGGCGGTGCTCGACGTGGCCACGCACACGCTGCAGGCGATCCTGGTCCAGCACCTGCCGGCGGCGTAGCCAAGAAAGGCGAAGGCTCCGCCCTCGACTCGCAAAAGGTCCGCCCCTGGAAACCTCCTCCGGGTTCGGAGTCCTGACGCCGCGGTTCGCGCGCCTTCCGGATGCCGGTCCAGGGGCGCTCCCTCCGGTGGCCTTTCCAACGATCCAAGCGGATCGTCGGAACCTTTGGCCATCTCCGCCCCTGGCGGGTCCAGGGCAGAGCCCTGGCCTTGCTCCCTACCGCGCTTCCCGCAGCCTCGGATCGAGCGCCAGGTATGCGACATCCACCGCGGCGCTGGCGGCGACCACGAACACCGAGGCGTAGATCACGGTGGCCAGGATCATCGGCAGGTCGAACTGCGTCATGGCGTCGTAGGTGAGGCGGCCGACGCCGTGCAGGTCGAAGACCACCTCGGTCAGCACGGTGCCGCCGCCGACCAGCGCGCCGAAGTCCAGGCCGAACAGAGCGACCGCGGTGGCCAGCGAGCAGCGCAGCACGTGGCGGAGCACGACTTGGCGCTCGGGGATGCCTTTGGCGCGGGCGGTGCGGACGTGGTCGGCGCCCCAGGCCTCGATGAGGCTGGCGCGCAGCACGCGGCCGTAGAGGCCGGCGTAGGAGGCGGCGAGGGTGGCGCAGGGCAGCGCCAGGGTGGCGATCCAGGCGGGCAGGCCGTGCGGCGGCAGGCCGGCGGGCGGCACCCAGGCGAACAGCGTTCGGTGCAGCGGGCCCTGCGCCACCAGGGTCGTGACCTCGCCGAGCCAGAACACCGGCACGGACAGCGCCAGCAGGCCGAGGCCGCCGAGCACGCGGTCGGCGACCCCGCCGGGCCGGGCGGCCGAGGGCAGGGCGATGGCGAGCGCGCCGGCGATCCACAGCACGGCCGCGCCGCCGACCAGCGCCAGCGTCACCGGGGCGGCGGCAAGCAGCGTGGGGATCACCAGCTGGCCGCGGTTGACGAAGGAGGCGAGGTCGCGGTCCACGAACAGGTGGCGCATCATCAGGCCGTACTGCACGACCAGGGGGCGGTCGAGCGCGAAGCCGTGCCGCACGGCGGCCAGCGTTTCCGGGGACGCGCCGCGGCCGGCCAGGCGGGCTGCGGGGTCGGCGCCGGGGGTCGCGAAGAAGATCAGGAACACCACGACGCTGAGCGCGAGGACGACGGCGAGCGCCTGCAGGAGGCGGCGCAGCAGGGCGGCGGTCATGGGGCCAGGCAAGCAAGGTTGAGGCTCTGCCTCAAACTCCGCCAAAGGCAGGCCTTTGGAATCCGATTCTTAAGGAGGGGGTTTCCAAAGGGCTCGGCCCTTTGGCGGGTTCGGGCAGAGCCCGACCTTGCTTGCCTTCTGGTCATGGCGTGCCCTTTCGCGGGTCGATGCGGGCCTGAATCGCCTCGGCCAGCAGGTTCAGCGACAGCACGGTGAGGCCGATCGCCAGACCCGGCAGGATCGCCACCAGCGGGCGCAGGAACAGCAGGTCGAGGCCCTCGTGGATCAGGCTGCCCCAGCTCGCGGCGGGGGGCTGCACGCCGATGCCGAGGAACGACAGCGCGGACTCGGTGAGCAGGCTGATCGCCAGCACCAGGGGCGCGAAGGCGAGCAGGGTCGGCACCACGCCGGGCAGCAGCTCGCGCGCCAGGATGCGCGCCGGCGTGGCGCCGCCGACGCGCGCCGCGGTGACGAACTCGGCGCGCGACAGGGCGAGGACCTGGGCGCGCACCGGGCGGGCGACGTAGGGGACGTAGGCGACCGCGATGATCAGGGTGGGCAGAAGCAGGCTGTCAGGTGCCACGTGCAGCGGGCCGAGCGACAGGCCGCCCTGCAGCGACACCACGGCGAGCGAGATCGCCAGCAGGAACACAGGAAACGCCCACAGCAGGTCCAGCGCGCGGGCCAGCAGCGCGTCCACCCAGCCGCCCGAGAAGCCGGCGAGCAGGCCGAGCAGGGTGGCGGCCGCCATGCACAGCAGCGTGGCGCCGCCGGAGACCAGCAGCGAGGCGCGGCCGCCGTAGAGCAGGCGGGCCGCCACGTCGCGGCCCTGGGCGTCGGCGCCGAGCAGGTAGGCGCCGCGCCAGCCGGGTCCGGCCGGCACCACGCCGAGCCCGCCCTCCTGCACCGCGAGCAGCGCGGGCGAGCCGGGGCCGGCGAGGTGGCCGGCGGGGGTGGAGCGGAACGGGTCGGTGCCGGACACGCAGGCGGCATACCAGGGTGCAGACAGGCTGGCTGACACAATCAGGACGAGCAGGAAGGTGGCGACACGCATCTCAATAAGCTTCCCACTCGTTAACGGATCGGTTAATCTCCTGGTCACCGACGCGCTGGCCAAAATGCCGGCAGGACCTCGCCGCTGCCCCTGTCCCGGGCGACGCCGCCGCAAGGACCCGCCCGATGGCACCGCTCCGCCCCGGCTGACCCGGCTTTCGCGATCCTGGCCCGTGCCCGTCTCCGGGGCGCGGCCCTGCCTGCACCTGCCGTTGCCGCCCGTGGCGCCTCCGTCCCGGGACAGTCGATCCACGCCCTGTTTGAACAGGTTAACGCATGTCGATCCAGCCCGCCTTCCAGCCCGCCGCCGCCGACGCCGCCTGGATCGCCATGGAGGGGCAGCTCGCCGGGCACGACTACGCGACCGGCGCGGGCGGCGGCGCCAACGTGACGCAGGCCTGGGCGTGGGCGGACGGCACCGGCATCGCCGCATCGCTGATCGACGACGGGTTCGACGTGACCGACCCCTCGCTGTCCGGGCGGCTCGACCTCGCGCTGTCGCGCTCGTTCGCGGGCGGGGCGGCGGCGGGCGGCATCACGGCGATCATCGAGGCGGCGGGCGCTTCGCACGGCACCACCACCGCCGGCGACCTCGGCGCGGCGTCCGGGGCGGGCGGGCCGGTCGGCATGGCACCGGGCGCGACCCTGGTGGGCATCCGCGAGTCGTTCGGGGCGGAAACCGATCTCGCGGCGCTGGCGCAGGGGCTGGCCTATGCCGCCGGCGTCTCGGACGTGGTGAACGCATCGTGGAGCGTTGCGGCGGGCGAGGCGGACGTCGCCGGCAGCCCGGTGCTGGCCGGCTGGTCGGCGGCGGTGGCCGGCGCGGTGGCGGACGGGCGCGGCGGGCTCGGCACCACGATCGTGTTCGCCGGCGGCAACGATCGCGCGGACGGCGACGACCTCGGGCTGCACGCCATCGCCGACGACGCGCGCGTGATCGCGGTCGCAGGCATCGACGCGGGCGGCGTGGTGTCGTCGTTCTCCACGCGCGGCGCGGGGCTGCTGGTGGCTGCGGCGGCCACCGACGTGCTGACCACCACGCCAGGCGGCGGGGCGGCGAGCGTGTCGGGCACCTCGTATGCGGCGCCGGAGGTCAGCGGCATCGTGGCGATGATGCTGCAGGCCAACCCCGGGCTGGGCTGGCGCGACGTTCAGGAGATCCTCGCCGACTCCGCCTACATGCCGCAGGCGTCCGCGTCGGGCGCGGCGCCCGACGCGGCGTCTGACTGGAATGGCGGGGGTCGGCACTTCTCCGACGACGTCGGCTTCGGCGCGGTGGACGCGGAGACCGCGGTGCAGATCGCGCGCGCCTGGACCGCGCGCTCCACCACGGCGAACCAGGCGAGCGTCGGCGCGGCGGGGACCGGCGGCGCGGTCGGCGCGGGCGTGACCGCGCTGTCGGCGGCGGCTGCGGGCGCGCTGCGGGTGCAGCATGCCGAGGTCACGCTGGGCGCTGCGTCGCTGCCGGTGGCGGACGCGCGGATCGTGCTGGTGTCGCCGGACGGCACGCGATCGGTTCTGCTGGACCGCGCGGGGTTCGCGGACGGCGCCGACCGGACCGGCGGGCGTTCGGTCGCCGGCCTGACGATCGACTCCAACGCCTTCCTCGGCGAGTCGGCGCAGGGCGTGTGGCACCTCGAGGTGCAGGACGCGGCGGGCCGCGACGCCGGCACGCTGTCCGGATGGTCGCTGCGGCTCGACGGCGGCGTCGTCGCGGCACCGCTGGTGTACACGCCGGAGTTCGCGCAGCTCGCGCTGGCCGACGCGTCGCGCCGTGTTGTGGGCGGCGGCGGCGCCACGGCGCTGATCGTGGCAGGCGACATGACGGGGGCGACCTCGCTCGACCTCGACGGCGGCGATGGCACGCTGGACGGCGTCGCGGTGCATGTGGCCGGCGGGCTGACCAGCGCGAGCTTCGACGGCGTCTCGGCCGCGGTCTCGGTGACCGCCGCGCAGACGGGCGCGTGCACGATCACCGGCGGCGAGGGGCCGTGCACGATCCGCGGCGGCAATGGCGCGGACGTGCTGACGGCGGGGCGGGGCGCCAGCGTCATCGACACCGGCACCGGCGCGTCGCTGGTCGACCTGCAGCCGCACGCCGTCGGCGCGGACGGCGTGTCGCTGCACGGGCAGGACACGGTGATGGCCGGCGCGGGCGTGGTGCATGTGGCCGCGGCCGGGCCGGGCGCCCTGGTGTATGCGCAGTCGGCGACGCTCGATGTCGCGGACCTGTCGGCCGGCAGCACGGTGGTCGGCGGTGCGGGTGCCGCGACTGTGTACGGCGGTGCGGGCGACACGGTGTTCTTCACCGGCCAGGGGTCGAGCTTCGTGGGCGGCAGCGGCACCGCCACGGTGATCGGCCATGGCGGCGACACGATCTGGGCGTCGGCCGGCGGCGGGCAGTACTACGCGGGCGCCGACAGCACGGTGACCACGGGCTCGGGGTTCAGCCTGGTGATGGCGGGTCCTGGCACGCTGGCCACGTTCGGCGGCGACGGCTCCGACCTGGTGGTGGCGGGCGCCGGCAGCGACATGCTGGACGGCAGCGGCGGGTCGGGCGCGCACACGATCTTCGCAGGTTCCGGCGACGACACGATCCTCGGCGGCACCGGTGCCGACATCGTGTATGCGGGGCGCGGCAACGCCACGCTCGCCGGCGGCACGGGAAGCGCGAACCTGTTCGTGTTCGTGGCGGGCGGTGCGGGCGGGCACAGCGTGATCACCGATTTCCGGCCGGGCGAGGACCACCTGATGCTGCAGGGCTATGGCGGTGCGGCAGCGGCGGACGCATCCGCGCACGCGGTCGTATCGGGAAGCGCAACGATCCTGTCGTTCGCGGACGGGACGCAGGTGTCGCTGCTGCACGTGTCGGCGGCATCCCCGCAGATGTTCCTGTGACGTAAAGGGCACGTGCGCCGTCGCGGGCGCACGGGAAACGCTTGACGAACCGCCGTGCCGCACTTGCTGATGAACCACGGAGCCGCAGCGCATGCGGTGCCGATTCGCTGGCGTGACGCCATCGCGAGAAACAGGGAGTTGCCAGGACGCCATGGCCAAAGCAGACACATCCACCCGTTCGCCACGCGGCGCCAAGCCGGTGAGCCGCGCGTTCCTCGCCGCGATCGAGGAGATCCCGGAAGCGATGCAGGCGTCGGTCGCCAAGGCGGCGCTGGCGATGATCCGCGACGAGATGAAGGTGCGCAAGGAGCGCGCGAAGATCATGGCGGCGCGCGCCAAGACGCGTGCGGCGAGCGTCGCGCGCTCCGCGCGCACCGCCGCGGCCGAGCCGGCGAAGGCGCCCGCGCGCGCCACCAAGGCGGCGTCATCGCGCACCGCCAACGGCAAGGCGGCGGAGAAGCCGGCGTCGCGCGCAGCCAAGCCGGCATCGCGCACCGCCACCGCCAGGAAGGCCGCGCCTGCACCGGCGGCGTCGCGCGCCCGCAAGGCCGCGCCTTCCACGAAGGCGGCGGCCGCCAAGCCGGAAGCCGCGAAGCCCGAGGCGCCGAAGCGCGCGAGCGCCAAGCCGCGCGCCGCGAAGCCGGCCGGCAAGGCCACGCGCGGCAAGGCCAAGGCTCCGGCGCCGAGCGAGGTGCAGGAGGAGGCGATGCACGAAGAGCCCGCAGCGATCGAGGCGCAGTCGCCAGAGGCGGCAGAGATGCCGGCGCCGCCGCGTCCCGCGCCGCGTCGCGCGCGCCGGGCGAAGACGGAAACGGACACCGCGGGCTGAGGCTGATTGCGGCGAGGAAGGCCAGGGCTCTGCCCTGGACCCGCCAGGGGCGAGCCGTCCCTGGACCCGGCCTCCCTCAAGTAGAGCCATCCAAGGGGCTCCCTTGGCGGGGTCCAGGGGCAGAGCCCCTGGCCTTGCTTTCCGAATCTCAAGTGAGACCCCGGAGTACAACTCTGTGTCTGGCCCCCGCCAAAGGCCCGGTTTTAGGGACCGGCACGAGGCAGGGTCTCCCCAAAGGCTCCAGGGACCCGGGCCGAGGTTCAGCCGCCGGTGTCCTGCGTCAGGGTTTCGCTGTGAACGCCAGCGTGGCCGGCGGCAGGCACAGGGTCATCGTGCAGGCCTGCACGTCCACGCTGCCGGACACCGGCCCTGCCGCCGCCAGCGTCGCGGTGATCCGCGTCGCTCCCTCGTAGACGTCGAGCGTTGCCGGCGTGAAGCTCGGGTGCAGCGCGACCGCGGCAGGGTAGTGCACCGCGGCGGAGTCCAGGCCGTCGACGTGCAGCGTGGTCGCCAGCAGGTCCGCCGACGAAGCCGGGTTTGCGTTGACGTGGTAGCCGGGGTCGACGTGCAGCGTGACCGCAAGCTCCGCCGCGCCGTCGTGCTCGTGCAGCGTGGCCTCCGCGTGCACGTGCGCGGCGGTGTCTGGCAGCGCGAAGCCGGCGGGAGACGGGCGGGATACGGCGGCTGTCACCTGCTGCGGATCGGGCTGGCGCAGCAGGGTGGCGCGGCCCTGCGCCATGGCCAGGATCGCCGCGGGCCACGCGTCCGGGCGCGCCGCCACCGCGCCGCTGATCCACGAGGCCGCGCGCAGCGCCGCGGCGGCGTCGCCCGGGCCGTCGAGGCGCAGCAGAACGGCGATCGCCGCCGACGTGCCGGAAGGCTGCGCATCGTCGCCGGTGTCGTACGGCGGCAGGATCAGGTCGCGCGCGGCGGAGGCGACCAGGCCACCGGCGGGCTGCTGTGCGAAGCGGCGCAGCATCGCGTCTGCGAGGCGCTCCGCGCGCGCGTGCCACTGCGCGTCGCCGGTGGCCTGCGCCAGCGCCAGCGCGCCCCCGGCCAGCAGGGCGTAGTCGTCGAGCGTGCCCTCCCCTTCCGCACGGCCGTCGATCAGCTCGTGGTGCAGCAGGCCGGCGCGCTCGTCCCACGCGGCGTCCCACAGGTGCAGGGCGGCGGCCGTGGCCTGGGCCAGGAAGTCCGGCCGGCCCAGCGGCCCGGCGCTGCCCGCAAGCGCCGCGGTCGCCAGGCCGTTCTCCGCCACCACGACCTGCGTGTTGCGGCGCGGCTGCGGCCGGGCGTCGCGCACGGCGAGCAAGGCCGCGCGCTGCGGCGCCAGGGAGTTCAGCAATGCCACCGCGTCGGGCTGTCCGGTGCGCCGCAGCGTGTCCTCGATCGGCACGCGCAGCCGCAGCACGCCGCGCTCCGGCTCGCCGCGGACCGCGGGCTGGTCGCTGCTGATCGCATAGGCGTCGAGGAAGCGCGCTGCCGAGGCGGCGCCGAGCACGGCCGTGATCTCCTCGCGACTCCACAGATAGCTGGCGCCCTCGGCGTCGCCGCTGCGCGCGTCCTCGGAGTTGAGGAAGCCGCCGCCGGGCGTGCCCAGCTCGCGGATCATCCAGGCGCCAGTGTCGATCGCGACCGCACGGTAGAGCGGGTCGTGCAGCAGGCCTGCCGCGTCGGCGTAGGCGGCGAGCAGCTGCGCGTTGTCGCCGAGCATCTTCTCGTAGTGCGGGATCGCCCAGGCCTCGTCGGTGCTGTAGCGGTGGAAGCCGCCGGCGAGCTGGTCGTCGATGCCGCCGAACGCCATCGCGTCGAGGGTGGCGCGCAGCCAGTTCTCCGTCTCCGCGTCCGGGTGCTCCTCCTGCGCGGCCAGCATCAGCGCGAGCACGGGGGCGTGCGGCGACTTGCCGCCCTCGCCGCCGAGGCCGCCGTTGGCGGGGTCGAGGCGCGACAGGTAGAGCGCGTGCGCGCGTTCCATCCAGTCCTGCGGCGCAAGCGGCACCTGTGCGGCGGCCGACTGCGCACCCTGGGCGTCGCGCATGGCGGCGACGGTGCGGTCGGCCTTGGCCGTGGCCTGGTCGCGGTGCTGCGCCCACAGGTCTCGCACGGTGGCGAGCAGGGTGTCGAAGCCGGGCTGGCCGAAGCTGTCGTCGTGCGGCGGCAGGTAGCTGACGTCGGCGAACGGCCTGCCGTCCGGGGTGAGGAACACGTTGTTGGGCCAGCCGAACTGCCCGGCGAGCACGTCGGCGGCGAGGCCGTACAGCGCGTCGAGCTCCGGGCGCTGCTCGCGGTCCACCTTGATGCTCACGAACGAGGCGTTGAGCAGGGCGGCGATCGCGGGGTCGGAGAAGCTTTCGCGCTGCATGGTGTGGCACCAGAAGCAGGCGCTGAAGCCGACGGACAGGAAGATCGGCTTGTCCTCGCGCCGCGCCTTGTCCAGCGCTTCCGGGCCCCAGGAGTACCAGTCCACCGGGTCATGGGCGTGCATCAGCAGGTAGGGGTCGTCGGAGCGGGCGAGGCGGTTCTCCGCGGCGGCCACGGGTGTCGCGGCCGCCAGCAGCGCGAGGACGGCCAGGCGTCGCAGGCCGGCGTGCGGCGCTCGCCGGGGCGCAAGGGCGAGGCGTGCAGGCACGCCGGTGGATGCGCCCGTGTCTGCCGATATGCTCATGCCAGCTCCGCTCCCGTGCGCAGGGATCGTTGACACCGTCCCGGCCAGCGCCGACCTAGCACGTCATGCAGGTCGGTTCGATCCTCACGCGACGCAGCGCGCTGTTCTCTGGTTTCTGCCTGTGCTGCCTGCCGAGGCTCGGCCGGGCGGCGCCGGCGGACGAGACGCCGTTCGCCATGCAGGAGATCGCGGCCGGCCTTTTCTTCCAGAAGGGCCTGGTCGAGAACGCCACCGCCGCCAACCAGGACGCCATCGCCAACACCGGTTTCGTGGTCGGGCGGGACTGCGTCGCGGTGATCGACCCGGGCGGCGACCTCGCGTGCGGGCGGCGGCTGCGGGCTGCGGTGCGGGCGGCGACGACGCTGCCGATCCGCTACGTCGTGCTCACCCACGTGCACCCCGACCACCATTTCGGCGCCGGGGCGTTCCTCCCCGACGCGCCGGTGTTCGTCGGCCACGCGCGGCTGCCGCAGGCGCTGGCGTCGCGCGGGTCGTACTACCAGGCGGCGCTGGACGGCATCGTCGGCGCGGGCGGGGCGGGGCCGGTGGTGCCGCCGACGCTGCTGGTGGCCGACGGAGCGAAGCTCGACCTTGGCGGGCGGGTGCTGTCCCTGCACGCGCACGGGGCCGCGCACACCGACAACGACCTCAGCGTGCTCGACGAACAGACCGGCACGCTGCTGTCGGCGGACCTGGTGTTCGTCGACAGGGTGCCCTCGCTGGACGGCGACCTGCGCGGCTGGCTGCGCGAGCTCGCGGTGCTCAAGGCGATGGGGGCGGCGCGGGTGGTGCCGGGGCACGGGCCGCTGCGTTTGTCGTGGGAGGAGGCGTCGCGGCCGATCGAGGGGTATCTCACCGCGCTGCTGACCCAGACGCGGGCGGCGATCCGCGACGGGGTGCCGATCGAGCGGGCGGTGGACACGGTGGCCGCCGGCGAGCGCTCGCGCTGGGCGTTGTTCGACGACTACAACGGGCGCAACGTCACCGAGGCGTACAAGGAACTCGAGTGGGAGTGACGGCGCTGGCCGTTGCAAGGTGGCACTGCCGGCGCGAGGCAGGCCGAAGGGGAGCCGAGACATGAGACGATCCGCCCTGCTGGCGCTGCTGCCGGCGCTGATGCTGTTCGTGGCGCTGCCGCCGGCGGCGCGCGCGGAGGACGAGGCGGAACGCGACGCGCGCTGGAGCGACCTCAGCCACGCGATCTTCGGCGACCGCGCCGTGGAGGACGGCGCCGGGCTGGTGACGCTGCAGGCGCCGCCGCGGGCGCTGGACGCTGCGCTGGTGCCGGTGTCGATCGTCCTGTCGGGCACCAAGCCGGTCAAGGCGGTGTACCTGGTGATCGACGACAACCCGTCGCCGCTGGCCGCGACCTTCACCTTCGGGCCGCTCGCTGATCCGAACGAGATCAAGGTGCGCGTGCGGGTGAATCAGTACACGCGCATGCAGGCCGTCGCCGAGACCACGGACGGCAAGCTGTACATGACGCAGGATTTCGTGAAGGCGGCCGGCGGCTGCTCCGCGCCTGCCGGCTCGAACGACGAGGAGGCGCTGCGCGCGCTCGGCGAGATGAAGCTGCGCCTGCTCAGCGACTTCGTCCCGGGCAAGCCGGTGACGGCGCAACTGCTGATCCGCCACCCCAACTTCAACGGCATGCAGATGGATCAGGTGACCCGGCTGATGACGCCGGCGCGGTTCCTCGACAAGACGGACATCACCTACAACGGGACGCAGGTGATGCAGGTCTCCTCCGACATCTCCCTTTCCACCGACCCTGCGATCACCTTCAGCTTCGTGCCGCCCGGTCCCGGCAAGCTCGACGTGGTCGCGCACGACAGCAAGGGCACCACCTTCGAGCACGGCTTCGACGTGCCCGCCCGGGGCACCTGAGCCGGGTCGTGCGGGCGGGGCGGGCCGGGGCGCGGGCGCTGCTGGCAGCGGCGCTTGCGGTCTGGGTCGCGGCGGCGGCGCCCACGCCGGAACCGCCCGGACTGTGGAGCGGCGAGGAGCGCGGGCCGGTGCCGGCGACGCTGGCCGGCGGGCGGGTGGTCACCACCGAGCAGCTGGAAGCGCTGCTGGCCTACGGCGGCGTGGTGCTGGTCGACGTCAGCGTGGCGCAGCGCCGCCCGGAAGGGATGCCGCCGGGCGCGATCTGGATGCCGCTCGTGCATCGCGACATCTCCGGCAGCGTATGGCTTCCCGACGCCGGGCAGTCCGTCCTGACGCCGTCGACCGAGGAATGGGTGCGCGGGCGCCTGGACGCGCTGACGGGCGGCGATCCGGGGCGGCCGCTGGTGTTCTACTGCCACCCGGAGTGCTGGCGCTCGTGGAACGCGGCGAAGCGGGCGATCGGTTGGGGGTATCGCGCGGTGACGTGGTACCCGCAGGGCATCGAGGGGTGGAGCCAGGCGGGACAGGCGATGGCGTCGCCGCCGGTGGAGGCGGCGCCCTAGAGGGTGTTACTGACCTGCCATCCCTAATTTCTTGCAGCATAGCAGGAAGAAAGCATGTTCTTTCTTGAAAGAAAGAACCAAAGAACTTTTGTCTATTGGGCTCCGGAGTCGCCCGCGCGCTCGGAGCTGCATGTGCAAAGTCTTTTTGCTTCTTTTTCTTCAGAAAAAGAAGACTCTTATCTTTCTGCCCGAAGCAGCGAACTGCTTCGAGGTTCATAACAACCTCTAGGGAAGGCCAGGGGCCCTGCCCCATGCTTGAAGCGGAAACCCCGCCAAAGGCAAGCCTTTGAGATTCGCTTCTTAAGTTAAAGGGATCAAGGGGCCTCACGGCCCTTTGCGGGTCCGGGCAGAGCCCAGCCTTGCGTCCTACGCCCTGTGATCGAGCCCGATATCCAGCACCGCGGCGCTGTGCGTAAGCCAGCCCACCGAGATCAGGTCCACGCCGCTCGACGCGATCTCCGCCGCGGTCTGCGGCATGATGCGGCCGGACGCCTCGGTGATGGCGCGCCCGCCGACCATGGCGACGGCCTGGCGCAGGGTGGAAACGTCCATGTTGTCGAGCAGCACGGCGTCGACGCCGGCAGAGAGCGCTTCTTCCAGCTGGGCGAGGGTGTCGACCTCCAGCTCGATCTTGACGAGATGGCCGACGTGGGCGCGGGCGCGCTCCAGGGCGGTGCGGACGCCGCCTGCGATGGCGACGTGGTTGTCCTTGATGAGCACCGCGTCGTCGAGGCCGAAGCGGTGGTTCGAGCCGCCGCCGGCGCGCACCGCGTATTTCTCCACCGCGCGCAGGCCGGGGATGGTCTTGCGGGTGCAGGTGACGCGGGTGCGGGTGTGGGCCAGCGCGTCGGCGATCGTGGCGGTGGCGGTGGCGATGCCGCTCAGGTGGCCCAGGAAGTTCAGGGCGACGCGCTCGGCGGTGAGCACGCCGTGGGCGGGGCCGCGCACGGTGGCGATCGTGTCGCCCGGGCGCAGTCGGCCGCCGTCGGGGATGTGGACATCGACATCGATCGAGGGCGCGACCAGGCGGAAGGCGAGCACGGCGAGGTCGAGGCCGGCGACCACGCCTGGCTGGCGGGCGGCCAGCGCGGTGGTGGTGTGCAGGTCGCGGGGCACGATGGCGTCGGTGGTGAGGTCGCCGGCGCGGCCGAGGTCCTCCAGCAGGGCGGCGCGCACCAGGGGCTCGAGCATCACCGTGGGCAGCGGGCACAGCGGCATGGCTCAGGCCCGCCTGGCGAGCAGCGGCTGCGGCAGGGCGACCGCGTCGCGCAGCAGGCGGGCGGCGGCGAGGGCCTCGTCGAGGGTCAGCAGCGGCAGGGGCGTGGACGGGCGGTCCTGCGCGGCGGACGTGTTGTCCTGCGTGCCCGCGGCGCCGGCCTGCGCGGTGTCGGTGCGCCAGTGGCTGCCGACCTGCTCGGCGCGCCGCAGGGCGGCTACGGCGATCAGCAGGGCGACGCGGGCCGGGTCGGAGGCGGCGTCCTCCGCCTCGACGCGGGGCAGCAGGGCGAGCACGGCCTCGCGCAGTCCGTGCGCGTCGCGCAGCACGCCGAGGCCGCGCGAGACCAGAGGGCGGACGATGGCGGCGTCGGCCGGCACGAGGAGGTCGCGCCGGGCCGCGTCGCCGCCGTCGGTGTCGCCGAGCACCGGACTGGAGGCCGGGCGACGCGCGCCGGGGACGAGGCGGGCAACGGTTGACAGCGACAGGTCGGCGGGGGTGAGCGGCAGGTCGGGCGCGGGGGCGGATCGGGAAGACGTGGTGGCGAGGTCGTCGGCGACGAAGCGGGCGCAGGCGGCGGCCTCGAGCAGGGAGTTGCTGGCCAGGCGGTTGGCGCCGTGCAGGCCAGTGCTGGCCACTTCGCCGCAGGCCCACAGGCCGGGCACGCCGGTGCGGCCGACGGCGTCCACCGCGACGCCGCCCATGTGGTAGTGCGCGGCCGGGCGCACCGGGATCGGCTGGACCGTAGGGTCGATGCCAGCGGTGCGGCAGAAGGCGTGGATCGCCGGGAAGTGGCCCGCGAAATCCGCGATGCCGCGGGCGTCGAGGCGCACGCTGCCGCCGGCCGCGAGCACGCGCCACACTTCGCGCGACACCACGTCGCGCGGCTCCAGGTCGCCGCGGGCGAAGCCGGCCATCACCGGGGTGCCGCTGCCGTCGATCAGGACGGCGCCCTCGCCGCGCACCGCCTCGCTGACCAGCGGCATCGGGTCGCGGCCGACGTCGAGCGCGGTCGGGTGGAACTGCACGAACTCCATGCCGCGCAGGGCGGCGCCGGCCAGCGCGGCCATGGCGATGCCCGCGCCGTACGCGCCGAACGGGTTGGTGGTGTGGCGGAACAGTCCGCCGACGCCGCCGGTGGCGAGCACCACGCGCGAGGCGCGCAGCACCACGCTTTCGCCGCGACGCTGCGCGAGCACGCCGCACACCCGGCCGCCTTCAGACGCGGGGCCGTCGAGCAGCAGACGGCGGGCGGACAGGCCCTCCAGCACGGTGATCGACGGCGTGGCCTGCACTGCGGCGACCAGGGCGCGGACGATCTCGCGGCCGGCGCCGTCGCCGGTGGCGTGCACGATGCGGCGGCGCGAGTGCGCGGCCTCCAGCCCGACGCGCAGCGTGCCGTCCGCGTCGCGGTCGAAGCGGGTGCCGAAGCGGGCGAGGGTCTCGATCACCGAGGGCCCGGCCTCGACGATGCGTCGGGCAGCGAGGGCGTCGCACAGGCCGGCGCCGGCGGCGAGCGTGTCGGCGAGGTGCAGTTCGGTGCTGTCGTCCGGGCCGACGGCGGCCGCGACGCCGCCCTGCGCCCAGGCGCTTGACGACAGGGTGCCGAGCGCGCCCGCGGTCAGGATCGTCACCGGCTGCGGCGCCAGGTGCAGCGCCGTCAGCAGGCCGGCGAGGCCGGCACCGACAATCAGCACATCGTCCTGGGACAGACGGATCTTGGTCATCTCGAAGCTCCAGAAGCCCGCAGGGCTTGGTTCGAAAGGAAGGGCGGCAAGGAAGGCCGGGCTCTGCCCAGACCCGCAAAGGGTCCGAGGACCCTTTGATCCCGTGACTTAAGAAAAGCCGGTCCAGGGGGGCTTCCCCCTGGCGGGGTCCAGGGGCAGAGCCCCTGGCCTTGCTTCGAGCCGGTCATCAGATCGCGAGCATGCGCTCGACGGCGAGGCGGGCGCGGCCGGCCAGGCCCGGGTCGATCACGACCTCCGTGGTCATGGTTTCCAGCGAGCGGCGGATGCCGGCCAGGGTGATGCGCTTCATGTGCGGGCACAGGTTGCAGGGCCGGATGAAGTCGACCTCCGGGTGGCGCACGGCGAGGTTGTCGCTCATCGAGCACTCGGTGATCAGCGCGATGCGGCCGGGCGCGTGGCTCTGCAGGTAGTCCTCCATCATCGCGGTGGAGCCGGAGAAATCGGCCTCCGCGACCACGGCGGGCGGGCATTCCGGGTGGGCCAGCACGGTGACGCCGGGGTGGGCGGCGCGCAGCTCGCGGATCTGGGCGGGGGTGAAGCGCTCGTGCACCTCGCAGTGGCCGGCCCAGGTGATGATCTCCACGCCGGTCTCGCGGGCGATGTTCTGCGCGAGGTACTCGTCGGGGATCATGATGACGCGGGGCGCGCCGAGCGACTCCACCACGCGCCGGGCGTTGCCGGAGGTGCAGCAGATGTCGCTCTCCGCCTTCACCGCGGCCGAGGTGTTGACGTAGGTCACGACGGGGACGCCGGGGTGGGCGAGACGGAGCGCGCGCACGTCGGCCGCGGTGATCGACTCCGCCAGCGAGCAGCCGGCGTTCGCGTCGGGGATCAGCACGGTGCGGCCGGGGTTCAGCAGCTTCGCGGTTTCGGCCATGAAGTGCACGCCGGCCAGCACGATCACGTCCGCGTCGACGTCGACGGCGCGGCGGGCGAGGGCCAGGCTGTCGCCCACGATGTCGGACACGCAGTGGAAGATCTCTGGGGTCTGGTAGTTGTGCGCCAGGATCACGGCGCGGCGCTCGCGCTTGAGGCGCAGGATCGCGTCGACGTCGTCGGCGAAGAACGGCCACTCCATCGGCGGCACCACGCGGCGCACGCGGTCGTAGAGCGGGGCGGTGCGTTCGAGGAGACCGGCGTCGGACATCTGGCACCTATGAACTCAGTTTGAGCATAAATTCGGCGACGGGGTGCCGAGGGCAGGGACGCTGCCCTGCCGTATTATACTGGGCACGAGTATTATGGAGTCAAGCTTCCTGCCGGGCGGCGGAGCGCAGGGTCGGACACAAGACTGCGACGGTATCCAGTGGCGGGATCTGGCAGGGCCAGTGGGCAAGGCTGAGCTTCGTCCGCGTGCCCTGCCAATGGCTCCAAGCGGGCCATTGGAGCCTTTGGCAGGCTGCGCCCCGACCCGCAAAGAACCGTGTGGCCCTTTGATCTCCTGCCTTGAGGAGAGGATTCCAAAGGCTCACCTTTGGCGGAGTTCGAGGCGGAGCCTCAACCTTGCTTGCTTATCCGGCCCCGTTCGCCCTGGACCTCACAGCATCCGGGCGAGCGGCAGCTTGGTGCCGGCGGCGGCGCGTTCCAGCAGCACCTCGCGGCGGAAGCGGAACAGTTGCGCCGGGCGGCCGCCGGTGCCGCTGGTCATGGCGCCGGTCTCCTCCACCAGGGCCTGCTGGGCGATCAGGCGGCGGAAGTTCGGTTTGTGCAGCAGCCGGCCGGCCAGCGCCTCCACCGCGCGCTGCAGCTGCAGCAGGGTGAACTCCGGCGGCATCAGCTCGAAGACCACGGGGCGGTACTTGATCTTGGCGCGCAGGCGGGCGATGCCGGTGGCCAGGATGCGTCGGTGGTCGTGGACCATGCGGCGTCCCGGCAGTTCCGGGGTGGCGGCAAGGCGGGTGCGGTCGGCGGCCTCCTCGACCAGGCCGGCCTCGTGCAGCAGCTCGTAGCGCTGCAGCACCAGCTCCTCGTTCCAGGCGCGCGTGCCGGCGGTGCCGAAGCTGATGGCGGCGCGGCGCTCGCGGTCGCGACGGCGCTCGCCGGTCTCCTGCGCGGCCCAGGTGGCGAGGGCGGGCAGGACCAGGGCGGCGACGCGCTCGCCGGCGCCGTTGCGGCGGTCCTCCCAGGGGAAGTAATCGTACCAATGGCCCCAGCTCGCGCCGGCGGGGACGCCGCGCTCGCCGGCGGGCATGGAGCCCGGGGCGGGCGCGGGGTCCGGGGCGGGCGGGCGGGCCGCGGCGCCGGCCTCGCGGGTCAGGCCGAGATAGCTCACCGAGATCACGCGCTGCTCCTGCTCCGAGGGGCCGCGGTCGCGGTCGGCGAAGGTGTAGAGCTGCTCGACGTAGCCGAGGGGGTGATGGGTCTGGCGCTCCACCCAGGAGCGCAGGCCGGACTGCAGGGAGCGGTGCTCGGAGGCGAACGGGCCCGCCGGCAGCGCCGCGCCGGCCAGGGTCAGCACGCGCGGCTGGTCGTCGGTGACGGCCACGATCACCGCGATCAGGTCGGCGACCACCGCCATGCCGGGGGCCACGCTGGGACGCGGGGTCATGGGAGCGCATCGGCGCGCAGGCCGGGCGACGCGTCGGGCGCGGCAGCGGGCGAGGCGGGAGGTCGGAGCAGCACGCGGTTCAGGGCGTTCAGCTTCGCGAAGGTGTCGCGCCAGGCGGCGGCGAAGGCGGCGGCGGGGGTGCCGCGGTCGGCGAGGATGGCGGCGATGCCGGCCACGCTGCGCTCGCCGTCGACCAGGGCGAGGATCGCGGCCGCGAGCGGGGGCAGGGGCACCGGCACGCGCAGGCCGTCCAGTACCATCGGCAGGGTGCCGTCGGGCCGGATGCCGCGGGCCAGCTCGGGCGCCGGCATCTCGCGGGCCACCGGCACGGCGTCGGGGCGCATCGGGTCGGGCGCGGCCGGGGTCTCGCCGCGGCGGCGGCAGTAGGCGATGTGGGTGCTCATGTTGCCGGCGAGCGACTCGGCCAGCGCCCAGCGCTCGACGCGGCCGAGGCCGGCGGCGCGGGCGCGCAGGCGGGGGTCGGGGAGCAGCACGTCGGGGTCGTAGCGCATCGGCTCCATCAGGGCGGCCGCCTCCAGCCCTGCCGCGTCGAGCAGGGCGGCGAGGGAGGCGATGTCGTAGGCCCGGTCGCGGGGGTTGAGCAGCAGGTCGTAGAGGCCGGCGTCGCCGCCATCGAGGTGGTCGCCGAAGTGGGTGTTGGCGTGCAGCCAGGCGGTGGGCGGCAGGTGGCGCATCACCCGGCGGGCGACGTCGAGGCGCTCGGCCGGCGGCTGTTCCGGGGGAGCGAGCAGGCGGAGCGCGTCCTGCACCATGTAGACGCCGGTGCGGCCGTGCGGGGCGTAGACCATGAGGCCGATGCCGCCGCCCGGTGCCAGCACCGACAGCAGGGCGCGCAGCCCGGCCGCCGGGTCGGGCAGGTGGTGCAGGACGCCGCAGCAGTCGATGTAGTCGAAAGGGCCGAGGCCGGAGTCCGCGAGGTCGAGCAGGGAGCCCTGTTCCCAGGCGATCGCGTCGTCGAGGCCGCGCACGGCGGCGCGGGCGCGGGCGACGCGCAGGGCGGCAGAGGAGCGGTCGAGCCAGGTCACGCGGCCGGGGCGGCCGGCGCGGGCCATCTGCTCGGCCAGCATCAGCGTGCCGTCGCCGGTGCCGCCGCCGGCGAACAGGGCGCGCAGGGGCTGGTCTGCAGGGCGGACGGCGCCGAACACCCAGTGGTCGATCTCGCGCAGGTGGCCGGGGGAGCCGACGATCAGACGCCTGGCCTCGTCGCGGGGGTCGCGGCGGGGGTAGGGGTACGCCTCATACTGCGCGGCCAGCTCGGCGTCGGTGCGGTCGGTCATGGTAACGGCCATAGCGCGGCGGTGCGGGGTTGGGCAGTCCCGGAAGCAAGGTAAGGCCAGGGCTCTGCCCCATTGCTGGAAGGCGGGGACCCGCCAAAGGGCGAGCCCTTTGGAAACCGTTTCGTTGAGGACACAGGCCGACGGCATGTGCCGCAGGCCTGACGTTGTGTGGGTCCGGGGGCTCAGCCCCCGGCGGGTCCAGGGCAGAGCCCTGGCCTTTCCTTATCTTCCGGCCGCGACCCGCCGGTCGATCATCGCCGAGACCGCCTGGGCGATGCGGGCCGTGGCGGCGCGCTTGTAGGCGAACATCGGCAGCGGGTCGTCGGCGTGGACCAGCATGCCGGTCTCGACCTCGAACACCAGCAGGCGGCCGTCGGGCAGCACGGCGCAGTCCAGGCCGAAGTAGTCCAGGCCGATGCGGGCGGGAATGGCCTGCAGGGCGGCGAACGCCGGGGCGGGGAGCCGGCCCGGCAGGTCGGCGAGGACGGCGGCCTCCTCGGCGCGGCGGGCGGCGTGGCGGTCCATCCCGGCGTTGTAATACCAGACCGCCCAATGGTCGTGGATCGCCAGGTGGACGGGCATCGGCGTGCCGTCGACGAAGGCCACGCGGAGCTTGCGGTACAGGCCGTCGGGGCTGCGGTAGTCGTGGAACGGGGCGGCGTGGAGCGGGGCGTCGTCGGCGCGGGCGAGCAGGCGGTCGAGCGCGCGGGCGTCGTCGACGCGCTCCAGGCCGCGGCCGGCGTGGGAGCGGGCCGGGCGCACGACCAGCGGCAGGGCGAGCCCGTGCGCCTGGCGCCAGACGGGGTCGCGCAGCTCGGCGGCGGTGGCGGCGCGGGGCTGCGGCACCACGGCGCCTTCCAGGCCGGACAGCAGCGCCGCGGCCCCGGCGCGCGACACGGCGGCAACCGCGCGGCCGGTGTTGATCGCCGGGCAGCCGAGGGCCGCGACCAGGGCGTCGGCGGCGGCAAGGGCGGGGGCGTGGCGGTCGTCCTCGGCGATGGCGAGGAAGGCGCAGTCGAAGGGGGGCAGGTGGCCGGCGGCGCCGTGCGGGTCGGCGAGGATCGCGTGGGCGTCGCGCAGCCACAGCGTGTGCAGCTCGGTTTCGGCGTCGAGCAGGGCGCCGAGGGGCAGGTTGGCCTGGAAGTCGCCGGGCGCTGCGAGGGCGAGCACGCGGCGCAGCGGGCGGCCGGCGGCGTGGCGTGTGGTGAGCGGGTCGACCCGCAGCGCGTCGTCGAGGTGGGCGAGGGCGGCGTCGCGGTCGCCGAGCGCCTGGCACACCTCCCAGAGCAGGAGGCGGGCGTCGTGGCGGGTCGCGGGCTCGCGCAGCGCCTGCTCCAGCCAGAGGCGTGCCGCCGGCCAGTCCCGCTGGTCGGCGCTGGCCAGGGCGCGCAGCAGCGGGGCGGGCGGCGGCGGGAAGAAACGCCGGGGCGGCTCGGGCGGCACTGGGAGCGGGACGTTCATGCGCTGGGTCGGCCCTGTGATGCGGGGCGATCCTGGGCGCTTGGGGTTGCGGGATGGTGAACGCCGGTAAGGGGGTGGCTCGGGCAGGAAGGCCAGGGCCCTGCCCTGGACCCGCCAGGCGGAGGTGGCCAAAGGTTCCGACGATCCGCCTGGATCGTTGGAAAAGCCACCGGAGGGAGCCGCCCCTGGACCCGGCGCAACTCAGGAAGTGGGTTCCGAGGGCGGGGCTTTGGCGGGGACATCGGCCTTTCTTTCCGGATTTCAGGCCGGGACACTGCCTGCCCGCGGCGATGCTTGCCGCCGGGAGGGCGGCACCGTATCTGTGCGGCCATGCGCCTTCGTGTCCTGACCATTCTGCCGCCCGTCCTGTGCCTGCTGGCGATCGCGATGCCGTTGCGGGCGCAGCAGGCCCGTGCCCCGGCGCGGGCGGAGCACCGTGCGACCGAGCACGCGGCCGAGCACGGGCGCGGCCATGCGGCGGGCGGGCCGAAGTCGATGGGCAAGTTCGAGGACTGGCAGGCTGCGACCCATGACGAGGGCGGGCAGACCACCTGCTACGCGTTCGTGCGCGCGAGCCCAGGGACTGGCGCCGGGGCGGGGCTGCCGGGGCGGGGCGACGTGGTGCTGACGGTGACCGACCGGCCGGGCACGGCGCGCGACGCGGTGGCGGTCAGCATGGGCTACGCGCTCTCGACCGCGGCGACGGTGACGATGCAGGTCGATGCGACGAAGGTCGCGTTCTACACCGACGGCAAGCGCAACGCTTTTGCCCGCGACGGGCACGCGGCGATCCTGGCGATGGGACATGGCGCGCGCGCGGTGGTGCGTGCGCCGGGGCCGCACGGCGCGGAGGTCGCGGACAGCTTCAGCCTGCGCGGCTTCGGCGCCGCCTATGCCGCGGTGACCAAGTCGTGCCCGGCGCGGAGCTGACGCCCGGCGCCGTGCCGGCCGGGGCCGCGGGCCGGTTGCCGGAGGTCGCGGGGCCGATAGGGGCGGAGTCCGGGGTCGGCGGGCTGAGCGGTGTGGAGCGGGACCGCATCCTGGCCAAGGCGGCGCTGTTCGCGCCGCCGACCGGGGTGCTGGCGGACGGGCGGCGCGAGCTGGTCGGGCTGTCGCGCGAGGCGCTGGTGGCGGCGCTGGCGGAGGTGGGCGAGAAGCCGTTCCGGGCCAAGCAGGTGTGGCACTGGATCTATCACCAGGGTGTCACGGATTTCGCGCGGATGAGCACGGTGGCGCGGCCGATGCAGGAGAGGCTCGCCGAGCGGTTCGTGATCGGGCGGCCGGAGGCGGCGGTGGTGCAGACCTCGGAGGACGAGACCCGCAAGTGGCTGTTCCGGTTCAGGGACGGGCAGGAGGCGGAGACCGTCTACATCCCGGACCGGGTGCAGGACCGGGGTGCCGTGTGCCTGTCCTCGCAGGTGGGGTGCACGCTGTCGTGCCGGTTCTGCCACACCGGGACGCAGCGGCTGACGCGTAACCTGGGGCCGGCGGAGATCGTGGGCCAGTTCATGGCGGCGCGCGACAGCTACGCGGAATGGCCGAGCCCGAAGGGGGACACGCCGCGGCTGCTGTCCACGATTGTGCTGATGGGCATGGGCGAGCCCCTGTATAACTACGAGAACGTGGCGGCGGCGATGCGGATCGTCATGGACGGCGAAGGCATCGGGCTGTCGCGCCGGCGCATCACGCTGTCGACCTCGGGCGTGGTGCCGATGATGGACCGGTGCGGCGAGGAGCTGGGGGTGAACCTGGCGGTGTCGCTGCATGCGGTCACCGACGAACTGCGCGACGAGATCGTGCCGCTGAACCGGAAATACCCGATTTCCGAGCTGATCGCGGCGTGCCGGCGCTATCCGGCGGCGTCCAACGCACGGCGGATCACCTTCGAGTACGTAATGCTGCGGGGCGTGAACGACAGCGAGGCGGAGGCGCGCGAGCTGGTGCGGTTGATCGCGGGGATCCCGGCGAAGGTGAACCTGATCCCGTTCAACCCGTGGCCGGGCAGCGCCTACGAGCCGAGCACGCGGGCGCAGCTCGACCGGTTCTCGCGCATCGTGATGGACGCGGGGTTCGCGAGCCCGGTGCGCACGCCGAGGGGGCAGGACATCCTGGCGGCGTGCGGCCAGCTGCGCACGGACAGCCGGCGGGACCGCGCGGCCTGATTTCTGCCCAGCCGGGCGATGCCGTGGCGGGGATTTGGGGGTGTCATGCGGGGCAAGACAGGTGCGTCCTGCCGCGCGGGACTTTCGGTGGCTTTTTTGTGGTGGGGTCCTGCGTGGCAGGACGCGGTCGACGGTCTGGGTGGGCGAGATGCCTGTTTTTCAGGCATCTGACGAGGCCCTATCCGGCTCGGGACGAAGGTGTCTCCGTGGCTCGCGCAAGGCCAGGGGCTCTGCCCCTGGACCCCGCCAAAGGCTCGCCTTTGGAAACCTCGACTCAGGCCCTTCTTTCCCATGCCGGTCCAGGGGCGGCTCCCTCCGGTGGCCTTTCCGACGATCCAGGCGGATCGTCGCAACCTTTGGCCACCTACGCCTGGCGGGTCCGGGCGTAGGTGCTCAAAGGTTCCGATGGCCCGCTTGGGCCTTTGGAATGGGCACCGGAGGGAGAGCCCGGCCTTGCTTCTGCCTACGGGCAGGCGGCCGGCGGGTCGGGCGCGGTGGCGAAGCGGAGAAGGCAGGCGCCGAAGCGGGCGGCGAACTCGGGGTCAAGGCCGGCGCCGTGGCCTGCGAAGCCGGGCGGACGGTCGATCAGCAGAACGGCGCCCAGGGTGGGGCGGAGGCTGGACAGGCGGCGGGCGCGGTCGTCCTCGTCGGCGGCGAAGGGGTCGTCGGCGAACTGGGCGACGGCGAGGCGGGTGGCGGAGGAGGCGGCGGCGCGGACCAGGCGGCGCATCTCGTCGTCCTGGGAGCCGAGGTTGGTGCCGGCGGCGCTGCCCTGGGCGGCGGGGGAGAGGGCGATCACGGCGTCGGCGAGGTTCGGGGTGTCGAGGGACTGCAGGGCGTTCCAGGCGCCGCGGGACTGGCCGGCGGCGACAATGCGCCGGTAGCCGAGACGGCGGAGCAGGGCGAGGCTGTCGCGCAGCCAGACGCCAGCGCGGTCGCGGTCGTCGGCGAAGGGCTCGCGGTCGAGGCGGACCACGTCGAAGCCGGCGTTGCCGAAGGGGCGGAGCAGGGGGGGCGGCTGGACGCCGCGGCTGTCCTGGCCGGCCGTGCGGCCGTGGGCCCAGAGCACGACGCCTGCGGCGTCGGCGGGGCCGTGCCAGGCGAAGCGGGGGTCGGGGGCGAGAGTGTAGTTCCAGGTGTCGCGCAGGGTGGCGGGCGGGGCGGGCGGTGCGGATTCGTGGCCGGGGGCGACCACGGAAAGGCCGTCGGCCCAGAGGGCGCAGGGGCGGGGCAGGGCGGGGCCAGGCTGGACGAGGGTGGGCGGGGCGGTAGGGGGCGTGGCGAGGGCGGGGGTGGCGCGGCCGCAGGCTGCGAGGGCGGCCTCGCGGGCCTGCGCGGGGGTGGCGCCGGTGCCGCGGGCGGCGCGGCCGTCGGGGGAGAGCGCGAAGGCGCGGGGAAGGTTGTCGTCGAGGAAGTGGCGGTACTCGGCCTGGGCGGTCGGGGCGAGGCCGGGCGGGGAGGCGAGGAGCGGGTCGGCGGCGGCCAGGGTGGGGGCGAGGAGGGCAGCAAGCAAGGCCGGGCTCTGCCCGGACCCGCCAAAGGCCTGGAGGCCTCTGGACACCCATTCCTTGAGGAAGGCGATCCAAGGGCCCTGCCCTTGGCGGAGTTTGAGGCAGAGCCTCAACCCTGCCTGCCTGTCCGGCCGCGCCGGCGTCAGTGGACGGCGACCGAGGAGGCGGGGACGTAGCCGGCGCCGACGGTGGAGCGGACCAGGACCCATTTCACGCCGTTCGCCTCGGCCTCGCGCACCACCACGACGGCGGTGCCGTGGGCGAGGAAGCCGACGATGCGGCTTTCCGGCGCGGGGTCGGCGCGCACGGCGATGTCGTGGGACAGCACGCTGCCGAGGCGCTCGCCGTCGACCATGGCGGGGGTGTCGGGCGTGGCCAGCGGCGGGCGCGACGGCTGCATGGTGGCGGTGATCGGGCTGGAGGCGGTGTTGTCGGCGGGGGCGCGGCCGGGCATGTGGTCGAACACGACGATCGCGAGCAGGCCTATGGCCAGCGCGGTGGCGGCGAACATGGCGATGCGCTCGCCGCGGCGGTGCACCTGGGCGGCGAGCTGGGCGGTCTCGGCGCGGCTGGCGCGGCTCTGCAGCTGGGCGTTCTGCTGCAGTGCGCTGCGGGCCATCTGCTCGGAGGCGCGCTGGGCGTGGCGCACCAGGTCGAGCTCGCGGGTCAGCTCGGCCTCGTTGGCGCTGCGGGCGGGGGCGGGGGCGGCCTGGGGCGGGCGGCGGATGCGGGTGGCGACGTCGGTGAGCGTCAGGCGGTGCTGGCCGAGGTGTTCGAGCAGCTTGCGTCGCGCGGTGTCGGCCTCGTTGGCCTGGCCGGAGCCGAGCATGGGCAGCAGCTTGCCGAAGCGGTCGAGGAAGGCGGGGTCGGCGAAAGGGTCCGGGTCTTGCAAGGTGGCCATCGCCAGGGATGCTTCTCCAATGGTGCCGTTCCGGCCTGGGGCGACGCCGCGACCCTGCGGCCGGGTTTTACCCTGGCGTGCGTCGCGGGCCGGGCCTGCGGGTGGCCGGCCGGTCCGCCCGGCCTTGTGGGTGTCTGTCCGGCTTGATACCCCGTTCCGCCTGTTCGAGGAGTTAACCCATGCCCGCCCCCATCGTGAAGCCGGTCCGTGTCGATGCGCCCTCGGATCATGCGGGCGGCGCCGTCGGGCGCGTATCCAAGGTGGTGCTGGCGTATTCCGGCGGGCTTGACACCAGCGTGATCCTGCGCTGGCTGCAGACCACCTACGGCTGCGAGGTGGTGACGTTCACCGCCGACCTCGGGCAGGGCGAGGAGCTGGAACCGGCGCGGCGCAAGGCCGAGATGATGGGCATCCGCGAGATCTTCGTCGAGGACCTGCGCGAGACGTTCGTGCGCGATTTCGTGTTCCCGATGTTCCGGGCGAACGCGCTGTACGAGGGGCAGTACCTGCTGGGAACGTCGATCGCGCGGCCGCTGATCGCGCAGCGACAGATCGAGATCGCGGAGATGGTGGGCGCGGACGCCGTGGCGCACGGGGCGACGGGCAAGGGCAACGACCAGGTGCGCTTCGAGGTCGCGTACTACGCGCTCAAGCCGGACGTGCGGGTGATCGCACCGTGGCGGGAGTGGGACCTGACCAGCCGGACCAAGCTGATCGAGTTCGCGGAGACGCACCAGATCCCGATCGCCAAGGACAAGCGTGGCGAGGCGCCGTTCAGCGTGGACGCGAACCTGCTGCACTCCTCGTCGGAGGGCAAGCTGCTGGAGGACCCGGCGGACGCGCCGGACGAGGCGGTCTACCAGCGCACGCTGAGCCCGGAGGAGGCGCCGGACCGGGCCACGGTGATCGAGGTGGGGTTCGAGCGGGGCGACGCCGTGTCGGTCGACGGGGTGGCGCTGTCGCCGGCGAGCCTGCTGGCGCGGCTCAACGAGCTGGGGCGGGCGAACGGCATCGGGCGGCTCGATCTCGTGGAGAACCGGTTCGTGGGGATGAAGTCGCGGGGCGTGTACGAGACGCCGGGGGGCACGATCCTGATGGCGGCGCACCGCGGCATCGAGTCGATCACGCTGGACCGGGAGGCGGCGCACCTGAAGGACGAGCTGATGCCGCGCTATGCGACGGTCGTGTACAACGGGTTCTGGTTCTCCCCGGAGCGGCGGATGCTGCAGGCGGCGATCGACGAGAGCCAGCGCTCCGTCACCGGGGCGGTGCGGCTCAAGCTGTACAAGGGCAACGTCGTGGTGATCGGGCGGACCAGCCCGAACAGCCTGTATTCCATGAAGCACGTGACGTTCGAGGACGACCAGGGGGCGTACGACCAGGTCGACGCCGGCGGGTTCATCAAGCTGCAGGCGCTGCGGCTGCGGCTGGGGGCGATGGCGGGGCGCAGGGGCGGCACGCTCTAGCGGCGCGGCCGGGGCGCAGGCGGCGGGAGCGCGGGCGTGGCGGGGCCAGCGCGGGCGTCCGGGTGGGGGGGCCTCGTGTCGGACCTGGGCGCGGATCTGGCGGAGGCAGGGGCGTGGCTGATGCGGCTGTCGCCGCACGACCTGCCGGGGCCGGGGCGCGCGGCGCTGGTGGCGGCGGCGGTGGCCGGGGTGGCGCGGGTCGCCGGGCGCGGCGGGCGGCCGGGCGCGGCGGCGGGGGCGCTCGGGCTGCTGGCGGGCTGGGGGGTGCTCGGGCTGTCGCACGCGGGGTTCGCCGAGCCGGCGGGGCGGCTGGCGGTTGTGGCCGTGGCGGTGCTGGGCGTGCTGCTGCTGGGCGAGGCGGCGCCGCGGCGGGTGCGGCCGCTGCTGCCGTTCGGGCTGGGAGCGGCGTCGGGGTGGTGGCTGGCCGGGGCGCCGCTGCATGGCGCGCGGCTGCTGCACGGGGCGGTGGCGGCGGCGCTGCTGGGGGCGGCAGTCGACGTGGCGGCGCGCAGGCTCGGGCGCGGGGCGGCAGGACGGGGCGGCAGGGCGCGGCGGGATGCGGCGGCGCCGGCGCCGGCGGCCGGCCCGGAGGGCGTGGTGGTGCTGGCGGCGGCGCTGGCGCTGTGCGGCGGGCTGCTGGCGGCGGGGGATGGGGCGGGGCTCGGCGCGGAGTCGGGGGCGTTCGCGGCGGCGCTGGTGGCGGCGGCGGTGGCGGCGGCGCTGCTGCCGGGGCCGGAGGGGGTGTCGGGGCTGGCGGCGGGGGTGCTGGCGGCGGGGATGGCGGCGGCGCTGGGGCAGGGGCACTGGCTGCGGCTGCCTCTGGCGGAGGACCGGGCGGTGGACCTGGCGGCGCTGTCGCCGCTGCTGGTGGTGGCGCTGGGGTCGCGGCTGGCGCGGCGCTGGGGCGCGGCCGGCCCGGGCGGGGCGGCGGTGGCGCTGGCGGCGGCGACGTGGGGGCTGGCGCGCTGGTGGGCGCGCTGAGCGGGGCGGCCGCGGGCCGGGCGCGGCCGGTGATCGTGGTGTTCGGGGCGGCGGTGCTGCGCGATGGGCGGCCGAGCCGGACGCTGGAGCGGCGGGTGGCGGCGGCGCTGCGGCTCGGGGCGACGCTGCCGGACGTGCTGTACGTGCCGACCGGGGCGGTGGGGCGCTACGGCGCGTCCGAGGCAAGCGTGATGGCGGGTCTGCTGCGCGCGGGCGGGGCAGGCGAGGTGGTGGCGGAGGAGACCGGGGTGGACACGCTGTCCTCGGTGCTGGCGTGCGCGGCGCTGCTGCGGGCCAGGGGGGAGCACGGCGTGGTGTACGCGGCGAGCAGCGCCTACCACCTGCCGCGCTGCCTGGTGCTGCTGCGGCTGGTGGGGGTGGCGGCCCGGGCGTGTCCGCCGCCGCGGGCGCCGGCGGCGGAGGCGGCGGGACGGCGCTGGTTCTGGCGGCTGCGCGAGGTGCCGGCGGTGCCCTGGGACGTGGCGGCGCTGCTGTGGGGGCGCGTCAGGAAAGCAGGCAGGGCCGGGCGCCGGCCGGGCCCGCCAGAGATCTAGCGACCGTTATGGGTCTGGTAGCCCCAAGATTTTTTCGCCAGGCCAGCAAGAAAGCGTGTTCTTTCTTGAAAGAAAGAACCAAAGAACTTTTGCTTATTGGGCAACGGAGCCGCCCGCGCGGCTGGAACCTTATGGGAAAAGTCTTTTTGCTTCTTTTTCTTCAGAAAAAGAAGATTCTTGCTTTCCTGAAGCAGCGAGCTGATGCGGGGTCCATGACGGCCTGCTGGAGGCCTTCGGAAGCTCGCGCCTTGATCGAAGGCCTTGGCTCCTGGCAGAGCCTTGAGCGTGCTTCCTTCAGGCGGCGGCCATGGCCGGGGTTGGCGACAGGGTCGCGATCAGCTCGGCCTTGACGGCCTCGGCCTGCTCGTTGGGGATCTGGCAGGTGCCGGCGGCGCGGTGGCCGCCGCCGCCGTGGGCGAGGCAGATCGCGCCGACGTCGACCGGCGAGCCGCGGTCGATGATCGACTTGCCGATGGCGAACACGGTGTTCTGCTTCCTCGCGCCCCACAGGACGTGGGCCGAGATGTCGCACTCCGGGAACATGGCGTACACCGCGAACCGGTTGCCGGCGTAGATGACCTCCTCGTCGCGCAGGTCGACGAGCGCCAGGGTGTTGTGCACGGCCGTGCAGCGGCGGAGCTGGGCGGCGAAGGGCTCGCGGTGCGCGGCGTACAGCTCGACTCGCTCGGCGACGTCGGGCAGGGCGAGGACCTCGTCGATCGTGTGGTCCCGGCAGCGCTCGATCAGGTGCATCATCAGGTCGTAGTTCGAGATGCGGAAGTCGCGGAAGCGGCCGAGGCCGGTGCGGGAGTCCATCAGGAAGTTGAGCAGCACCCAGCCCTGCGGGTCGAGGATCTCGTCGCGGGAGTAGGCGGCGGAGTCGGCCTGGTCGACGGCGGCCATCAGTTCGTCGCTGACGCGGGGGAAGGCGGCCGCGCCGCCGAAGTGGCGGTAGACGACGCGGGCGGCGGAGGGGGCGTCCGCGTCGATGACGTGGCCGGGGGCGGCCTCGCCGTTGCGCATCGTCTCGCTGTGGTGGTGGTCGAAGGACAGGTGGGCGCCGGGGACGTAGGGGAGGTTGGTCACGATGTCGCGGGCGGTGATCGCGACCTTGCCGTCCTGCATGTCCTTGGGGTGGACGAACTTGACCTCGTCGATCAGGTCGAGCTCGCGCAGGAGCATGCCGCAGACCAGGCCGTCGAAGTCGCTGCGGGTGACGAGGCGGTGTCTGGGAGTCGTCATGAGCGGGGGCACCCATCCGGTTGAGTGCGACCACCATGACGGGGAAAAGCTAAGCGGTGGTTTACGGAGCGGAACCGTACGGTTCCGCGGCTGGCGGGGCAGGGCGGCCGCCCGGGTGGCGGCCGGCCCGGACGGCTGTCGCGGGCCGGGGGTGCAGCCCGGGAGCACGGGCCGGGCGGGAGTTCAGCGTTCGGTGTCGTCGGTGTCGGGCTCGACCTCGACGTCGCTGATCGCCTCGGCGTCGTCGTCCTCCTCGAGCTCGGCGGCGTCGTCGAGGACGTCCTCCTCCTCGGTCTCCTCGTCGGCCGCCTCTGCCTCTGCCTCCACGGGGACGATCTTCTTCGGGCGCTTGTCCTCGACGGCATTGCCGCCGGAGGGGCGGCGGGCGCGGGGCTGCTCGATCGGCTGCTCGGTGTCGCACTTGGGGCAGATCGCGGGCACGCGGCCGAGGTCGTAGAACCGGGCCGCGCAGTTCACGCAGAGACGCTTGGTGCCGAGTTCGGGCTTGACCATTGTGCAGCCTTCGTGACGGAGCGGCGGAGGGCGCGCCCCATGCCACCTGCGGGCGGGCAAGTCAAACGCGGGGGGCCGGGAAGGAAGGTCGGGCTCTGCCCGAACCCGCCAAAGGGCCGAGCCCTATGGAAACCCTTCCCTTAAGTCAGGTTCCCAAAGGCTCGGCCTTTGGCGGGGTCCAGGGGCAGAGCCCCTGGCCTTGCTTGCCTGCTTCGCGCATCAGTGCCCGGCTTCCACAGGATGGGATTTGTTCATGCACGCCCGACCGCTCCGCTCGTCCCCGCCCGCGGCGCCGCTGCGGGGCCGCCTTGCCGTGCCGGGCGACAAGTCGATCAGCCACCGCGCGCTGATGTTTGCAGGCTTGGCGGTGGGGGAGACGCGGATCGAGGGGCTGCTGGAGGGCGAGGACGTGCTGCGCACGGCGGACGCGATGCGGGCGCTGGGGGCGGAGGTGGTGCGCGAAGGCGGCGGCGTGTGGCGGGTGTGGGGGTGCGGGATCGGCGGGCTGGCGGAGCCGGCGGACGTGCTGGACATGGGCAACTCGGGGACCGGGGCGCGGCTGCTGGCGGGGATTCTGGCGAGCCATCCGGTGTTCTCGGTGATGACGGGGGACGCGAGCCTGCGCGGGCGGCCGATGCGGCGCGTGACGGAGCCGCTGGCGCTGTGCGGGGCGCGGTTCACGGGGCGGGCGGGAGGGCGGCTGCCGCTGGCGATCGAGGGGACGGGGGAGGCGCTGCCGATCGAGTACCGGCTGCCGGTGGCGTCGGCGCAGGTGAAGTCGGCGCTTCTGCTGGCTGGGCTGAACGCGCGCGGGCGAACGCGGATCGAGGAGCCGGTGGCGACGCGCGACCACACGGAAGCGATGCTGCGGCATTTCGGGGCGGCCGTGCGCTCGGAGGTCGTGGGCGCCGGGCGGGTGATCGAGCTGGACGGGCAGCCGGAGCTGCGCGGGGCGGACGTGCTGGTGCCGGGGGACCCGTCGTCGGCGGCGTTCGCGGTGGTGGCGGGGCTGGTGGTGCCGGGGTCGCGGATCGTGGTGGAGGGGGTGGGGCTGAACCCGCTGCGCACGGGGCTGTTCGCCGTGCTGCGGGAGATGGGGGCGGAGGTCGCGGTGGGCGGCGAGCGGGTCGCGGGGGGCGAGGCGGTGGGGGACCTCTCGGTGGTGGCGGGGGTGTTGCGGGGGGTGGACGTGGCGCCGGAGGTGGTGCCGTCGATGGTGGACGAGTTCCCGGTGCTGGCGGTGGCGGCGGCGTGCGCGTCGGGGGTGACGCGGATGCGGGGCCTGGGCGAGCTGCGGGTGAAGGAGAGCGACCGGCTGGCGGCGACGGCGGCGCTGCTGGAGGCGAACGGGGTGCGGGTGGCGGTGGAGGGGGACGACCTGGTCGTGCACGGGTGCGGCGGGCCGCCGCCGGGGGGCGGGCTGGTGCGCACGCTGATGGACCACCGGCTGGCGATGAGCGCGCTGGTGCTGGGGATGGGGGCGCGGGACGCGGTGCGCGTGGACGACGGGGCGTTCATCGACACGAGCTTTCCCGGGTTCGTGGCGCTGATGAACTCGGCCGGCGCGGCGATCGCGGACGAGGGCGGCGCGGGGTGAGCGGGGCGATGGGCGGCGCGCGGGTGGTGGCGGTCGACGGGCCGGCGGCGGCGGGCAAGGGGACGCTGGCGCGCCGGCTCGCGGCGGCGCTGGAGGTGGCGTTCCTGGACACCGGGCTGCTGTACCGCGCGGCGGGGCGGATGGTGCTGTTGGCGGGCGGCGATCCGGGGGATGCGGCGGCGGCGGAGCGGGCGGCGCGGGCGCTGCGGCCGGAGGACCTGGGACGCGTCGACCTGCGCGGGGCGGAAGCGGACGGAGCGGCGAGCCTGGTGGCGGCGGTGCCGGGGGTACGGGCGGCGCTGCTGGCGTTCCAGCGCCAGGTGGGCGCGGGCGGCGCGGTGCTGGACGGGCGCGACATCGGCACCGTGGTGTTCCCCGATGCGCGGGTAAAGCTGTTCGTCACGGCGAGCGCGGCGGCGCGGGCGCGGCGGCGGTGGCTGGAAGTGCAGGCGCGGGGCGAGGCGGCGGTGCTCGCCGAGGTGGCGGCGGAGATGGCGGCGCGGGATGCGCGCGATGCGGCACGGGCGGTGGCGCCGCTGCGACCGGCGTTGGGGGCGGTGGTTCTGGACACGACGGAGATGGACGCGGACGCGGTGTTCGCGCGGGCGATGGACGTGGTGCGGGGGGCGGGGTGGTGAAGGCAGCAAGGCTGGGCTCTCCCTCCGGTGCCCGAAGGTTCCGACGATCCGCCTGGATCGTTGGAAAGGCCACCGAAGGGAGCCGCCCCTGGACCGGCTTTTGGAAGGGTGGGTTCTTGTCGGGGGTGCCGGGGGCGGGCCTCGGCGCGGCTTTCTAGGCGAGGCTGATGAGCACGAGGGCGAGGCCGACCACGGAAGCGGCCCAGCACGCGGTGCGCAGCGGGGCGACCCCGTAGGCGTAGGCCGGGATGTAGACGAGACGCGCCCAGAAGTAGAGGCCGGCACCCCAGGCGGTCAGGGTGCCGTCGCGCTCCGACGCGTGGGCGAGCAGCACGGCGCCGATGAACAGGAGCAGGGTCTCGTACAGGTTGGCCTGGGCGCGGGTCATGCGGGCGGCGAGGCCGGTGTACTGCGGGGGCGGTTCGTCGCGGTTGCCGGCCGCCCAGGCCATGCTGTCCTGGCGGCGCTTGGCGGCCGAGGCGACGATGACCTGCACCACCGCGAGCACCAGGGTCCAGGCGAGATAGGCCAAGGCTGTGGTCATGCGTGCGGTTCCTGCGGGGGTGGCGAGTTGGGCACGGGGCCTGCCGCGGCGCAATCGGGCGGGCGGCCCGGCGCCGGGACGTGCGGGCGGGCGCGGGTGGGCGGCGATGTCGCGGTGCACCATGCTTTCCGCCTGTTCAAGCTGGGTGGGCGCGGCTACGCAGCAGGCCTCACAGATTCGGGACCACCGCCGACATGAAGCTCTCCACCGGGCCGAAGGGCTTGTACGTGCAGGTCCTGGTCGCCGTGGTGGTCGGGGCGCTGCTCGGCTATTTCGTGCCGGACTTCGCGGTGACGCTGCAGCCGCTGGGCGAGGGCTTCGTCAAGCTGGTGAAGATGCTGATCGCGCCGATCATCTTCGTCACCGTGGTCGTGGGCATCGCCAAGCTGAGCGACACGGTGGAGGTGGGCCGGATCGGGCTGCAGGCGATCGTCTACTTCGAGGTGATGACCACGCTGGCGATGGTGGTCGGGCTGGCGGTGGCGTTCCTGGTGCATCCGGGGACGGGGATGAACGTCGATCCCGCGCACATCGACGGGTCGGCGGTGGCCAAGTACACCACCGGGGCGCACCTCACGGTGCAGGAGTTCCTGCTCAACATCATCCCCAACACGGTGGTCGAGGCGTTCAGCAAGGGCGAGATCCTGCAGGTGCTGCTGTTCGCGGTGCTGTTCGGGCTGGCGCTGTCGCGGCTCGGGCGGCGGGGTGAGGCGATCGTGCGCGTGATCGACGAGGCGGGTGCCGCGCTGTTCGTGGTGATCGGGTTCGTGATGCGCCTGGCGCCGATCGGCGCGCTGGGGGCGATGGCGTTCACGGTCGGCAAGTACGGGATCGCGACTCTGGCGCAGCTCGGGCTGCTGATGCTGTGCTTCTATCTCACCTGCGCGGTGTTCATCCTCGGCCTGCTGGCGGTGGTGATGGCGCTGTGCGGGCTCAACCTGTATTCGCTGCTGCGCTACCTGAAGGAGGAGTTCTTCATCGTGCTCGGCACGTCGTCGTCTGAGGCGGCGCTGCCGACGCTGATCGAGAAGCTGGAGGGGCTCGGGCTGCCGCGCTCGCTGGTGGGCCTGGTCGTGCCGCTGGGCTACGCGTTCAACCTGGACGGGACGTCGATCTACTTCACCATGGCGATCGCGTTCATCGCGCAGGCGCTCAACATCGACCTGGGCTGGTCCGACTACGCGGTGATCCTCGGCGTGCTGCTGCTCACCTCGAAGGGGGCGGCGGCAATCACGGGGGGCGGGTTCATCACGCTGGCGGCGACGCTGGCGACGCTGCACGGCAAGGTGCCGGTCAACGCGATCGTGCTGATCCTGGGCATCGACCGGTTCATGAGCGAGGCGCGGGCGATCACCAACCTGTTCGGCAACGCGGTGGCCACCATCGTGGTCGCGCGCTGGCAGGGCGTGCTGGACGTGGAGCGGGTGCGCGCGGTGCTGGACGGGACGCGGGCTGCGGAGCTGCCGGAGCCGGCGTAGGCGGGCAGGGGGGCTCGTCCGCCTCCTGACCGCGGCGGACACCCTGTCCTGCCGGTGATTGCTGCCTTTGCAGTTGCGGTGCGACGGGCAAGCTTCCGTGCACCGTTAACCCAAGTTGTCCTCCGAAATCCGGCCGGCCATTAGGCTGCGCGTGTTGCATCCAGTCTCGTCTGTTCCGTGAGATCGGGCGGCTGACCTCGCCTGGTCAGGTGACCACGGGCTCCGTTCCGGCGGCATTCGATGTCGGCACCGCCCTTGTGTCCAGCGCGATGCTGTTCTTCCGGAGAGGGAGGCAGGGTGCGGACAGCAGTCCTTGAGCAAAACGTTTCAGGAATCCCGATGAAGCACCTGTTCCCGAACGGCCGCCCGGTCGGCGGCCCCCTCGCCTCGCCACGACGCTTCAGGGGTGCGAGGGTCGCGACGCTCCTCGCCGGCTGCTGCCTCCCGACCGCGGCCGGCCTCGCGCAGCAGGCCTGCCCGCCGGCGCCCTCGCACGGCCTGGCCACGACGCTTGCGACCATCCGGGTGGGCGAGTACTGGATCTACGAGCAGACCGGCACGACGACCCTGCCGGCGTCGGGGACGACGCCGGCCGCCACGATCCCGCTGACCGGCACCTTCGTCGAGCACGTCGAGACCAGGACCTTCCAGGGCAAGCCGACGCTGGCGCTGGTCGTGGTGCAGAACCTGACGGCGGGCGGGGTGTCCATCTACGGGTCGAATCCAGCGCCCGAGGAGGTGTTCTACGTCCAGCAGGATCCGGCGACGCACACCCTTCTGGTGCTGGGCGACAACGCGGGGCCGAACGGGGCCGACGAGGCGGCGGTGACGCCGGCGGCGTTCTACCCGGGGGCGTGGTCGACGGCCACATCCTATAACGACACCCTCGCCTTCCCGTCGGGCAACCAGACGGGCCTGTACCTCAACGTGACCGGGACGACGACGGTCGCCACCCGGATCGGCAACTTCGAGGCCTGGGTGGCCCCGAACGGCGCCACCACCGCGACCGGCGCCGTGCTGGACACGGGCATCGACTACTGGTCGCCGCAGCTCGGCGCGCCGGTCGCGTTCAGCACGGTGACGAACCTGCCGAACGGCGCGGTCAACCGGCTGAACGCCACGCTGATCAAGACCAGCGAGGTCGCGTCGCTGTATCCGGTGGCGGCCGACAATCTCAACCACCCGCGCGGCCTGGCGTTCGACCCGTACGGGGTGCTGTGGTTCACCGAGGCCGGTGTCGGCGGCACGGGGCCGTGCATCCCGTTCATGGGCACCACGAACTGCTTCGGCAATTCCGGCAAGGTGTCCGCGGCCGCGTTCGGGCAGAAGTTCCCGATCGCGAGCAGCCTGGCCTCGCTGGCGACTCCGCTGCTCGACCAGGCGTCGGGGCCGAACGGCATCACCTTCGCCAACGGCAAGCCCTACGTCATCATCGGCGATGGCGGGCCGCAGTCCGCGGTCGACGTGCTCGGCTCGCTGCAGAGCCAGACCGGCGTGCTGCTCGCCGCTGGGGTGAAGCCGAACAGCTTCGGGTTCCAGACGATCGCCTCGGTCGCGAACTACGAGTACGCCAACGATCCCGACCATCGCCCCAACCCTGACGGCACGCTGACGCCGGAAAGCAATCCCTACGGCGTGACCAGCATTGGGGCCGACGTGTATGTGGCCGACGCCGGCGCGCACACCGTGCTCAAGGTGTCGCCGGGCGGCGCGATCTCGGTCGTGGGCGTCATCCCGCCGCAGTACGTGAACCAGGCGGCCTTCCCGGGCGGTCCGGTGCCCGCCCTGGAGGATTCGGTGCCGACCGGGATCACGCCGGCGCCGTACGGCAGGGGCGTCCTGGTCGCCGACTACACCGGGTACCCGTATGTTCCGGGGACGGCGAACATCTGGCAGGTGCAGGCCGGGCAGGCGCCGAGGGTGTTCGCGTCCGGCTTCACGAACCTGATCGGCCTGTCGCCCGCGCCCGACGGCGGCGTCTACGCGCTGGAGATGGCGAGCAACGGGGCGCAGTCCGCCGATCCGGGCGGCTCGGTGATCCATGTCTCTCCCTCGGGCGTGCAGACCGTCGTCGCCTGCCAGGGGCTGATCCAGCCGACCGGGATCGCGACCAGCCCGGGCGGCGACGTCTACGTGTCGAACTACGGCATCACGCCTGGCTACGGGCAGGTGGTGAAGGTCATCTCCGGCAGCCGCTTCCGCTGACGGCGGGCGGCTGGCCCAGGAAGGAAGGCCAGGGGCTCTGCCCCTGGACCCCGCCAAAGGCCGAGCCTTTGAAATCCACTTCTAAGTAAGGCCGGGTCCAGGGGCGGCTCGCCCCTGGCGGGTCTGGGCAGAGCCCAGCCTTGTTTCCTGCGTCCCGCGCGCGGCACGCAAATCTTGACACCGTGGGTTGTGCGGGAGGATAGGTGGCGGCGCAGGCGCGTCCGTGGGGACGGGCCTGTTTTCGTTCATCCGGCCCGCTGGGCCAGACGTGTCCCGGTGCGGGGCGCGCAAGCCAGGTTCGCCGCGTGGCCGCAGGCCGCGGCGCCGATCCCAGGAACACATCCGCCACATGTCATCTTCTGCTGCTGCCCGCGTTCTCGATCCGTCGAACCCAGAGGAGGATTTCGCCTCCCTTCTGGACGAGACGCTGGGCCGCGACACCGGGTTCGACGGTTCCGTCGTCACCGGGCGCGTGATTCGCCTGACTGAAGAATTCGCCATCGTCGACGTGGGCCTCAAGAGCGAGGGGCGCGTCGCGCTCAAGGAGTTCGGGGTTCCGGGTGCTCCGGCCGAGGTGAAGCCGGGCGACCTGATCGAGCTGTTCGTCGAGCGCTACGAGGACAAGGACGGCTCGATCGTGCTGTCGCGCGAGAAGGCGCGGCGCGAGGAGGCCTGGACCAACCTGGAAAAGGCGTTCGAGAGCACCACGCGGGTCAACGGCACGATCTACGGGCGCGTCAAGGGCGGCTTCACCGTCGACCTCGGCGGCGCGGTGGCGTTCCTGCCGGGCAGCCAGGTCGACATCCGGCCGGTGCGCGACGTGGGGCCGCTGATGGGCAGCCCGCAGCCGTTCCAGATCCTCAAGATGGACCGCGCCCGCGGCAACATCGTGGTGTCGCGCCGGGCCGTGCTGGAGGAGACGCGCGCGGAGCAGCGCTCCGAGCTGATCCAGGGGCTCAAGGAGGGCATGATCCTCGACGGCGTGGTCAAGAACATCACCGACTACGGTGCGTTCGTCGACCTCGGCGGCGTGGACGGGCTGCTGCACGTCACCGACATTGCGTGGCGCCGGATCAACCATCCGTCCGAGGCGCTGCAGATCGGGCAGGCGGTGCGGGTGCAGGTGATCCGGTTCAACCCGGACACGCAGCGCATCTCGCTCGGCATGAAGCAGCTCGAGGCGGACCCGTGGGAGGGTGTCGCGGCGAAGTACCCGCCCGGCGCCAAGTACAGCGGCCGCGTGACCAACATCACGGACTACGGCGCGTTCGTGGAACTGGAGCCGGGCGTCGAGGGCCTGGTGCACGTGTCCGAGATGAGCTGGACCAAGAAGAACGTCCATCCGGGCAAGATCGTCGCCACCTCGCAGGAGGTCGACGTGATGGTGCTCGACGTGGACAGCGGCAAGCGGCGCATCTCGCTGGGCCTTAAGCAGGTACAGCGCAATCCGTGGGAGCAGTTCGCCGACGAGCACGCGGTCGGCAGCGTGGTCGAGGGCGAGATCCGCAACATCACCGAGTTCGGGCTGTTCGTCGGGCTGTCCGCGGACATCGACGGCATGGTGCACATGTCCGACCTGTCGTGGAACGAGGCCGGCGAGCTGGCGATCGCGTCGTACGAGAAGGGCCAGGTCGTCAAGGCCAAGGTGCTCGACGTGGACGTGGAAAAGGAGCGCATCAGCCTCGGCGTGAAGCAGCTCGAGGAGGACCCGGCGGCGGACACGCTGGCGCGGGTCAACAAGGGCGACATCGTGACGTGCACCGTGACCGCGGTGCAGGCCAACGGCGTCGAGGTCGTGGTCGACGAGGTGCTGACGGGCTTCATCCGCCGGGCCGAACTGGCGCGAGACAAGAGCGACCAGCGGCCGGACCGCTTCGCCGTCGGCGAGAAGATCGACGCCAAGATCACCGCGATCGACCGCGCCAGCCGCAAGCTGTCGCTCACGGTCAAGGGCAAGGAGGTCGAGGAGGACCGGGTGGCCGTGCAGGAGTACGGCTCGTCGGACAGCGGCGCGTCGCTGGGCGACATCCTGGGGGCGGCGATCCGGCGGCGGAACCAGCAGCCGACGGAGTGAAGGCAAGGCCAGGGGCTCTGCCCCTGGACCCCGCCAGGGGCGAGCCGCCCCTGGACCCCGCGCAACTTAGGGCCTGCGGCACGTTCCTTCGGGGGGTGCCACTATCTTCGTCGAGGGTTTCCAAAGGGCTCCGCCCTTTGGCGGGTTTGGGCAGAGCTCAACCTTTCTTGCAGACTGTGGCCGGGAGCGATCCCGGCCTTTTTCTTGTCCGGGGGATAGGCGATGTCGCTTGAGACCGACCTGCTGGTGGATCGCGCGCGGCTCAAGCGTGGCCTGGTGCTGTGGCGCGTGGTGGCGGTGCTCGCGGTTCTGGCGGCCGTGGCGGCGGTGGCCGGTCGGGGGCGGGCGGTGGCGGGGCTGTCGCGGGCGCACGTGGCGCGGCTGGCGGTGGACGGGGTGATCACGGACGACCGGAAGCTGGTGGAGGCGGTCGACAGGCTGGCCAGGGACGACAGCGTGCGGGCGCTGATCGTGGCGGTGGACAGCCCGGGCGGGTCGGTGGCGGGCGGCGAGGCGCTGCACGACGCGATCGCGCGGGTGGCGGCGGCCAAGCCGGTGGTGGCGGTGATGGGCGGCACGGCGGCGTCGGCGGGCTACATGGTGTCGGTGCCGGCGGAGCGGATCTTCGCGCGGCAGAGCACGCTGACGGGGTCGATCGGGGTGATCCTGGAGCAGGGGGACATCTCGGGGCTGCTGGACAGGATCGGGGTGAACGTGGACCCGCTGGTGTCGGGGCCGCTGAAGGGGCAGCCGAGCTTCACCAAGCCGCTGAGCCAGGAGGGGCGGGTGGTGCTGCAGGGGCTGGTGCAGGACCTGTACGAGCAGTTCGTGGCGATGGTGGCGGAGGGGCGGCACATGGACCCGGCGCGGGTGCGCGAGCTTGCCGATGGGCGTGCGTATACCGGGCGGCAGGCGCTGCCGCTGGGGCTGGTGGACCAGATCGGGGGCGAGCCGGAGGCGCGGGGGTGGCTTGCGGAGCACCACCAGGTGGGCGAGGGGCTGGCGGTGTCGGACGTGGCGCCGGCGCGCGGGTTCCTGGAGCGGCAGTTCTCGTCGGCGTGGACGGGAGCGCTGTCGGCGGTGCTGTCGGGGGCTGCGAAAGCGGTTCTGTTGCAAGGGGTTAGCCTTGACGGTGCCCAGGCGCTCTGGCAGCCTTCGCGGTTGTGAGGCGCCCCGCGGTGTCGGGGCTTTGGGCCGGGGGCGCATGACAAAGTCGGACCTGATCGCGGAGCTTGCGGGCGCGAACCCGCACCTGACGCGCCACGACATCGAGCTGATCGTGTCCACGGTGTTCGGCGAGATCACGGCGGCGCTGGCGCGCGGCGACCGGGTCGAGCTGCGCGGCTTCGGGGCGTTCACCGTCAAGCAGCGGGAGTCGCGCACCGGGCGCAACCCGAGGACGGGCGAGGCGGTCGCGGTGGACGAGAAGGTCGTGCCGTTCTTCAAGGCGGGCAAGGAGCTGCGCGAGCGGGTGAACCGGGGCAAGCCGGCGGCGCTGCGGGCAAGTGCGGCGGCGGTGGCGGCGTCGGGGTAGGGCAAGGCCAGGGGCTCTGCCCCTGGACCCCGCCAAAGGCCGAGCCTTTGGAATCCAATTCTTAAGAGGCTGTTCGATAAATTGGATTGCCATGGATCGTCGGGAGGGTTGTT
>CAXSFU010000007.1:0-83167 GCA_964236695.1 uncultured Acetobacteraceae bacterium | reverse complement strand
GGGCACCTGCCCGGTGCAGGCGCATGCCGACCTGGTTGCCGCGGATCAGGCAGACGACCTCGGCTCCACGCTCCGCAAGCATCTCGACCAGACGCCCGCCAATGAAGCCTGTGGCCCCTGTCACAGCAGTGACGGTGCCTGGGTGCAGGATCGTGCCGGTATCTGAGCTATTCTGCGCGTCTGACATACACTGATTCCAAGTTGCCGCACGATGCGGCTCCAATGCAAGATTTGCGCATCCGGCTTTTGTCGTCCCGGCACACGACGACGGCACTCATTCGAAGGGACGGCCTCAATCGGCGAGGATGAGGCTTGCCTGCCTGGTGACACCAGCGCCCGCCTTGGTCGCCAGCGTCCTCTTCAGGTGATCGGACAGGCGAACAGCAAGTGCCACGATCATCAACGTCGGATTGGCATGGCTTGCCGTCGGGAAAACGGAACTGCCGGCGATGTAGAGCTTGTCGACGCCATGCACCTGGCAGTCGGAGTCGACGACGCCGTCTCTTGGATCGACCGCCATGCGCGTCGTGCCTGTTGGGTGGCAGCCATCCACGAATCTGGCGTCGGCAAACCAGCCTTGGCTCACCCATTCCGCGAGACTTACCCGAGGCAGGGTGAGGCGCTCGAACTCGGCGGCAATCGCCTTTGCAAGGGCGGCCTGGGATCTGGCTTCCACCTCCGCGACCCGCCAATCCACCCTGGTGATGGGCAATCCCAGCCAGTCCTTGCGCTGCGCGAGCTGGACGCGGCTTTCCGGATCCGGCACCTGCTCGGAGGAGACCAGGAAGCCGATGCGCTCGACCTTGCGGTGCACTTTCTGCCCTTTCACGAGGCGTGTGTGCAGGCCTCGCGCGACGACGTTTGCCTGCGACACGACGAGGCGCGCATCTCCCACGGCGTTGTTTCGCGGACCTTTGACAAGACGTCTCGCAGCCTCGATGACGTCGTCGGTTGCCGGGACCTCATAGGGCCATGCCGCCGTGTTCAGGAGCTGCTCGGTGCGTTGCTGCTCCTCGCTCAGCCTGAAGCCGTAGCTGAACTCGTGGCGGCCACGGATGCTGCCGAGCTTGTACGGTCCGAACAGGTCGCGGAACGCGCCGGCATCCGGAGCATCAACGCGCGCGATCAACCCGAGATCCCTGGGATGATCCATCAGATAGCGTCCGACGACATCGTGGCGGTTGCCGAGGCCGGTCGGCTGCTGGCGGTTGGAGTAGAGCAGGATGCGAGGATTCTCCACGCCGCCCGCACACAACACGACCGCGCGGGCCTGGATGGTCAGGCGCCTGCCATCGGCATCCGTGACCTCGACCGATTGCATGGCTCGGCCCGAGTCATCGGTGTTCAGGTGGGTGACCGTCGCGCGTATCAGCACCCAGAGATTCGGGTTGCGTCGAGTCGTCAGGACAGGTCCGAAATCGATCAGGGCCGGGTTCTCCCAGCACGCTGACCGCATCAGCCTTGGATCGACGTTTGGTCGAGGACGCAAGCCCGCCGGTATCGGGTGCCGTGTTGTCCCTTCGTAATAGGGACCGGCGCCGAGGTGCTCGGAGGCGCGATCCACGTAGGGTGCCATCTCGGCGGCATCGAAGGGCCAGCCCGACCGTGGAACCCATGAACACTTCTCGTAGTCGATGTCGTCGAACGGCATGCATCGGCCGTTCCAGACGTTTGAGGTTCCACCGAGAACCCGGGCGCGGCCGTTGAACAACGGGGTGCCGACATCCTCGATCTCGTTCAATGCATCCGTGTCGGGTTCCACTGCGCGGCCGCCGCTCTCGACCATGAGAATGCGAAGACCGCTGTCCCGCAGCTCCTCGGCGATGCACCAGCCGGCCGGTCCGCTACCAACCAGGCAGAGGTCCGTCCTCAGTGTGGACGTATCCTCAACCGACCGAAGATCGTCTATGCTCATCCGGAAACCTCGTGTTATGCAAGAATCATTCCGCCGTTCGATGCGTCTCTCTGCGCTTCTGGTGTTCGTGGCTGGCAAACACTCCGCTCTCGTCACCGAAAGACACACCGGGCAGTCTCAAAAACGTGATCTTGAGCCAGCGTAACACATCTTTAGACATTGCTTTACAGCGTTTTTGTGTTTCGTCCTACACTCGGAATCTGATATTGATCTCGCTACAGTTTTTTACGACGCCCTGGACCTTCACCAGGAGATTCCGGCTACGGCTGAGGTGCCAAGCCTGGGCGCGCCTGTAGAGCCAGCGCCCATGTGGCAGGTCTGGCGCAACACCGTTGCGGTTGCCACGCGGCCAGCAGCCTCGGAACCGGGCCTGCCAGCGTCTTCGGGTATGCGCGAGACACGCGCGGCCCAGCCCGCGCACGCGGCCAGTTCGACTGCAGCAGATCCTTGCGCATCAGGCAGAGCCCTTCGTTTGCGATCAGACCGCTGAACACTTCTTCAACAAGCTGAAGCGGTTCCGCCGCGTCGCCACCCGCCACGACAAGCTCCCGGCCAACTCCGCAGGCGCCGTCCAGTTCGCCGCCATCAAGATCCTGCTGCGGTGAAATCGTCACCGTGGCCCAAGCTGGGCACGTCGCTGGCGCCACGGCGCCGCTCGCTGCCCTGGATCGCGTCGTTCCTGGTGGCGCCGCCCTCGCTTGCCGCCGCGGTCACAGCCCAGTGCCTGATCGAGCGCCGCCTCGGACACTGGCTGCACGCCAGGCTCGGCCGCTCGGTGCGCCGGCTCGCCGTCGATCCGCCGGCATCCTCGGCCAGTGCGCCGGCAACGTCGCTGCGGTGACAGTGCCGGATGCGATCCGCCCGTGCCAGCGTTCGGCAAGGCGCTTGGCGCTTTGGGAAGTCTGCCGCTCGCACTACGCTGGGCCGACCTCGACCCCGGCTGGTGTCTGGTCGGCCGAGGACGCCAAACGGCTCGCCTCCGCCCAGAAGAAGGAAATCCGCATTGCCGCTCCCTCCCTCCACCCGCCCAGCCGCCCTGGGCCTGCGACGTGTCATGACGCTCATGCTGACGGCGGCGCTGGTTTCCTGCGCGCCGGGATCGGGCACGCCCTTCCTCAGCGCCGCCCAGCCGACGAGCTATCGCCTCGGCGTCGACGACCAGGTGCGGATCATCACCTACGGCGAGGACCAGCTCAGCGACGATTTCCGGGTCAACGCCGCCGGTGACCTCGCCATGCCGCTGCTGGGCAACGTGCACGCCGCCGGCCTAACGACGGACCAGCTCAGCGCCACGATCGCGAGCGAACTGGTCAGTCGCAAGCTGCTGCAGAAACCCAGCGTGTCGGCGGAGATCGTGGCGTTCCGGCCGGTCTATGTGCTCGGCGAGGTCGCACGCCCCGGCCAATACCCCTACCAGGTCGGCATGACCATGCTGACCCTGGTCGCGGTCGCAGGCGGCTTCACCTACCGTGCGATACAGGACTACGCGATGGTCGTCCGCCACGACGGCACGACGACGGTCGAGGGCCGTCTGCGCCCGGGTGCCGCAGTGCGCCCAGGCGACGTCGTCAGCATCTACGAGCGCCACTTCTAGGGTCTGCCAGTCGTAGTATATTTAGCCAGCGCACGAAGAAAGCATGTTCTTTCTTGAAAGAAAGAACCAAAGAACTTTCGTTCATTGGGTTCCGGAGCCACCCGCGCGCCCGGGACCCAATGGGCAAAGTCTTTTTGCTTCTTTTTCTTCAGAAAAAGAAGAGCCTCGCCTTCCTGCCCGCGGCAGCGAGTCACCGCGAGGTCGACGACAGCTCCCAGGCGGGTCCGAAGCATCTCGCCCGGACCCGTTCCGGCACGGCGTCGCCCGGGCTCAGTAGGCGCCGATCATCACCGTGGTCATGCCCCGGCTCGACACCCGGCCGTGCAGGCTGTCGAGCGCACGCTTGCTGGCGGCGGGCGTCGCGAACATCCGGCAGCTCCCCGCACCCGATTCGATGTGGGCGTCGTGGGCCGCGTTGACGACGCGCGCGAAGCGCGACGAGTATTTGCGCAGTTGCGCCTTTGAAAGGTCGTGTAGCTCGCGGATGTCGGACTGGTACGACACCTGCCCCGCCTCCGCGGCACACCACAGCGTGCCGGCGCGGGCTCGTCCTGGACCAGCCGCGGCGAGCACGCACGAGCAGAACACCATGCGCGCCGCGGTCCTCGCGACCACCCCGGCGCCGCGTCGCGTGGACCCGGAAGGGCCCGTCACGCCAGCGATGCCTTGTTGAGCACCGCGACCGCGTGCGTCGCGGACGCGTTGCCGATGCGCTCGACGGCCTCCTGCAGCGTCTTCGCCCGCGTGGCGCCGGCCTCGACCACGAGGACCGCGACGTCGGCGAGGTCCAGAAGCACCAGCGCGTCGGCGGACAGCTCGATCGGTGGCGCATCGATGACGACCAGATCATACTCGCGCGACGCCTCGCTCAGCACGTTGCGGAAGCGGATTCCCGACAGTGCCGCGTGCGACGACTCCTCGGCGACTGAGGCCAGGATGAGGTCCAGGCTGGTCAGCGCGTCGCGCTGCACCGCGTCGCGCCACGCGAGTTCGCCGCCGAGCACGTCGGCGAGCCGCCCGTCGTCGCGGCCGAGCAACTGGCTGAGCGCCGGGTCCTGGAGATCGCCGTCGAGCAGGAGCACCCTGAGCCCGTCGACTGCGGCAACCCGGGAGAACGCCGTCGCGAGGGTGGAGGCGCCCTCGCCGGCCAGGCTCGACGTGAACACCACTGTGTGAGGGACTGGCAGCCCGGCCGGCACGAAGCGCAGCCGGGCGCGCAGCCCGCGGAACTCCTCGGCCAGGGCGCCGGTCGGGTCGGCGACCGCGCAGGCGAGCAGGCGATCCCCCGGCTTGCGGCCGCCGGGATGGCGGATAGCGCCGACGCACTGCAGGCCGCTCTGCTCGTGGACCTCGGCCGCGGTGCGGACGCCGCGCGAGCCGCGCAGCAGGACCAGGACGCTGCCGATCGCGAAGCCGCCGACGAGGCCGAAGGCTGCGGACAGCTTCGGCCTTGGACTCGCGGGAAAGCCGGGCGGGGTGGCGGCGCTGACAACGCGGGCATCGGCCGGACGCAGGCCGTGGTTGTCGGAGTTCGTCTGGTCCACGCCGCTCAGCAGGGTCTTGTAGACCTGGCGGCGGGCGTCGAGATCCTTCTCGATCTGCTCGATCTGGCTCTGCGCCGTCGACAGCCCCGCGGCCGACTGGTTCGCCTGCGCGACCTGCTGCTTGAGCATGTCCTCGCGGACGTGGGCGGCCTGGGCCTGGGTCCTGAGCGCGCCTGACACGCGCCGCGCCTCCGCGCCGATCTGGGCCCGCACCGAGCCGAGCTGCGCTTGCGCCGCCTGCAGCAGGGGGTAGCCCGGGCCGTAGCGGTTGGACAGTTCCGCGATGCGGCCCTGCGCGGCGGTTTCCTGGTCGCGCAGGCGGCCGATGGTGGGGGAGGCGATCACGTTGGCGTCCGCGGTCACCAGCCCGCCGCTGGCGCTGGCGTTCGCCTGTTGCCACTCGGCGTCCGCCTGGATGCGCTGCGCCGTCGCCTGGGTCAGCGCCACTGACAGGTTCTCGAGCTTCTGCTGGTCCAGGCTGCCCGCGCGCATCTCCACAAGGTTGTTGCGCGAGCGCAGGTCGACGAGCTTCGCCTCGAGCCCCTGAATGTCCTCCCTCACCGCCTGCAGGCGCCCGGTCAGAGCGCCGTTGGCTTCGCGGTTGAGCGCCTCGCGGGCGGCGGCTCGCTCGGCGAGGTAGCGCGCCACCAGGTTGTTGACGAAGTCCGAGGCGAGCACGGGGTCGACGGAGCTGAACTCCACGGTGACGATCAGGCTGCGGCCGTCGTTGGTCACCTTGAGCGCATGGCTCACCGAGGAGAGCACCGAGTCATGCTTCTGCGACCGGCTCGACGGCAGGCGCACCCCCCCGGGTGCCGCCCTGGCGGTCGCGGCGGACGAGTCCGCCGACTCGTTGGTGGCGACGTCGGGCGCGAGCGCGGGCAGCACGCGATAGACCTGCGACCAGAACCAAGCCTTCACCCGGTCCTGGAGCCCGGGCGGCCTGAGCGCGCCGTTGAACTCCGGGTCGTCGGCCAGGTGCATCGAGTCGATGAGCTGCTGCAGGAGTGCCGGCGAGGTGAGCACCTGGACCTCGCTGCGCAGGCCGGGCATCGGGTCGGGGGAGTTCACCGGGTCGATCGCGCTCTGCAGCTCCGGGATCGCGACATGCTGGGTCTCGACGCTGATCAGCCCGGTCGCGACGTAGAGCTTGGGCTGCATGCGCGCCGAGACGAACGCCAGCGTCGCCACCACGAGCCCTGCGGCCAGGATGATCGGCTTGGCGCGCCACAGCAGACGCAGGAGCTGCAGCGGCGAGGCGACGCGCGGATCGGGCAGCAGGGGCTGCGATCCTGATCCCTGCGACAGGGCCTGCGGTGCGACGGAGATACCCATGGCGAGGAGCTTTCAACAGGCCCGGCATGCGACGGGCGACGCGAGAGGCGACGACGGCACGGGCTACAGGGCTACGCGGAGCTGCAGCGTGTAGATGTTCTGGGTATAGCGGCCGGAGGTAAACTGGCCATTCACGCCGACCAGCCCGGTGCCCAGCGTCGTGAGGCCGATCTGCGGGGCGACCACCCCCACCGCGGAGCTGCTCGAGCTGGAAGAGAAGTCGTAGCGCGCGGTCAGCCGCATGTTTCGGTTGATCAGCCAGGTCGCGCCCGCGCCCGCCGAGTAGATCGTCTGGGTTCCGCCGCCCTGCTCATACTGGGCATACTGTATGCCGCCGGAGCCCTGCAGCAGGATGTTGCGCAGGTACTCGTGGTCCACGACGACCTGTCCGGTGTTGAAGGTGAAGCCGCCGGTGGTGTCGTCGTTGCTTTCCTCGATGCGGCGCAGCGCGGTCGCGGTCACCGTGGTCAGCCCGGTCGGCGTCCAGATCACCGACGCCTGCGCCACCGGCGCGTCGCGCGAGCGGTAGGCGGAGTTCTGGTAGCTGTGGTTCTCGAACCCCGCGAGGATGCGGTAGCGGAACACGCCGTTGGCGCTGTACTCGATCCCCGCCAGTACCTCGACCCCTGTGTTGTTGCGTGTCGGCTGGCCGTTGGGAATCGACGTGTAGTCGTTGGCGTAGTCGTTCACCACGAGGAGGAGGTTGCGCCCGGCGGACAGCTCGTAGCGCGCGGTGACCCCGCCCTGGAGCGTCACCCGGTTGCGGAAGCTCTGGTTGACGAGCGCGCCCGCCACGATGCCGGAGCCGAAACTATAAGTCGTGGCCTCAAAGTTCGGCGACAGGGAGAAGCGCCCGAACGGGGCGGTGTAGCCGATATGCACGTCGTTGACGCTGAACGGGATCGGCGTGCCGAGGCCGTAGCTGTTGATGCCGGACGGCGACTGGTTGAGGTTGAAATGCGTGTAGGCCAGGCTGGCAGTGTCGCGCCCGAAATCGTGGCTGCCGGCCACCGAGGCTGACCAGTTGGTCAGGTTCTCCTTCGACAGGCTCGTATAGACCTGGTTGTCGACGTTCACGCTGGCAGACAGGCTGTCGCGCGCCCAGTCGGTGCTGGCGTCCAGGCTGGCCCGGGTCTCGATCAGAGGGCTGCCGGAGGCCTGCGACGTGCCGATGACGTTGTCGTTGTAGCCGACGTACTGGTCCGCCTCCGGCCGCAGGATGATGCTGCCGACGCGGATGCCGGAGGTATCATAGTCCTCGCGCGTGCGAGAGAGCACCGTCACGCCAGGATTGTTGCCGTAGCCGGACACGCCGGCGGGGAAATACTGCTCCAGGTTCTGCGCCGCGGCCGTTGCGGAGCCGGCACAGGCACCCAGCACCGCCAGTCCCGCGGTCCACCCTGCCCTGTCACCTGGTCTGCCTCGTCGAGTTCGTCGGTGGCGCAAATGCCCGTCTCCGTGCTGCCGACCCGGCGGTCCATGGTCCGGGTTCGCACGCACACCATAGCGCCACGCCGTCACGGGCGTCGACGCGGTCCTCCCGTGGTCATGCAGGCCTCTCAGTGGGCGCCGCGCCGCAGCAGGACGGCCGGGATGGTTTTGCACAGGATCGCGACGTCGTGCCACATCGTCCAGTTCTTGACGTACCAGCTGTCGAGCTGGACGCGACGCTCGTAGGAGGTGTCACTGCGGCCGCTCACCTGCCACAGCCCGGTGATCCCCGGACGTGTCTCGTAGTAGTAGGCGATGTCCTCGGCGTAGCGGGGCACCTCCTTGTCGATGATGGGGCGCGGCCCGACGAGGCTCATCTGCAGCCGCACCACATTGATAAGCTGCGGCAGCTCGTCGAGACTGGTCGAGCGCAGGATCCTGCCGATCCGGGTCACGCGCGGGTCGTCGCGCAGCTTGCTGGTCTCGCGCCACTCCTGTGCGGCGGCCGGGTCGGCGTCCAGCCGCTCGCGCAGCATCACGTCGGCGTTGACCACCATGGTGCGGAACTTGAGGCAGGGGAACGGCACGCCCTTTGAGCCGATGCGCCGGTGGGCGAACAGCGCCGGGCCGCCGTCGAGGCACACCAGGGCGGCAACGATCAGGAACAGCGGGGTCAGGAGCAGCAGGGCGAGGCCGGCCACGACGAGGTCGAACGCCATCTTCGCGGTGCGCGACAGCGGCTTGGCCAGGTTGTTGCGGTAGACCACGAGCATGGTGTCATGGCTGAAGAAGCTGACCTGCTCCGCGCCCGCGACCGGCAGGCCGCCGAGCTGTGGCACGACCGCGTAGGGCACCTGCTCGCGCATCACCGACTGGATGATCCTGCGGCCCTCGGACGTGCCGAGATCGATCGCCAGCACGAGTTGCACGGCCCCGGCGCGGTGCAGGATCGCCCGCCAGTGCCCGAGCGTGCGGTCGGGCAGCACGTCGGCGGTGGGGAAGACGTCGACCACGCTGTAGCCGAGCGAGGGCTCGGACAGCAGCACCTCGCAGGCGCTCGCCACGCCGTGCGCGTCGCCGACCACGACGACCGGCAGCAGCCAGAGACCTGCCCTGGTCAGCACACGTCGTGCGAGACCCCGGAGCGCGAGAACCGCGGGCGGCAGCAGCAGCCAGATCGCGCCGACGAAACGCCCAGACCAACTGCGCCCGAACGCCAGCTCGAGATAGCTGTCGACCAGCAGCGCGACCAGGCTGACCAGCAGCACCTGCCAGGCCGATCGCCAGAACGGGATGCGCTGCCGGTAGTGCCCGCTCGCGGCGAAGTAGCCGATGACGCCGGACAGCGGCAGGAGCAGCAGGCCGGCCGACACCCAGAGCTGCGACGTGCCGACCGGCGACACGGGCGCGTCCAGCAACGGGCTGTGGCTGGCGCGGGCCATCGCCATCGTGACGACCACCACAAGCGCGAAGGCCGCGAGGTCCGCGCCCAGCAGCGCCGCGCCGCGCGCGAAGGCGTTGCGGTTGCGCACCGACGCGTGGCCGGGCTCGAACGCCCGGTCCTCCCGGAGAAATGGAATTGCGGGAAGGCTGTCCATTACTGAGGCGATCTGGTCGGCCATGCTACTGTTCACCATTGCGCGATGATCTTGGCGGTATCGGGTTCCGGCAGAAATTGCACCGCTGATACTTGTCCGCAGGACTGCGGCGTTTGCGGACGGAAAGCCTTTCGCCGCCCAGGGCTTCTGTCTGATGCTGCAGATGCGAAAAAGACATTAGGCGCAAATTTCGGGCGCAGGAAACACCTTTTTGCAATCGCCGAAAATTTCATCAATGCCTCAAGAGTAGTGTATCGCAAAACAATTACTACTCAGGGTTGTATTCAAGTCCCGAGGCTTTGTCCCCTGGTATGGACAGAGTACTTTGGTACTCTGAACTTGGTTCTGCTTCAGGCAGGCGGTCACTCTAGTGTCCGACGCCCGGACAAGGTGGGTATTTCCGGTGTCTTGTCGGCACGGCCAATCTGTGCTCGAACGGACATCGGCCAATATGGTCCGGTTGCGCCTCGACGCTGCGTAGCTGACGGGCCAACGGCGCAGCATCTCGCGAAATACAGGCTGACACCGATTTGCCGGGACCAGCAGGTTCGATGGATGTTGGGCAGTCCTGCAAGCCAAGGACGGGTCAATTTGATGAAGAAGCTGCGCAAGGCGGTGCTGCCGGTTGCGGGTCTGGGCACGCGGTTCCTGCCGGCGACCAAGGCGATGGCCAAGGAGATGCTGCCGGTCGTCGACAAGCCGCTGATCCAGTATGCGGTCGAGGAGGCCAGGGCCGCCGGGATCGAGCAGTTCTGCATGATCACCGGGCGCGGCAAGATGGCGCTGGTCGAGCACTTCGACGTCGCCTACGAGCTCGAGGCCACCCTCAAGGAGCGCGGCAAGGCCGACGCGCTGGCGATGCTGCGCGAGGCGCAGATGCCGCCCGGCTCCGTGGTCACGGTGCGCCAGCAGGAGCCGCTCGGGCTGGGGCATGCGATCTGGTGCGCGCGCGCCTTCATCGGCGACGACCCGTTCGCGATCCTGCTGCCCGACGACCTGGTGCTGTCGGACACGCCGTGCCTGCAGCAGCTTGCCGAGGCCTACGAGGCCACCGGGGGCAGCGTGGTCGCGGTCACCGAGGTGGCGCGCGAGCACACCCACCGCTACGGCATCCTGGCGATCGGCGCCGACGACGGCCGCCTGGTCGAGGTCACCGGGCTGGTGGAGAAGCCGCTGCCGGTCGACGCGCCGTCGAACCTGTCGATCATCGGGCGCTACGTGCTGACCGCGGACGTGATGGACCACCTGGCGCGCATGGAGCGCGGCGCGGGCAACGAGGTGCAGCTCACCGACGCCATGGCGCGCATGATCGGCCACGGGCCGTTCCACGGGCTGCGCTACGAGGGCCGGCGCTTCGACTGCGGCGACAAGGTCGGCTTCCTGGAGGCGCAGCTCGCCTTCGCCCTGAAACGGCCGGACCTGGCGCCGGCAGTGCGCGACTTCCTCCGCAACTACCGGGAATGACCGACACGGCACTCATTCCGAGATAGCATTCGAACCGGGCCGCGCGGATCAGGAGGCGCATGGATCACTACGACAGACCAGACCGCGCCGACGTCGATCCGCGGATCGACGCCGAGGCTGCGTCGATCGGTGCGGCTCCGCTGACGGCGCCGCAGCACGACGTCGTCGAGGCGGCGCTCGGCGCGGTCCGGCGCGGCCTCTCGCTGGTGGTCGTCACCGGCGACCCTGGAAGCGGCCGGAGCGTGGTGGCGGATCATGTCGCCGAGGTCCTGCTCGGCCAGGGATTGCGCGTCGATCGCGGCCTGCCGCCGGCCAGCCGCGCGCCCGACGTCCTGCTGGCCCGCGCAGCGTTGCTGCTGGACCTCGACCCCGCCCTCCTGGCACGGGCCGCGCTGCCGCCCGCGCCGGTCATGGTCGCCGCGGGCTTCGTGCCCGCGTTGGCGATGGTGGTGGATGACGCCGACGCCTGGCCGGCCGGTGCGCTGCGGATGCTGCTCAGCCTGGCGCGGGTGCGTCTGGTCGACGGGCCGCTGCTGCACGTCATCCTGCTCGGACAGGCGGCGTCGCTGCGGCGGGCGCTTTCCGCAGAAACCCTGCCCGCCTATGCCTCGCTGAGGATCGTGCCGCTCAGCCCTGCGCAGGGCCGCGAGTACCTCGCCCGGCATCTCGCCGCGATGCTGCCTGCCGGGGCCAGCCTGTCGGCACTGGCCGCGGACGACATCCTGGCGCGGGCCGGCGGCAGCCCGGGACGAATCGACACGCTGGTCCGCTCATGCCTTGCCGCACGGCTCGGCTCCGACATTGCGCCGCCCGACACGCGCGCGGCGGGCGGCACGACGCCGTCCCGGCGATCAATCGTGCCGGCCGCGCTGCTGGCGTCGATGCTGGTGCTGGGCGTGGCGGCCATGGCCTTTCTGCCGCATCCCTGGACGAAGCCGCCCCTGCCCGATCCAGCCCGGCGCCCCGCACAGGCCACCAGCCTGCCGATGCCCCTGGTGCTGGCCCAGCTGCACCATCCCGCGCCTGCACCGCCGATCTCGCTGCCCGCCGCGCCGGTCGGTCCGCCCCTGCTGCTGCACGCCCCGGTCGCGATCCGGGCCGAGCGCGCCCTGTCGGCCGTGGCCCTCGGCGTGCCGTCCCTGCCGGGACCGGCCCTGCCGTCCCTTCTCGACCACCTGCCAGTGGCGGCCGCCGTTGCCTCGGCGGGCGGCGCCGCCGCCAGTCCGGACATGCCCCTGCCGCCACGTCCCCCTGCAGAGGTCACCGCAACGCCGCGTGGCGCTTCGGGCACAGCAGCTCCGTCCGGGAACGGTTCCGCTTCGGTCCAGGCGCACCCAAGCCGCCTTTCGGCTCGGCCCAGCGCGTCCGCGTCGCAGATGGCCCGCATCTCCCAGCCCGACCGTGCGCGTCCGCAGGTCGTGGACCGGCGGCATGACGCACCGCCGGAACAACCGAGTTCGGGCATCCCTGCGGACCGGGGCGGCATCCGGGACAACCCCGCAGGTCTGGTGAGCCGGGCTGGCGTGCCGTATTTCTGCACGGGCATACGGCCGGGCAACCAGGCCGAGTCCGACTACATCCGGCAGGTCTGCGGCCGCTGAGCCGGACGCGCCGCCGTCGCGGCGGGCCTCATGCCAGCGGCAGAGCGTCTTGAGCTGTCATAGGAAAGCAAGGCTGGGCTCTGCCCAGACCCGCCAGGCGTAGGTGGCCAAAGGTTCCGACGATCCGCTTGGATCGTTGGAAAGGCCACCGAAGGGAGCCGCCCCTGGACCGGCTTGACTTAAGTATAGGATTCCAAAGGCTCGGCCTTTGGCGGGGTCCAGGGGCAGAGCCCCTGGCCTTCCTGTCCCGGCCGGCCAGGGCGACCGGCCGCCGGTTATCAGCCGTGATGGATGCGGGGCGGCGCAGCATAGGCGTGCTCCGACTGCCGATCGTTCAGCAGAAGGATGTATGGCGCGAGACCCGCCTCGGCGAAGGTGAAGAGGTCCGGCCCCGCGCCGACGCAGGGACGCACGATCCCGGCAAGCAGGATCTGCTCGAGCAGCCTGCGCCCGATCCCCGGCTGGGCGGGCACGCCTTCCCCCAGCGAGATCACCCGGAAGCGGCCGAACGCGTCCTGGTCGCCGCTCGCCAGCAGATACAGGAATCTCACCATCGCCGGGTCGCGGCCATGGCTGGTCACGGCCGCGTAGAGGTTGAGCACGTGCGGGTCGGTCTGCTCGAGCGCCAGATCGACCGCCTGGTCCAGGTCCTGCTCGTCGACGGCGTAGGAGCCACGGTCGAGCGCCGCGCTGCCGGCATGCAGGGAAAGGAGCTGGGCGATGTAGGGCACGCCACGGGCGAGCAGGACGACCCGCGCCTGCAGCTCGGCGGCAAACCGCAGGCCGACCTCGCCGCTGCCGCGCTCGATCACCGCGCCGATGTCCTCGTCCGCCATCAGGGGCAGCGGGATGCCCACGATATTGCGCTGGATCGAGGGATGGTGGCCGAGCAGGTGCTCCAGGCTGTCCGCCACCCCCACCAGCACGAAGGACACCGCGATCGCCCGGTCCGAGACCTGCTTGATCGTGTCGGCCAGCCTGGTGCGGGTGTGCTCCGCGTCGAGCCGGTCGAACTCGTCCACGATCAGCACCAAGTGTCGCGTGCTGAGCCGCTCCGGCAGGCTGAGCACGTCGCGCGGCTGCAGCGCCGCGTCCGGCAGTGCCGCCTCGCACCCTTCCAGTCCGGACCGGTCCGCCACGGCCGGCGCCGACAGCAGGTTGCGCGGCAGGTCGCGCATCAGGCCGCGCAGGATGTCGTCGAAGCTGGTGCCCAGCGCGCACGAGAAGCGCGCCACCGTGCACTCCGCCCGCCGGGCATGGTCCGCCGCCAGGTAGGACAGCGACGTCTTGCCCCGGCCGCGCTCGGCGAAGATGACGACGTGCGCACGCTCCTGCACCAGTGCGCGCTGGATGCGCGCGAGCTGCACCTGGCGGCCGGTGAACCGCCGCGCCGTACGCTGCGGCCGCGTCGGCGTGAACGCCTCGCCGAGCAGCGCCTCCGGCAGCGGCGACCCTGCGGCCCCGAAGCCCGGCTCGGCCCGCCCGAACCCGATCGGCGCAGGCATGCCCCGTTCCGGCGCGAGCCGGCCCGCAGCACCCACCGCCTGCGGGCCGCTGCCGGGCGGGTCGGCCCGCACGGACGCCACCGACGGCGGCAGACGCTTGCGGCGCCGGCGGTTCTTGCGGCCGCGCAGTCGGTCGAACAGGCTGAACAGCATGCGGTTCGTTTCGGCTTTCCGGGCGTTGGTCGGGGAACCGGGCGGTCGGGCCAGGTGTGGCGCCGACACACCCTGACGCAGAAACACTAACACGGAGTTCGCCCGCGGGCACCGTGCTGCCATCATGGGCAACGAATACGGCCGGACCGTGGCGATGTCCGTGCCTTGCAGCCCTGCCCTCGCCTTGCCTGCCCGCCGACAAGCTGGGACACCATGCCTGGCCGAGCCAGGACGCGCTCCCGACCTGCTGCAGCAGCCGAGGCAACCAGGGCCTTCCGGAGAACCGAACGTGCGGATCGCCTTCGTCAACTCGTTGTATCCCCCGCATGGCGCAGGTGGCGCCGAGGTCACCTTGCGGTTCCTGGCCAGAAGCTTCGCGATGCGCGGCCACGACTGCCATGTGTTCACCCTGACTCCGGAGCGCACGGCAGCGCACGGCACCATCGACGGCATCGGCGTCACCTACCTGCCGCTGGCCAACGTCTACTGGCCGCACGGCGGCGCGCGGCCCCGCGCGCTGCGGCCGGTGTTCCAGGCGCTGGACAGCTACAACCCGGTGATGCGCCGCCGCCTGCAGCACGCGCTCGCGGCCTGGCAGCCCGATGTCGTGCACGCGCACAACCTGCAGGGCTTCTCCGTGTCCGCCTGGGTCGCGGCGCGGCGTCTCGGGGTGCCGCTGGTGCAGACCCTGCACGACTACTACGTCGCCTGCCCGCGCAGCGCGATGTGGCGTCCCGGACGCGGCAATTGCGCGACGCCGTGCGCGGAGTGCAGGGCGTTCGCCACCCCGCGCCGCGCCCTCGGCCACCTCCCCGCCGAGGTCACCTGCGTCAGCCGCCGCGTGATGCAGCGCGTCGCCGGCGCCGGCGTGTTCGGCGCCAGGACGGCCCGCATCATCCGGGGCAACAACCCGGAGGTCTCCCCTGCCCTGCCCACGCCCCGCCCATCCGGTGGGCCGCTGCGCCTCGGCTTCATCGGCCGGCTCGACCCGCTGAAGGGCGTGGAAATGCTGCTGCGCGTTGTCGCAGCCCTGCCGGCCGGGACGGTGACGCTTGATGTCGCGGGCCGCGGCGAGCCCGGCTACGAAGCTTCGCTGCAGGCCGGTCTGCCGCCCGGCGTCCGGTTCCTTGGCCAGGTCGAGCCGGCCGACTTCTTCGCCCGGATCGACCTGCTGGTCGTGCCGTCCGTGTGGGAGGACCCGTTCCCCCGCGTGTTCCACGAGGCGCTGGCCTACGGCGTGCCGAGCCTGGTCTCTCCCCTGGGCGGCCTGCCGGAGGCGGTCGAGCCCGGCCGCACCGGGTTCGTCGCCGCGTCCGCCGACGAGGCCGGCGTCCTGGCCGCGATCCAGGCGCTCCTCGCCGAGGGCTGGACGACGGGGGCCATGCGCGAGGCGTGCCTCGCCGCGGCCGCCAGCTACGCGCCCGGCCGCATCGTGGACCAGTACGAGGCGGTGCTGCTCGCGGCATCCCGCCGCGAGGCGCCGCCACCGGACAGCGGCGAGGTGTGGCAGGCCGGCCCGGCGGACGGCGGGTCGCCGGCACGGCCCGAGGACCCTGGCCGCGCCGGGTCCCGGGCCCCGGCAGTGTCTCCGTTTGAGAAGGCCAGGGCTCTGCCCTGGACCCGCCAGGGGCGAGCCGCCCCTGGACCCGGCCTCCCTTAAGTAGGGGTTTCCAAAGGCTCGGCCTTTGGCGGGGTCCAGGGGCAGAGCCCCTGGCCTTCCTTTCTGGATTTTGAACCGAGACACCGCCCCCGGTCCCGGGTGGTTGCCGAAGCCGCGCCGCTGGTCTAAGCCGCTTCCCGAACGCAGCCAAGCCGGCGGTGTGGGGTCGTGCGATGCAGGCTGCGCTTCTGGTCGCCGCGGCGGTGTTCCTGGTTCTCGCGTTCCACCCCTTCACCACCTATCCGCTCAGCCTCGCGCTGCTCGCGCGCCTTCGTCCCCGCCCGCTCGCGCCGGACGGGATCGTCGACCCGGCCACCGCCTGCGTCGCCCTGTGCGTGTGCGCCTACAACGAGGCAGGGGTGATCCGCGCCAAGGCTGAGAACATGCTGCTGATGCGCCGGCTGGTGCCGAACCTGCGGCTGCACCTCTACCTCGACTGCCCGTCGGACGGCACCGCCGCCATCGCCGAGGAGTTCGCCGGACGCATCGACGTCGTGGCTGCGACGGAGCGCCACGGCAAGACGCACGGCATGAACCTCCTGGTGGAGCGCGCCGACGCCGAGTTTGTCGTATTCAGCGACGCCAACGTCATGTTCGAGCCCGACGCGGTTTCGCGCCTGCTCGCGCCATTCGCCGATCCCGCGGTCGGCTGCGTTTGCGGCCAGCTCATCTACACCGGCGCGGATGGCTCGGCGACGGCGGCCACCGGCTCGCTCTACTGGCGCCTCGAGGAACGGATCAAGGCGCTGGAGGGCGCCACCGCCTCGATCATGGGGGCGGACGGCTCGATCTTCGCCATACGTCGCGCGCTGCACCAGCCGCCGCGGCCGGACCTGATCGACGACATGACGGTTTCGCTGTCGATCCTGTGCGGCGGCCACCGCATCGTGCGCGCCGACGACGCGATCGCGCGCGAGGGCCTGGTGTCGCGCCCGGGCGAGGAGTTCCGCCGCAAAGTGCGCATTGCCTGCCAGGCGTTCAACGTGCACCGCGCGCTGTGGCCCCGCCTGCGCCGCCTGCCGCCGCTCGCACTCTACATGTACTTGTCGCACAAGCTGGTGCGCTGGTTCGCCGGGCCGCTGCTCGGCGCCGGCGGGCTGCTGCTGCTCGCGGGGCTGGTGGCCGCCGGCCGGCCCGCCGTGGCGGCGGCGCTGGTCCTGTGCGGCGTGCTCGGCCTTGCGGCGGCGCTGCTGCGGCCGTCGAGCCTGCCCGGCAAGCTGCTCGACATCCTGTTCGCCTTCGTGGCCACCGCGCTGGGCGTCTGGCGCTCGCTGCGCGGCGAGCGGTTCCAGACCTGGAGCCCGCCGGCCTCGGCGCGCGACGGCGCCCTGGCACCCGGACGCGGGTCGTGAGCGGGCCGTCCGGCGCCGCGCCGCCGTCGCACGACCCCGCCGTCAGCGTCGTGGTGCCGGCCTACAACGTCGCCGGCTTCATCAACGCCTGCCTCGACAGCGTGCTCGCCCAGAGCCTTGCGGCCTGGGAATGCCTCGTCGTCGACGACGGCTCGGGCGACGACACCGCGGAGCGCGTGGGCCGCTTCGCCGACCCCCGCATCCGGCTGCTGCGCCAGGCGAACGGCGGCGTGTCGGCCGCGCGCAATGCCGGGCTTGCGCAGGCACGCGGGGCCGCGGTGCTGTTCCTCGATGGCGACGACCTGCTGCACCCGACCGCCCTGGCGCGGCTCGATGCCGCCCTGCGCGGCCAAGCCGAGGCGGTCGCCACGTTCGGCAGCTTCAACAAGCTGCTGGTCGACGGCACGCCCTACCCGCAGCAGAAGCCGCTGGCGCAGCACCGCTATCCCAGCGGCAACGTGCTGCTGCCGATGATCCGCGAGAACTTCCTGGCCAACGGCGGCCACGTGCTGGTGCGCACCGCGGCGGCGCGGCGCATCGGCGGCTTCGACGCGATGCTGCGCCTCAGCGAGGACTGGGAGTTCTGGTGCCGCCTAGCCGCGCAGGGGACGTTCCACTTCATCGGCCCGGTGCCGGAGGTGTTCTCGCTGCGCGTACGCCCCGGCAGCGCCTCCGGACCGCTGGCGGCGGACTGGGCCAACCACCGGCACAGCCTCGAGGCGGTGCTCGGCAACCCCGCGCTGCGCGGCCGCTTCGAGCCCGCCGTCTGGGAGGCGCTCGGGCGGGAGGTGCGCGCCAGCCACCTGTGGGAAGCCGGGCGGGTGAACTTCACGACCCGGCGCTTCGGCGAGGCACGTCGCCTGATGCTGCGCTCGCTGCGCCTGGCACCGCGCCCAAAGCGACTCGTCCTGTTCGTGCTGGCGCAGGTGTCGCAGCTTGCCAACCGCTCGCTGGTGTCGCGCCTGCGCTTCGTGGACGACGACAGGCGGGCGAGCGGGACGGAGTGAAGGACACAGGGGTGTGCGTTGATGGGCAGGCAGGGTCAAGGCTCCGCCCCGCGTTCCGCGAGGGGCGAGCCGCCCCTGGGGTTGCCCCGCCCAGGGAAAGCCAGTCCATGATCCCGCCAACCCGTTCCCGGCTGGGCAAAGCACGGTCCTGCTGGTAGTCGCCTGTCATGCGCACCCTCCCAAGCCGCTTCCTGCGTTTCGTCAGGCCGATGGTCCCGGCCTTGCAGGTGCTTCGCGCGTTCGAGACGCTGCCGTTCGCGGGCCTGGACTGGGTGGCACGCGGCGAGCCCGTCATGGTGCTTGCGCCGCATCCCGACGACGAGAGTCTGGGCTGCGGCGGCCTGATCGCCGAGGCCTGTCTCAGACGGATCGACATCCACGTGGTGGTGGTCACCGATGGCAGCGCGTCGCACCCGCGCTCCCTGGCCTTCCCGCCGTCGCGGCTGAAGTCGGTGCGCGAGGACGAGACGAGGCGGGCGGCGATGGCGCTGGGCCTGTCCGCCGACCGGGTGAGCTTCCTCGGGGTGCGCGACTCCCATGCGCCGCTGCAGGGACGGGCCCTGCGTGCGGCCGCAGCCACGATCGCGGGGTTGGCGCGCGAGCGCAGGGTCGGGACGCTGTGCGCCACCTGGCCGCACGACCCGCATCGCGACCACCTCGCCACGCACCGCATGGCCTGCCTTGCCGCCGCCGCCCTGGGCATCCGCCACCTCTCCTACCCGGTGTGGGGCTGGACCCTGGGCGCACGAAGCTGGCTGCCGCGCGGGCCGGTGCTTGGAGCCAGGCTGGACATCGCCGCGCACCTGCCGGCGAAGCGCCTCGCCATCGCCTGTCACGCGACGCAGCACGCGGGGCTGATCTCCGACGACCCGACAGGGTTCAGCCTGCAGCCGGAGTTCCTGGGCCTCTTTGACCGCGGGTTCGAGGTCTTTCTCGAGAACCGGCGCACGTCCTAGAAAATGTTATTGATCTACCATCTCCGATTTCTTGCAGCGTAGCAAGAAGAAAGCATGTTCTTTCTTGAAGGAAAGAACCAAAGAATTTTGCTCGTTGGGCAGCGGATACGCCCGTATCTCCATGGATGAAGTCTTTTTGCTTCTTTTTCCTCATAAAAAGAAGATTCTTGTTTTCCTGGCCGAAGCAACGAGCTGCTACGAGGTCCATAGCAGCCTCTAGTGCACTGACTTAGACAGAAAATGCAGGCAAGCGGCCGAGCCTGCGTCAGGACCAGCGGGTGCGCGGGCCGTGCCTCTCGGGCAGTCACTCGCCCGAGCCGCGCAGCTCAGCCCGGTGCTGTCCGCCAGCAGGTGCACGCGGGCGGACCCGGGCCGCGCGAGCAAGGGCGCCAGCGTCTCGACCCTGCGGCTCAGCGTCGAGGGGTCCGGCACGGCGGGATCAGGGACCGCCCTCTTCACCGCCTTGCCCTGCCCGAACGATAGCCGCCCTTCAGGGCCTTGCGCACGATGGTAGGTGCCTGGACAGCACTCGCCACGACAACGTTGCGGAGGCTGGCCACGCTCCCGAACAGCACATCGGACGCAGTCGCCAGATCGCCGGCCTTCACGGCATCGGTGAAGCACCGATAGTGGAAGCACCGGTCGATGACAGCCATGTGGCGCCGCAATGCATTGTGCAGGGCGCGGTCCTCACGGATGTCGAGTCTGTCAAGCAACTGCTGCTCGGTAGTGCGTATCCGCAGCAGGTCGTCCGGTCGCTGCACCTCGGAGAGGGAGCCGGCGCGGATCGTGTAGAGATACATCGCGTCCGGCAGGACCCACCAGCGCGCGCCCTTCATCAGGCAGGCAACGTAGAACAGGAAGTCCTCGCCGAAGCGGTTGTGCTCCCCGTAGCGCAGGGCGTGGGTGGTCAGGAAGCCGCGTCGGATGACCGGCTGCATGAAGCCGTAGCTGACACGAGGATGCCGTCGCGTCCCGATGTTGCCGATGATGAACTCGGCGGCAGACATCCCGTGCGGATACTGCAGCCTTTCAGGCGGGATCATGGGCATGCCACCCCCGTCGCCCGTCTCCGAACACAGCAGCAGGTTGTCCGACGCGATGTCCGCACCGTGCCGACCCGCGAGATCCAGCAGCCGGCGCAGCCGGCCAGGGTGGAACCTGTCGTCCGCGTCGAGCAGCGCGATCCACTCGCCGGTGGAGGCATCGAGACCCCTGTTGCGGGCAGCCGCGGGACCGCTGTTCCTCGGCGTGCGCAGGACACGAACCCGGTCGTCCTGCAGGGCCTTGCGCCTGGCAAGGTCCGCCGTCCCGTCTGTCGAGCAGTCGTCGATGACGAGGACCTCCACCTGCACCCCTTCCTGCAGCAGGGCGGTGTCGATGGCAGACTCGATATACTGCTCGGCGTTGTAAGCCGGGATGATCACGGAGACGGTGCTCACGACGCGCGCATCCGGAAACGGCTGGTCCAGGCCTGCAATCCAGTGACCGGCGTGTCGATACATCGGCTCGTCTGTTTCGGGGCTCGTCATGCTGGCCGGATCTGTCTGACTCATGTGTGGCGCCATTGATCACACCTGCCCGAAAGAACCAGGCCGGGACGGGAGGAGGCGACTGCAAGGTCCCACGCCGGCCTTGCCAGGCGATTAACGGTGTCGCGCCGTCAGTGTCGTCCAGGCCGGCAACGCCATCCACGCACACGGTTCTCCTGCACTGCCCAGCAGCCCGCGGGCTGCGACACCTGGCCCGCAACAACCATCCCGAACCATGGCCGACACTGAAACCTGCGTCTCTCGCAAGCAGCCACGGCATCGCGACCACAATCGTGACATATAAGTAACAATGCATAGCTGTCTTGAGAGGGTGAAGACTGTCGCACGGTTGACATGTCAAGCGACGCCGCTCGATTTCGGCATTCATCTGCACCAGAGAGTAAGCAGTGACATCTGGTCAACCGATCAATCAACAAATCCCAACCACCTCCGAATTGTGTTAGAACACGTAAGAAGTTTTTGCAAGATGAAGATAGCGTTGCAGCAGGCAGAGGACGGCTGAATGCATCTGATACGACCGTGGGTTGAGAAAGGTCGGAGTGCTTGCCCTATATAGACTTGGTATTGAAATACCGTATGCCGAGGACATGTTCGTTTCTGAACCAATCGCAGGCGGCGAAACAGAGCACACCCCTGAAGGAGCTGGCGGTCCTCCCATGGCGCATGGCGGCGGCACGCCACTCCTTGAGCCGGCCTTCCGTCGCCATTCCAGTCGCTGCGGGGCCGAAAGCTTGAGCAGCTCCCCCCAGAGCCGCTCGACTTGGCTGCAGTGGACGTGGCCCCTCGGAACAGGCCACAGCCGCCTCGTTCCGCTTCGTCGCGATCACAGGCCTGGCGCCCACGTCTCGGATGTGCTCGCGGCAGGCGTGGCTGCCGGTGCCTCGGTCAGCAGCAGCCCACCTCGGCACCTGAGGCAGCCGATCGAGCAGCGGCATCGCACGGGTCAGGGAGTGGACCTGTCCAGGCCCAGCACGAAAGCTGCGGCGCGGCCAGGGCTGTCGGCGAGGACGCAGCCCAGGGTTGCCAACCCGCCACGAGAGCGGCCAAACGCTTCATGACAATCTCGTGGTGCCGGAGCATCGCGTTTCCGGCCGCCCTGGCTGCCTTCCGGTGGGCGCGGATATTCGTGCCATCGAGGAGGGTCACGCCGAGCTGCAGACCGGCGTCATCGGTGCCGGGTGAGGGATTTGAACCCCCGACCTTCGGTTTACAAAACCGCTGCACTACCACTGTGCTAACCCGGCGATGGTGGGCGAGGCCTGCCCTCCGTCCGTAGCGCAGGGACGGGCGTTTCTCAACCACCATCGCCTCGCCGCCCCGCGGACGCGATCCCCGACGCACGGCGCGCCGGCCGGTTCGCTTCGGCGCGGGCGAACACCCCGGAGCGTTACACGAGTTTCACCGCCCGCCCTGCGCAACGGTCAGGTTCGCCGCCCTAATGATAGGGCATTCCAGTCCACGGAGACCACAGTGACCCACCGCCCCATCCGCCTCGCCCGCGTCGCCCTACTGCTCTGCGGCACCGCCCTGGGCGGGATCGCGATCGCCGACCTCGCCCCAGGCGCGGCCCACGCCCAGTCCGACGCTGCGGCGGCGTCGCAGAGCGACCAGAGTGCCACCCGCATCCACCCGAGCGCGCCGGCGCAGCGCATGCCCGACTTCGTCGACCTCGTGCATTCGGTCAAGCCGGCGGTGGTGTCGATCACCAGCAAGATCGAGGGCGCCGCCGCCGAGGCGGACGAGGAAGGCGGCCAGGGCGGCATGGATGGCGGCATGGGCCAGATGCCGTTCCCGTTCCCGTTCGGGATGCCGCAGGGCGGCATGCCGCCGGGCCACCCGCAGGTGCGCCACTCGATGGAAGCCAAGGGCAGCGGCTTCATCATCGCCGCCGATGGCATCGTGGTGACCAACAACCACGTGGTGAAGGGCGCCACCTCGGTGATGGTCACGCTCGACAGCGGCGCGAGCTACAAGGCGAAGGTCATCGGCACCGACCCGCGCACCGATCTCGCGGTGCTCAAGGTCAAGGCCGACCACCCGCTGCCGTTCATCGCGCTGGGCAACTCCGCCGACGTCGAGCCGGGGCAGTGGGTGATTGCGGTCGGCAACCCGTTCGGGCTCGGCGGCAGCGTGACGGCGGGCATCGTCTCGGCGCGCGGCCGCGACATCGGCGAGGGGCCGTACGACTCGTTCATCCAGGTCGACGCGCCGATCAACCGCGGCAACTCCGGCGGCCCGCTGTTCACCCAGGACGGCAAGGTCGTCGGCGTGAACACCGCGATCCTGTCGCCGACCGGCGGCTCGGTGGGCATCGGCTTCGCGATCCCCTCGAACACGGTCAAGGACGTGGTCGCGCAGATCCAGAAGAGCGGCCACGTGACGCGCGGCTACCTGGGCGTGGAAGCGCAGTCGGTGAGCCCGGCGATGGCCACGGCCATGCACCTGCCCAAGCTGGCGCAGGACGGCGAGGACGGGGACGCGGGCGCCGGCGCCCTGGTGGCCAGCGTGCAGAAGGACAGCCCGGCGGCGCATGCCGGGGTGCAGCCGGGCGACGTCGTGCGCGCCGTCGACGGCAAGGTGGTGGCCAACCCGCGCGACCTCGCGCGCAACGTCGCCGACGTGGCGCCTGGCACCGCGACCAAGCTCGACCTGATCCGCGACGGCAGCACGCGCACGCTCGACGTGACCCTGGGCAACCTGCCGGGGCAGACGGCGGAGGCGTCAGCGTCGCACCAGGGGAGCATCGGCCTGGCGCTGGCGCCGATCACGCCGGACATGCGCCAGCAGCTCGACATGCCGGAAGACGCGCACGGCGCGGTGGTGGCGCAGGTGAGGCCGGGCTCGCCGGCGGAGCAGGCGGGGCTGCGCGCGGGCGACATCGTGGTCGGCGTCGGCCAGTCGGCGGTGAACGGGCCGCGCGACGCCGCGGACGCGATCCGCACGGCCAGCAAGACAAACCAGCCGCTGGCGCTGCGCATCATCCGCGATGGCCAGCCGGCCTTCGTGGCGGTCACGCCGGAGGGCAGCAACCCCGACGACGCGGGCTAGCACGCGACGGGCGGGTCTGATGCCGGAGACTGTCATTGGCCCGCCAGCCCTGTTCTCTTTCGCCACGACAGGAAGAAAGCGTGTTCTTTCTTGAAAGAAAGAACCAAAGAACTTTTGCTTGTTGGGCACCGGAGCCGCCCGCCCACTCGGAGCTCAACGGGCAAAGTCTTTTTGCTTCTTTTTCTCCAGAAAAAGAAGACGCTTGCTTCCTTGCTTGAGACAACAGGCTGCCACGCGATTCATGGCGCCCGTCAACCGCGGCCGGTGGGGCCGAGCACGCTTGCGCTGCTGTCGCGCACGAAGGCGGCCAGCAGGCGCAGCGCCTCGGGTCCGCCGCGATCGGCCAGGGTGCCGCGCTCGATCTCCGTGGCCAGCGCCTCGGCCTGCAGGGCGATGGTCACGCCGGCGCGGTGCAGCGCCTCGCGCGACAGCGCCAGCTGCAGCGGCTCCGACAGCACGTTCCAGTCACACAGCATCGCGGACCTCCAGGACCGCGACGATCCTGTGCCATTCGCCTTAACGCGGCGTTTCCGCGGCCCCGCGTGGCGGCGCGACGCGACCGGCCGCGCGGGCGCGGCACCGGGGGCGCGGCATCACGTCGGCACGGCCGGCGCCCGGGTCAGCTCGTAGAGCGCCACGGCGGCAGCGGCGGACACGTTGAGGCTTTCCATGCCGCCGGGCATCGGCAGGCCGGCCAGCTCGTCGCAGGTTTCGCGCGTCAGCCTGCGCAGCCCCGCGCCTTCCGCGCCGAGCACCAGCGCCACGCGGCGCTCCGACAGCGCCGTTCCGGACAGCGGCCCGCCGGCAGCGTCCAGCCCCACCACCCACAGCCCGGCGGCCTTCAGCGCGCCCAGCGTGCGGGCCAGGTTGACCGCGCGCAGAAGCGGCACCCGCTCCATCGCGCCGGAGGCGGCCTTGGCCATCACGCCGGTCTCGTCGGGGGCGTTGCGGTCCTGCACCACCACGGCGCAGGCGCCGAACGAGGCGGCCGAGCGCAGGATCGCGCCGACGTTGCGCGGGTCGCTCACCTGATCGAGCACCAGCACCGGGCCCGGCCTGGCCAGCGCCTCGGCCAGCGAGGGCGGCGACAGCGGATCGGCCAGCAGGGCGACGCCGCCGTGCACCGCGTCGCGGCCGAGCAGCTGGTCGAGGCGGGCGCGGTCGATGCGCTCCGGCTGCAGCGGCCAGGCGCCGGCGAAGCGCTCGCGCATCGCGGCCTCCGCCTCGCCGGTCAGCAGCAGCCGACGCGGGTGGCGCTCCGGATTGGACAGCGCGGCGGCCACCGCATGGCTGCCGTATAGCCAGGTGCCTTTTGCCGGGGCGCCGCGCGGGGCGGCCTCGTCCGCGCCGGACCCGGCCGCATCCGGTGCGGCCTCGCGCCGGCCGGGAGCGTCGCGGCGCGGCACGGCCCCGTCGTCCGCGTCACGGCCGGGCTGCGGTGCGCGGCGTGGCCGCGCAGGCGCCGCCTCCGGCAAGGCAGGCCCGGCGCGTCCGACGCGGTCGTGCGCGCCGGGACGCGGTCCCTGCGGCGCGGCGTCCCGGGCGCCGCGCCCGCCTGCCGCGTTGCGCGGCCCCGCGCCGGGCGAGCCCACGCCGGGCGGGCCCGCATCGCGCGACCACGGCCGGCCGCGAACGGAGATGCGCGGGGCGAGGCCGGTCGCCTCGCCGGGTGCGCGGCGGTGCTCCCGGCCGTCGTCCTGGCGCGTCTCGGGGCGCTGCGTGGAATGGGTGGCGCCGCGGGCGGCCGGGCCCTGTCCCGTGGCCTGGGCGCGGGTCCTGGCCTTCTTGTCCGGGCCGGTCCTGGGCCGGTCCAGGCCTGCCTTGTCGCGGCCGGTGACCACGGGAGCATCGGCGGAGCGGGCGAAAGCCGCCTTGGCCGGCCCGGCGGCACGCGGGGCGGCGCCACGGTCGTGCGTCGGCTCCCGGCCCGGGCCGCGCCCGCGGCCAGGCATTCCGACGGGCGGCGTGCCCGCGGCGCCCCCGGTTCGGCGGGGGGTGGAACCGGGCGGTGTGCGATGCGTGCTCATGCGCCGATCATGGTCCGACCGGACCGTCTAGGGAACAGCCGACGCGGCGCGGATTGACAAGCGGGGCGCAACCGGAATAGGTCCGCGCCTCTGCGGAGGGGTGCCCGAGTGGCTAAAGGGGGCGGACTGTAAATCCGCTGGCGTACGCCTACGTTGGTTCGAATCCAACCCCCTCCACCAGATCCAGTGCACGCCCGGCCGCCAGCCGCCTGGTCTCAGGAGCTACGGCCGAGACGTACGGGCAGGACGCTGGTGGACATCGGAGCCGGAATGCGGGCCTGCCCGTCGGAGCGTTGGCAGGCCCGGGCGGGGCGCTGCCCCGGGATGGCCTCCAGCACCCATGACAGCGCCTCGTGCATCGACGCGAAACGGCCGATGTCGGCGCCGCTGACGCTGTCCCACACCACGATGCCGCCCAGACGGCGCGACAGGCCCCACGACGCCCAGCCGCCGTCTCCCGCATACACCGCGACGTAGTTGCCCACCTCCGACGGGTCGCCCTCCTGACGTTCGTGCAGCACCAGCCGCCCGGCGCCGCGGCCGTGCGCGAGGTCCGACCAGCGGTCCAGCTCCATGCGGTCGCGCAGGGTGAGGCGGTTGGCGACCGCCAGGGCGGCCAGGTCGAGGACGGATGCGGACGGCATGAAAAGAACGCCTTTCTGGACAGGCCGCAGTCAAACCCGGTCATTGTCACGCACTATGTCGTGTTTTTCACACAAACCCCGCGCATTGGCTACGCTCGTCGACTCGGCCGCGGTCCGTGTTGCACATCCGCCGCAGGCAGGGCGCCGTGATGCGGCCCTGGGCGCGAGGGACATGGGCGGGGGTGGCGCCTCGGGTTGGAAGGCCAGGGCTCTGCCCTGGACCCGCCAGGGACGGGCCGCCCCTGGACCCGGCCTCACTTAGGAAGTGGCTTCCAAAGGCTCGGCCTTTGGCGGGGTCCAGGGGCAGAGCCCCTGGCCTTCCTTTCCGGACCTCAACCCAGAGCACTGCCGGGCGGATCGGGTCTTCCGTCGAGGCATGCTTGCGCGCTACACAGGACGGGTGCGGGTGTAGCTCAATGGTAGAGTCCCAGCCTTCCAAGCTGGCTGTGCGGGTTCGATTCCCGTCACCCGCTCCATCGCCCGGCCCCTGCCGACGGCAGGGCTTGCCTTGACTTATCGCGGATGGTTGCAGATATGCGCCCCTGAGGTGCTGCGCCCAGGACCGAAACGGCATTTGCGATCGGTGCCCCTTCCTGATGCGGCGTGTGACGCCGATCCTTATCGCTGACCGGGACGAACTGTTGAACGACTTCACCACCGCTGCCGCGGCTGCTTCCGCGCAACCCGACCGTCCGCGTGGCCCCGGCCAGCAGGAGCCCGCCGCTGTCCACACTGCCGCCGGCGGGACCGAGGACATGCCGGCTGCGGGCGGTGGGACCGTTCCCGGCGGGGACGACGAGGCTCGTGCACCGGCGGCTGAGACGCCCGTCCCGGACGATGCCCTGCACGAGGCGTCATCCGTGACGGCGGACGTTGCGGATGAGAATGGACCCGGCGGCGGAAGCTTCGCGACGGACGCCTTGGAGGCCGAGGTGCCAGGCATTGTGGTGGGGGCATTGCCGGCGGAGGTCCTGTTCTCCGATCTCGGGCTGTCCGAGCCGATCGTGCGCGCGGTCGAGGAGATGGGGTACCGCCATCCCACGCCGATCCAGGCGCAGGCAATCCCGGTGGTACTCGCGGGACGCGACGTGCTCGGCGTGGCGCAGACCGGCACCGGCAAGACGGCGGGCTTCACCCTGCCGATGCTCGACATCCTGGCCGGGCGGCGCTCTCGGGCCAGGATGCCGCGCTCGCTGATCCTGGAGCCGACGCGCGAGCTGGCGCTGCAGGTCGCGGAGAACTTCGTCAAGTACGGCAAGTACCTCAAGCTGAACCACGCCCTGCTGATCGGCGGCGAAAGCCTCAACGACCAGAAGAGCGCCCTGATGAAGGGCGTGGACGTGCTGATCGCAACACCTGGGCGGCTGCTCGACCTGTTCGAGCGCGGCGGCATGATGCTGACGGACGCGCGCATCCTGGTGATCGACGAGGCCGACCGCATGCTCGACATGGGATTCATCCCCGACGTCGAGAAGATCGTCTCATTCCTGCCGGCCGACCGCCAGACGTTGTTCTTCTCGGCGACCATGGCGGGGGAGATCAGACGTCTGGCCGACGCGTTCCTGCGCAACCCCAAGGAGATCACCGTGTCGCGCGCCGCCTCCGTGGCGCCGCTGATCACCGAGGGGCTGGCGATCGTCGCCGAGGACGACAAGCGCCGTGCGCTGCGCGAGATCATCCGCGCCGAGGCGGTGCAGAACGCGCTGATCTTCTGCAACCGCAAGCGCGACGTCGACGTGCTGAACAAGTCGCTGGCCAAGCACGGCTTCAGCGTCGGCGCCCTGCACGGCGACCTGGCGCAGTCGGTGCGGTTCGCGACGCTGGAGCGGTTCAAGGCGGGCGAGCTCCGACTGCTGGTGTGCTCGGACGTGGCGGCGCGCGGAATCGACATCGGCGGGCTGAGCCACGTGTTCAACTTCGACGTGCCGCACCATTCCGAGGACTACGTCCACCGCATCGGCCGCACCGGGCGCGCGGGACTGACCGGGCACGCCTACACCATCGCCGCCCCCGCGGACCGCGCAAACCTGGAAGCGATCGAGAAGCTTACTGGTCATGCACTCCCGCTGATGGCCGTGGCCGGCGTCCCGGCCGCGGAATGGGAGGAGAGCGACGGCAAGCGTCGCCGCGGCGGGCGCAAGTCCGGCGGCGGTCGGGTGGCCGAGGCGCCGCCGTCGACGGCGACTCCGGTCGTCATGCCCGCGCCTGTCGAGGCGGCGGTCGTCGAGGCGGCGGCCGTCGAGGACGTGCCCATGGCAGCGGTGGCGGCGCGCAGGCCGGAAGGCCGTCGCCGCGGCCGAGGGCGTGGCGGCGACAGGGCGCGCCAGGGCGAAGCCGCGCAGGGCGAGGCGGCGGCCTTCGCCGCGATGCCGCCGGACATGGCGCCGCGTGCGGCTGAGGAGCGCGCGCCGGCGCGGTTCCGCGACGAGCCGGCCGCGCCCGGCGGGCGTCGCGACGCGGCCGCGGCGGCTGCACCGTTCGAGGACCGCTCGCGCGGCGACGACCGGTTCCGGCGCGATGGTGACCGCTTCCGTCGCGACGGGCGTCGCCGCGACGAGGATCTCGGGCCGTCGGTACTCGGCTTCGGCGGCGAGGTGCCCGCGTTCATGCAGCTGCCAACCCGCGCCTCCCGCCTGGAGCGTCTGGCGCGGGCCCCGGCTGCCGCCGTCGTGCAGAGGCCGACGGGGCTGGTGCCGATCGCGCCTGCGCCGGCTGCCGAGCCGGTGCCGGTCGAGGCTGATGCTGCGGAGGCCGTTGCCGAGCCGGTTGCGGCCGCGATGCCGGCGGCGATGCCTGCCCCGGTCGAGACGATGATACCCACGGTTGTCGACGTCGAGACAGCCACCCCGGCGCCGGTGGCAGCTCCGGAGCCCGCTGGCGCTACGGAAACCCAGGCCGCTGCTCCGGAGGTTGCCGCGGCCCTGCCGGAGAGTGCCGCCGCCCCGGAGCCTACGGCCGTCGCCGTCGACGAATCCCAGGCGCCGCGGCAACGCGCGCCGCGCCGTGCGCCAGCCTCGCCGCGGGCGCCGCGTGCCCGCAAGCCGGCGGCCGCGCCGGTTGCCGCTGAGGCCGTGCCCGACCCTGACGCCGTGGCGATCCGCACCTACCGGCCGGCGCGCGACCCCGCCGTCAAGCGCGCGGCGCACAGCCCCGCGGTGCCGGCGAAGCGGTCGCGCCGGCTGCTCGGCGGCAAGGTCGAGCTGCTGGAAGAGCCCGCGGCGGTCGCCCCTGACGCACCCGGCGTGGCGGACGAGACCGCGCCGGAGTGAGCGTCCGCACCACGCCGCCCGCGGAGGCGGCGGGGCCGGTCGCCTGCACCGTGGCGGCGGTGGGCCTGGACGGCGACGGCGTGGCGACACTTGCGGACGGCACCACGCTGTATCTTCCGGTGACGCTGCCGGGAGAGCGGGTGCGCGTGGTGCCCAACGCTCGGCGCGGCAGCGGGCTTACCGGGCCGTTCGAGTTGGTCGACGCCAGCCCGGACCGGGTCGAGGCGCCCTGCCCGCATTTTCCCGACTGCGGCGGCTGCACCGTGCAGCACTGGGCAGACGCGCCCTATGCGGCGTGGAAGGCAGGGCTGGTCGCTCAGGCGCTGCGCCGCGCGGGCTTCGAGTGCGAGCCGGGCGCGGTGTCGCGCACGCCGCCGCTGGCGCGGCGACGCATGGACCTGGCGATCCGGCGCGCGCCGGACGGCATCCTCGTGGGCCTGCACCGGCCGCGCTCCGGCGAGATCGTGGACCTGCGCACCTGCCTGGTGCTGGACCCGGCGCTGTTCGCCGTGGTGGCGCCGCTGCGCGCGCTGATGGCGCGGCTGCGCTGCTTCCGGCGCGAGGCCTCGGCGGTGGTCAACCTGCTCGACACCGGGCCGGACCTGCTGCTGCGCAGCGACGCGGCGCTGGAGACGAACGACCGCACGTTGCTGGCCGGGTTCGCGCAGGAACACGGGCTGGCGCGGGTGTGCTGGGCGCTGGGCGACGGCGCGCCGGAGACGGCATGCTCGCTGCGGCCGGCGCAGACCATGCTGTCGGGCACCGCGGTGTCGCCAGCGCCCGGCGCGTTCCTGCAGGCCTCGCCGCAGGGCGAGGCAGCCATCATCGCCGCGATGCTGGCCGGCCTGCCCGCGAAGCTGAAGCCGCGCGCGCGGATCGTGGAGCTGTTCGCGGGCTACGGCACGCTGTCGCTGCCGCTGTCCGCGCACGGGCGCGTGGTGGCGTACGAGGGCGACAAGGCGGCGTGCCTGGCGCTGCGCAAGGCGTCGGGCGGGCGGATCGAGGTGGTCCGGCGCGACCTGCAGCGCCAGCCGCCGCAGCCGCGCGAGCTGGCCGGGGCGGCGTGCGTGGTGCTCGACCCGCCGTGGACGGGGGCCGGGGCGACGATGGCGCCGCTGGTGGCGGCCAAGGTGGCGCGGGTAATCTACGTGAGCTGCAACCCGGTAGTGCTGGGGCGCGACGCGGCCCTGCTCGGGGCGGCGGGCTACCGGCTGCTGTCGGTGGCGGTGATCGACCAGTTCCTGTGGTCGTCGAGGGTCGAGGCGGTGGCGGTGTTCGCGCTCGACGGCAGGAAGTACGGCCAGGGGCTCTGCCCCTGGACCCCGCCAAAGGCCGATCCTTTGGAATCCAATTCTTAAGGGAGGCCGGGTCCAGGGGCGGCTCCCTCCGGTGGCCTTTCCAACGATCCAGGCGGATCGTTGGAACCTTTGGCCACCTACGCCTGGCGGGTCCAGGGCAGAGCCCTGGCCTTGCCTTACCGCTCAGACGTGGAAGCTCTCGCCGCAGCCGCAGCGGCCCTTCTCGTTCGGGTTGCTGAACACGAAGCCCTGGGTAAGCGTCCTGGACTCGAAGTCCATGACGCTGCCGATCAGGAACAGGGTGGCCTTGCGGTCGACGAGCACGGTGACGCCGTTGTCGGTGACGACCTCGTCCCCCGGTCCCGCGGCCTCGACCCAGCCCATATCGTAGCTCATGCCGGAGCAGCCCTTGGTGCTGACGGCGATGCGCAGGAGCATGCCCTGCTGGCTGCCGGCGTAGAGGGCGCGCAGGCGGGCGGCGGCGGCGTCGCTGACACTCATCAGCGGCGGCAAGGCGCGTCGGGCGGCGGGTGCGGTTTGGGTCGTGCTCACGGCGGGGTCTCCGGTCTCAGAACATGTTCAGGGAGAGGCGGGCCTCTTCCGACATACGGCTCGGGTCCCAGGGCGGGTCCCACACTGTGGTCACCTCCGCGGAGGTGACGCCGGGCACGCCCAGCACGGCGAGGCGCACCATTTCCGGCAGCTCCTGGGCGCTGGGGCAGCCGGGGGCGGTCAGGGTCATCTCGACGGCGATGTGGCCGGACTCCGCAATCTCGACGGCGTAGATCAGGCCCAGCTCGTAGACGTTCACCGGGATCTCCGGGTCATAGACGGTGCCGATCGCGGCGATCAGGGCGTCCTCGCCGGGGGTGGGCAGCGTCTCGCCGTCGGGCGTCCAGGCGCCGACCCCGGGCGCGGCCGCGCCGGGTGCGCGCTGGCCCGGCATCGTGGCGCCGCTGGTGGCGGGGTCCATCATCGCCCGGAACTCATCCATGGCGGGCCTCCTCTGGGTGGCGGGCCGGCGCGCGGGCAGCGTCGTCCGGCGCGGCGTGGGTGGGCGCAGGCTCGGCGGGCGAGGCCGCGTCCAGCGCCTGCACCAGCGCGGTCCACGGCAGGGTCGCGCAGCGGCGGCGCGATGGATAGTCATGCACGCCGGACAGGGCGCGCAGGTCGCCCAGGCAATCGGGGCACTCGCCGCTGCGGGTCATGGCCTCAAAGGCGTGCGCAAGCGCGCGCAGCTCGTCCGGGGTGCGGCCGGGGGCGGCCTCTGCCATCAGGTCGGCAGAGGCGACGCTGATGGCGCAGCCGCGTGCCTCGAAGGCGGCCTCCGCGACGCTGCCGGCGCCGTCGAGGCGGAGGCGGACCTCGACGCGGTCGCCGCACATCGGGTTCTCGCCGCGCGCCAAGGCGTCGAACGGGTCGAGGCGGCGCTGGTGCGTGGGGCTGCGGCCATGGCGCAGCACGACGGCCTGGTAGAGGTCGCGCACGTCGCCGGTGCTGTCGTCGGTGTCGCCGCCGGGGCCGCCGCTCACGCGAAGAACTCGCTGACCCGGTCCAGCGCGGCCGCCAGGACGTCGATCTCCTCGCGGGTGGTGTAGAGGGCGAAGGAGCAGCGCGCGGTGCTGTCCAGGCCGAGGCGGCGCATCAGCGGCTCGGCACAGTGGTGGCCGGCGCGGATGGCGATGCCGCCGCGGTCGACCAGGGTGGCGATGTCATGGGCGTGGGCGCCTGCCATGGTGAAGGACACCACGCCGCCGCGGTCCTGGGCGGCGCCGACCACCGACAGGCCGCGGACCTGCGCCAGCCGCGCCAGGGCGTGCTCAACCAGGCCGGCCTCGTGAGCGGCGATGGCGTCGAAGCCGAGGGCGTCCACGTAGTCGATTGCGGCGTGCAGGCCGATCGCCTCCAGGATCGCGGGCGTGCCAGCCTCGAACTTGTGCGGCACGGACGCCCAGGTGGAGCGCTCGAAGCTGACGGAGCCGATCATATCGCCGCCGCCCATGAACGGCGGCATGGCGTCGAGCAGCTCGCGTCGCCCCCACAGCACGCCGATGCCGGTCGGGCCGTACAGCTTGTGGCCGGTGAACACGAGGAAGTCGGCGCCGAGGGCCTGCACGTCGACCCGGCGGTGCACCACGGACTGGCTGGCGTCGAACAGGATACGCGCGCCATACTGGTGCGCCAGCGCGGCCAAGCGCTCGCCCGGCGTGTAGGTGCCGAGCACGTTGCTCATGTGTGTGACCGCCACCAGCCCGACCTGCCGGTCCTCCAGCAGTCGCTCGAAGGCCTCCATGTCCAGCTCGCCGGCGTCGGTGACCGGGCACACGCGCAGCTCGATGCCGTGGCCGTCGCGCAGCATCTGCCAGGGCACGATGTTGGCGTGGTGCTCCATCTCGGAGATCAGCACCGCCTGCCCCGGCTTCAGGATGCCGCGGCCGTAGGAGTGGGCGACCAGGTTGATCGCCTCGGTGCTGTTGCGGGTGAACACCACCTCCTCGCGCGACGGCGCGTGGATCAGGCGGGCGACGGCGTCGCGCGTGGCTTCGAACGCGTCGGTGGTGCGCTCGCTCATCCAGTGCAGGCCGCGGTGCACGTTGGCGTACTGCGTCTCCATGGCGCCGACCATGGCGTCGATCACCGCGCGCGGCTTCTGCGCGGAGGCGGCGTTGTCGAGGAACACCAGCGGCTTGCCGTGCACACGCTGCGACAGGATCGGGAAGTCGGCGCGGATCGCGGCGCTGTCGAAGGCGCGGCTCGGCGCGACCGGGTCGGGCGCCGGCGCCTCGTGGATCGGCGCCGGGCGCGGCGGGCGGGAGATGTCGTTCATGCCGCAGCCCCTCCCTGACGCGCCCACCAGCGCTCCACGGCGCCTTCCAGCATCGTGCGCGCGCCCTCGTCGGCGATCGGGTCGAGCGCCTCTGCCAGGAAGGCGCGCACCAGCAGCGAGCGGGCCTGCGCCAGCGGCACGCCGCGCGAGCGCAGGTAGAACAGCTGCTCCACGTCCAGCTCGCCGACGGTGGCGCCGTGGCTGCACTTCACGTCGTCGGCGTAGATCTCGAGCTGCGGCTTGCAGTCGATCTCGGACTCGGCCGACAGCAGCAGCGCCTGGTTCATCTGGTAGCCGTCGGTCTTCTGCGCGATGCGGTCGACCTCGATCTTGCCCTGGAACACGCCACGGCTGTGCCCGGTCAGCACGTTCTTCACCGTCTGCCGCGAGGCGCAGGACGGCGCCTTGTGCGAGACGACGGTGGTGAAGTCGCTGTGCTGGCTGCCCGCGAGGAGCTGGGCGCCGTTGAGATGGGCGGCGGCGTAGGGTCCGAGCAGGCGGGCGTGCACCTCGTTGCGCGCCAGGCGGCCGCCAAGGTTGAGGCCGAAGCTGTCGTAGATGCCGCGCTCGGCGATGTCGGCGTACACCGTGGACAGGTGGAACGCCTCGGTCGCCTCGTCCTGCAGTCGGATGTGGACCATCTGCGCGCCCTCGGCGACGCTGACCTCCATCACCGGGTTGTGCAGGTAGGCGCCGGCGCCGTGCGACACCTCGATCAGGGTCAGGCGGGCGTCGCGCTCCAGGGTCACGGCGTGGCGCGGGTGGAACGCCATCGCGGTGCGGCCGACGCCGCCGCCGATGCTGACCAGGCACAGCGTGCCGCCGTCCACGCCGGCGGCGACGTGCAGGCGCACGCCGTCCTCCGCCAGCATGGTGTTGAGCGCGACCAGGGTCTCGCGCTCCGGGTGGGCGAGCGCGCCGAACTCCGGGCGGTCGGCGAACAGGGTCAGGGACACGCCGTCGGGGACCGAGGACAGCTCCGGCTGGAAGCGGCCGTCGACGAACACCAGGCGCGGCACGTCGGGCAGAGCCACGCCATCCAGCACGTCGGCCCCGGGGGCGACGGCGGTCAGCGGCTCGTAGAACGCGATGTCGGCGAGCGGGCGCAGGCTGGTGTAGTGCCAGGCCTCCAGGGCGCGGGTCGGCAGGCCCTTGGCGCGCAGCAGTCCGGCCGCCGCGTCGCGTGCGGCGAGGTCGCCGGGCAGGCGGCGGCGCAGGCCGTCGAAGCGGTGCAGGAAGCCGGCGGTGCTGTCCGCCATCGCCGTGGAATGGGCCGCGCTCATGCCGCCTCCGCGATCACCTGAGCGTAGCCCTGTGCCTCGAGCTGGTGGGCCAGCTCAGGGCCACCGGTGCGCACCACGCGGCCGGCGGCCAGCACGTGCACACGGTCGGGCACGATGTAGTCGAGCAGGCGCTGGTGGTGGGTGATGACCAGCGCCGAGAAGTCCGGGCCGCGCAGAGCATTGACGCCCTCGGCGACGATGCGCAGGGCGTCGATGTCCAGGCCGCTGTCGGTCTCGTCGAGGATCGCGAGCTTCGGGCGCAGCAACGCCATCTGCAGCACCTCGTTGCGCTTCTTCTCGCCGCCGGAGAAGCCGACGTTGACGTTGCGCTTGAGCATGTCGTCCGGCATCGACAGGCGCTTGGCTTCCGCGCGGGCAAGCTTGAGGAAGGCGATCGCGTCCAGCTCCGGCTCGCCGCGGGCGCGGCGCACGGCGTTCAGCGCGGTGCGCATGAAATTGGCGTTGCCCACGCCGGGCAGCTCGACGGGCGCCTGGAACGCCAGGAACACGCCGAGCGCCGCGCGCTCCTCCGGCTCCAGCGCCAGCAGGTCGGTGCCGTTGAAGGTCGCCGAGCCCCCGGTCACCTCGTAGTCGTCGCGGCCGGACAGCACGTAGGACAGCGTCGACTTCCCTGAGCCGTTGGGCCCCATGATGGCGTGCACCTCGCCCTGCGGCAGGTCGAGGCTGATGCCGCGCAGAATCGGCTTTGGCTCTGCCCCCTCGATGGCGATCGAGGCGGCGAGGTCGAGGATCTCCAGCATCAGCCGACGCTCCCCTCAAGCGAGATCGCCAGCAGCTTCTGCGCCTCCACCGCGAACTCCATCGGCAGCTCCTTCAGCACGTCCTTGCAGAACCCGTTGACGATCATGCCCACCGCATCCTCCTCCGACAGCCCGCGCTGGCGGCAGTAGAACAGCTGGTCGTCGGCGATCTTCGAGGTGGTGGCCTCGTGCTCGACCTTGGCCGTGGGGTTGCGGCTCTCGATGTAGGGCACGGTGTGGGCGCCGCAGTTGTCGCCGATCAGCAGGCTGTCGCACTGGGTGAAGTTGCGCGCCCCCGACGCCTTGGGCTGCATCCGCACCAGGCCGCGATAGACGTTGTCGGAATGCCCCGCGCTGATGCCCTTGCTCACGATGGTCGAGCGCGTGTTCTTGCCGATGTGGATCATCTTGGTGCCGGTGTCGGCCATCTGCCGGTTGTTGGTCACCGCGACGGAGTAGAACTCGCCGACCGAGCCCTCGCCGATCAGGATGCAGGACGGATACTTCCAGGTGATCGCCGAGCCGGTCTCCACCTGGGTCCACGACACCTTGGAGCGCGCGCCGCGGCAGGCGGCGCGCTTGGTGACAAAGTTGTAGATGCCGCCCTTGCCGTCCGCATCGCCGGGGAACCAGTTCTGCACCGTGCTGTACTTGATGGTGGCGTCGTCCATGGCGACCAGCTCGACCACGGCGGCGTGCAGCTGGTTCTCGTCGCGCATCGGCGCGGTGCAGCCCTCCAGGTAGCTGACCGAGCCGCCGTCCTCGACGACGATCAGGGTGCGCTCGAACTGTCCGGTGTTCTTGGCGTTCATGCGGAAGTAAGTGCTCAGCTCCATCGGGCAGCGCACGCCCTTGGGGATGAACACGAACGACCCGTCGGTGAACACCGCGCTGTTCAGGGCGGCGAAGTAGTTGTCGCCGGCGGGCACCACGCTGCCGAGGTATTCGCGGACCAGATCGGGGTGCTCGCGCACCGCCTCGCTGATCGGGCAGAAGATCACGCCGGCCTTGGCCAGGGTGGACTTGAAGGTGGTGGCGACGGAGACGCTGTCGAACACCGCGTCGACAGCGATGTTGCGGCCGACGGCGGTCTCGGGGTCGAGCTGCACCGCGCCCTCCACGCCGGCGAGCATGGCCTGCTCGCGCAGCGGGATGCCGAGCTTCTCGTACATGCGCAGCAGCTCGGGGTCGACCTCGTCCAAGCTCGCAGGACCCGCCTTCTTCTTCGGCGCGGCATAGTAGTGCAGCGCCTGGTAGTCGATCGGCGGGTACTTGTGCTTGCTCCAGTCGGGCTCCTCCATCTTGAGCCACGCGGCATACGCCTTCAGCCGCCAGGCGAGCATCCACTCCGGCTCGCCCTTGCGCTCCGAGATCAGGCGGATGATGTCCTCGCTCAGCCCGACGGGGGCGAGGTCCATCTCGATGTCAGTCTCGAAGCCCCACTTGTAGCCGGACTGGGTGACGGACTGGACGGTGTCGAGGGTCTCTACAACGGCTGGCATGTCGCCTCACTCAATCTGCGGAATGGGAGGCGCCCTGGCCCGGCAGCGTCGCTGCCTGGCCCAGGGTGCGGCCCGGGGTTCTGAACGCGCGCGGGAGCGCGGCGCCCTGCATCTCGGCGAGGGTGATCGCACCCAGCGCCTCGCGTATCGCGTCGTTGACCACGTCCCAGCGGCCATGCACCGGGCACAGGCCCGCCGCCTCGCAGCCGCCGCTGCCGCCCTCCACGCAGGAGGTCAAAGCGATCGGGCCGTCGATCGCCTCGATCACGTCGCACACCGGCATGGCCGAGAGCGGGCGCGCCAGACGGTATCCGCCGCGCGCGCCGCGCTGCGACGCCACCAGGCCGCAACCGACCATGGCCTTGAGCACCTTGGCGACCGTAGGCTCCGGCACGCCGGTGGCTGCGGCGATGCCGGGGGTGGTCTGCACCGTGCCGCTGGCCTCGTCGGCCAGCCGGATCAGCACCACGACCGCGTAGTCGGTCAGCTTGGACAGCCTGAGCATCCGCCGCATCCTATGCGGACCATGGTGGTCCGGATTGACCAGCAGATGGAAGACGCGGGCCGCTGCGTCAAGGGGTTGGCACAGGCCGGAGCGTCACTGTGGCGCCAGTCAACGGGCCGCGCCGGGGCACGTCGGTCGGGCCATGTCCCGGACCGGCGCGGGTCGCGGGAGGGCTCAGCGCCGACCGAAGCGGCGGCCCAGGCCGAGCAGCGCCGCGACCAGGACCAGCGTTCCGGCGGCATACACCGCAGCCGCCGCGACGACCCCCAGCCACCAGGCCGCGACGACCGAGGCCGCCACCACCAGCAGGGCGCCCAGCAACAGCGGCCGCCTGCCCCGCGACCGGGCGGCGGCCGCCGCCGCCGGCGGGCACCGCTCCGCCGTCAGCTGGTCGTCCGGCTCTGTTGGCCTCGCCACGGTGCTCTCCCTGCGTTCGGCAGGATCGCCTCGGCCCGGGCCAACACGCAAGCATTCTCAGGCGCTTTTGCCGCCCTGCAGACGCCATTGTCCGCCCGCTTCCGACGCCACGCCCTCGTCGCGCAACTTGTGCAGGTGGGCGAGCAGCGTGGCACCCGCGGCACGCGAAAGTCCCGGGTCGAGCACCGGGTATTCCCCGGCCACCAGCGCCGCCAGGGTGGCGGGGCCGCGGCGCAGCGCCGCCAGCACGCCCGCCTCGCGCAGCAGCCGGTGACGGAGCAGCGTCGACAACAGCGCGGCCGGATCGCGGATCGCGGCGCCGTGGCCGGACAGCAGGACCCGGTCGGCGCGGCCCTGCAGCCGCTCCAGGCTGCGCAGATACGCCGCCATGTCGCCGTCCGGCGGGCCGATCGCCGTGCTCGACCAGCCCATCACGTGGTCGCCGCTGAACAGCACCCCGTCCTCGGCGGCGAAGCAGAGGTGGTCCGAGGCATGGCCGGGCGTGTGCAGCACCGCCAGCCCGGCCACGGTGTCGCCTTCGCCCGCCGTGCGGTCCGGGCGCACCGTCGCGGCGGTGCAGCGGGGGTGCGCGACCACCGGGGCGCCGCTGGCCCGGCGGAGCGCCGCAGCGGCGCCGGCATGGTCGGCGTGGCCGTGGGTCAGCAGGATGCGCGCGATCGGGCCGGCGGCGGCGGCCAGCAGCGCCGCCACGTGGCCGGCGTCGTCGGGGCCTGGGTCGATCACCGTGGCGCCGTCCGGGCGGGCGAGGATCCAGCTGTTGGTGCCGTGCTGCGTCATCGGGCCGGGGTTGGGGGCCACCACGCGCACGATGCCCGGGGCTTCGGGAATGGGCACGCCGTACGGCGGGGCGGGCTCGGAGGAACGGGGCATGTGGGTCTCGGTCCGGCAAGGGTTCGGGGCGCGTCGGCGGGGTCCTGCGGGGCGGGACGGAAAGGAAGGCCAGGGCTCTGCCCTGGACCCGCCAGGGACAGCGCCCCTGGACCGGCGCACAGAAGAAGGCCTTTCGTTCGTGGGTCCAGCGGCCCTGGGCTGCCGTCAGCCGATCTGGCGGAAGCCCTCCCCATCGGGCGGCTCTGCGTCGCTCTCGTCAATGGAGCGCACCGCGGCCAGCGTCGGGCCGCGACGGCAGCGCCGCAGCAGCTCCTCCACCGCGTCGGTGTCGCCGTGCACCGTCGCCTCCACCGTGCCGTCGGAACGGTTGCGCACCCAGCCCCACACGCCCAGCGACTGCGCCTCGCGCACCATCCAGGCCCGGAATCCAACGCCCTGCACCCGGCCGCCGATCACCACCCGCTTGGCGATCACGGCTCGGCCGCCAGCGCCATGAAGCGGCCGGCCAGTGCGACGTCGGCGGCGATCAGCACCAGGCGGCGCGCAGCCTCGTCGTCGTGGCCCCAGGCGTTGATCTGGTGGCGCTCGTCCAGCGTGCCCAGCGCGGTCGCAGCGGCCGCGTCCAGCCGGCCCAGCGCCAGCGCCAGGCCCAGCACCAGGCTGCCGAGCGCCGGCACCGCGATGCCCAGGCCAGCGAGCCCGTCCGCGTCGAAGCCGGCCAGCGCCCGGGTCAGCGCGGCCAGCGCCGGCTCGGGCTGGGGGACGTGGATCACGCCGGCGGTGACGCGCAGCCGGGCGCCGAGCCCGTCCGCGGCCCAGTCCAGCAGCGGGTCCCACGAGGCGGACTGCAGGGCGACCAGCGCGGCCGGGCGCTCGGCGCGGTAGCACAGCAGGTCGGCCTCGCCGTAGCGCGCCAGCGCCGCGATGGACGCTCCAGGGTCGCGCGCCACCCGCTCCTGCGCGGTGCCGGCGAGGCGGGTCAGGGGGACGGACTCCAGGCTCATCTCGCCACCCTTGGCGCCGCCGGCGTCCTGCCACTCGGCCGCCACGGCATCAGCCAGGGCCGAGGAGCGCAGCCGCAGGCTGGGACCGCCGGGCAGGCGCATCGGCCTGCCGTCGAGCAGCACCTCGAACCCGTCGCCGTCGCGCCGCACGCTCGCCTCGTCCCAGAACCTCAGCATCCCGCCTCCGTGGCCGCCGCCGCGTCAGACTACGACGGGACAGGGGGACGGGCCAGATGATGGAGGAGGCGGAAGGCAAGGTTGAGGCTCTGCCTGAAACTCCGCCAGGGCGAGCCGCCCCGGACCGGCCTTTTGTGGAAGCTCGTCTTTGCCGGGGCGGCTGCTTTCGGCTCCGAAGCGGCCCCTCGCCGTCTAGCCACGCGCGGTCCGCCTGCCTACCTTGCCGCCCATGTCCCGCTCCCCCGCTGCCGACCTGGCCCCGCTCGTCAAGCTCCTGCAGGCGGGCGTCCCGCCCGACCGCGCCGCCACCGAGCTTTCCCGCGTCCTCGCGATCTGGACGGCCGACCTCAGGGACGACGACGAGCAGTTGCAGGAGCGGCTGTCCGGCCTGGCCGAGCAGATGGTGACGGGGATCGAGGAGATGCACGAGGGCATCGCCGAGGCGAGCGACAAGGGCAAGCCCACGCTGCGGCGCATCCTGGCGACGCACGAGGCGGTGCTGGACGGGGTGCGCAAGGCGCAGGGGGCGGGATAGGCCTCCCGCCGTCCCGCCAGGAAGGCGGCCGCGGCACACGACCCGACGCTGACGTTCCCCCTGCCCGGACGGGCAACCTAGTCTGGCCGGGAGCGGACCGGCTACCACGACGTGGTCGGGAGCAGGAAGCGGCTGCTCGCCGTGGTCGCGCCGCGGGCGGCGTCCAGCCCGGCCACGCTGCGGCAGGGAGCCTGCTCGATCCCCGGAAGGGGCATCCGCCGCGGCGGTGTTCTGGCGGCGCACCGCCGTTCAGCTACGTCACGGACACGCCCGGAACGTCACCGGCCTGCGAAGCGTAGGCGTTGATAATCGCGAACAGCAGGCCGGGAAAACGCGCGTCCACCTCGGCCCAGCGCGAATGGTTGCGCATCTCCACGCCGTGACGCTCGCTGCGGATCAGCCCGGCCTCGCGTAGCACCTTGAAGTGGCTGGACAGCGACGATTTCGGGATGACCCGATCGCCCAGGGCGGACACGGCCGAGCAGGCCTCCACGCAACCCGCCGTCATGATCCTGGCGAAGATCGCGGCACGGCTCGGGTCGGACAGCGCGTGGAGGATCGCTTCCGGCTGGATGTCCTCGATCGGGGGATGGAACAGGAGTCTCATGTTTTCTTCATATGGCACTTGATCCGCGCCCCAATAGTTCCGAAGTTCTGAACAATGGGACCAGGGCGACCATTCCGGAGCCGCCCGTATCGGAGGCTAGCACACATGTCCAAGCTCGAAGGCAAGGTCGCCGTGGTGACCGGCGCATCGAAGGGCATCGGCGCCGCGATCGCCAAGGCCCTGGCGAAGGACGGCGCGGCGGTCGTGGTCAACTACGCCTCGAGCAAGACGGGGGCGGAGGCCGTCGTCGAGGCGATCACCTCGGCCGGGGGCAGGGCCATCGCGGTGCAGGGCGACGTTTCCAAGACCGCGCAGGCGCAGGAACTGATCGAGGCGGCGGTCAGGCAGTTCGGCCGGCTCGACGTGCTGGTCAACAACTCCGGCGTCTACGAGATGGCGCCGATCGGGGAGGTGACCGAGGAGCACTACCGACGCCAGTTCGACGTCAACGTGCTGGGCGTCCTGCTGGCCACCCAGGCCGCGGCCAGGCATCTCGGGGAAGGCGGCAGCATCGTCAACATCTCGTCGGTGGTCGCCAGCCTCCACCCGCCGACGACGGCGGTCTATGCCGGAACCAAGGGCGCCCTGAACGCGATCACGGGCGTCCTGGCCAACGAGCTGGCGCCGCGCAGGATCCGGGTCAACACGGTCAGCCCGGGCTTGGTGGTGACCGAAGGCACGCGTGCGGCCGGCGTCGTCGGCTCGGACATGGAGGCCGGCTTCGTCGCGCAAACGCCGCTCGGGCGTGTCGGCCAGCCGGAGGACATCGCAGGCGTCGTGACGTTCCTTGCGTCCGACGATGCCCGCTGGGTGACCGGCGAGGAGATCACCGCCAGCGGCGGCCTGCGCTGACACACGGCAGCCGCTCCTGCGCACGCTTGGCGACGAGGGCGCACGCAGACGCCGGGATGGAAGCGGTCGCGTCCAGCCGGCGACGCCGGCCGCTGCCCAACCGCTTCCCCAAAGCGGACCTCCGGAAACTCCCCCAGACCCGGTCATCCAAACGCCGACCGGAGATATCCTCCAAGTGATGCCGGTCCAGGGGCGGCTCGCCCCTGGCGGGTCTGGGCAGAGCCCAGCGCTTTCTTCCTTACCGCAACAGGCTGCGCAGCAGATCGGCCGGCTTCTGCCCCTTGCCCGGCACGCCCGCGGCGCCAGCCGGCGGCCCGCCCATGCCGCCGCGGGCGATGGCGAGGGCGGCCGGGCATGGATCGGGCCCTTCGCCGCCGCCGATGGTCAGGCCGCCGCCGCGGGCGCTGTCCACCCTGGCGCGGGGCGCGCCCAGCGGCCCGTCCAGGGCCACGGGCACGCCGACGGCGGTGCCGCCGAGCCGCAGCACAGGGCGCAGCGTCAGGGCGAGCGTCTCCTGGCGCAGGTCGACGGTGCCGGCGCCGTCGAGGCGCAGGCGGGCGCTGTCGAGGGCCAGCGCCCTGAACGTGCCCTGGCCGGAGTCGAGGTCGAGGCGCACGGCGAGGCAGCGCACGGCGGTGGTGCCGTCGAGCGCGGGCGCGGGGATGCCGGCGGCGCGCAGGGCGGGGGCGAAGGCCGCCTTCAGCACGCTGTCCTGGACCTCGCCGTTGACGCCGGCGAGGCCGAGGTGGCCAGTGAGCGTGGCGGCCAGGGCGCGGGGCGAGGCGCCGGTGGCGTCGAGCGCGGCGTCGAGGCCGAGCAGGCCGCCGGCGGCGCCGGGCTGGCCGGCGGCGGCCAGCAGGGGGGCGAGCGGCAGTTCGGGGATGCGCGCGCTTGCGGACAGAGCCGGCGGAACGGCGCGGCCGTCGACGCGCAGCCGGACGGCGACCGGGCCGTCGGGGGCGGTCGCGGTGAACGGGTCGAGGGTGAGGCGGGCGTCGTCGAGCAGGAGGTGGCCGGCGACGCCGCTCCAGGTCACGCCGGCGGCGGACAGCGCACCGACGGCGAAGGCGAGGTCGAGGTTGCCCGCGCCCAGGGCGGCGAAGGGCAGCGGGCGGTTCGGGATCACGGCGGTGCCGGGCGCGGCAGCGGGGCGGGAGGAGGCGCCCTGCCCTGTCCCGGCGGACGGCGCGGGCCGATCCGGCGGCGCGGGCCGGACGGGCGGCGCGGGCGCAGGCGGCAGGCCGGCGGTGGCGGTCAGGCGCGGCGTCTGCTGCAGGGCGAGCGCCAGGGCGTCGCCGTCGACGCGCTGCGACACTAGAGTGCCGCGCAGCGACGGGCGCGGGACCCGGCCGAGGGCCAGGTCGCCGGACACGTCGCCGGCCGAGGACGCCAGGCGCAGGCCGCGCAGGGCAAGCACACCGGCCGAGGGCGAGGACAGCCGCGCGTCCGCGACCACGTCGCGCAGCGCCGGCAGGCCGGCGCCCGCCAGCGCCGACAGCGCCGCGAGCTGCGGCGCGTGCAGCGACAGCGCGAGGTCGAGCCCGCCGCCGGCCTGGGCGGGCCGCGCCGCCGTGCCGCGCACGGTCGCCACCGCCCCGGCGGCGCTGGCGGTCAGATCGACGGGCAGGGTGGTCGCGCCCGGCCCGGCCAGCGGCCCCACCGTGCCGTCCAACGCCAGGGGCACGGCGTCCTGGGTGCCGCGCAGCGACAGCCGGGTCGGTCCGGTGGCGTCACGCTGCTCCAGGATCGCGGACGCCAGGGCGAGGCCGGGGCGCAGCGCGGCGAGGTCGGACGCGCCGGCGGTCAGGGTCAGGGCGGACACCGCCGGCGGCTGGCCGGGCGCGGCACCGACGCGGCCGTCGAGGCGCAGCGCGCGGACCGGCGGCAGCTTGGCGTGGGGGAACAGCGGGTTCAGCGCCGCCAGGTCGGCGACGGCGCCGTGCAGGGTCAGGTCATAGCCGCCGTCGCGCGTCACCCCGCCCTTCGCCTGCAGCCGGTCGCCGGCGGGAGTGAACAGGGTGGCGTCGATCGGCCAGGGCACGCCGGCGGCAGGCGCGTCCGGGGCGGCGCCGGCGGGCGAAGGGGTGCCCTGCGGGGTGGCGATCGCGGCCAGGGTGCCGGTGTCGGCCTCGAGGGCGAAGGGCGCGCCGTGATGGGCAAGGCTGGCGCTCACGTGCAGGCCCGCCGCGTCCTGGGTGGCCCGCAGCGAGGCGATGGCCAGGGCGCTGCCGTTCCAGGCGACGCGACCGTCTGTGACGCGGATCGCGCGCAGGTCGAGCGGCCGGGCGCGGGGCCGCGGCGCGGCCGGACCCGGGGCGGTGGGAGCGGCGGCGTCCGGCGCGGCCTGCGGGGCGAACACCCAGTTCGGGCCGGAGGGCGTCCGTTCCAGCAGCAGGTCGGGGCCATCGAGCACCAGGCTGGCCACCTCGATCCGGCCGACGAGCAGGGCGCCCAGGGAGAAGCGGGCGGACAGGCGGCGTGCGGTCAGCATCTGCGGCCGCGAGCCGCCAGGCAGGTTGGCCAGCGCCACGCCGTCGGCGGAGAAGCCGGGCTGCGGCAGCAGGGCGAGACGCAGCGGGCCGTCCAGCGTCAGCGCCCGGCCGGTGGCGCGCAGCACCGCGGCCTGCACGCGGGGCCTGAGGCTGTCGGGGTCAAGGCCGAGCCAGGCCGCGGTGGCGGCGGCAGCCAGGACGGCGGCGGTGAGGGCGGCAATCCGCGCGCTGCGTCGCATGGCAGGGGGCTCCTGGGTAGGGCATCAAGGGAAGCAAGGTCGGGCCCTGCCCGAACCCGCCAAAGGGCGGAGCCCTTTGGAAACCCTCGACGAAGGAAGGGCTTGCTTCCTCGGAGTGGTTTCTCACGGACTGCTCTAGGCGGTGTCCAGAAGAGGAGCCTTTGGGCAGTGTTTCAGTTTGAAAGTCCAGGGCTCTGCCCTGGACCCCGCCTTCCTTAAAAGCGGATTCCAAAGGCTTGCCTTTGGCGGGGTCCAGGGGCAGAGCCCCTGGCCTTCCTTTCTGAATCTCAGACCGAGACACTGCCAGCCTTTGGCCTTGCTTCCTACTCCGGCCGCCCCCGGTGCAGCCTCGGCTCCGGCGTCGACGGCGCGGTGAAGCCCAGCAGGCGGAAGCTGTCGCGCATGTGCGGCGGCAAGGGGGCTGCGACCTCGAGCGTGCCGCCCGCAGGGTGCGGCAGCGACAGGGCGCGCGCGTGCAGGTGCAGCTTCATCGCCAGGCCGTCCACGTGCATCTTCTTGTCCTCCTCCTGCGGGCCGTATTTCGGGTCGCCGACGATCGGCGTGCCCAGCGCCTCGCAGTGCACGCGGAGCTGGTGGGTGCGCCCGGTGAGCGGCTGCAGCTCCAGCCAGGCGAGCTTGCGGCCTGCGGCCTCCAGGGTGCGGTAGTCGGTGAGCGCGGAGGCGGCGTCCTCGTCGTCGCGATCGGCGGCCGAGGTCAGCGCGCCAGGGCCGGCGCCGAGGCGGATCAGCGGCATGTCCACCCTGCCCTCCTGCGGGCTCGGGCGGCCGTGCACCACGGCCCAGTAGGTCTTGCGGACGTGACGGGTGCGGAACGCGGCGGCCAGCTTGCCGGCTGCCGCGGCGCCGCGCGCGAGGATCAGGACGCCGGAGGTGTCGCGGTCGAGGCGGTGGACGAGCTTGGGGCGGCCGCGGTCGTCGCGGAAGGCGTCGAGCATGCCGTCGAGGTGGCGGGTAATGCCGGGGCCGCCCTGCACCGGCAGGCCCCAGGGCTTGTCGAGGACGATCACTTGGTCGTCGCGGTAGAGCACCATGCGCTCCAGCTCGCGAGCCGTGCGCTCGTCGACCACGGGGACCGGCTTGGGCGCGGGGCCGGCGGGCAGCGGCGGCACGCGCACGGCCTGGCCGGCGAGCAGGCGGGTGGCGCCGTCGACGCGGCCGCCGTCGACGCGGACCTGGCCGGTGCGGCAGAGCTTCTGCATCGCGGCCTGGGTGATGTGGGGGAAGTGGCGGCGGAACCAGCGGTCCAGGCGGAGGTCGGCCTCGTCCTCGGCCACGGTCTGGATGCTGACGCTCATGGAACTGTCCTGGCGGAGAAAGGAAGGCCAGGGCTCTGCCCTGGACCCGCCAGGGGCGAGCCGCCCCTGGACCCGGCCTCCCTTAAGGAAGGGGTTCCAAGGGCCCTGCCTTTGGCGGGGTCCAGGGGCAGAGCCCCTGGCCTTGCTTCCTATCACGCCTCCGCCCCGTCGCGCAGCGCGGACCAGTGCGCCAGCCTGCGCGCGACCTCGCGCTCGAAGCCGCGGTCCTTCGGGCGGTAGAACGTCGTGCGGCCGAGTTCGGCGGGAAAGTAATCCTGGCCGGAGAACGAGTCGTCGGTGTCGTGGTCGTAGCGGTAGCCGGCGCCGTGGCCGAGGTCGCGCATCAGCCGGGTCGGCGCGTTGAGGATGTGGGCGGGGGGCGAGAGGCTGCCCGAAGCGCGCGCTGCGGCCTGCGCGGCCTTGTGGGCGACGGTGAGGGCGTTCGATTTGGGGGCGGTGCCGAGATAGACGATCGCCTGGGCGAGGCACAGCTCGCCTTCCGGGGAGCCGAGGCGCTCGAAGGCATCCCAGGCGGCGAGCGCCTGCACCAGGGCCTGCGGGTCGGCAAGGCCGATGTCCTCGGACGCGAAGCGCACCAGGCGGCGCGCGACGAAGCGGGCGTCCTCGCCGCCGGCCAGCATGCGGGCGAACCAGTAGAGCGCGGCGTCGGGGTCCGAGCCGCGCAGCGACTTGTGCAGGGCGGAGATCAGGTTGAAGTGCCCGTCGCGGTCGCGATCGTAGAGCGCGGCGCGCCGGCTCAGCAGCGCGGCCAGGGCGTCGGGGGCGAGGGGCGGGCCGGGGTCGAGCGCGAGCACCTGCTCGGCCATGTTGAGGAGGTAGCGGCCGTCGCCGTCGGCCATGGCGCGCAGGCTGGCGCGGGCGGGGCCATCGAGGCGGAGCGCGGCGCCGGTGTCGGCCTCGGCACGGGCGAGCAGGCGCTCCAGGCCGGCGTCGTCGAGGCGGTGCAGCACCATGACCCGGCAGCGCGACAGCAGGGCGCCGTTCAGGGTGAAGGACGGGTTCTCCGTGGTGGCGCCGACCAGGACGATGGTGCCGTCCTCGACCACGGGGAGGAAGGCGTCCTGCTGCGAGCGGTTGAAGCGGTGGATCTCGTCGACGAACAGCAGCGTGGCGCGACCGGCCTCGCGCCCACGGGCGGCGGCGTCGAAGGCGCGGCGCAGCTCGGCCACCCCGGCGAAGGTGGCGGAGAGCTGCAGGAAGCCGAGGCCGGCGGCGTCTGCGAGCAGGCGGGCGATGGTGGTCTTGCCGACGCCGGGCGGGCCCCACAGGATCATGCTGGCGAGGCTGCCGCGGGCGAGCATGCGCGAGACGGCGCCGTCGGGGCCGAGCAGGGCGTCCTGGCCGACGACCTCGTCGAGGCGGGCGGGACGCAGCCGCTCGGCGAGCGGGGACGGGCCCGCGGGCGGCGCCGGGGCGGCGGGACCGCCGGGCGTGGGGGCGCCGCTCACGGGAACGTCGGGCACTGGACCGCAAGGCACTGGGGCGAACAGGTCGGGTGGCGGCTGGGCGGCCATCAGGCGCGGCTCCTTCGCGGCACGGGCGGGGCGGGTGCGGCACGGGCGAGGCGCGGCGACGGCCGGCGGGGGGCGGGGACGCGGACGTCGGCGGGGCTCATGGTGCCCTGCGGATGTGTGCAGCGCGGGCACGGGCGGCAGCTATTCGCCGGTGCGGCCGCATATCGATTGCAACCCGTTCCGCCGTCGCGCATTCACTTCCTCGCGCAGCCAGGCATTGAGGCGGACCCGTTCCACCGCGACGGCCAGGAGATCGCAACCGAAACGGAAGGATGACCTGAATGGCTTACCGCATCACCACCACGCTGGGCGCCGCTGCGCTGGTTCTCGGCTGTCTGAGCGTCGTGCCCGCGATGGCGCAGGAGACCGCGACCCCGTCCTCACCGGAGACCGCCGACAAGGACACCAGCGCGAAGATGCATCCGATGCACCACAGAGCCATGCACCCGGAGATGCATGGCAAGATGCATTCGCACAAGATGCACAGCGGCGAGTCGATGGCCGAAGGCAAGTCCATGCAGGGCGTACGCGCACAGGACATGGGCACCGACGCGCTGAACAACCAGAGCCTGCACGCCGCGCAGTCGAACTCGTCGTTCACGCCGGGTCCGGACAGCGCCCAGGCGATGCCCGGCGGCATGCACGGCAAGATGATGCATGGCAGGATGATGCACGGCTCGATGGACCAGGGCTCGATGGGGTCGGGTTCGATGGGCTCCGGCTCGATGGGTTCGGGGTCGATGAGCTCCGGCTCGACGGGCGGCACGTCGATGGGCTCCGGCTCCATGGGTACTGGGTCGATGGGCTCGGGGTCGATGGGCTCGGGGTCGATGGGCAGCAGCTCGATGGGCTCGGGCTCGATGGGCAGCGGCGCGGGCGGCACGATGCCGGCGCAGACCTCGGGCGCGACCGGCGCCATGGGCGGCGGCACCGGGGGCAACGGCGCGATGGCCGGCAGCTCGACCGGCGGCGTCGGCGGCGCGGCCACCACGCCGAAGCCGACCAGCCCCTGAGGCACGATGCGGCGGGCCAAGGCCTGCCGCCTTGTCCTTGCGGAACCGGAAAGGCCGGGGTGGACGCCGCCCTGGCCTTTCCTCTGTCCGGCCCCTTGCGCCCGACACGACAAAGCCCGCACAGACTCTGGTCCGCGCGGGCTTTCCTTTCCAGGGGCCGCTTGCCCCTGCCGGATCCGGGTAGAGCCCGGCCTTGCCTCAGGCCTCGTCGGCCTCGGAGAACTGCTCCGCCCGCGGCCCGCTGTCCTGCCCCTTGGCGGAGACGTCACGGTCGACCAGCTCGATCACCGCCATGTCGGCGGCGTCGCCATAGCGCATGCCGGCCTTCATCACGCGGCAGTAGCCGCCGGTGCGGCCGCGGTAGCGCTCCGCGATGGTGCCGAACAGCTTTGCCACGATCACATCGTCGCGCAGCTGGGCATAGGCCTGGCGTCGGGCGTGCAGGCCACCGCGCTTGCCCAACGTGATCAGCTTCTCGGCGACCGGGCGCAGCTCCTTGGCCTTGGGCAGCGTGGTGGTGATCTGCTCGTGCTTGATCAGCGCGTGCGCCATGTTGCGGAACATCGCCAGGCGATGGGTGGAGGTGACGTTCAGCTTCCGACCGGCAACACCGTGTCGCATTCTCTATACTCCTGTGGACAGCGGGGTCAGAACGGCTCGTCGAGGCGCTTGGCGAGGTCCTCGATGTTCTCGGGCGGCCAGCCGGACACCGCCATGCCCAGCGCAAGGCCCATGTTGGTCAGGACCTCCTTGATCTCGTTCAGCGACTTGCGGCCGAAGTTCGGCGTGCGGAGCATCTCCTGCTCGGTCTTCTGCACGAGGTCGCCGATGTAGACGATGTTGTCGTTCTTCAGGCAGTTCGCCGAGCGGACCGACAGCTCCAGCTCGTCGACCTTGCGCAGCAGGTTGCGGTTGAACGGCAGGTCGTCGTGGATTTCCTCGATGCGGGCCTGCTGCGGCTCGTCGAAGTTGATGAACAGGGCAAGCTGGTCCTGCAGGATGCGGGCTGCCAGCGCCACGCTGTCCTCGGGGGTGACGGCGCCGTTGGTCTCGACCTGCAGCACGAGCTTGTCGTAGTCGGTGACCTGGCCGACGCGGGTCTGCTCGACCTTGTAGGAGACGCGCCGGACGGGCGAGTAGATGCTATCCACGGGGATCAGGCCGATCGGCGCGTCCTCGGGACGGTTCACCGACGCGGGGTCGTAGCCGCGGCCGAGCTGGACGGTCAGCTCCATGTTCAGCTTGATGCCGTCGTCGAGCGTGCAGATCACGAGGTCGGGGTTCATCACCTCGATGTCGTGCCCGGTCTGGATCTGGCCGGCGCGGACCTCGCCCGGTCCGGTTGCGGTCAGCGTCATGCGGCGCACCTGGTCGCCGTGCATGCGCAGCGCGAGCTGCTTGATGTTGAGGACGATGTCGGTGACGTCCTCGCGCACGCCTGGGATCGAGCTGAACTCGTGCAGCACGCCGTCGATCTGCACCGCAGTGACGGCCGCGCCCTGCAGCGAGGAGAGCAGGATTCGGCGGATCGCGTTGCCCAGCGTCATGCCGAAGCCGCGCTCCAGCGGCTCTGCGACGACGGTGGCGACCCGCGACGGGTCGGAGCCCGGCTCGACCTCAAGCTTCTCCGGCTTGATCAGCGACTGCCAGTTTCTTTGGATGACCACTGCTTCGCCTCTTGGTGGCATCGGGCGGGCCACGCGATGGCGCAGGCCGTCCGGAAAACGGAACGACGCCGCCAGGACAAGCCCTGGCGGCGCCAACACTTCCAGCCGTGTGTCAGACGCGGCGACGCTTGCGCGGACGGCAGCCGTTGTGCGGGACCGGCGTGGTGTCGCGGATCGAGGTGACCGCGAAGCCCACGGTCTGCAGGGCGCGCAGCGCGCTCTCGCGGCCGGAACCAGGGCCGTTGACCTCGATCTCCAGCGTCTCCATGCCGTGCTCGCGCGCCTTCTTGCCGGCGTCCTCGGCGGCCATCTGGGCGGCGTACGGCGTGGACTTGCGGCTGCCCTTGAAGCCCTGGGCGCCGGCGGACGACCAGGCGATGGTGTTGCCCTGCGCGTCGGTGATGGTGATCATCGTGTTGTTGAAGGTCGCGGCCACATGGGCCACGCCGGAGCTGATGTTCTTTCGCTCCTTGCGGCGGGGCCGCGAGGCGCCAGAGGCCGGTTTCGCCATGGTGATGGTATCCTAGGATCGGGCGCGCGCCGGGAGCGGACGCGCAAGGTGCTGCCGGCGGCTGCCGGGACGGGCGGGCTGGAAGAGGGCCGGAGCCCTACTTCGTGACCTTCTTCTTGCCGGCGATCGCCACCGCCTTGCCCTTGCGGGTGCGGGCGTTGGTGTGGGTGCGCTGGCCGCGCACCGGCAGGCCGCGGCGGTGGCGCAGGCCGCGGTAGCAGCCGAGGTCCATCAGGCGCTTGATGTTCATCGCCACCTCGCGGCGCAGGTCGCCCTCCACCCGCAGGTCGCGGTCGATCAGCTCGCGGATGCGCAGCACCTCGTCGTCGGAGAGCTGGTTCACGCGTCGCTCGGCGGGGATCCCCAGGGTCGTGCAGATGGTCTGGGCCCGGGTCGGGCCGATGCCGTAGATGTAGCGGAGGCTGATGACGACCCGCTTGTTGGTCGGGATGTTCACGCCGGCAATACGCGCCACGCTGTCGCTCCTCGGGCCGGCAGGAACGCCGGACTGCTTGGTCAATGGAACGGCCCCGCTGCGACGCGGGGCCCTCAAACGGCACAAGCGACCACCGATGGGGCCGCCAAGGGCGCGGACTATACTGCCGGAGCGCGCCCTGTCAACGCGGCGGGATCAAATCTGCGCGAGGAAGCAAGGCCGAGACGCTGCCTCAAACTTCGCCAAGGGCCGAGCGCTTAGAACCCGATCCCCAGGAAAGCCGGTCCAGGGCGGCTCGCCCTGGCGGGGTCCAGGGGCAGAGCCCCCCTGGCCTTGCTTCCTACCCGGGCACCAGCCCGTCCAGCAGGGCCGTCAGCTCCGCCGTGACCTCGCCCATCTCCGCCATGCCGTCCACCTCGTGCAGGCTGCCGAGCGCGCGATAGTGCGGCAGGATCGGCGCGGTCTGGCGGGCATACACCTCCAGCCGGGCGGCGACCGTCTCACGGGTGTCATCGGGGCGGCGGACGAAGGACGTCGCGCCGCACACGTCGCACACGCCGGCGACCGCGGTGGGCCTGAAGCTGTCGTGGTAGCTGGCGCCGCAGGAGGCGCAGGTGAAGCGGCCGGCGATGCGCTCGACCAGGGCGGCGTCATCGACCTTTAGCTCGACCACGGCGTCCAGCCGCTTGCCGAGGCGGGCGAGCAGGGCGTCGAGCGCCTCGGCCTGCGGCACGGTGCGCGGGAAGCCGTCGAGGATGAAGCCGCGCGCGCAGTCCGGCTGCTGCAGCCGGTGCTCCAGCATGGCGATGATCAGCGCGTCGGACACGAGCTGCCCCGACGCCATGATCGCCTTCGCCTTGCGGCCGAGCTCGCTGTCGGCGGCGACCTCGGCGCGCAGCATGTCGCCTGTGGCGATCTGCACCACGCCGTAGCGCTGCTCCAGCCGCTTGGCCTGGGTGCCCTTGCCGGCGCCGGGCGGGCCGAGAAGGATCAGGTTCACCGCCGCGCCCCCCGCGTCCTCTGCTTGCGGATCAGGCCGTCGTACTGGTGGGCGAGCAGGTGGGACTGGATCTGCACCACCGTGTCCATGGTGACGGAGACGATGATCATCAGGCTGGTGCCGCCGAATGAGAACGGCACGCCATAGCGGCTGATCAGGATCTCCGGCAGCAGGCAGACCGCGACCAGGTAGAGCGCGCCGATCGTGGTCAGGCGGGTCAGCACGGTGTCGAAGTAGCGCGCCGTGTTGCTGCCCGGGCGGATGCCGGGGATGAAGCCGCCATACTTCTTCAGGTTGTCCGCGGTCTCCTCCGGGTTGAACACCACGGCGGTGTAGAAGTAGCTGAAGAAGATGATCATCGCCGCGTAGCCGATCATGTAGAGCGGCTGGCCGTGCGCGAACGCCGCGCCGACCGTGCCGAGCCAGCCGGCGCTGCTGCCGGAGAAGCCGGCGATGGTCGCCGGGATCAGCAGGATGGAGCTTGCGAAGATCGGCGGGATCACGCCGGCGGTGTTGACCTTGAGCGGCATGTGCGTCGAGTCGCCGCCGAACATGCGGCTGCCGACCTGGCGCTTGGGGTACTGCACCACGACGCGGCGCTGGGCGCGCTCCATGAACACGATGAACGCGATCACCCCGACCGCGATCGCCAGGAACAGCAGGATGAACACCGGCGACAGCGCGCCGGTGCGGCCCAGCTCCAGCAGGCTGCCGAGCGCGTTGGGCAGGTTGGCGACGATGCCGGCGAAGATGATCAGCGACTGGCCGTTGCCGACGCCGCGTGCGGTGATCTGCTCGCCCACCCACATCAGGAACATCGTGCCGCCCACCAGCGTCACCACGCTCGACAGGCGGAAGAACGCGCCGGGGTCGATCACCGCCGGGCCGGACGCGCCGTGCATCGCCTCCAGGCCAACGGAGATGCCGTACGCCTGGAACAGCGCGATCAGCACCGTCAGGTAGCGGGTGTACTGGTTGAGCTTCTTGCGGCCGCTTTCGCCCTCCTTCTTCAGCGTCTCGAGCTGGGGGACGGCGGCTGACATCAGCTGGATCACGATCGAGGCGCTGATGTAGGGCATGATGTTGAGCGCGAACACGGTCATCCGGCCCAGCGCACCGCCGCTGAACATGTCGAACATGCCCAGGATGCCGCCGCTGTGCTGCTGCAGCATCTCGCCCATCACCGCGGCATCCACGCCGGGCACCGGGATGTAGGTGCCGACGCGGTAGACGATCAGCGCGCCCAGGGTGAACCAGAGGCGCTTCTTCAGCTCGGTCGCCTTGGAGAAGGTGCCGAGGCTGAGGCTGGAGGCGATCTGCTCGGCCGCGGAGGCCATGGTCGTTTCCCCTTGGGCGAAGGCGGGACGAAGTCTCGCAGGAAGGAGGAAGCAAGGCCAGGGGCTCTGCCCCTGGACACCGCCAAAGGCAGGGCCCTTGGAACCCCTTACTTAAGTCAAGGGATCAAAGGGCCTCACGGCCCTTTGCGGGTCCGGGCAGAGCCCGGCCTTGCCTGACTGTACAGCAGAACGGCGCGCCCTCCCCTCCCGGGGCTGGCGCGCCGTTCCTTCAGCCGGGCGCTACGCGGCGGGCGCGTCGGGAACGTGGGCGGCGACCGTCGTGGTGACGCTGCCGCCGGCGGCCTGCACCGCGGCGACCGCGGCGGCCGAGGCCCCGGACACCGTGATGGTCAGCGCCTGCGACAGCGCGCCGGTGGCGAGGAGGCGCACGCCGTTCACCTTGCCGGTGCGCACCAAGCCGGCGGTGCGCAGCGTGTCCTCGGTGATCGGCTGCGAGGCGTCGAGCTTGCCGCTCTCGATCGCCTTGGAGAGCGTGCCGAGGTTGATCGGCGCGTACTCCTTGCGTGTCGGATTGGAGAAGCCGCGCTTGGGCAGGCGGCGGTAGATCGGGAGCTGGCCGCCCTCGAAGCCGTTGAGCGACACGCCCTCGCGCGCCTTCTGGCCCTTGACGCCCTTGCCGGAGGTCTTGCCCTTGCCGGAGCCGATGCCGCGGCCGAGGCGCTTAAACTTCGAGCGCGCCTTGGCGTTGTCGCGCAGGTCGTTGAGCTTCATCTCAGTCCTCCACCCTGATCAGGTGAGCAACCTTGCGGATCATCCCCCGCACGGAGGGGGTGTCCTCAAGCTCGCTGGTGCGGCGCAGCTTGTTCAGGCCGAGGCCGATCAGCGTCGCCTTCTGGCCGGGCTTGCGGCCGATCGGCGAGCCGGTCTGCACCAGGCGGACGCGCTTGCCGGGAGTTGCCGCGGTGTCAGACATCGGCGCCGGCCTCCGCCACGCCCGACTCCAGGGCGCCCGCGTCGCGCTTGCCCAGGATGTCGGTGACCTTCTTGCCGCGGCGGTTGGCCACCGAACGGGGGCTCGCGCAGTTGGCCAGGGCGTCGAACGTCGCCTTGACCATGTTGTGCGGGTTGCGGCTGCCGAGCGACTTGGCCACCACGTCGTTGATGCCCAGCGTCTCGAACACCGCGCGCATCGGGCCGCCGGCGATGATGCCGGTGCCGGCTTCCGCCGAACGCAGCACGACCTTGCCCGCGCCGTAGTGCCCGAAGGAGTCGTGGTGCAGCGTGCGCCCCTCCTTCATCGGCACCCGGATCATGGTGCGCTTGGCGCGCTCCGTCGCCTTGCGGATCGCCTCGGGGACCTCACGCGCCTTGCCGGCGCCGAAGCCGACGCGGCCCTTCTGGTCGCCCACCACCACCAGGGCGGCGAAGGCGAAGCGCCGGCCGCCCTTCACCACCTTGGCCACGCGGTTGATGGTGACCAGCTTGTCGATGATGTCGTCGCCGCCGTCGCGGTCGCGGCCATGGCCGCCGCCGCCGGAGCGGCCGTCTCTTGCCTCACGTGCCATGCTGCCGGCCCCCTAGAACGCCAGGCCGCCCTCTCGGGCGGCCTCGGCCAGCGCCTTGACGCGGCCGTGATACAGATACGAGCCGCGGTCGAACACCACCTGGGTGACGCCGGCCGCCGAGGCGCGCTCTGCCACCAGCTTGCCGACGGCGGCCGCAGCGTCCTTGTCGGCGCCGGTGCGCAGCGCCGCGCGCAGGTCCTTGTCCAGGCTCGACGCGGCGGCGAGCGTGCGCCCGGCGGCGTCGTCGATGATCTGCGCGTAGATGTGCTTGCCGGAGCGGAACACCGACAGGCGCGGACGCAGCCCGGCCTTCTTGCGCAGCTGGAAGCGGAGGCGGTCGCGCCTGCGCTCCCTGAGATCGCGTTGAGCGCTCATTACTTCTTCTTGCCTTCCTTGCGGCGGATCACCTCGTTGTCGTAGCGCACGCCCTTACCCTTGTACGGCTCTGGCGGCCGGAAGCCGCGGATCTCCGCGGCGACCTGGCCCACCAGGCGCTTGTCGACACCGGCGACGGCGATCGCCGTCGGGCGCGGGGTGGTGATCGTGATGCCGGCCGGCACCGGGAACACCACGTCGTGCGAGAAGCCGAGGTTGATCACCAGGTTCGGGCCCTGCACCGCGGCGCGGAAGCCTGTGCCGGTGATCTCCAGCGTCTTGGTGTAGCCCTTGCTCACGCCCTCGACCATGGCGGCGACCAGCGCGCGGGTGGTGCCCCACATCATCTGCGCCTGCGCCGCCTTGCCGTTCGGCACCACCGAGATGCGGTTGTCGGCGACGGTGGTGGTGACGTGGGCGGTGAGCGGCAGGCGCAGCTCGCCGAGCTTGCCCTTGGCGGTGAGGATGCCATCAGCGATCGCCACCTGGACGCCGGCCGGGATCTCGACCGGATACTTGCCTACGCGTGACATCTGTGCCCCCTCAGAACACGCGGCACAGGACTTCGCCGCCGACATTGGCGGCGCGAGCCTCTGCATCGCTGAGCACGCCGCGCGGTGTCGACAGAATTGACACGCCCAGCCCGGCGTAGACCCGCGGCAGCTCCTTGATCTTGGAATACACGCGGCGGCCCGGCTTGGAGACGCGGTGGATCTCCTTGATGACCGGCTCACCCTCATTGTACTTCAGCTCGATGCGCAGCTGCGCCACGCCGGTGCGCAGCTCCTCGGTGCTGAAGCCGCGGATGTAGCCCTCGCGGCGCAGCGCCTCGAGGACGTTGGCGCGCAGCCTGGACGCCGGCGCCACGCAGGACGAGTGGCGCGCGTGCTGGGCGTTGCGGATGCGGGTGAGCATGTCGCCCACTGGATCTGACATCGACATCTGCGACTCCTACCAGCTCGCCTTAACCAGGCCGGGAATGGCCCCGGCGCTGCCCAGGTCGCGCAGCGCGATGCGGCAGATGCGGAACTTGCGGTAGTTGGCGCGCGAGCGGCCAGTGATCTCGCAGCGCAGCCGGACGCGGATGCGCGCGCCGTTGCGCGGCAGCTCGGCCAGCTTCAGCGACGCCTCGAAGCGGTCCTCGACCGGGAGCGTGCGGTCCATCACCACGTCCTTCAGCGTCTGGCGCTTGGAAAGGTCGCGCTTGGCCATGCGCTCGCGCTTCTTGTTGCGGTTGACGGCAGAGGTCTTCGCCATGGGCTGTCTGTCCTCCGGAACCTGCGGGGGTGCGCCCCGCCGTTTTCCATGTCGTGCGCGGCGCCGGGAGGGCGTCGCTAAAGGCGCGGCGGCTCGGCCGCGCCGGTCGGGCGGCTCAGGCCGCGGCGGCGGCCGGGGCCACGATCGCGAACGGGATATCGAAGGCGCGCAGCAGCGCCTTGGCCTCCGCGTCCGTCCTCGCCGTGGTGACGAACACGATGTCCATGCCGCGCACCGTGTCCACCTTGTCGTAGTTGATCTCGGGGAACACGATCTGCTCCTTCATGCCCATCGCGAAGTTGCCGCGGCCGTCGAAGCCCTTCGCATTGTCCAGGCCGCGGAAGTCGCGCACGCGGGGCATCGCGATGGTCACCAGCCGATCGAGGAACTCGTACATCCGGGTGCGGCGCAGCGTCACCTTGGTGCCGATCGGCAGCCCCTCGCGAATCTTGAAGCCGGCGATCGCCTTCTTGGCCACCGTCTTCACCGGCTTCTGCCCGGCGATCAGCGTCAGCTCGGCCACCGCGGCGTCAAGCTTCTTCTGGTCGCCCGCGGCCTCGCCGACACCCATGTTGATGACGATCTTCTCCAGGCGCGGCACCTGCATCGGGTTCGTGTAGCTGAACTCCTGCTGCATCTGCGCGCGGATGGTGTCGAGGTAGCGCTGCTGCATGCGCGGCCGCACGACGACGGCCTTCTCGGTGGTCTGCTCGGTTTCGCTCATCGCCTCAGCCCTCGATCACGTCGCCGGTGGCCACCGCCACGCGAACCTTGGAGCGTGCGCCGTCGCTGCCCTCGATCACCCGGAAGCCGACGCGGGTCGGCTTGTCGGTCTTGGGGTCGACGAGCATCACGTTAGACAGGTGGATGGTCGCCTCGCGCTCGATGATGCCGCCCGGCTGGCCCGCGCCCTGCGCCTTGGTGTGGCGCTTGGCGACGTTGACGCCCTGGACGACCGCGCGATCCTCCTTGGGTAGGACCTGCAGGACCTCGCCGCGCTTGCCGCGGTCGGCGCCGGAGATGACGACGACGCGGTCGCCCTTGCGGATGCGCGCGGCCATCACAGCACCTCGGGGGCGAGCGAGATGATCTTCATGAACTTGCGGGCGCGCAGCTCGCGCACGACCGGCCCGAATATGCGGGTGCCGATCGGCTCCTGCTGCTTGTTGATCAGCACCGCCGCGTTGCGGTCGAAGCGGATCGCCGAGCCGTCGGGGCGACGCACCGGGAAGGCGGTGCGCACGATCACCGCCTGGTGCACGTCGCCCTTCTTCACCTTGCCGCGCGGGATCGCCTCCTTGATGGAGACGACGATCACGTCGCCCACCGAAGCGGTCTTGCGCTTGGAGCCGCCGAGCACCTTGATGCACTGCACGCGCCGTGCGCCCGAGTTGTCGGCGACGTCGAGATTGGATTCGACCTGGATCATCTAGGAGCCCCCTCAGCCCTGCGGCTGTTCGGCGTGCGCGCCGTGCTCGGCGATCACGGCCGCAGCCTCCGGCGTCACGGCGACGTCGAGCCCGGCCGCCTGGTCGCCGGCGATGGCGTCCGCCGCCGCCTCGATCACGTCGGCATCCAGCCCGCCGAGTACCGCGCCGTTGCGCTGCACCACGGTCCAGGTCTTGCGCTTGGAGATCGGCGCGCACTCGACGATGCGCACGAGGTCGCCCTCGCGACACTCGTTGTGCTCGTCGTGCGCCGCGTACTTCTTCGAGCGGCGGATGAACTTCTTGTAGAGCGGATGCATGATGCGGCGGGACACCAGGACGGTGATGGTCTTCTCCATCTTGTCGCTGGTCACCCGCCCGGTCAGGACGCGTCTCGGCATGACGCCTCTCCCTTCAGGACTTGACCGCAGCAGGACGTGCCTGCTGTGTCTGGCCATTTTGCGTCTGAATAGTCTTCAGCCGGGCAATGTCGCGGCGCACGATGCGCGCGCGGCCCATGCCCTCCTGTTGTCCGGTGGCGCGCTGAAACCGCAGATTGAACTGCTCGCGACGCAGGTCGAGCAGCATGGTGTCCAGCTCGTCGGGCGTCTTGGCTCGGATGTCGGACGGCTTGGTCATCTCATGCGTCTCCGATGCGGGTGACGAACTTCACCTTGATCGGCAGCTTGGCCGCGCCGAGCTGCAGCGCCTCTCGGGCCAGCTCCGGCGAGACGCCGTCGATCTCGAACATCATGCGGCCCGGCTTGACCCGCGCCACCCAGAACTCCGGCGAACCCTTGCCGGAGCCCATGCGGACCTCGGCCGGCTTGGTCGACACCGGGACGTCCGGGAAGATGCGGATCCACACGCGGCCGGCGCGCTTCATCGCGCGGGTGATGGCGCGTCGCGCCGCCTCGATCTGGCGCGCGGTCACGCGCTCCGGCTCCAGGGCCTTGAGGCCGTAGGTGCCGAAGTTCAGCGTGGTGCCGCCCTTGGCGAGTCCGTGGATGCGGCCCTTGTGGGCCTTGCGGAACTTGGTCCGCTTGGGGGAGAGCATGTCTGTCGATCCCTAGCGCTGCGGCGCCTGTTCGGCGGCACGGCGGTCCTGCGCGGTCGGATCATTGGTCATGATCTCCCCCTTGAAGATCCACACCTTGACGCCGCACGTGCCGTACGTGGTCTTGGCCGTCGCCACGCCGAAGTCGATGTCGGCGCGCAACGTGTGCAGCGGCACGCGGCCCTCGCGATACCACTCGGTGCGCGCGATCTCCGCGCCGCCGAGACGGCCGCCGCAGTTGATGCGGATGCCCTGCGCGCCGAGACGCATCGCCGACTGCACGGCGCGCTTCATCGCGCGGCGGAACGCCACCCGGCGCTCGAGCTGCTGGGCGATGTTCTCTGCCACCAGCGTCGCGTCGATCTCCGGCTTCCTGATCTCGACGATGTTGAGCTGTACCTCGGACTTCGCCATCTTGGCCAGGTCCTTGCGCAGCACCTCGATATCCTGGCCCTTCTTGCCGATCACGACGCCGGGACGCGCCGCATAGATCGTCACCCGCGGCTTCTTCGCCGGGCGCTCGATCACCACGCGCGACACGCCGGCACCGGACAGCTTCTTGCGCAGGTGGGCGCGCAGCTTGATGTCCTCGTGCAGCAGGCGGGCATAGTCGGTGCCGGCGTACCAGCGGCTGTCCCAGGTGCGGTTGATGCCGAGCCGCAGCCCGATCGGATTGACCTTGTGACCCATGGTTCAGGCCGCCTTCTGCTCTGTGCCCGCAGGCGTGCCGCGCGGGGTGCGCGCCGGGGCTTCCTCGACGGCCGCGCGCTCGGCGACAACGATCTTGAGGTGGCTGAACCACTTCTCGATGCGCGAGGCACGGCCGCGGCCGCGTGCCTGGAACCTGCGCATCACGATCGACTTGCCGACCTCAGCGCGCGACACCACGAGCTGGTCGACGTCGAGCTGGTGGTTGTTCTCTGCGTTGGCGATGGCGCTTTCCAGCACCTTGCGCACCTGCTGCGCGATGCGCCGCTTGGAGAAGGTCAGGGTGGCGACCGCCTGGTTGGCCGGCTGGTTGCGGATCAGCCCGGCCACCAGGTTCAGCTTGCGCGGCGAGATGCGCATGTTGCTGAGGACAGCCTGCGCCTCGGTCTCACCCAGCTTGCGCGGAGTCTTCGGCTTGCTCATCTCAGCCCCGCTTCGCCTTCTTGTCGGCCGTATGCCCCGTGAAGGTGCGCGTCGGCGAGAACTCGCCGAACTTGTGGCCGACCATGTTCTCGTTGACCTGCACCGGCAGGAACTTGTGGCCGTTGTAGACGCCGAACGTCAGGCCCACGAACTGCGGCAGGATCGTCGAGCGGCGCGACCAGATCTTGATGATCTCGCTGCGGCCCGAGGCCCTGGAGTTCTCTGCCTTGTTGAGGAGGTAGCCGTCGACGAACGGGCCCTTCCAGACGGAACGTGCCATCCTACTTGCCCTTGTTGCGGCGACGGATGATCAGGCTGTCCGTGCGCTTGTTGGTGCGTGTCTTGTAGCCCTTGGTCGGCTTGCCCCACGGCGTGACCGGATGGCGGCCGCCCGAGGTGCGGCCCTCGCCGCCGCCGTGCGGGTGGTCGACCGGGTTCATCACCACGCCGCGGTTGTGCGGCCTGCGGCCCATCCAGCGCGCGCGGCCGGCCTTGCCGAAATGCTGGTTCATGTTGTCGGCGTTGCTGACCGCGCCGACGGTGGCCATGCACTCTGCGCGCACCACGCGGAGCTCACCCGACTGCAGCTTGACCTGGGCGTAGCCGGCATCCTTGCCGACCAGCTGCGCATAGGTGCCGGCGGCACGGGCGACCTTGCCGCCCGCACCCTGCTTCAGCTCGATGTTGTGCACGATGGTGCCGACCGGAATCGTGGCCAGCGGCATCGCGTTACCCGGCTTGATGTCGACCTTGGCACCCGAGACGACCTGGTCGCCGGCGCGCAGGCGCTGCGGCGCCAGGATGTAGCTCAGCTCGCCGTCCGCATACTTGATCAGGGCTATGAACGCGGTGCGATTGGGGTCGTACTCCAGCCGCTCAACGGTGCCCGCCACGTCGTGCTTGCGGCGCTTGAAGTCGACCATGCGGTAGGTCTGCTTGTGGCCGCCGCCGCGGAAGAACGACGTCGTGCGCCCGTGGTTGTTGCGCCCGCCGGTGCGGTGCTTGCCCTCGGTCAGCCCCTTGACGGGCTTGCCCTTCCACAGCTCGGAGCGGTCGATCAGGATTGTGCCGCGAAGCGACGCGGTGATCGGATTGAAATGCCTCAGTGCCATCGCGCTGCCCTCAGGTGAGGCTTGTCGTCAGGTCGATCGTCTGACCTGGGGCAAGCTCCACGTACGCCTTCTTGATGTCGGAACGCTGGCCGGGACGGCCCTTGAAGCGCTTCCGCTTGCCCTTCTGCACCAGCGTGTTGACACCGGTCACGGTGACGCCGAACAGCGCCTGCACCGCGGCCTTGATCTCCGGCTTGCTGGCTTCCAGCGACACACGGAACACCACCTGATTGCGCTCGGACAGCGCCGTCGCCTTCTCGGTGATCAGCGGCGCGCGGATGATGGTGTACATCGACTCGCGCGACATGTGGGCGGCGCGGTGGCGCGCGGCTGCGATGCGGTTCATGCCAGACGCTCCTTCAGACCCTCGACCGCGGCCGAGGTCACCACCAGCAGGTCGTGCTGCAGGATGTCGTAGACGTTGGCGCCCACGCTCGGCAGCACGTCGATGCCGGCGATGTTGCGGCTGGCGCGCAGGAAGCCCGCATCCACCAGCCGGTCGACCACCAGCACCGAGCCCCAGCCCAACGCCTTCAGCTTGGCGGCCAGCTCCTTGGTCTTGGTACCGCTGGTGGCGGCGTCGAGCACAACGAGCTTGCCCTCGGCGCGCTTCTGGCTGAGCGCACTGATCAGGCCGAGGCGGCGCACCTTCTTGGGCAGATCGTAGCCGTGGTCGCGCACGACCGGGCCGTGCACCCGGCCGCCGGTACGGAACTGCGGCGCGCGCAACGAGCCCTGGCGGGCGTTGCCGGTGCCCTTCTGCTTGTAGGGCTTCTTCGTGGTGCCGGAGACCTCGCCCATGCCCTTGGTGCGGTGGGTGCCGGCGCGGCGCTTGGCGAGTTGCCAGTGCACCACGCGCGCCATGATGTCGGCGCGCGGCTCGATCGCGAAGATCTCGTCGGGCAGCTCGGCGGTGCCGGCGCCGGTGTTGTCCAGGGTCGTGACGTCGATCTGCATCTCTATGCCTCCGGCTGCGCGTCGGGAACCTCGGCCGCAGCCTCGGCATGGGCCGGCGCGATCGTCAGCAGGCCGGCGGGATACGGCGCATCGGCGTGGCGCGCCTTCTTGATCGCGTCGCGCACCTGCACGTAGTCGCCCTTCGCGCCAGGCACCGCGCCGTGCACCATGATCAGGCCACGCACCGCGTCGATGCCGGCGACCTCCAGGTTCAGCGTGGTGACACGCTCTACGCCGAGATGACCCGGCATCTTCTTGTTCTTGAAGGTCTTGCCAGGGTCCTGACGGTTGCCGGTCGAGCCGAGCGAACGGTGGCTGACCGACACGCCGTGCGAGGCCTCGAGGCCGCGGAAGTTCCAGCGCTTCATGCCGCCGGCGAAGCCCTTGCCCTTGGTGATGCCGCACACGTCGATCTTCTGCCCGACCACGAAGTGCGCGGCGCTCAGCGTGGCGCCGGTCTCCAGCACCGCATCGGGCGAGACGCGGAACTCGACCAGACGCTTCTTCGGCTCGACCTTGACGCGGGCGAAATGGCCGCGGTTCGGCTGCGAAACGTTCTTCACCTTGGCCTTACCAAAGCCGAGTTGCAGCGCCGTGTAGCCGTCGCGCTCCTCGGTGCGGACATCGACCACCTGGACCTCGTCGAGGTGCAGCACGGTGACCGGCACGTGGGTGCCGTCCTCCTTGAAGATGCGGGTCATGCCCAGCTTCTTCGCGATCAGCCCTGTGCGCATGGCGACTGTCTCCCCCATCGCTTCAGAGCTTGATCTCGACGTCGACGCCGGCGGCCAGGTCGAGCTTCATCAGCGCGTCCACGGTCTGCGGCGTCGGCTCCACGATGTCCAGCAGGCGGCGGTGCGTGCGGATCTCGAACTGCTCGCGGCTCTTCTTGTCGACGTGCGGCGAGCGGTTCACCGTGAAGCGCTCGATATGCGTCGGCAGCGGGATCGGACCGCGGACCCGCGCGCCGGTGCGCTTCGCCGTGTTCACGATCTCCTTGGTGCTGTTGTCCAGCACTCGGTGATCATACGCCTTCAGGCGAATGCGGATGTTCTGGTTGTCCATCGTCACTCGATCCAGTTCGTGTCAGCCCTGGCCATGTCGGTCAGGCCAGGTTCGCGGCCGCGCGGGCAGCGTGGTCAAACGACACGGGCGCCGGAGAAGCGCCGGCGCCCGTGCGTCCGTCGTGCCTCAGGCGGTGATCGAGGCCACCACACCGGCGCCCACCGTGCGGCCACCCTCGCGGATGGCGAAGCGCAGGCCCTCGTCCATGGCGATCGGCGCGATCAGCTCGACGTCCATCGACACGTTGTCGCCGGGCATCACCATCTCGGTGCCCTCGGGCAGCTGCACCACGCCGGTCACGTCCGTGGTGCGGAAGTAGAACTGCGGGCGGTAGTTGGTGAAGAACGGGGTGTGGCGGCCACCCTCCTCCTTCGTCAGCACGTAGGCCTCCGCCTTGAACTTGGTGTGCGGGGTGATCGAGCCCGGCTTGGCCAGAACCTGGCCGCGCTCCACGTCCTCGCGCTTGGTGCCGCGCAGCAGCGCGCCGATGTTGTCGCCGGCCTCGCCGCGGTCGAGCAGCTTGCGGAACATCTCCACGCCGGTGACGATGGTCTTCACCGTGTTCTTGATGCCGACGATCTCGACCTCGTCGCCGACGTTGACGATGCCGCGCTCGACGCGCCCGGTCACCACGGTGCCGCGGCCGGAAATCGAGAACACGTCCTCGATCGGCATCAGGAACGGACGGTCGATCGCACGCTCGGGCTGAGGAATGTAGGCGTCGACCGCCTCCATCAGCTTGAGGATCGCCTGCTCGCCCAGCTCCGGCTGCTTGTCCTCCAGCGCCATCAGCGCCGAGCCGTGCACGATCGGGATGTCGTCGCCGGGATACTGGTAGGAGGAGAGCAGCTCGCGCACCTCCATCTCCACCAGCTCAAGCAGCTCGGGGTCGTCGACCATGTCGACCTTGTTGAGGAACACCACCAGCGCCGGCACGCCGACCTGGCGGGCAAGCAGGATGTGCTCGCGCGTCTGCGGCATCGGGCCATCGGCGGCGGACACCACCAGGATCGCGCCGTCCATCTGGGCGGCACCGGTGATCATGTTCTTCACATAGTCGGCGTGGCCAGGGCAGTCGACGTGGGCATAGTGGCGGTTGGCGGTCTCGTACTCCACGTGCGCCGTGGAGATCGTGATGCCGCGCGCGCGCTCCTCGGGCGCCTTGTCGATCTGGTCGTACGCCGTGAAGGTGGCGCCGCCGGACTTGGCGAGGATCTTGGTGATCGCCGCGGTCAGCGACGTCTTGCCATGATCGACGTGGCCAATCGTGCCGATGTTGCAGTGCGGCTTGTTCCGCTGGAATTTAGCCTTACCCATCGTCCTGTCTCCGTCGCCCGAGTTGTGCTACCAGCGGTAGTGGCTGAAGGCCTTGTTCGCTTCCGCCATCCGGTGGGTGTCCTCACGCTTCTTCACGGCCGAGCCGCGGTTGTTCACCGCGTCGAACAGCTCGTTGGAAAGACGCTCTTCCATCGTGTGCTCGCCCCGCTTGCGCGACGCGTCGATCAGCCAGCGGATCGCCAGCGCCTGGCGCCGCTCCGTGCGCACCTCGACCGGCACCTGGTAGGTGGCGCCGCCGACGCGGCGCGAGCGCACCTCGACGGCCGGCTTCACGTTGTCCAGCGCCTCGTGGAACATCCGCACCGGGTCGGCCGCGTTGCCGCCGCGTTTCTTCATCACGTCGAGCGCACCGTAGACAATGCCCTCGGCGGCGGACTTCTTGCCGTCGTACATCAGCGCATTCATGAAGCGCGTGATCACGACATCGCCGAACTTCGGGTCTGGCAGGATCTCTCTCTTGGTGGCCTTGCGGCGACGGCTCATTCCCGGTTCCCCCTACTTCGGCCGCTTCGCGCCGTACAGCGAACGACGCTGCCTGCGCTTCGGCAGGCCCTGCGTGTCGAGCACGCCGCGCAGGATGTGGTAGCGCACGCCGGGCAAATCCTTCACGCGGCCGCCGCGGATCAGCACGACGCTGTGCTCCTGCAGGTTGTGGCCCTCGCCGGGAATGTAGCTCACGACCTCATAGCCGTTGGTCAGCCGCACCTTGGCCACCTTGCGCAGCGCGGAGTTCGGCTTCTTTGGCGTCGTGGTGTAGACGCGCGTGCAGACGCCGCGCTTCTGCGGGCATCCCTCGAGCGCGGGCACCTTGTTGCGCTTGGCGGCCGGCTCGCGGCCCTTGGCAATCAGCTGATTAATGGTCGGCATACGCCCTCGTTCCGGTCCTGGTCCGCAGCACGAACCGAGGCCTGACTCTGAGCCGCCCATCACTCGCGAACAGAGGACCGCGCGGCGTGGGACAGCTCCCATCCGCGAGGTCTTGTTGGGCCCGCGGCCTGGGTCGCCTCGATCCGAGGGACGGCGCCGCGCGCTTCACTGCCAGCCAATAAAGACGGCCCGAACCAAGCGTCGGGGGGTGCCGAGGGCGCGGAACCTACGTCCAGGGCCGGGGGGTGTCAACCGGGACGTGAGGGAAAAAGCAACGCCAGGGGCGCCGCCCCTGGACCCCGCTCAAGGCAGTTGCCTTGAAAATCCACTTCTTAGGTCAGGGGATCAAAGGGCCTCACGGCCCTTTGCGGGTCTGGGCAGAGCCCAGCCTTGCTTCCCTATGAAAACGGGGCCCGGAGCGACGTGCCCCGGACCCCGTCCCTTTCAGCCCAGCCGCGACAGCCTACTCCGCCGCGCGCTCGATCGCCGGCGCGTCGGTGCGCACCCGCTGCTGGTCGCGCCCTGCGGCAACAGCCTTCAGCTTGTTCATCACGCTGCCGGTGCCCGCGGGGATCAGGCGGCCGACGATGACGTTCTCCTTGAGCCCCATCAGGTTGTCCACCTTGCCGGCCGTGGCCGCCTCTGTGAGCACCCGCGTCGTTTCCTGGAAGGAGGCGGCGCTGATGAAGCTGTGCGTCTGCAGCGACGCCTTGGTGATGCCCTGGAGCACGGGCATCCCCACCGCCGGGCGCTCGTCCTCTGCGAGGCGCTTGGCGTTCTCGCCCTCGAACTCGATCCGGTCGACGGTCTCGCCCACCAGGTAAGTCGTGTCGCCGGGCTCCATGATTTCGATCTTCTGGAGCATCTGGCGGACGATGACCTCGATGTGCTTGTCGTTGATCTTCACGCCCTGCAGCCGGTAGACGTCCTGGATCTCGTTCACGAGGTAGTCGGACAGCGCCTCCACCCCCATGACCTTCAGGATGTCGTGCGGCACGCGCGGCCCGTCGACCAGCGGCTCGCCTCTGCGCACGAAGTCGCCTTCCTGGACCGAAAGGTGCTTGCCCTTCGGGATCAGGTACTCGGTTTCCTCGCTGGTCTCATCGTTCTTGACGATGATGCGGCGCTTGGCCTTGTAGTCCTTGCCGAACTCCACGCGGCCGTCGGTCTCGGCAATGATCGCGTGGTCTTTCGGGCGACGCGCCTCGAACAGCTCGGCGACACGCGGCAGGCCGCCGGTGATGTCGCGCGTCTTGCTGCCCTCGCGCGGGATGCGGGCCAGCACGTCGCCAGCCTGCACGGTCACGCCGTTCTCCACCGAAAGGATGGAGTCGGGTGTGAGGAAGTAGCGCGCTTCCGCTCCGCTCGGCAGCTTCAGCACGTCGCCGTTGGCGTCCTTCACCTGCAGGCGGGGGCGCAGGTCGACGCCCTTGGCGACCTGCTTGTAGTCGACCACCACGCGCGACGTCAGGCCGGTCACCTCGTCCATGCGCTCGACGATGGTGATCGAGTCGATCAGGTCGAGATACTCCACCACGCCGGAGCGCTCGGTGATGATCGGCAGGGTGTAGGGGTCCCACTCCGCCAGCTTCTGCAGGCGCGTGACCTGCGCGCCGTCGTCGACCAGCAGCCGCGCGCCGTACGGCACCCGGAAGCGGGCGCGCTCACGGCCCTTGTCGTCCTGCAGCACGATCTCGCAGTTTCGCGCCATCACCACGGGCACGCCCATGGAGTTCTGCACGACGTTGCGGTTGCGCACCGCGACCGTGCCCTCGTGGCTGGCCTCCACGCTGGACTGCTCCGCGCCGCGCTGGGCGGCGCCGCCGATGTGGAAGGTGCGCATGGTGAGCTGGGTGCCAGGCTCGCCGATGGACTGCGCCGCGATCACGCCGACCGCCTCGCCGATGTTGACCGACGTGCCGCGGGCGAGGTCGCGCCCGTAGCAGGCGCCGCACACGCCGACCCGGCTGTCGCAGGTCAGCACGGAGCGGATCTTCATCACCTCCACGCCGGCCTGCTCGATGCGCTCTGCCATCTCCTCGTCGATCAGCGTGTTGCGCGGAGCGATCACGGCATTGGTGGACGGGTCGAGCGTGTCCTCCGCCGTGGTGCGGCCGAGCGTGCGCTCTGACAGCGAGGAGACCACCTCGCCGCCGTCCATCACCGCGCGCACGGTGAGCCCGCGCTCGGTGCCGCAGTCCTCCTCGACGATGATGCAGTCCTGCGCCACGTCGACGAGCCGCCGCGTCAGGTAGCCGGAGTTCGCGGTCTTCAGCGCCGTGTCCGCGAGGCCCTTGCGGGCGCCATGGGTGGAGGTGAAATAGTCGAGGACGGAGAGGCCCTCCTTGAAGTTGGCGATGATCGGCTGCTCGATGATCTCGCCCGACGGCTTGGCCATCAGGCCGCGCATGCCGGCGAGCTGCTTCATCTGCGCGGGCGAGCCGCGGGCGCCGGAATGGCTCATCATCCACACCGAGTTCGTGGGCTTGCCGATCTCCTGGCGCGAGATCTCCTTCATCATCGCGGCCTGCACGTCGTCGGTGCAGCGCGACCAGGCGTCGACGACCTTGTTGTAGCGCTCGCCGGCGGTGATCAGGCCGTCCTGGTACTGCTGCTCGAACTCCTTGACCTCGGTCTGGGTCTTCTCGACCAGCTCGGACTTCGAGTCTGGGATGATCAGGTCGTCCTTGCCGAACGAGATGCCCGCCTTGGCCGCCTGGGCGAAACCGAGCCCCATCAGACGGTCTGCGAAGATCACGCACTCCTTCTGGCCGCAGTGGCGGTACACCGCGTCGATCACGTCGGAGACCATCTTCTTGGTCAGCTGCTTGTTGAGCAGGCTGAACGGCACCGCCTGATGCTGCGGCAGGATTTGCGCGATCATCATGCGGCCGGGCGTCGTCACCACGAGCTGGCGGCGCTTCGTGCCGTCGGCGTCGACCACGGTGATGCGCGCGCGGATCTTGTCGTGCAGGTGGATCGCCTTGGCGGTCAGCGCGAACTCGATCTCGCCCATCGAGCCGAACGCCTGGGCGCCCTTGCGGACAAGCGTGTCGCCGTCATAGACGTCCTGGTCGGGGGTGTCGCGGAACGCCGCGGTCTCGACCGACAGGTAGTACAGCCCGAGCACGATGTCCTGGCTCGGCACGATGATCGGCTTGCCATTGGCGGGGCTGAGGATGTTGTTCGTCGACATCATCAGCACGCGCGCCTCAAGCTGCGCCTCCAGGCTGAGCGGCACATGCACCGCCATCTGGTCGCCGTCGAAGTCCGCGTTGAATGCTGTGCACACCAGCGGGTGGAGCTGGATCGCCTTGCCCTCGATCAGCACCGGCTCGAACGCCTGGATGCCGAGGCGGTGCAGCGTCGGTGCCCGGTTCAGCATCACCGGGTGCTCGCGGATCACCTCCTCCAGGATGTCCCACACCTCGGGACGCTCCTTCTCCACCATGCGCTTGGCGGCCTTGATGGTGGTGGCGTGGCCGTACTTCTCCAGCTTGGAGTAGATGAACGGCTTGAACAGCTCGAGCGCCATCTTCTTCGGCAGCCCGCACTGGTGCAGCTTCAGCTCCGGCCCGACCACGATCACCGAGCGGCCGGAGTAGTCGACGCGCTTGCCGAGCAGGTTCTGGCGGAAGCGGCCCTGCTTGCCCTTCAGCATGTCGGACAGCGACTTCAGCGGGCGCTTGTTGGCGCCGGTGATGGCACGGCCGCGCCGGCCGTTGTCGAACAGGGCGTCGACGGACTCCTGCAGCATGCGCTTCTCGTTGCGCACGATGATGTCGGGCGCCCTCAGCTCGATCAGCCGCTTCAGCCGGTTGTTGCGGTTGATGACGCGGCGGTACAGGTCGTTCAAATCCGACGTGGCGAAACGGCCGCCGTCCAGCGGCACCAGCGGGCGCAGCTCCGGCGGGATCACCGGCACCACGTCCAGGATCATCCACTCCGGCTTGGAGCCGCTCTCGCTGAACGCCTCGATCAGCTTGAGGCGCTTGACGAGCTTCTTGCGCTTGGCCTCGGAGGTCGTCTCCTTGAGGTCGGCGCGCAGCTGCACCTTCTCGCCGTCGGTGTCGATCTCCTTCAGCACCGACTTGATCGCCTCGGCGCCGATGCCGTAGGTGAAGTCGTCGCCGAACTCGTCCTGCTTGTCGAGAAGCTGGTCCTCGGTCAGTAGCTGGTGCCGCTTCAGGTCGGTCGCACCCGGGTCGAGCACCACGTAGCTCTCGAAGTACAGGATCTTCTCGAGCTCCTTCAGCGTGAGATCGACCATCAGGCCGATCCGGCTGGGCAGGCTCTTGAGGAACCAGATGTGCGCGACCGGCGAGGCCAGCTCGATGTGGCCCATGCGCTCGCGGCGCACCTTGGCCAGCGTGACCTCAACGCCGCACTTCTCGCAGATGATGCCGCGGAACTTCATCCGCTTGTACTTGCCGCACAGGCACTCGTAGTCCTTGATCGGGCCGAAGATCCGCGCGCAGAACAGGCCGTCGCGCTCCGGCTTGAAGGTACGGTAGTTGATCGTCTCCGGCTTCTTGATCTCGCCGTAGGACCAGGAGCGGATCTGCTCCGGGCTCGCCATCTGGATGCGGATCTGGTCGAAGGTGACCTGCTGGCCGGCCTGACCCAGAATCTTCATCAGCTCGTTCATGCGAACTCCCACTCGGATATTGGCCGGGGGCGGAACCCCGGGGGGTAGCAGCAGCAAGCAAGGCTGGGCTCTGCCCAGACCCGCCAGGAGCGAAGCCGCCCCTGGACCCGGCCTTGCTTAAGCAAGGCCATCCAAGGGGCTTCCCTTGGCGGGGTCCAGGGGCAGAGCCCCTGGCCTTGCCTGCCTCAGGTCAGGCTCTGGTTCAGCTCCACGTTCAGCCCCAGCGACTTCAGCTCCTTGACCAGGACGTTGAAGCTCTCGGGGATGCCGGCCTCGAAGTTGTCCTGCTCGCGCACGATCGCCTCGTAGACCTTGGTGCGCCCCGACACGTCGTCGGACTTCACCGTCAGCATCTCCTGCAGCGTGTAGGCGGCGCCGTACGCCTCCAGCGCCCACACCTCCATCTCGCCGAAGCGCTGGCCGCCGAACTGCGCCTTGCCGCCCAGCGGCTGCTGGGTGACCAGGCTGTAGGGGCCGATCGAGCGCGCATGGATCTTGTCGTCGACCAAGTGGTGCAGCTTGAGCATGTAGATGTAGCCGACCGTGACCTTGCGCTCGAACTGCTCGCCCGAGCGGCCGTCGGTCAGCGTCACCTGCCCGCTGGTCGCCAGGCCCGCGCGGGTCAGCATGCCCTCGATGTCGGACATGCGGGCGCCGTCGAACACCGGGGTCGCGATCGGCACGCCCTTTCGCAGGTTGCCGGACAGCTCGATCAGCTCGACCTCGGTCATCCCCGCGATCTCGTCGTCGTAGACCTTGTCGCCGTACACCTCGTGCAGCTTGTCGAGCAGCTCCTGCCTGGCGTTGCCGGAGCGCTGGTACTCGTCCACCAGCTCGCCAATCTGCTTGCCGATGTTCGCGCACGCCCAGCCCAGGTGCGTCTCCAGGATCTGCCCGACGTTCATCCGGCTCGGCACGCCGAGCGGGTTGAGCACCAAGTCGATCGCGGTGCCGTCCTCCAGGAACGGCATGTCCTCAACCGGCACCACGCGCGACACAACGCCCTTGTTGCCGTGACGCCCGGCCATCTTGTCGCCGGGCTGCAGCTTGCGCTTCACGGCCACGAACACCTTGACCATCTTCATCACGCCCGGCGGCAGCTCGTCGCCACGCTGCAGCTTCTCGACCTTGCCGTCGAAGCGCGCCACGAGGCGGGCCACGGCGGCGTCGAACTCGCGCTTCAGCGTCTCGATCTCGGCCATCACGGCGTCGTCCTGGACACCGATGTTGCGCCACGCCCCGCGCGGGTGCTCGGCGAGCACCTCCTCGGTGATCTCCGTGCCGGACTTGATGCCCTTGAAGCCGCCGGAGGCCTTGCGGCCCAGCAGCTTCTCGCGCATCCGGGCCAGGAACGAGCGCTCCTGGATTGCCCGCTCGTCGTCGCGGTCCTTGGCCAGGCGCTCGACCTCGGCGCGCTCGATCGCCATCGCGCGCTCGTCCTTGTCCACGCCGCGGCGGCTGAACACGCGGACGTCGACGATGGTGCCGGTGGTGCCCGGCGGCAGCTTGAGCGAGGTGTCGCGCACGTCCGACGCCTTCTCGCCGAAGATGGCGCGGAGCAGCTTCTCCTCCGGCGTCATCGGGCTCTCGCCCTTCGGCGTCACCTTGCCGACCAGGATATCGCCAGGGTTCACCTCGGCGCCGACGTAGACGATGCCGGCCTCGTCGAGGTTGCGCAGCGCCTCCTCGCCGACGTTGGGGATGTCGCGGGTGATCTCCTCCTGGCCCAGCTTGGTGTCGCGGGCCATCACCTCGAACTCCTCGATGTGGATCGAGGTGAACACGTCGTCGCGCGCGATGCGCTCGCTGATGAGGATGGAGTCCTCGAAGTTGTAGCCGTTCCACGGCATGAACGCGCACAGGATGTTGCGGCCCAGCGCCAGCTCGCCCAGCTCGGTGCTCGGCCCGTCGGCGATGATGTCGCCGTTGCCGACGCGGTCGCCCACGCGCACCAGCGGACGCTGGTTGATGCAGGTGCTCTGGTTGGAGCGCATGTACTTGCGCAGACGGTAGATGTCGACGCCCTGGGTGGTGCCGTCCTCGGCGGTGGCGCGCACCACGATGCGCGCGCCGTCGATCTGGTCGACCACGCCCTCGCGCCGCGCGACGATGGTCGCCCCCGAGTCACGCGCCACCGCGGCCTCCATGCCGGTGCCCACGAGCGGGGCGTCGGCGCGGATCAGCGGCACCGCCTGGCGCTGCATGTTCGAGCCCATCAACGCGCGGTTGGCGTCGTCGTTCTCCAGGAACGGGATCAGCGCCGCGGCCACCGAGACCAGCTGCTTCGGGCTCACGTCGACCGCGGTGACGTCCTCCGGCTTGACCAGCCGGAAGTCGCCCTGGCGGCGCACGCTCACCAGCTCGTCGGTGAAGTTGCCCTCCGCGTCCTGCGGCGCGTCCGCCTGCGCCACGACGAGGCGCTCCTCCTCCATGGCCGAGAGGTACTTCCAGCCGTCCTGGACCTGGCCGTCCTTCACGAGGCGGTACGGGGTCTCGATGAAGCCGTACTTGTTCACCTTGGCGAAGGTCGCGAGGCTGTTGATCAGGCCGATGTTCGGCCCCTCCGGCGTCTCGATCGGGCAGATGCGGCCGTAGTGCGTCGGGTGCACGTCGCGCACCTCGAAGCCGGCGCGCTCGCGGGTCAGACCGCCCGGGCCAAGCGCCGACAGGCGGCGCTTGTGCGTCACCTCGGACAGCGGGTTGGTCTGGTCCATGAACTGGCTGAGCTGCGAGGAGCCGAAGAACTCGCGCACCGCGGCGGCCGCCGGCTTGGCGTTGATCAGGTCGTGCGGCATCACCGTGTCGATGTCGACCGAGCCCATCCGCTCGCGGATCGCGCGCTCCATGCGCAGCAGGCCGACGCGGTACTGGTTCTCCATCAGCTCGCCCACCGAGCGCACCCGGCGGTTGCCAAGGTTGTCGATGTCGTCGATCGTGCCGCGGCCGTCCTTCAGCTCGCACATGATCTTCACCGTGCGCAGGATGTCCTCCTTGCGCAGCACGCGGACGGTGTCCTCGGCCTGCAGAGTCAGCCGCATGTTCATCTTCACGCGACCGACCGCGGACAGGTCGTAGCGGTCGGGGTCGAAGAACAGGCCGCGGAACAGCGTCTCGGCGGTGTCCGGCGTCGGCGGCTCGCCAGGACGCATCACGCGGTAGATGTCGGTCAGCGCGTCGTCGCGGTTGGTGTTCTTGTCGACGGCCAGGGTGTTGCGGATCCAGGGGCCGTTCTGCTGGTCGACGGCGAGCGTCGGCAGCTCGGTGAGCCCGGCCTCCTCCAGCGCGGCCAGCCGCGGCTCGGTCAGCTCCTCGCCGGCCTCTGCGTAGATCTCGCCGGTGTCCTCGTTGACCAGGTCGAGCGCCATGAAGCGGCCAAGCAGGTCGGCGCGCCCAACCAGCACCGTCTTCGTCTTCTCGGCGATCTTGCGCACCATGCGCTGCGTCAGCTTGGCGTCGGCCTCGGCGACGACCTCGCCGCTCTCCGCGTCGACCATCGGCGTGAGCAGCTTCATGCCGCGGAACGCGTCCGCGTCGAACGGCCGCGCCCAGCCCTTCGGCGTCAGGCTGAACACCACTTGGCCGTAGAAGGTCGCGAGGATCTCCTCCGGGTCCATGCCCTTGATCTCGATCGTCGACGGGTCCTCGCCGGCGGCGATCCGCTCCTCGCGGCGCGCGGCGCTGGCGGCTCCCTCCAGGGCGTAGAGCAGCGTCGTCGCCGGAAGCTTGCGCTTGCGGTCGATGCGCACGTAACACAGGTCCTTGCTGTCGAACTCGAAGTCGAGCCAGGAGCCGCGATACGGGATGACGCGGGCGGCGAACAGGAACTTGCCGCTGCTGTGCGTCTTGCCCTTGTCGTGGTCGAAGAACACGCCCGGGCTACGGTGCATCTGGCTGACGATGACGCGTTCGGTGCCGTTGATGATGAAGGTGCCGTTATCCGTCATCAGAGGCATGTCGCCCATGTAGACGGGCTGCTCCTTGATGTCGCGGATCGAACGGGCGCCGGTGTCCTCATCCAGGTCCCACACGATCAGGCGCAGCACGACCTTCAGGGGCGCGGCGAAGGTCATGCCGCGCTGGATGCACTCCTCGACGTCGTACTTCGGCTCCTCGAGCTCGTAGTGCACGAACTCCAGCCGGCCGCGGCCGGCGAAGTCGTCGATCGGGAACACCGAGCGGAACACCTCCTGCAGCCCGGTCTGGGTGCGGCTGTCCGGCGGCACGTTCATCTGCAGGAACGCCTCGTAGCTGGAGCGCTGCACGTCGATGAGGTTGGGCATCGGCGCCACTTCGGGGATGCGGCCGAAGCTCTTGCGGATGCGCTTCTGCGCGGTGAACGATCTGGAAATGGCGTTCATGCTATCCTGGTGCCCCATCGTTCCGGCCGCCCCGCGCGAATGCAGGGAAGCGTGTGCACGCGGCCTGAAACCCCCGGCCGCCGGGGCTCAACTCCGGAAGACTCCGCGGCAACCGGGTCCGGCCCCGGTTCGCCACGCCGCAACGGAGAAGCGGGCGGGAACCGACCTCGGTTCCCGCCCTCCCCCGTCTCAGGTCACGCGGCAGTGCCCCGCATGCAGTTCGGTTCAGCGACTCACTTGATCTCGACAGCGGCGCCCTGATCCTCAAGCTGCTTCTTCAGTTTTGCGGCCTCGTCCTTGTTCACGCCTTCCTTCACGGTCTTCGGCGCGCCCTCGACGAGGTCCTTGGCCTCCTTCAGACCGAGACCCGTGATGGTGCGGATCTCCTTGATCACGTTGATCTTCTTCTCGCCGGCCTTGGCCAGGATCACCGTGAACTCGGTCTGCTCCTCCACCGGGGCGGCGGCGGCGCCACCACCCGCAGGGGCTGCCGCGGCCGCGGCCGGCGCCGCAGCGGAGACGCCCCACTTCTCCTCGAGCATCTTCGACAGCTCGGCCGCCTCAAGGACGGTCAGCGCCGAAAGGTCGTCCACGATCTTCGCAAGATCAGCCATTGTTCAGCATCCCCAATATTAGTCTCTGGTCGGTTCCATGCAAGGCCGGCGCGCGGCCCCACTCTCAAACGCCGTGAAAGGTCAAGCGGCTTCTGCAGCCGGCCCCTCGGGGGCAGCCTCGGGCGCGCCGTCCGGCGCGCCCTCGGGGGCACCGCCCGGCTCGCCGTCCTTCCTGGAATAGGCGCCAATCACCCGCGCGACACCCGCGGCCGGCGCAGCGATCACCGCCGCGATCCGGGTGGCGGGGGTCTGGATCATCCCCACCAGCCTGGCGCGCAGCGCGTCGAGCGACGGCAGCTCCGCGAGCGCCCGAACCCCGTCCGCATCCAGCGTCTGGGAGCCGAGCGCGCCGCCGAGCAGCACGAGCTTGTCGTTGGTCTTGGCGAAGTCGACGGCCGCCTTGGCCACCGCCACCGGGTCCTTGGCCCACGCAAGCGCGGTGGGACCCTTCAGCAGGGGGGCGATGCCGGCGAACGAGGTCCCGTCCAGGGCAAGGATGGCCAGCCGGTTCTTCGCGACCTTGAAGGTCGCTCCCGCCGCCCGCATCCGCTGCCGCAGCACAGTCACCTCGGCCACCGTCAGACCCTTGTTCTGGGTGACGACGACCATCGACGTGTCCGCGAAAACGGTGGCGAGCGTCGAGACGAACTCCCGCTTCTCCGTACGGTCCAAATCCCGTCTCCATCGTGGCCCGGACACGGCATGCGCCGCGCCGGGCCTGGTTGCCCGTGGGCCGCGCAACGCGCGCGACCCGGTTCGCCTGTCGAGCCAAGGCGGAACCGCCAACCATCCTCTGGCCCGGACCTCGCGCCAGGGGAGCGGGGAGCGGACCGAATTCCGTATGGCACCCCGTCTCCCGCGCGCGGACCCTTCGGCCCTTTACCGCCGTCCTGCCCTGCGGCCGGATGGCGACGTGCGGTCTCGGACAGGTTCGGGGCAAGCCTTCCGTGCCGCCCCTGGCCGTCACCCCCGCGGCGATGCCGGGGGATGTCGAATCTCGTCAGCCGGCGGCGAGGCTCGCCACGTCGACCTTCACGCCCGGCCCCATGGTGGAGCTGAGCGACATCTTCTTGACGTAGGTGCCCTTCGCCCCAGTCGGCTTGGCGCGGTTGATCGCGTCCACCAGCGCGCGGATGTTGCCGAGCAGCTTATCCTCGTCGAAGCTCGCCTTGCCGATGCCGGCATGGATGATCCCCGCCTTCTCGGCGCGGAACTCGACCTGTCCGGACTTGGCGGCGGTGATCGCGTCGCGCACGTTCATCGTCACCGTGCCGAGCTTGGGGTTGGGCATCAGCCCGCGCGGACCGAGGATCTTCCCCAGCCGGCCCACGAGCGCCATCATGTCCGGCGTCGCAATGCAGCGATCAAACGCGATCTCGCCGGCCTGCACCTTCTCGGCCAGGTCCTCGGCGCCCACCACGTCGGCGCCGGCGGCCTCCGCCTCGGCAGCCTTGGGGCCGCGGGCGAACACGCCCACGCGCAAGGTCTTGCCGGTGCCGTTGGGCAGGCTCAGCAAGCCGCGCACCATCTGGTCGGCGTGGCGCGGATCGATGCCGAGGTTCATGGTCATCTCGACCGTCTCGTCGAACTTGGCGCTGGCGTTGGTCTTGACCATGCGCACCGCCTCCTCGATGGAGTACGGCTTCTGCCGGTCGAAGGTCGCGTACGCGTTGTTCAGCCGCTTGTCGTGCGCCACCGGATCAGCCCTCCACCACGCTCAGGCCCATGGATCGCGCCGACCCGGCCAGCATCCGAACTGCGCCGTCGATGTCGTTGGCGTTCATGTGCACCATCTTGGTTTCCGCGATCTCGCGCAGCTGGGCCATGGTCACCCGGCCGACCGCAGCACCCTTGCCCGGCGTCGTCGTGCCCTTCTGGATGCCCGCCGCCTTCTTCAGGAAGTAAGTGTTCGGCGGCGTCTTCATCACGAAGGTGAAGGTGCGGTCAGCGAACGCGGTGATCACGACCGGGGTCGGCATGCCGACCTCCATGCCCTGCGTCTGCGCGTTGAATTCCTTGCAGAACTGCATGATGTTCAGCCCGCGCTGGCCCAGCGCCGGACCGACCGGCGGCGAAGGGTTCGCCTTGCCCGCGGGAATCTGCAGCTTGATGTAGCCGACGATCTTCTTCGCCATGATCCTGGCCTCCGACCTGAAGCCGGACCGCGGTCCATGCGACCCGCGACCGCCTCGGCAATAGCGCCAGGGCGGGAGCGACGGGTCTCCCGCGTTCCGATGAGCGGGGGCAGATAGACGATGCATAGGGCCGAGTCAACGGCGCGGCGGACGCGATGGCATCGCAGCCGGCAGGAGGCATGGTCGCCTTCGGGTCCGGTCGACGCGGCCACTGCCGCGTTGCGGGTGCGCGAGCCCGCACCCCCCGGCAGGCCGATGCTCCGGCCTGTCCCGTCGCGGCTCCTCACGCCGGAAGACGGTGGGTCCTGGGCTGCCGCGCCTGTGTCCGGCACGAGGACAACCGCCGCGCGGCCCGGCCACTACGAACGCGGTGTTCCTGTTCTAGGGCGCCGCAACAAAGGACAGGGACAGCCAGAATGCGCTTCAAACTCCTGATCGCGACCGGCCTGGCATCCGGTATCGCCCTGGCAGGCGCCTTTCCGGCATCGGCCCAGTCCCCCGACGCAGCAGGACGGCAGTTCCGGTGCCGCCGCCGGCCAGAGGGGCGTGTCGCTCCGGCAGCACATCGTCCAGGACCTCAAGCAGCAGGGCTACACGAACGTGTAGGTTATGCCGGCTTCCATGGTCGCCCAGGCGACCGACAAGCAGGGCCGCCCGGTCACCATGCTGATCAACCCAGACTCCGTCACCACGGTGACCGCCGTCAACGCGCCCGGCATGGGGTCCGGCAGCAAGTCCGACAACGGCAGCTCGGCCAGCGCACAGTAGCCAGTGCGACGGGCCTTCGCGCCCGGCGCGGGGGCCCGCCGTTCGGGAGGCCGGGCAGGGAAGAGACGACAGCGTTCCGTCGCCTGCCTCACTGGCGGCGCGCACAAGGTGCTCCCCGGAGCATGCCCGGCCGCCCGGCCCTCGCCGCTCGGCGGCCTTCCATGATCTGCCACGCGCCCAGCGCGGGCACCGCCAGCGCAAGGTCGCGGCCCCGCCGCACCAGCGACAGCGCCAGCGCGGCATCGGGCGCGACGCCGAACAGCCCGCCCACGACCACCAGCGTCCCTTCCTGCACCCCGACGGCGTTTGGAACCAGGAATGCGAAGCTCCGCGCGCCATAAAGCAGACTGTCGATCACCACCCCGCCTGCAAGACCGGGATGCAGGCCCATCAGCCGCAGCGTGGCCCAGGCCTGCACCCCGCTCAGGACCCACTCCGCGAAGTGCAGCCCCGTCGCACACAGCAGCGCCCGCGGACGGGCGTGCATCGCGCGTATCGCGCCGGCCAGCGACTGCGGCCGGAAACCGGCTCCCCTCCGCCCCGACGCCGCGGCGTCGGAGCCTGCGGGCGCGGCCTGCCGCCTCGCGCTCCGGCCGACAGGCACCGCAGCGAGGCCTGGCCCATCGGCCGGAAGCCGCGACTCCAGCCCGCCCTGCGCGCCAGGACGCCAGGCGCTCGGCGCCAGCCGCGCCGACGCGCGGACGAGCATCCGGTCCACCGCTGTTCCGCCGCGCACCTGCACCGCCACGAAGCCCGCGACCAGCGCCGCCATTGCCAGCGTGGCCAGCAGCACCGGGGCCACGAGCCCGCTCGCCGGCCGGCACCACCACAGCAGCCCGAGCCCCAGCAGCGTGTAGCCGAGCTGCGCCGCCAGCTCTGTACTCACGTCCACCACGGTGGAGGCGGCGGCGAACGGGCCGGCCACGCCCGCCACCGCGAGCGCCCGCGCACCCGCCGCATAGCCGCCGAGCTGGCTGAACGGCAGCGCCTCGCCCGCGCTGTCGCGCACCAGCCGCGCCCACACGAACCGCGCCGGCCGCGCGTCGGGCCGCCCCCGGCCGAGCAGCCACCACGCCACGCCCATCGGCACCACCAGCAGCAGCTGCACCGCGAGCACGAGCGCGAACCCGGCCCAGCCCAGCGCCGCGGCGGCGTGCAGGACCGGGGCCACGCCGGCCTGGGCCACTAGGCGCCAAGCGACCGCGAGGCCGGCGAGGGTCAGCAGGGCCGGGAGGGCGGCGCGGGCGAGGAAGGCCAGGGCTCTGCCCTGGACCCGCTGGGGGCGAGCGCCCCCAGACCCGCGCTTATGAAGGAAGTCCTTTGTCGAGGTTTCCAAAGGCGAGTCTTTGGCGGAGTCCCCGCTTTCAAGCATAGGGGGCAGCGCCCCAGGCCTTCCTGGCTTCCTTCGCAGCGCCCGCTACTTCGCGCTGACCGCGACCGGCAGCGTGTCGTGGGTGTTGAGCCAGATGCCGTGCGGCGAGCGGCCGACCGGGATGGTCTCGACGCTGCCGGAGACCGGGTCGATCACCGCGACCGCCTGCCGCCAGCGCAGCGTGGCCCACAGCTTCCCGTCGGGCGCGAAGTCGATGTCGTCCGGGCCGCCGGGCACGTGCAGGGTGCGGATCACCGTCAGCGTCTTCGGGTTGAGCACGGAGATCGTGCCGTCGACGCGGTTGGTGGCGTAGATCACCGAGCGGTCGGGCGGGATGAACATCACGTGGGCGCCGCGGCCGGTGGGCACGAGTCGCAGCACGTGGCCGTCGGCGGGGTCGACGGCGGCGACCTCGCCCTGCCCCATCAGCCCGACCAGCAACTCGTTGTCGTGCCACAGCACGCCGGCGGGGACGCGGCCGACCTTGCTGGTCCAGAGCACGGCGCCGGTGCGCGTCGCGATGGCGACCAGGCTGTCGGTCTGCTGCAGGCTGACGAACACCCTCGACGAGTCGGGGGAATAGTTGATGTGGCTCGGCATGGCGCTGGCGGGGATGCGGTGCAGCAGCGCCAGGGTCTTCGCGTCGTAGATGTCGATCTGGTTGCGGGCGAGGCCGGTCACGGTCAGCAGGGTGCCGTCGGGGCTGTACTCGACCTGGTAGGGGTCGCTCATCGTGACCTGGCGCTGGAGGTCGCCGGTGCGCGGGTCGAGCAGGAACAGGGTGTTGCCGTTGGTGTCGCCGACCGCCAGCGAGCGGTGGTCCGGCGTCAGCGCCATGTGGTGCGGCTCGCGCAGCAGCGGGATGCGGCGCAGCTCGCGGTGCGTGTCGACGTCGAGCACGCTGATGGAGGCGTCGTTGGAGTTGATGACGAACGCCAGGTGCGCGGCCAGCGCTGGCCGCGCCACGGCAAGGGTCGCGGCGGCGGCCAGCAGCGCCGCGCGCGGGGCGGCGCGAACCGTGCGGGGCCGGCGGTCGGGGCGCGGTGGAAGGATCATGCTGGCTGTCTCCGGACGTCGGACCGCCTATAGCGCAGGGCCCGGCGGCGTGCCTTATCAAACCTGCGGGCCGCCGGGCAGTGTCTCGGTTTGAAATCCGGAAAGGAAGGCCAGGGGCTCTGCCCCTGGACCCCGCCAAAGGCCGAGCCTTTGGAAACCATTCCTTAAGCAAAGCCGGGTCCAGGGGCGGCTCCCTCCGGTGGCCTTTCCAACGATCCAGGCGGATCGTCGGAACCTTTGGCCACCTACGCCTGGCGGATCCAGGGCAGAGCCCTGGCCTTCTCGAACCGGGACACTGCGGCTTGGCGGGCGTTCATGCTTCGTTGAGCACCACAGCGCCATGATGGACGCACAGCCGGCACCGGAGGGCCATCGACGCCATGAGGACGAGGACGCGGGCCTGGCCGGTCGCGGCGCTGCTGGCGTGGGCGGGCGTGGTCGGCCTGGCGTCGGCGCAGCCCGTGCCCGGGCTGCCGCCGCTGCCGGAGCGGCCGGGCATGCTGAACCCGCGCAACGCCGGGCGCCCGGTCGGCCACTGGGAAGGCGTGCTGCCGAACCCCCAGTGCGGCGCCGTGCGGACCGACCTCCGCCTAGCCACCGGGCTGGACGGGCCGGACGGGCTGTACTCGATGACCGAGCGCTGCGTGAACGACCCGCCCGGCCTGCCGTCCAGGGTCAGCCGCGGGCGCTGGCAAACCCTGCGCGCCAGCTCCGTGTTCCAGCTGCTCGACGCCTCGCCCGACGGGGCGCGCAGCTTCGCCCTTCAGCCGGACGGCAGCCTGCACGAGCTGGACGCGGCCCTCGACCCGGACGGGCCGTCCTGGCGCTGGCGGGTGCTGTCGCGCGTGCCGTAACCCCTGCCCCGCCGCCTGCGAACGGATGCTTGCGAACGGCTGCCTGCGAACGGATGGTGCCGCAACCCGCCGGGCCGCGCCCCAGGGGAGGCGTTGCCGACACGACACAGGCCCTTCGCAGGGAGACTCGCACATGCAGGACAGCACCGGGATCGTCGTGGTCGGCACCGGCCAAGCCGCCTTCCAGCTCGCAGCGTCGCTGCGCGAGGCGGGCTGGACCGCGCCGATCACCCTGGTCGGCGACGAGCCCGGTCTGCCGTACAATCGGCCGCCGCTGTCCAAGGCCTACCTCAAAGGCGAGCGCGGCAGCGTCGACCTCGCGCTGCGGCCGGAAGCGTTCTACGCGGGCAAGGAAGTGCGGCTCCGCGCCGGCACCTGTGTGCTCTCCATCGACCGCGCGGCCCGCCGGGTGGCGCTGTCCGACGGCGGGACGCTCGGCTACGCGCACCTCGTACTCGCCACCGGCACGCGCAACCGCCGCCTCGACGTGCCCGGTGCCGGCCTGCCGGGGGTGACGTCGCTGCGCACGCAGCACGAGGCCGCCGCGCTATGGGACCACGTGCGCGCCGCGCGCCGCGCCGTGGTGGTCGGCGCCGGCTTCATCGGCCTGGAGTTCGCGGCCGTCGCCGCCGCGATGGGCTGCGCGGTGCACGTGGTCGAGGCCGGGCCGCGCGCCATGGGCCGCGCCGTGACCCCCGCCACCGCGGCGACCTTCACCCGCTGGCACGAGTCGCAGGGCACGCGCTTCTCGTTCGCCACCGGGGTCGAGGCGATCCTCGGCGAGGGAGCAGTGCGCGCCGTGCGCACCACGGACGGCACGGAGCACCCGGCCGAGCTGGTGCTGGTCGGCATCGGCGTGGAGGCCAACGACTCGCTGGCGGCGGAGTGCGGGCTCGCGGTGGCCAACGGCGTGGTGGTCGACGAGCAGCTCGGCACCGCCGACCCGGCGATCTCCGCGATCGGCGACTGCGCCGCCTACCCGAGCCGCCACGCCGGCGGCGCCACCGTGCGGCTGGAATCGGTGCAGAACGCGGTGGACCATGCACGCAGCCTCGCCGCGCACCTGACGGGACACAGCCGCCCGTACAACGCCGTGCCGTGGTTCTGGAGCGACCAGGGGCCGCTGAAGCTGCAGATCGCCGGCCTGACCGCCGGGAGCGACGCCCACGTCACGCTCGGCGAAGGCGAGTCGTGCGCCGTGCTGTGCTTCAGGGGCGGCCGGCTGGCGGGCGTGGAGTCGGTCAACCGTCCGGCGGAGCACATGGCGGCGCGCAGGCTGCTGCAGGCGGACGCCCCGCTCACGCCGGAGAGGGCGGCGCAGCCGGGGTTCGGGCTGCGCGAGGCAGCGAAGGCGCTGGCCGGGTAGCAGGCAAGGCCAAGGAAGGCCAGGGGCTCTGCCCCTGGACCCCGCCAAAGGCCGAGCCTTTG
>CAXSFU010000006.1:84421-86490 GCA_964236695.1 uncultured Acetobacteraceae bacterium | reverse complement strand
CACGGATGGAATCGCAACGGCTCGAAGCGGGGCCATGGGCGGGACGGAGGGTGCTTCTTGCCTCCGCCGCGGCCCTGGGGCTGCTGGCCGCATCGGGCGGGACGGGGCGCGCGGCGCCCACGTACGGCCCGGAGAACACGGTGACGGTGGTCGACCCGTCGCCGGTGAACTGGCTGTCGGTCACCTGGAACACGATGGAGGAGCCGCTGCGCGTCGACGAGCGCGGCATCGGCCAGCCCTCGCTCGCCACCAGCTGGAAGTGGGTCAGCCCGACCGTGCTCGAGCTGAAGATGCGCGAAGGCGTCGTCTACCAGGACGGCACGCCGTATTCGGCCGAGAACATGAAGACCGCCTTCGACCGGGTGCAGGACGCCAAGAACCCGCACCCGCCCGGCGCCTTCCTGAACTTCGCGCCGGACGACAAGCTGGAAGTCGTGGACAAGTACACGGTCCGCATGACGTTCCCCGAGGGGGATTCCGCGGCGCTGATGAAGCTGCGCGGGATGCACGAGCCGTCCAACGCGTTCTGGGACAAGCTCGGCTTCGTCAACCAGAAGACGGGGTCCGCCACCGGCCACTGGTGAGTGATCGATGCTGCTGGTCCGTGGGGGACCGGTCCGTTCATCCTCAAGTCAGGCGTGTCGGTGCTGGACAAGCGTTCGCCCGAGGTCGTGCTGGAGCCGAATCCGACCTACTGGAATCCGGATCGCAAGCCGACGTCGCAGATCGTGTTCGACAACATCATCTCCAAGGCGGACGCGATCCGTTCCGTGGAGAGCGGCGACAACAAGGTCGACATCGTGACCCAGCTGACGCCGGCGGAAGCGCACGCGTTCAAGTCGGACCATGCCAAGATCCAGACGGACGACGCGAAGACGGTGCTGGTCGGCGTGTTCAACCAGAACAAGCCGGACTCGCCGTGGAAGGACATCGCCGTGCGCCAGGCGATGAACATGGCGATCGACCGGGCGGCGCTGCTGGCGGGTCCCGGCGGCGGCTACGGGCAGGTGATCCCGGCGATGATCCAGCCGGGCCGGTTCGGGGCGAATCCCGCGCTGAAGCCCTGGCCGTTCGACGCGGCGAAGGCGAAGGCGGCACTGGCCGGGAAGGTCCCTGGCAACGTCGTGACGATCGCTGCCGACGAGAGCCTGGCGCCGCTCGTGGACGGGATCGCCAAGGACCTGGCCGCGGTCGGGCTGACGGTGAAGCCGGACTACGAGGCGTCGACCGCGAAGGACGACGACATCAAGCTGACCTTCGCGTTCGACTGGACCTCGGCGTTCCCGGTCGGCGTCGTGCACCGCGAGTTCATGGGCAAGGATGGTGCGTTCCGCGCCATGCCGGTGGATGCGAAGTTCGACTCGATGTACGACCAGCTGCTCAAGACCACGGACGAGGGGCAGCAGGAGAAGCAGGTCATGGCGATCGAGGGCTATGTCCATGACCAGGCGGACGTGCTGTTCCTCTACTCGCCGGCCACGCTGTTCGCGGTCAGCGACCGCGTGCACTTCAAGCCCTACGACACGTTCATGCTGGAGCTCGCCGAGACCGGCGTGAACCAGAAGAGCGGCGCGAAGTAGGCGGCCGGCAGGCGGCCCCGCGGTGCGGGGCCGCCTGCCGCGCCCCACGGCGTGGCCGTCCTGCGCACGCGATCCTGCGCGTGGCAGGCTCCGATCCGCCGCTCCTCGCGGCGCCGCCAGGGACCGCCCTCTTCCTGCAGGCAGCAGTTCCTGTGCCGGGCCGCGGAGATCCCGCGGAGATCCGGGCGATCCGGCGGGCAGATGCGTGCAATCCGCCGCTTTGGTATACTGTAGCGTACACAAGTAAAAAACCAATTCGTAAGGACATTGTGCGAAATCTGGTTCCGGTCGCAGGCGTCCACGCTCGACGCGCCCCCTCCGGAAGGAAGCTGGATGCCGTGTCCTGAACCCGCGACCGAAGCCCGACGGCTGGCCTCCGTGCGCGACTGCGCCATCCTCGACACCCCGCCCGAGCAGGGCTTCGATGCGCTCGCCCGCCTCGCGGCCAGGGTGCTCGGCACCCCCTTCGGGGTGGTGACGCTGATCGAC
>CAXSFU010000006.1:0-84321 GCA_964236695.1 uncultured Acetobacteraceae bacterium | reverse complement strand
CCGCCTCGCGGCCAGGGTGCTCGGCACCCCCTTCGGGGTGGTGACGCTGATCGACGCCACGCGCCAGTGGGTGAAGTCCGGGTCCGGCCCTTTCGCCCCGGGCAGCACGGCGCCGCGCGACGTCACGTTCTGCGCGCACACGATCATGGCGCCCGACCGGGTGCTGGTGGTGGAGGACGCCGCGGCCGACCCGCGCTTCCAGGCCAGCCCGTTCGTCACCGGCCCGGCCGCGATCCGCTTCTATGCCGGCGCGCCGCTGCTGGATCCGCACGGCCACGCGCTCGGCGCGCTGTGCGTGCTCGACACCCGGCCGCGCCGGTTCCTGGCCGCGGACGTGGACACGCTGCGCGACCTGGCGCTGGGCGTGTCCGCGCTGATCGAGCTGCAGCGCAGCACCGTGGCGCTGCGCCAGGATCGCGAGCGCCACCGCCACACCGTGGCGCTGAGCCGGCAGATCCCCTGGGAAGCCGACGCGCAGGGCCGGGTGGTCGAGGTCGGTCTGGGCTGGCCTGCCCAGTTCGGGCAGTCATGCGCGCAGGCGCTGGACGACGGCTGGCGCGCGATGGTCCACGCCGACGACCTGCCCAGGGTGGCGCGGGCCTGGCGGCAGGCCGTGGCGGAGGCAACGCCCCTCGACATCGAGTGCCGCTGCGCCCTGGGGGGTGGACAGCACCGCTGGTTCCGGGTGCTGGCGGCGCCCGGCCGCGACGCGAGCGGCGAGCCGGCGCGCTGGTTTGGCACGGTCGAGGACATCGACGGCCGCAAGCAGACCGAGCTGGCGCTGCGCAGGAGCGAGGAGCACCACCGCTACTCGATCGAGGTCAGCCCGCAGATCCCGTGGACCGCCGACCCCACCGGGCATCTCGAGGAGGTCAGCCCGAAGCTGAGCCGGCTGACCGGGCTCGACGAGGCGACGATCCTGCGCGGGGGCTGGGCGCAGTTCACCCATCCGGACGACCAGCCCTCGGTGTGGCACCGCTGGGCGCGCAGCGCCGCGACCGGCGAGCCCTACGACGTCGAGTACCGCATCCGCGTGGCGGACGGCTCGTACTGCTGGTTCCACGTCCGCGCCTTCGCCAGGCGCACGGAGTCCGGCGGGATCATGCGCTGGTACGGCACCGCCGAGGACATCACCGGGCGCAGGGCCGACCAGGCGCGCATCCGCCACATGGCGCTGCACGACGGGCTCACCGGGCTCGCCAACCGCGCCCTGTTCGGCGAGCGCATGCAGCACGAGCTGGCCCGCGTGGGACGCGGCGCGCAGCTCGCCGTGCTGTGCGTCGACCTCGACGACTTCAAGTCGATCAACGACACGCACGGCCACGCCGAGGGCGACCGGCTGCTGCGCCAGGTGGCGGAGCGGCTCACCGCCTGCCTGCGCGAGACCGACGTGGTGGCGCGGTTCGGGGCCGACGAGTTCGTGGTGATCCAGACCGGGCTCGACCAGCCGGACCATGCCGCAGCCCTGGCCCGGCGCATCATCGAGGTGGTGGGCGCGCCCTGCGAGCTGGGCGGACAGGCCACGACGGTGAGCGCCACCGTGGGCGTGAGCGTGTCGCCCGCGGACGGCGGCAGCGCGGAGCGGCTGCTGCAGAGCGCGGGCATGGCGCTGTCGCTGGCCAAGGCGGAGGGCCGCGGCGGGTTCCGCTTCTTCGAGCAGGGCATGCACGAGCAGCAGCAGGCGCGCCAGGCGATGGTGATCGAGCTGCGCCACGCGATGGCGCGCGGCGAGCTGGCCGTGTTCTTCCAGCCGCTGGTCGACATGCGGACCGGGCGCGTCGCAGGCTTCGAGGCGCTGCTGCGCTGGCACCATCCGGTGCTGGGCGAGGTGTCGCCCGCGGTGTTCGTGCCGCTGGCCGAGGAGACCGGGCTGATCCGCGCGATCGGCGAGTGGGTGGTGCGCGAGGCGTGCCGCGAGGCGGCCTCCTGGCCGGACGGGATCGGCGTGGCGGTTAACCTGTCGCCGGTGCAGCTGCGCGACCCCGACCTGCCGCAGCGCCTGGCGGCGATCGTGCGCGACAGCGGCCTGGCGCCGCGCCGGCTGGAGCTGGAGGTCACGGAGTCGGTGATGCTCGGCGACGGCGACGGGGCCGCGCGGATGCTGGACTCGCTGCACGCGCAGGGCATGAGGATCGCGATGGACGATTTCGGCACCGGCTACTCCTCGCTCCGCTACCTGCACACCTTCAGTTTCGACAAGCTCAAGATCGACCAGAGCTTCATCGGGCGGCTGACGCATTCGGAGGAGTCGCGCGCCATCGTGCGGGCCGTGCTGGGCCTGAGCCGCGACCTCGGCCTGCTGACGGTGGCCGAGGGGGTGGAGACGGCAGAGCAGCTCGAGCAGCTGCGCGCCTACGGCTGCGACCAGGTGCAGGGCTTCCATTTCAGCCAGGCCGTGCCCGCCGCCGCGGTCGCCGGCCTGCTCCGACGCTTCGGGCACGACCTGCGCCAGGACGAGGCGCATCCCGGCGCCCTCGTGCCGGGCCCCGCGGACCCGCGACACCGCCTCGCACGCGTGGGCGAAGGGTAGCGGCTGTCTCGGACCTGTCGGGGGCGAAGGCAGGAAGGAAGCGTGTTCTTTCTTGAAAGAAAGAACCAAAGAACTTTTATCCATTGGATTCCGGGGCCGCCCGCCTGCCCGGAACCCAACGGGCAAAGTCTTTTTGCTTCTTTTTCTTCAGAAAAAGAAGATTTTTGCTTGCCTGCCCGAAACGACGAGCTGCGGCGGGGCGCGAAGCATGCCTTTGGCGCGCGGGGCCGGGCTTGCTAGGCAGGGGGGATGACGGTTGCACGCGCCGACGGCGCCTCCCCCACGATGGCGCAGTGGTTCCAGCTGAAGGCGGAGCAGCCGGACGCGCTGCTGTTCTTCCGCATGGGGGACTTCTTCGAGCTGTTCTTCGAGGATGCCGTGGCGGCGGCGGCGGCGCTCGACATCGCGCTCACCGCGCGCGGCGAGCACGCGGGCGCCGCGATCCCGATGTGCGGCGTGCCGGTGTCGACGTCGGAGGTGTACCTGGCGCGGCTGATCCGCAGGGGGTTCCGGGTCGCGGTGGCCGAGCAGATGGAGCAGGCCGCGGCGCGCTCCGGGCGCGGGCCGCTGCGGCGTGCGATCGTGCGTCTGGTGACGCCCGGCACGCTCACGGAGGACGCGCTGCTGGAGCCGGGGCGGCCGAACCTGCTGCTGGCGCTGGCGGCGGTGCCGGCCGGGGGCGGGGCACGGCGGAACGCCCAGGCCGGGGCGGGCGCCGGCCCTGGCGACGAGTCCGCCAGCGGACCGGAGCTGGGCGCGGCGTGGCTCGACGTGTCGACCGGGCTGTTCGAGACGCAGGCGGTGGCGCCGGGAGGGCTCGCAGGGCTGCTCGGGCGGGTGGAGGCGTCCGAGATCCTGGCGCCGGAGGGCGTCGGGCTCGGGGAATGGGAGGCCAGGCGGGCACCGGCGCGCGAGCCGCCGCCGCCGGCGGCGGCGCGCGCGCGGCTGGCCGAGGCGTTCGGGGCGCGCAGCCTGGACGCGTTCGGCCGGTTCTCCGACGGCGAGGCGGTGGCGGCGAGCCTGGCGCTCGACTACGTGCGGGCGACGCAGGCCGGGCGGCTGCCGCGGCTGTCGCCGCCGGTGGCGCTGGGCGAGACGCGCCACTTGGCGCTGGATGCGGCGACGCGGGCGAGCCTGGAGATCCTGCGGCCGCGCGAGGGGGACGGGCCGTCGCTGCTGTCGGCGGTGTCGCGCACCCTGACGGCGCCGGGGGCGCGGCTGCTGGCGGCGCGTCTGGCGGCGCCGCTCACCGATCCCGGGGCGATCGCGCGGCGTCAGGAGGGGTGGTGCTGGCTGCTGGGCCACCCTGCGGCGCTGGCGGCGCTGCGCGCGGCGCTGCGCGGGGCGCCGGACATGGCGCGCGCCCTGGGCCGGCTGTCGCTGGGGCGGGGCACGGCGCGCGACCTGGCCACGGTGCGCGACGGGCTGGCCGCCGCGGAGGCGGCCGGCGCGGCCCTGGCGGCGGCGGGGCCGGACGGGGCGGGCAGGGGCGAGACGGGCGGTCTCGGACTGCAGGGCAGGGAGCCGGAAGGCGGGGGGACGGGAGGCGAGGGATCGGCCGCGACACTGGCGGCGGCGCGTCGGGTGTTGGCGGGCGATGCCGCGCGGGGCGCCGTGGCGGGGACGCCCGCGGGGGAGGCGCCGGACGGCAGCGGAACCGGGACGGCGGGAGGCAGCGGATTGGGCGCGGCTGCGCCGGGAGTGGCCGCGTCGGGGGCGGGCGGGCTGGCGGCGCTGCGGGCGCTGCTGGCGCGCGCGCTGGTGGAGCAGCCGCCGGTGCGCGACGACGGGCATGCGGTGGCGCCCGGCTTCGACGGCGAGCTGGATGCGGAGCGGGCGCTGCGCGACGACAGCCGGCGGGTGATCGCCACGCTGCAGCTCGACTACGCGCAGCGCTACGGCGTGGCCAGCCTGCGCATCCGCCACCACGCCCAGCTCGGCTACGTGATTGAGGCGCCCGCGCCCGCGGTGGAGGCGCTGCGCGCGCACCCTGACCTGACATTGCGCCAGGCGATGGCGAACGGGGCGCGGTTCTCCTCTGTGGAGCTGGGCGAGCTGGACCGGCGGATCACCGAGGCGGGGGAGCGGGCCGGGGCGCGCGAGCGGGCGGTGCTGGCGCGCCTGGTCGCCGACGTGCTGGCGGAATCCGGCAGGATCGCGGCGGCGGCGGCGGTGCTGGCGGGGCTGGACGTGGCGCAGTCCGCGGCGCGGCTGGCGGAGGGCGGGCGCTGGTGCCGGCCGCAGGTCGGCGCGGACGTGGCGTTCCGCATCGAGGCCGGGCGCCACCCCGTGGTGGAGGCGGCGATGGCCGGGCCTGCGGGCGCGCGGCCGGGCGGCGGCCGGGCGGCGGGGATGGCGCGCGCGGGGACCGAGGCGGGCAGTGGCGGGGCGGGCAGTGGCGGGGCGGGCGGCGGCGGCGCTGCGGGTCCGGCTGCCGCGACGGCGGACCGGGCGGAGGCGGGGGTGTTCCAGCCCAACGACTGCGACCTGTCGCCGGAGCGGCGCGTGCTGCTGCTGACCGGGCCGAACATGGCGGGCAAGTCGACCTTCCTGCGGCAGAACGCGCTGATCGTGATCCTGGCGCAGGCGGGGCTGCCGGTGCCGGCAGCCTCCGCGCGGATCGGGGTGGTGGACCGGCTGTTCAGCCGGGTGGGGGCGTCGGACGACCTGGCGCGGGGGCGCTCGACCTTCATGGTGGAGATGACGGAGACGGCGGCGATCCTGCACCAGGCGGGGCCGCGCTCTCTGGTGGTGGTCGACGAGATCGGGCGCGGCACGGCCACGCTGGACGGTCTGGCGATCGCCTGGGCGGTGCTGGAAGCGCTGCACGAGCGCTGCTGCTGCCGCACGGTGTTCGCCACGCATTTCCACGAGCTGGCGCAGCTTGGCGGCGGCTCCGGGCCGGTGGCGGTGGGGGGCGTGGCCGGCGGGCGGCTCGCGCGGATGCGGGCGCACACGATGCGGGTGCAGGAGTGGCGCGGCGGCGTGGTGTTCCTGCACGAGGTTGCGGAAGGCGCGGCCGGGCGGAGCTGGGGGGTGCACGTGGCGCAGCTGGCCGGCGTGCCGTCGGTGGTGGTGCGGCGCGCGGGGCTGCTGCTGTCGCGTCTGGAGCGGGGCGAGCGGCCGCGCGAGGACCTGCCGCTGTTCGCGGGGCTGGACGCGCGGGCGGGCGGGGCGGCGGAGGCGACGAGGGCGGAAGCGACCGGGCCGGGGCCGGCGGAGGTGGCGGTCGAGGACGCAGGAGCGCAGGACGTGGGGGCGGAGGACGCGGGCGTGGCGCGCGCGGTTCTGGAGGCGTTGTCGCGGATCGATGCGGATGCGCTGTCGCCGCGCGAGGCGCTGGACGCGCTCTACCGGCTCAAGGCGCTGGGCCGGGCGGTTTCCTGACCGGGCGCAGGGGGGCGGGTGTGGCGCCGGCGGGCCTGGTGCGCCGTCGGCCGGCGGACTGGCGGGGGCCGTGGTGCGGCGCGGCGGGCCGGGGCGGACCGGCGCGCGATAACATCCCTGTTGCGTCGGCCGATCCGGGGCTAGTCTGCCGGCAATGGTTGCACAGGATCTGCCCTCCGAGACGCATGCCGTGGTGCCGCTGGCGGCGGCGCTGGCGACGCTTTCGGCCGGGACGGCCGGCCGGCCGGCGCGCGATGCGACGCTGGCGCTGTTCCGTCGCCACCTGGCCCGCGTGCAGCAGCAGGTCCGCGACAGCTTCGAGGCCTACCAGGTCAGCGGGCTCGAGGCGGCGCGCATGCTGTCCGTCCACGCCGACGGGCTGATCGTGGCGCTGCACGAGCACGCCGCGTCGCTGCAGCGGGGCGGGGCCGCCCCGCCCGGCGCGGGTCGCGGCCTCGGGATGGATGCGTCCGCCCCCGGGTCGGGGCCGCCCGGCGCCGCGGAGGCGCTGGCGATCGTGGCAACCGGAGGATACGGGCGCAGCGTGCTGGCGCCGTTCAGCGACATCGACCTGCTGTTCCTCACCCCCGACGAGCCCTCGCCGCGCCTGCTGGAGCGGGTCGAGTACATGCTGTACTTCCTGTGGGACCTCGGGCTGAAGGTCGGGCACGCCACGCGCTCGGTGGCGCAGTGCCTGGAGCAGGCGTCGCACGACGTCACGGTGACCACGACGCTGCTCGACGCCCGGCTGGTCGATGGCGACGTGGCGCTGTTCGACGAGTTCCGCCGCCGGTTCGCCGACAGCAACCGCGATCACGTCGGCGGCTTCCTGTCCGCCAAGCAGGCGGAGCGGGCGCAGCGCCACCGCCGCTTCGGCGAGAGCGCCTACCTGGTCGAGCCCAACATCAAGGAGGGGCGCGGCGGGCTGCGCGACCTGCAGACGCTGTACTGGATGATGCGCTACGTGCTCGGGCCGGTGTTCGAGCGGCTCGACCATCCGGAGTCCGTGGCCTGCGGGCTGCTCAACCCGCGCGAGGTGGCGCAGGCGCGCAGGGCCTGGGACTTCCTGTGGAGCGTGCGCTTCCACCTGCACTACGTGTCCGGGCGGGCGGAGGAGCGGCTGACCTTCGACCTGCAGCCGGTGGTCGGCGCGCGGATCGGCTACACAAGGCACGGGCGCCAGGACGGGGTGGAGCGGTTCATGCGCCACTACTTCCTCACCGCGCGCGAGGTGGGACGGCTGACGCTGGTGCTGGAGCCGGCGATCCTGCGCCAGGCGCTCGGCGCCCCGGCGCTGGCCGCGGTGGCCGACCCTGCGCTGCTTGCCCAGGGGTTCGGCATGGCCGACGGCATGCTGGTGCTGGCGCCCGGGCACACCTTCCGCGCCGACCCGCTGGCGCTGCTGCGTGTGCTGGAGGTGGCGCGCGAGCGCGACGCGGCGCTGCATCCGCTGACGCTGCGCGCGCTGATCCGCGACGAGCGCTGCGCGGTGGCGCTGCGCGGCGATCCTGCGGCGTCGGCGATCTTCCTCGACCTGCTGTGCGGGCGCGACGCCGCGCACAACCGGGCGGACGGGGCGCAGTGGATGCGCATCCTCAACGAAACCGGGCTGCTGGGCCGCTACCTGCCGGACTGGGCGCGCATCGTCGGCCAGATGCAGTTCGACACCTACCACGTGTTCACCGTCGACGAGCACACCATCGAGGCGATCGCGGTGGTCAACCGGCTCGAGCGCAACGAGCTGGGCGACGTGCTGCCGGTGGCGACCGGGATCGTGGAGGACCTGCAGTCCCGTCGCGCGCTGTATGTCGCGACCCTGCTGCACGACATCGCCAAGGGGCGCGGCGGCGACCACTCGGAGCTGGGCGCGGAGCTGGCGCTGGAGATCGGGCCGCAGCTCGGGCTGTCGGCGGAGGAGACGGAGACGATCTCCTGGCTGGTGCTGCACCACCTGCTGCTCAGCCAGACCGCGTTCCGCCGCGACATCGACGACCCCAAGACCATTCTCGACCTCGCCGACACCATCCAGTCGCCGGAGCGGCTCAAGCTGCTGCTGGTGCTGACGGTGGCCGACATGCGCGCGGTCAGCCCGCGGGTGTGGAACGGCTGGAAGGCGACGCTGCTGCGCGAGCTGTACAGCCGGGTGGCGGAGGTGCTCGCCGGCGGGCTCGCCACCACGGAGCGCGACGTGCGGGTGGCGCGGTCGAAAGAGGCGTGCGACGAGAACCTGGCAGCGGCCGGGTGGGACCGCGCGGATCGCGACGCGTTCCTGGCGCTGGGCTACGGCGGCTACTGGCTGTCGTTCGACCCGGAGACGCACGTGCGCCACGCCCAGATGGTGCGCGACGCCGAGGCGCGCGGGGCGCCGCTGCTGGTCGAGACGCAGCCGCTGCCGGCGCGCGCGGTGACCGAGGTCACGGTGTACGTGACCGACCATGCCGGGCTGGTGAGCCGGATCTCGGGCGCGCTGGCGGTGGCGGGGGCGTCGATCGTGGACGCGCGGGTGCACACGCTGACCAACGGGCGGGCGCTCGACACGTTCTGGATCCAGGACGCGGCCGGGGGCGCGTTCGACGCGCCGCACCGGCTGGCCAGGCTGTCGGTGCTGATCGAGCAGGCGCTGGCGGGCGAGCTGAGGGTGGAGGCGGCGATCCTCAAGGCGGGGCGCGCGCTGATGGGCAGCCGGATGCGCGCGATCCACGTGCCGCCACGCGTCGTCGTCGACAACCGGGCGTCCAACACCCACACGGTGGTCGAGATCAACGGGCGCGACCGGCCCGGGCTGATGCACGACGTCACCGCGGCGATCAGCGAGCAGGGGGTGCAGATCGCCTCGGCGCACGTCACCACCTACGGGGTGCGCGCGGTCGACGTGTTCTACGTCAAGGACGTGTTCGGGCTGAAGATCGAGAACGAGCGCAAGCTGGCGCTGCTGCGCGAGGCGCTGCTGCGGGCGCTGACGGCGCCGGACACGGCGGGGCCGCTGCCGGCGCCAGCGCGGCGGCGGCGGGACGCGGCGTAGGCAAGGAAACAAGGCCTTCTTTTTCTGAAGAAAAAGAAGCAAAAAGACTTTGCCCGTTTGGCACTGGAGCCGTGCGGCGGACACGGACCTGTCTGGCAAAAGTTCTTTGGTTCTTTCTTTCAAGAAAGAACTCGCTTGCTTTCTTCGGGCGGGCCTCAGTCCGCCATGGCCTGGACGCGTTCGCGGGCCAGGGCCGCCGCGACCTGGCGCACCACCCCGCCCCAGTCCCCTGCCCGCTCCTGGCGGAACAGCCGCATCGACGGGTACCACGGGGAGTCGGCGCGGTCGCGCATCCAGCGCCAGTCCGGGGCGTGCGGCAGCATCAGCCAGGTGGGTATGCCGAGCGCGCCGGCGAGGTGGGCGGCCGAGGTGTCCACCGTGACCAGCAGGTCGAGGCCGGCGAGCACGGCTGCGGTGTCGGCGAAGCTGGCCAGGGCGCGGCCCAGCTCCGGGATGCCGTGCGGCGACAGCTCGCCGGCGCGGGGGCCGACCTGCAGGCCGACCAGGCGGGGGACGCAGGAGCCGGCGAGGGTGGCGACGGCGTCGGGCGGCAGGGAGCGGCGGCGGTCGTTGGAGTGCAGGGCGTTGCCGGCCCAGACCAGGCCGACGCCGCGGCCGGGCGGCAGGCGGCGGCGCCAGGACGCGGCCAGCGACGGGGGAGCGCGCAGGTACGGCGAGGGGCCGGGGATGGTGTCGAGGATGGTGGCGAACAGGCCGGGCAGGCTCATCTGGTCGGCCCAGACGTCGTGGGCGGGCAGCGGGCCGTCGTCGAGCACGGCGACGCCGTCGAGCTGGCGCAGCAGGGGGCGCAGCGGGGCGGCGCAGCGCAGGGACACGCGGGCGCCCTGGACAGCGAGCAGCGGCAGGTAGCGGGCGAGCTGGATCGCGTCGCCGAAGCCCTGCTCGGCGAGGACGAGGATGTGGCGGCCGTCGAGCGGCTCGCCGCGCCAGTGCGGGCCGGGGAGCGCAGTGTAGGCGTGGGGGAAGCGGCGCTTGCGCCACTCGTAGCGGGCCCAGCCCTCCTCCAGCCGGCCGGCGAGCAGGCAGGCGATGCCCTGGTTCCAGTGGGCGGCGGGCAGGTCGGGCTGCAGGTCGATGGCGCGCTGGCAGGCGGCGATGGCCTCGTCGGTGGCGCCGCGCTCGCCCAGCACGTGGCCGAGGCTGACGTGGGCCTCGGCCAGGGTGGGGTCGAGGCGGGTGGCCTCGCGCAGGGCGGCCTCGGCGGCGTCGGCGCGGTCCAGGTCGGCCAGGGCGTTGCCGAGGTTGGCGTGGGCGGGGGCGTGCGACGGGTCGGCGGCGACGGCGAGGGACAGGATGCGCGCCGCCTGCTCCGGCTGCCCCAGGGCGTTGAGGGCGGAGCCGTGCAGGAAGTGCGCCTCGGCGCGAACGGCGGACGGCAGGCCGGGGATGGCCGCCAGCGCGGCGGCGACATCGGGAACGGCGGCGGCGCGGCCGTCGGCGAGCAGGGCGCGGCACAGGGCGAGGCGCTGGCCGGGGTGGGCGGGGCGCAGGGTGTCGGCGCAGGACAGCAGGGACACGGCCTCGGAGGCGCGGCTGGTGGCCAGGGTGAGCAGGCCGAGCACGAACAGGGCGGGCACGCAGGCGGGCTCGGCGGCGAGCACGCCGCGGTAGGCGCGCTCTGCCTCGGGGAGGCGGCCGGCGCGCTGCTGGGCGATGCCGGCGAGGAGCAGGTCGGTGGAGTCCATCGGGCGCACCTGGCGTGGGATGCACAGGATGGCGGAGGCGGGTTAACGGGGAGAGAAGGCAGGGCGAGGGCCCTGCTTTTCTGCTCGAGGCTGGCGGCCCACGACGGCCAGCTGCCCCTGTCCGATCCGACGCCGCGCCATCGCCGCCTTCAGGGCACCGGATACGGTGGAAGAGGCCGCGCCTTCCCAAGCCCCTTCGCACGCGGGGAATGCCTCGGTGAGAAAGGCCAGGGCTCTGCCCTGGACCCGCCAGGGGCGAGCCGCCCCTGGACCCGGCCTCCCTTAGGAATTGCCTTCCAAAGGCTCGGCCTTTGGCGGGGTCCAGGGGCAGAGCCCCTGGCCTTCCTTTCCGGACTCCGAACCGGGACGCTGCTAGCGCGCAGCCCTCACTGCGCGTCGGTCCTGCGCGGGCGGGGTGTCGCGCATCATCGCGACGAACGCCTCGGGGCGGCCGTAACAGGCCTCGTGCGAGAGGCGGACGATCCCGTCCTCGCGCTCCAGAAGGAAGCCCGGGAAGCCCTGGAGGCCGTGGCGGCGCATCAGACTGCGCGTCTCCTGGATGTGGGCGTCCACGGGCACGGTGCGCAGCGCCTCGGTGAAGCGGACCGGATCGAGGCCGATCGTGCGTGCGGCGCCGGCCAGGACGGCGTCGTCGACCACGCGCAGGCCTTCGACATAGTGGGCGTGCTGGACGGCGGCGATCATCGCTGCGCCCTGTCCGGCCTGCAGCGTCTCGGCGGCCAGCACGGCGGCGATGGTCGGGCGGGACCACCAGGTGCTCTCGGGATCGACCAGCAGCCCGTCGAGGTAGGCCTTGCCGAACACCTGGCCGGTCAGCTGGCTGATGCGGTCGTCGTTCTCGCGCATGTTGCGCCGCTTGGCGTCGGTGGCGTGCACGGCGGGATCCCACAGCCCGCCGCCATGCAGGACGACCTGCACGCCGGCGTCGGTGGCGGCCTGGACCAGCGGCTCGGCCCCGTAGCACCAGCCGCAGAGCGGGTCGTGGATGTAGTGCAGGATGGGCATGGTCATGGAACACTCTCTCGAAGCGACCGGCTGGCGCGCGGTCGACCGCGCGCCAGCCGTATCGGGGGAAAGGACAGGCTTGGGTCAGGCCGCCTGGAGGGCCTTGCCGACGCTGGCAGCCAGGGAGGTGGTGGGGCGTCCGATCAGCCCGCTGAGGTCGCGGCTGTCGTCGAACAGGGCGCCCCTGGCCGCGCCCGCGTCGCTGTCTGCGAGCAGGGCCGCCAGTCCGGGGGGCAGGCCCGCGCCAAGCAGGGCCGCCTTGAATCCCGCCTCCGGCAGGTTCTTGTAGGCGATCTCCCGGCCCGCCTGGCGCGACAGCTCCGCCGCCAGCTCCGTCAGGGTGTATCCGGTGTCCCCGGCGAGCTCGTAGATGCGGCCGCCCTGGTCCTGCCTGGAGGTCAGCACGGCGGCGGCGGCGGCGGCGTAGTCGGCGCGGGCGGCGGACGAGATGCGCCCGTCGCCGGCCGCCCCCAGCACGGCGTCGTGGGCCAGGGCCGCAGGGACGCTGGCCATGTAGTTCTCGGTGTACCAGCCGTTGCGCAACAGCGCGAAGGGCGTGCCCGAGGCGGCCAGCATGGCTTCGGTCTGGCGGTGATCCTCGGCCAGGCCGAGCGGAGAGCGGCCGGCGTGCAGGATGCTGGTGTAGGCGATCAGCGCGACGCCGGCCGCCCTGGCCGCCTCGACCACGTTGCGGTGCTGCTGCACCCGGTGCTCCAGGTCGCTGGAGGAGATGAACAGCAGCCGTTCGATCCCGGTCAGGGCCGTCGCGAGCGAGGCGGGATCGTCGTAATCGCCGTGGCGGACCGCGACGCGCTGCGCCTCCAGGCGGCCGTCCTTCGACGAGGCGCCCTCCCCGGCTGCGCGAGCGAGGCCGGCGACCTCGGCGGCGGGGATGTCCTTCAGCAACGCTTCGATGACCAGGCCGCCAAGCTGACCGGTGGCGCCAGTGACCAGGATGCGGGGGGATGACATGGGCGAGGCTCCTTGTTGGCTCTTTTCAGAGACGAGGTATTGAATAAGGACCACATGTGGGCGATGTAAGGAGGCATGAATTCCTCCCCAGGTGAGCGTGAAGTGCCCTTCCCGACCGAGGGCGAGCCGCCGGCCGGTTCGCTGTTCGAGGCCTGGCAGGCCGCGGGTTTCGACGCGGCGGCCTGTCCGGTCCGCAACGTGTTGGACCGCATCGGCGACAAGTGGACCGTGCTGGCGCTCGTGGCGCTGGCCTCACACCCGCGCCGCTTCAGCGAGCTGCACCGTGCGATCCCGGACATCTCCAAGCGCATGCTGACCCAGACCCTGCGGGACCTGGAACGGGACGGGCTCGCCGACCGTGAGGTGTTCCCGACCAAGCCGCCCAAGGTCCAGTACAGCCTCTCGCCGCTCGGGCGCTCGGTGCTGACGCCTTTGGCCGGGCTGGTGGGCTGGGCCGAGGACAGCTACGCCGCCATTCGCCAGGCCCGCGAACGGTTCGATGCCGCGTCGGAGAAGGCGTAGAGAGTGTTACTGACCTACCATTCCTGATTTCTTGCAGCATAGCGAGAAGAAAGCATGTTTTTTCTTGAAAGAAAGAACCAAAGAACTTCTGCTCATTGGGCAACGGAGCCACCCGCACGCCCGAACTTTCGTGACAAAGTCTTTTTGCTTCTTTTTCTTCAGAAAAAGAAGATTCTTGTCTTCTTGCCCAAAACAACGAGCTGGCACGAGGTCCATAACAGCCTCCAGCGCGGCGACGTCCTTGGTACAGGAGTTTCCGAGGCGATTGCCTTGAGCGGGGTCCAGGGTTCCTGACCTTGCTGCGCCGCGCTTGACGCCGGCCGCCGCGCGGTTCCAAGACCGGGTCATGCATCTCATCGAAAGCCTGCGCATGGTCATGGCGCCGCCGCACCCGGCGGGCCGTCCGTTCATCGCCGCGGCCGCGCTGCTGGCGTTGGCCGGGCTCGTGCTGTGCCCGTGGCATCCGGCGTGGGGCGGGGTGCTGCTGGGCCTGGGGGTCGTGCTGCTGCTGTTCTGCCTGTACTTCTTCCGCGACCCGGAGCGGGTGGCGCCGGCGCGGCCGGGGCTGGTGGTGGCGCCGGCGGACGGGCGGGTGGTGATGGTGGGGCCGGCGGTGCCGCCGCCGGAGCTGGGACTGGGCGAGGCGCCGCGCACGCGGGTGGCGATCTTCCTGTCGGTGCTCAACGTGCACGTCAACCGGGTGCCGGTGGACGCCGTGGTGACGCGCATCGCCTACCGGCACGGCAAGTATCTCAACGCCAGCCTGGACAAGGCGAGCGTGCACAACGAGCGCAATGCGCTGGCTTTGCGGCTTGAGGACGGGCGGGACATGGCGGTGGTGCAGATCGCGGGGCTGATCGCGCGGCGCATCCTGTGCGGGGTGCGCGAAGGCGAGGCGGTGCACGCGGGGGCGCGGTTCGGCATCATCCGGTTCGGCAGCCGCACCGACCTGTATCTGCCGGAAGGCGTGCAGTCGCTGGTGCAGGTCGGGCAGACGATGGTGGGCGGGGAGACGGTGATCGCGGCGCTTGATCCGGTGCCGTCGCCGCGGATGGCGGCGGCGGGCGGCGCGGCGGCAGGCGGGGCGGACGCGGCGCCGGCGGTGCTGGACGCGTCGGACCTGCTGGCGTGAGCCGCGAGGGGCCGGACGCGGGGCCGGCGTTCCCGGCGGTGCTGCCGCCGTCCGGGCCGGCGCGGCCGAGGGTGGCCGGGGAGGAGGCGGCGGCGCTGGGCGCGGCGGGCGGGGGGCGCGAGGCACGGGGATTGCGGCGGCGGCGGCTGCGGCGGCGGCCGCGGTTCAAGGGGCCGTCGTTCAACCGGATGATCCCCAACCTGATGACGATGCTCGGGCTGTGCGCTGGGCTGACCGGGATGCGCTTCGCGCTGGACGGGCGGTTCGGGGCGGCGGCGGTGGCGCTGACGGTGGCGGCGTGCATCGACGGGGTGGACGGGCGGCTGGCGCGGCTGCTCAAGGCGACGTCGCGGTTCGGGGCGGAGTTCGACAGCCTGGCGGACTTCCTGTGCTTCGGGGTGGCGCCGGCGTTCATCCTCTACCTGTGGTCGCTGCGCTCCGCGGGGTCGTACGGGTTCCTGCCGTGCCTGATCTTCGCGGTGTGCATGGCGCTGCGTCTGGCGCGGTTCAACGCGCAGCTCGACGACAGGCCGGCGCCGGCGTACGCGCACAGCTTCTTCACCGGGGTGCCGGCGCCGGCGGGGGCGGGTCTGGCGCTGTTCCCGATGTTCCTGGGGCTGGAAGCGGAGCAGCAGGGCTGGGAGCGGGTGCGGGGCTTCGCGCATTTCCCGCTGGTCGCGGCCGTGGTGCTGGTGGCTGTGGCGATGCTGCTGGTGTCCACGCTGCCGGTGTGGAGCTTCAAGAACTTCAAGGTGCCGGCCGCCTACGTGCTGCCGCTGCTGCTCGGCACCGGGGTGTTCGCGGCGGTGCTGGTGGCCGACCCGTGGGCGGCGCTGGCGGCGCTGGGGGTGGTCTACGTGGGCATGCTGCCGTTCAGCGTGCGCTCGTTCCGCAGGCTGCGGCACGACGCGAAGTGCCGCGACGGAGAGTAGCCGGGCCGGCTACGCCCGGGCCCAGAGGCTGTCATGAACCTCGCAGCAGCTTGCTGCTTCGGCCAGGAAGGCAAGAGTCTTCTTTTTCTGAAGAAAAAGAAGCAAAAAGACTTTGCTCATGGGATTCAGGCGCGCAGGCGGCGACGCAGTCCATGGGCCAAGGTTCTTTGGTTCTTTCTTTCAAGAAAGAACACGCTTTCTTCTCGCGGCGATGCGGAACATCGAGGCTGGCGGGTCCGTGACAGTCTCCGGCAGGACAGGAGACGTCCAGGTCAAGGGGTCCGGGGGCGAGCCCTTGGCAAGCCCGTTGCGGAGACTCTGCCTTGCCTTGCCGCCCTGCGCCGCTGGCACGGGGGCGTCGCGCGCCGGGTTCGCGGTTCCGGTGCGGGCACGATTGCTGTATCGCAACAGCCATGTCCTCGGACAATCCCACGCGCGTCCGGCGCCCCTCCGCTGTCGCGGTCATCGTGGCCCTGCTGCTGCTCGTCGTCGCGCTCGGCGTCGGCATGGTCGCGCTGCGCCTGTCGGGGCCGGACGAGGCGGCGCGGCGCGAGGTGGAGGCGGCCGCGCCGGCGGTGCCGCGGGTGCTGTCCGGGCAGGAGCAGGCGCGCGAGGACGCGGGCGCGGCAGGCGACGCGTCGGGCGGCGGAGCGACGACAGGTGCAGCGACGGCGGGCGGGGCATCCGGGACGGCAGGGGGGGTGGCGCACGTGGCGCCGTCGTTCGACGTGGTCAGGGTCGGGCCGGGGGGCGACGCGGTGCTGGCCGGGCGGGCGGCGCCGGGCGACGAGGTCACGGTGCGCGACGGCGAGACGGTGCTGGGCCGGGTCACGGCGGACGGACGCGGCGAGTGGGTGCTGACGCCGGAGCGCCCCCTGGCGCCGGGGGGACGCGAGCTGACGCTGGGGGCGCGCGACCCGAAGGGGGGCGTGGAGGTCCTGGGCAGCGGGCCGGTGCTGCTGGCGGTGCCGGACAGTTCGGGCGGTTCGGCGCTGGCGGTGCTGGCGCCGGAGGCCGCGGCGCCGCGGGTGCTGCAGGCGCCGGGAACGGCGGAGGCCGGGCCGCTGGGGCTGGACACTGTGGACTACGACGACCGCGGGCACATCCGCTTCGCGGGGCATGCGGCGCCGGGGGCGACGGTGCGTCTGTATGCGGAGAACCGGGCGCTGGGCGATGCGGCGGCGGACGCGCAGGGGCGCTGGAGCCTGACGCCGCCGTCGCTGTCGGCAGGGCTGCACCAGCTTCGCGTCGACCAGATCGGGGCGGACAAGGCGGGGCGGGCAGGCGCGGTGGTGGCGCGGGTCGAGCTGCCGTTCCGCAAGGTCCTGCTGCCGAAGGGGTCGGTGGCGAAGGGCCAGGTGGTGGTGCAGCCGGGCGAGAACCTGTGGCGCATGGCGCGCGCGGCGTATGGCGAGGGGCTGCGCTACACGGTGATCCTGCGCGCCAACCGCGGGCAGATCCGCGACCCTGCGCTGATCTATCCGGGGCAGGCGTTCACGGTGCCGGCGCTGCCGGCGGCGGGAGCGAGTGGTGGCGCTGCCGGCAGCGGGGGCGGCGTGGGCGGGGCGGCGGCGGGGACACGGGGAGAGTGACGGTGCGCGGACGGGTGGTCGGGGTGGTGGCGGGCGCGGTGGCGGTGGCCGCGGCGCTGGGCGGGGGCGGCTGGCTGGTGGTGCAGCGGCAGGCGCACGAGATGCTGGAGCAGGGCGTGGCACGGTTCCGCGAGCATCTCGGGCCGGACACGACGTTCAGCTACGCGTCCGCCGCGCCGAACGTGCTGCACCGCAACGCCCGGTTCGCCGGCGTGGTGCTGGCGGGGCCGGACAGCACGGTGCGGGCGGACACGGTGGTGGTGGGGTGCGACGCGGCCTCGGTGTGCACCGGCACTGCGGACGCGGTGACGCTGGCCACGCCGGACGCGGCGGCGGTGTCGGGCAGCGCGGAGCACGTCGGCTGGACCAGGCTGTCGGTGCCGTCGGCGGATGGCGCGGACGGCAATGCGTCGGGGACTGCGACGGGCGGGACGCTTGGGGGCGCGCTGGGCGGGCGGTTCGACGCGGCGGAAGCGCGCGGGGTGCGTCTGGCCGGCGGCGGCGGCGAGGTGGGGATCGCGGCGCTCGCGCTGGCGGACTACGGAGTCGGGCGGCGCGGGCGGGGCTCGGTGGACGGGGTGACGATGTCGCTGCCGGACCCGTCTGCGGGTGCTGCGTCGGGGGGTGCGGTGCGGCTGCGTCTCGGGCACGCGGCGTTCGACGGGGTGGACGTCGCCGCCGTCGCCGGCGCGATGCGGGCAGGGACGGCAGTGCCGGCGGCGGCGGGGCGGCAGACGCTGGAAGCGAGCGGGCTGGACGTTTCGCAGGGCGAGGCGCCGCTGCTGCATGTCGGGCGGGTCACGAGCTTCACCGACACGGCGGCGCCGGGGGCGGCGGCCGGAACCGTGCCGGGGGCGGCGCCAGGAGTGGCGCCGGGCGCGCAGCACGGGGTCGGGGACGTGACGGAGCTGCGGCTGGAAGGGCCGCCGGCGCTGCTGGCGGGGCTGCAGGGGCTCGGCTACGCGCGCTTCGAGGGCGACCTGCACGTGGACGCCTCCCTGGACCGGGCGGCGGGCGCGATGACGATCGCGGCGTGGCGCCTTGTCGGGGTCGACATGGGGCAGGCCACGCTGTCGGGCGGGTTCGACCATCTGCCGCTGGGGGCCGGGGCGGCGCCGGACCCCGCGGCGATGCTGGGGCTCACGGTGCGCGGGCTCGACCTGGTTCTGGTCGACGCCGGGCTGATGGAACACGTGCTCGAGGCCAAGGCCAAGGCGTCGGGGACGGATGCCGCGACGCTGCGCGCCCTGGTGGCGGGACAGGTCGAGTCGCTGCCGGTGGCCTCGCCGGCGGCGCAGTCGGTGCGCGCGGCGCTGGCGGCGTTCGTGCGGGCGCCGGGCACGCTGACGCTGGGGGTGCACCCGGCGGCGCCGCTGTCGCTGCTGGCCATGGCGCAGCTCGGCGGGCGGGCGGGCGGGCCGGACGGGATGGTGCGGGTGCTGAACCTGACGGCGGCGGCGAAGTAGGAAAGGAAGGCCAGGGCTCTGCCCTGGACCCGCCAGGGCGAGCCGCCCTGGACCGGCTTTCCTGAGTGAAGCCGGTCAGGAAGCTTCCCCCTGGCGGAGTTTGAGACGGAGCCTCAACCTTGCTTCCTTCGGCATGGTTGACCCGCCGCGGCGGCAGGGGTTCGGCCCTCGCAATTTCCGGGCGAGCGGGCCACTAGAGAGGGGTGTCCCGTTGCGAGGCCCCACCGATGCATCCGTTCCACGACCACGCCCGGCGCACCCTCGCCGAGATCCATGCGCAGGGCCGCTACCGCCGCTTCGCCCCGCTGCTCAAGCAGGCGGGGCGGTTCCCGGTGTACGTGATGGAGGCGGCCGGCGGGGGGGTACCGCGCGAGGTCACGGTGTGGTCGTCCAACGACTACCTGGGCATGGGCACCGACCCGGTGGTGGTGAACGCCGCGCGCGAGGCGCTGGACGCGATGGGGGTGGGTGCCGGCGGCACGCGCAACATCGCGGGCAGCACGCCGATCCACGCGGCGCTGGAAGCGGAGCTGGCGTCGCTGCACGGCAAGGCGGCGGGGCTGCTGTTCGTGTCGGGCTACGTGTCGAACCAGGCGACGCTGGGCACGCTGCTGGCGCCGCTGCCGGGGCGGCCGGGGTGGCACGTGTTCTCCGACGCCAAGAACCACGCGTCGATGATCGTGGGGGTGAAGTCGGCGCGCGGCGCCACCGTGCACGTGTGGGCGCACAACGACCTGGCGGACCTGGAGGCGAAGCTGGCGGCGGCGCCGGCGGACGCGCCGAAGCTGGTGGTGTTCGAGAGCGTGTACTCGATGGACGCGGACATCGCGCCGATCGGGGCGATCTGCGACCTGGCCGAGCGGCACGGGGCGATGACGTATCTCGACGAGGTGCACGCGGTGGGGATGTACGGCGCGCACGGCGGCGGCGTGTCGGAGCGCGACGGGGTGGCGCACCGGGTCGACATCATCGAGGGCACGCTGGCCAAGGCGTTCGGCTGCCACGGCGGCTACATCACCGGCGACGCTGACGTGGTGGACTACGTGCGCTCCACTGCGTCGGGGTTCATCTTCACGACCTCGACGCCCCCTTCGGTGGCGGCGGCCGCGCTGGCCAGCGTGCGCCACCTCAAGGGCGACGGGGCACGCCGGGCGAAGCTGTTCGAGCGGGCGGCGGCGCTGACGGCGCGGCTGGCGGCGGCGGGGCTGCCGGTCATGGCGTCGCAGAGCCACATCGTGCCGATCTTCGTGGGCGAGGCCGCGCTGTGCCGCGAGGTCAGCCGGCGGCTGCTCGAGGAGTTCGCGATCTATGCCACGCCGATCAACTACCCGACGGTGCCGGTGGGCAAGGAGCGGCTGCGGCTCACGCCGACGCCGTTCCACACCGACGCGATGATGGACGCGCTGGTGGAGGCACTGCGGGTGGTGCTGGGCGGGGAGCGGCGGCAGGCGGCGTAGGGAAGCAAGGCCAGGGCTCTGCCCTGGACCCGCCAGGGCGAGCCGCCCTGGACCGGCGCTTTTTGGGGTTCTCCCCTGGTCTTCCTTTCAAATGGATTCTCAAGGCAATTGCCTTGAGCGGGGTCCAGGGGCAGAGCCCCTGGCCTTCCTACTCCGCCGTGCGCTCGACCGCCGACCTGAGGTCGTCGAGCCCGACGGCGCCAGGGATCAGCTGGTTGCCGACGACCAGGGCGGGCGTGCCTTCCACGTGCAGCGCGGCCGCGAGCTTGAGGTTGGCGTCGATGCGGGCCTGCACGGCGGGGCTGGCCATGCCGGCGGCGACGCTGTCGGGGTCGAGGCCGGCGGCCTGGGCGTCGGCGCGGACCGTGGCGTCGCTCGGCGTGGCGGTGTCCTTCATCACAGCGTCCTGCATGCGCAGGTAGGCGGAGTCGCCGCCGAGGGCGAGGGCGGACAGCAGGGCCTTGGCCTGCAGCACGCTGCCGGCGCCGAGGATCGGGATGTCCTTGTAGACGACGCGCAGGCCGGGGGTGGCGCGCACCAGCTCGGCCATCACCGGGACCATGCGGCGGCAGTAAGGGCAACGGGTGTCGTAGAATTCGACGACGGTGGGGCGGCCGTGCGCGTCGCCGGCGGTGGGGTCGCCGGGGGTGGCGACGAGGGCCTGGCGGTGGGTGGCGAGCGCGTCGCGGGTGGCGCCGGCCTGCTGTCGGGTCTCGTCGGCCTGCAGGGCGCCGACGGCGTCGCGCAGGATCGAGGGGTCGGTGCGCAGGGCGTCGCGCAGGATCGCCACGATCTCGGCGCGCTGCGCGGGGGAGAAGGCGGTGTCGGGGGCGGCGAGGGAGTGCGGCGCGGGGGTGGCGTCCTGGGCACGGGCGGGAGCGGCGGCCAGCAGGGCGGCGGCGGCGAGGCCGCGCATCAGGGTCGACCAACGCATCGTCGTGCTCCGGCGGGTGTTGCGGGGCGGGTGTAGCACCGGGGGGCTCGGGCAAGGAAGCAAGGCCAGGGCCCTGCCCTGGACCCGCTGGGGGCAGGCGCCCCCAGACCCGCGCGACTTCGGGCCCGGGGCATCTGGGGAGGGGGTTGGACCGGGACGCGATCGGCCGGTGCTATCCGGCGCCAGGGCACCGGCGCATCATGCGTGCCGGCCCAGGGCGCGGCGGGCGGGATCTCGCCGGGACTCTGCCCGTGCAGGGCACAGGAAGGATCGGTCTCCATGCGCGCTTCTCCGCCCGTCCGTCGTTCCGCCGGGACCGGGCCGGGCCGGCGGCCGCTCGCCGCGGCCCGGGTGTTCGCGTTCGTCCTGCTCCTCGCGCCCGCCGCCCGCGCGGCCGATCCCGCCGCAGCGTCGGAGGACTGCTTCGACGCCCTCGCCGCCACCCGCGGCGGCAGCCTGGGCGCGCCCCGCCACGCCGAGCCCGCCCCGGACGGCCGCACCGTGCTCTACCTGCGCTCCGGCCCGCGCGACACCCGCCAGCGCCTCTACCGCCTCGACATCGCCAGCGGGGCGGAAACGGAGCTGGCCGCGCCGGACGACGGCCCGGAGGTCCTGTCGGCCGAGGAGAAGGCCCGGCGCGAGCGGGCGCGCATGACGCTCGCCGGCATCACCGACGTCGCAGTGTCGCGCGACGGCGCCACCGCGCTGCTCACCCAGGCCGACCGGCTGGTGCGGGTGGACACCGCCAGCGGCACGGCCGGTCCGGTGCCCGGCGCCGGCTGGATCGCGCCGCGGCTGTCGCCCGACGGCCGCCGCGTCGCTGTGGTGCGCGACAACGACCTGCACGTCGTCGACCTCGCGACCGGCGAGGACCGGCAGCTCACGCGGGGCGGCAGCGACACGCTGAGCCACGGCCTCGCCGAGTTCGCCGCCGCGGAGGAGCTGGACCGTCCCGACGGCGCCTGGTGGTCGCCGGACGGGGCCACGCTGCTCTACGAGGAGGCCGACACCGCCGGGGTGGAGCCGCACTTCATCGCCGACCCGGAGCACCCGGCGACGCCGCCGTCGGCGTTCCGCTATCCCCGCGCCGGCACCGCCAACGCGCGGGTGCGGCTCGGCCTGGTGGCGCAGGGCGGCGGCGACACGCGCTGGGTGGACTGGGACGGCGAGGCCTGGCCGTATCTCGCCCGCGTGACCTGGAGCGCCGGGCACCTGTGCCTCGTGGTGCTGAACCGGGCACAGACGGAGGAGCGGGTGCTCGCGGTGGACCCCGCGACCGGGCACGCGACCACGCTGCTCGCAGAGAGCGACCCAGCGTGGCTCGACATCGACCCTCTGCCGCGCGCGGACGGGCGGGCGCTGCCGCTGTGGCTGCCGGACGGCTCCGGCTTCCTGTGGGCGGCCGAGCGCGACGGCGGCTGGCGGCTGGAGCTGCGCCATGCCGACGGCAGCCTGGAGCGCGCGCTCGCCCCGGGGCTGGCGTTCCTCGCGGTGACGGACCTCGACGCCGGCGCCGGCGCGGTGACGATCGCCGCCGCCTCTGCCGACCGCCTCGGCACCACGCTGCAGCGCGTGTCGCTGGCCACCGGCGACGCCGTGCCGGTGGCGGCAGAGCCTGGCCTGCACGAGGCGCATTTCGCCGAGGGTGGGCATGCGGTGTTCGTGGACCGCTTCAGCGGCGCCGACGGCACCGCCGCCAGCCTGGTGCGCGCCGCCGACGGCCGCGTGCTGGCCACCCTGCCGAGCCGGGCGGAGACGCCGGCCGCCCTGCCCGCCCCCGAGTTCACCACCGCCGGCCCGCTGGCGCTCGACGCCGTGGTGCTGCGCCCGGCCTGGGCGGCACCCGGACGGCGCTTCCCGGTGGTGCTGTCGGTGTATGCCGGGCCCACGGTGAAGATGGTCAAGCGCGCGCCGCGCCGCTACCTGGACGACCAGTGCCTCGCCGACCAGGGCTTCGTGGTGGTCAGCCTCGACGGCCGCGGCACCCCCGGGCGCGGCCGCGACTGGGAGCGCGCCACGCGCGGCAACCTCATCGACCTGCCGCTCGCCGACCAGGTCGACGGGCTGCGGGCGCTGGGCGCGCGGTATCCGGAGATGGACCTTTCCCGCGTCGGCGTCACCGGCTGGTCGTTCGGCGGCTATTTCACCGCGATGGCCACGATGCGCAGGCCCGACGTGTTCGCCGTCGGCGTCGCCGGCGCGCCGGTGGCGGACTTCGCCGACTACGACACCGCCTACACCGAGCGCTACCTCGGCACGCCGCAGGACGACCCGGACGGCTACCACGCGTCCAGCGTGCTGACCTATGCGTCGGGGCTGCGGCGGCCGCTGCTGCTGATGCACGGCCTGACCGACGACAACGTGTATTTCGAGAACACGGTGAAGATCACCCAGGCGCTGATCGCCGCGGGCCGGCCGTACGACCTGCTGCTGCTGCCCGGCACCCACCTGCTGCCCGACCCGAAACTCCGCGCCGCGGTCGCCAGGGCGCGCGCCCGGTTCCTGGCCGGGGTGCTGCACCCCGAGGGTCGCACGCGCTGAGGCGGGCGGTGCTCGGGGGGGAGAAGCGGAAAGCGGCGCAGGGAAGCAAGGCCGGGGCTCTGCCCTGGACCCGCCAGGGCGAGCCGCCCTGGACCGGCGCTCCTGGGGATTCCCTTCTGGTCTTCCTTTCAAATGGATTCTCAAGGCAATTGCCTTGAGCGGGGTCCAGGGGCAGAGCCCCTGGCCTTCCTTTCTAGGTTTCGAACCGAGACACCGCCGGGCGCTCCCTCCGGCCGAGGCCCTGCGGGCAGGGTCGGATTGTTGCCGCAGGCGGTTGTTGCGGCTATGGCCTGCGCCGGCGTGGCGGTCGCGTGTGGAGCAGGACGAGCATGGGTCAGCGGAGCGGGTACGGGCGCGCGGGCCAGGGTGTCGGCGTCCTGTCGGCGCTGCGGCGGTCGGGCGGGGCACGGGGTGCGGCGACGGCGGCGGCGCTCGGGCTCGGGCTGGGCGGCTGCGGCGCGGCGAGCGGGGTGCACGACTTCTTTCTGGGCGGGTCGGGCGGGACGCAGCAGGCGCTGACGGGCTTCATCGGGGGCGCGGCGGCGGACGAGCCGCAGGCAGCGCTGGCGGCGCGCACGGTGCTGGCGCAGGGCGGGACGGCGGCGGACGCGGCGGTGGCGCTGGCGTTCACGCTGGCGGTGACGCTGCCGTCGCGGGCGTCGCTGGGGGCGGGCGGGGCGTGCCTGGCCTACCAGCCGCGCGAGGCGGGGGCGGGCGGCGGGGTGCCGCAGGCGATCATGTTCACGCCGATCGCGCCCAGAGCGCCGGGCGCCGGGGCGGACCGGCCGGCGGCGGTGCCGATGCTGGCGCGCGGGATGTTCCTGCTGCACGCGCTGTACGGCAGCCGGCCGTTCGAGTCGCTGGTGGCGCCGGCGGAGCAGCTCGCGCGGTTCGGCACCCCGGTGTCGCGGGCGTTCGCGCGCGACCTGGCGGACGTGGGCGCGCCGCTGCTGGCGGACCCGAACGCGCGAACGGTGTTCGGCGCGGGCGGCCCGGCGGCACCTGCCCCGGCGGGGGGCGGGCGGGCGCGGCGCGGGGGCGTGGCGCCGGCGGTCGACGCTGGGGCGGTGGGCACGACGCTGGCGGAAGGCGCGGTGATGACGCAGCCGGCGCTGGGGGCGACGCTGGCGCAGCTGCGGGTGGCGGGGGTGGGCGACCTCTACCAGGGCGGGCTTGCCGCGAAGCTGGTGGCGGGGGCTTCGGTGGCGGGCGGCGGGCTGGCGGCGGCGGACCTGCGCACGGCGCTGCCGCACGCTGTGGCGCCGCTGATGCTGGACGCGGGCAACGACCGGGTGGCGTTCGTGCCGGAGCCGGCGGACGGCGGCGTGGCGGCGGCGGCGGCGTTCCAGACGCTGCTGCACGCACCCGGGGACCTGGCGGGGGCGCAGGCGCGGGCGCTGTCTGCGGCGGCGGCGGTGCGCGCGGGGGCGGACGCGAAGTCGGCCCTGGCGGGGGCCGGCGGCGGGCCGGCGCTGCCCGCGCTGCCGGCGTCGACGAGCTTCGTGGTGCTGGACCGGCACGGCGGGGCGGTGGCGTGCGCGCTCACGATGGACAACCTGTTCGGCACCGGGCGGGTGGCGGCGGGGACAGGGGTGCTGCTGGCGGCGTCGCCGGCGCTGGCGCGGCCGATGCTGTCGGCGGCGCTGGAGTGGAACGCGAACCTGCACGCGTTCCGCGCGGCGGTGGGCGGGTCGGGGCAGGACGGCGCGGCACTGGCGGTGGCGGACGGGCTGGAGGACGCGCGGCGCTCGGGGCGGGCGATGGCCTCGCCGGTGCCGGAGCCGGGGCGGGCCAACGTCGCGGAATGCGCGCGCTACCTGCCGGACGCGGAACAGACGTGCCACATCGCGACGGACCCGCGGGGGGCGGGGCTGGCGGTCGGGAGCGACTAGGAAGGCCAGGGGCTCGGCCCCCGGACCCCGCCAAAGGCGGAGCCCTTGGAATCCAATACTTAAGTCAAGCCGGTCCAGGGGCGGCTCGCCCCTGGCGGGTCTGGGCAGAGCCCAGCCTTGCTTGCCTTCTTCGAGGATAGGCATGGCGACATGGCATCCGGACTCCCTGGCCGACCGGCTGCCGTTCCTGCGCAGGCGCGGCGAGCTGACGCGGGCGACGCGGCGGTTCTTCGAGGCGCGGGGCTATACCGAGATCGAGACGCCGTATGCGGTGCGCACGCCGGGCGAGGAGGTGCACCTGCGCCCGTTCGCCACGGAGCGGGAGCTCCCGGACGGGGGGCGCGAGGCGCTGTGGCTGCACACGAGCCCGGAGTTCGCGATGAAGCGGCTGCTGGTGGCGGGCGCGGGGCCGGTGTTCCAGCTGGCGCGGGTGTGGCGCAACGGCGAGGCGGTGGGCGGGGACGCGCCGCTGCACTCGGCGGAGTTCACGATGCTGGAGTGGTATCGGCCGGGGGCGTCGCTGTCGGGGCTGATGGACGAGGTCGAGGCGTTCCTGCGCGCGGTGCTGCCGCCGGTGGTGGAGATGCGGGGGGTTAGGACGTCGCTGGACTCGTTCGAGCGGGTGAGCGTGGCCGACGCGTTCGCGCGGCACGTGGGGGCGGACGTGCTGGGGACGGCGGGGGATGCGGGGGCGCTGGCCGCGCAGGCGGGGGTGGCGCTGCGGGACGGGGAGGACTGGGAGGACCTGTTCTTCCGGCTGATGCTGGAGCGGGTGGAGCCGCATCTGGGGCGGGCGCGGCCGACGTTCCTGACGCACTGGCCGGCCGAGCAGGCGGCGCTGGCGCGGCGTGACCCGGCGGACGGGCGGGCGGCGCTGCGGTTCGAGCTGTTCGTGTGCGGGGTGGAGCTGGGCAACGCGTTCGAGGAGCTGTGCGACGCGGGGGAGCAGCGGGCGCGGTTCGAGGCTGACCGGGCGCGACGACGGGCGCTGGGCGGGGGGGAGTGGCCTCTCGATGAGGAGCTGCTGGCGGCGCTGGCGCACGGGATGCCGGCGTGCAGCGGGATCGCGGTGGGGTTCGACCGGCTGGCGATGATCGCGGGGGGCGCGCGCAGGATCGGGGACGTGCTGTGGCTGGGCGGCGGGTGACGCGGGGGCGCCCGGAGATCATGATGACCGCGGCTTCCCGCAGCACAGCAAGAAGCAGGCGTGTTCTTTCTTGAAAGAAAGAACCAAAGAAATTTCGCCAATCAGACTCCGGAGCCGACTGCATGCCCGGAGCCTTATAGGCAAAAGTCTTTTTGCTGCTTTTTCTTCAGAAAAAGAAGATTCTTGCCTGCCTTCCTGCGTCAGCGAACTGTTGCCAGACCCATCGCACCCTCTAGCCGCCCTCGTCCACGTCGGGGTCGTCGGCGGGATCGTGGGCGGTTTCCAGCGCGTCGGCTTCGGCGTCGAGGGCGGCGGCCTCTGCGGGGTGGACGCCGAAGCGGGCGGCGACGTCCGGGGCGTAGCGCAGCAGGTCCGGGCGCAGCTTGAGCAGCGAGATGTCCTTGGACTTGCCTTCCAGCATGATGTCGAACTCCAGGCCCTCGGCATCGCGCATGAAGCGGGCGAACTCGAACGGGTTGGTGAAGTCGGCGTGGCCGGTCCAGACCGGAGGGCGCAGGGTCTTGGTCTTCTTGCGGGTCTTGCGGTCGGTCCTGACCAGCTCGCGCAGCTCGGTGCGCGGCGAGGAAAAGTGGATCTTCGGGCGCACGCCGTCCGGCCAGGTGGCCAGGATGCGGCGCAGCACGTCGATGGTGTCGAGGTGCTGCGGGTTGAGGCACCAGTGGTGCTGGTAGTCGAAGATCAGGCGCACACCGGTGTGCTCGTGCACCCACAGCACGTCGGCGGCGGAGAAGCGGATGTCGTCGTGCTCCAGCACCAGGCGGCGGCGGACGTGCTCGGGCAGGGTGGCCCAGGTCTCGACCCAGCGGGCGCGCGAGCCTTCCACGTCGCCGTAGGCGCCGCCGACGTGGGTCACCATGACCGCCTCAGGGCCCAGCTCCATGCGGTCCAGCATCTCCGCCTGCGAGGCCAGGTCCCAGATGCTCTTCTTGGTCAGCGCGGGGTCGGGGCTGTTGAGCAGGACGTACTGCGAGGGGTGGAACGACAGGCGGATGTCCAGCTCGCGCGACTTGCGGCCGATCGCGGCCAGCTCGGAGGCGCTGTCGGCCACCATGGCATGGAACTGCGGCATGTCGGGGTGGGTGGCGTAGGGGGCAAGGTCGGAGGACATGCGGTACATCGGGATGCGGCGCCTGGCGAGGTAGTCGAGGATGGCGTCGATGCATTCGAGCGACGTCCTCAGGTGCGGGTTCTGCTGCCAGCGCCGGGTGTCGTTGCTCTTGAGTCCGGGCACGCCCATCACCTTGACGGGGAAGCCGAGGCGCAGCGGGGCGCCGCTCATGCCGCGTGCTCGGCGGCGGCGGTGTCCGGCGTGGGCGTGGCATCCGGCACGCGGGCGGAGGGGCCGAAGCCGAGGCCGGTGACGAAGGCGTTCCAGTCCGACGGGCGCAGCGCGCCGCCGGTGGCCTGGCGGTGGCCGGAGCCGTACATCTCGTCCGCGCCCGGCGGGCGGTGGTCGGCGAGGAAGGCCACCAGGTCGCGGTCGGCGGCGGAGCGCACGGCGAAGTGCACCCAGCCCGGGCGGTAGCCGGTGTTGGCGGCCATCACGACCTTGTCGCGCAGGCGGCCGCGCCACTGCTGGGCGATCAGGGGATGGATCTGGGTGGGGGACGCGAAGCGGATCAGCGCCACCTCGCCGCGCACCACCGGGGCGACGCGGCGCGCGGCCTCCAGCGCCGCGCGGACCTCGGCGCGGGCGGCGAGCACGGCGGCGGACTCGGGACGCTCGCCGGACAGCACGTCCTTCGGGCCGTCCGCCGCCATCAGCAGGGACAGGGCGGGGGCCGCGTCGCCGGACGCGCTGCGGCGGGGGGCGTTGACCAGGGCGGCCGCGTCGCGCAGCGCGGTGACGCCGAAGCGCCGCGCCGCGTCCATCTCGGGAAAGCCCGCCTTCTCGGCCATGTCGCCGATCAGGCCCACCGCGGCCAGCCACAGCCAGGGCTCTGCGTCCGCGAGCGTCCCCGCGCACCAGAACGCCAGCAGCGAGGACGTCGGGATCGGGTCCTGGCCGTGGCCGCTGATCACCGTGGCGCCAGGCGGCAGGCTGCCCGGGATGTGGTGGTCCACCACCACGGTGGGCACGCCGGGCATCGGCAGGGCGTCGCGCACGCCGAGGTCGGTGACCACGAGGCCGCCCGCCGGCTCGCCGGACAGCTCGGCCCGCATCGCGTCCGACCAGGGGCTCTCGCCGCGGCCGACGATGCGGGTGCGCACCGTCCAGCCTGCCTGCGCGAAGGCGCGGGCGAACAGGGCGGTGGCGGACAGGCCGTCCGCATCGTTGTGGCCCAGGACCCACACGGGCTTGCCGCGATCGAACGCCCGGGTGGCGGCGGAAAAGGCGGCGGCGGTTTCGGCGCGCGCGGTGCTGGGGGAGGTCATGGGGGGATAGCGCACGGGGCACCCGGCGGTTCGGTGCGGGCGGGGCGTCTCGGCGCGGACAAGGGAGGCAGGCAAGGGCAGGAAAGAGTCTTCTTTTTCTGGAGAAAAAGAAGCAAAAAGACTTTGCACATAAGAACAGGAAGTTGCAGGGAAAACTTCCTTCTTGTGGGAAAAGTTCTTTGGTTCTTTCTTTCAAGAAAGAACACGCTTCCTGTTCGTCGTGGCGCATGGGACCGGGCTGCGGGTCCATGACAGGCTTCAGCGGTGGACGCGGTCGCCCATGGCCGCGGCGACGGCGGGCTCGATCAGGGCGGCGATGCGGGCCTGGGCCTGCGCGGTGGGGTGCAGCGGCGGGTCGGAGGGCGTGAGCTGGCCGTCGAGGAAGGCCGCGGGGTCGGGGCGGCCAGACGGGGCCACGGCGGCGCCAGCGTCGACGTAGGTGAGCAGCGGATCGCCGGCGTAGCGGGTGGGCAGGGCCGCGTTCACCGTGGCGGTGCTGGCGTCGACGTAGCTGTTGCGGATGCTGGGCAGGACGCCGAGCAGGATCAGGTGGGTGCGCGGCAGGCGGGCGTGCAGGGCGGCGACGATCGCGTCGATGCCGAGCAGGGTGTCGGCGGCGGACCAGTGCAGGTGGCCGAAGTTGTTGGCGCCGATGAGGATGACGGCGGCCTTCGGCGAGATGCCGTCGGCCTCGCCGTGCTCGATGCGCCAGAGCAGGTGCGAGGTGGCGTCGCCCTTGAAGCCGAGGTTCAGCGCGTGGCGGTCGCCGTAGAAGCGCTGCCACACCGGGGCGAAGTCGCGCCAGGGCTCGGGGCCGGCCTGCTCCCAGTCCTGGGTGATGCTGTCGCCGTACCAGACGAGGTCGACTGGGCCGCTGCGCAGCGCCTGGGCCTTGGCGGCGAGGCGGGCGCTCCACCAGGGGAGGTCGGCGCGCGAGACCGGGCGGGCGGCGGGGGGGAGCGGGGCCGCGCCGAGGAGGGCGGCGGCGAGGAGGATGCGAAGGGGGCGCATGGCGGCTCCAAACACAGCAAGGCCGGGCTCTGCCCAGACCCGCAAAGGGTCCGGGGACCTTTTGATCCCTTGACCCAAGTAGTGGGCTCTCAAGGCAATTGCCTTGAGCGGAGTTTGAGGCAGAGCCTCAACCTTGCCTTCCGCTCAGGCGAGCAGGAGGTAGCCGAGGCTGCCGAGGCCGGCGGCGATGCAGTACCAGGCGAAGGGGTCGAGCGCCCACTGGTCGTGGTTGCGGAACCAGCGCATCAGGAAGGCGGTGCTGAGCCAGGCGGTGACGCCGGCGGCGGCGGCGGCGAGCAGGCTGAGCTGGAGGGTGCCGGGCGGCATGTCGGCGCGCAGCAGCTTGGGGACCTCGAGCACGGTGGCGCCGAGGATGATCGGAGTTGCGATCAGGAAGGAGAAGTGGGCGGCGCCCTCGGGGTGGAGGTTGCGCAGGAGGGCGCCGGTGATGGTGGCGCCGGAGCGGGAGAAGCCGGGAACCAGGGCGAGGCACTGCCAGGCGCCGATGGCCAGGGCGTCCACGGCCCGCAGGGAGGAGAGCGGGCGCTGGGGCGAGTCGGGCGTGCGGGCGCGGATGCGTTCGGCGAGCAGGAGGAGGATGCCGTTGGCGGCGAGGACTCCGGCGATGACCGCGGGGGTGCCGAACAGGCGGCGGAGCTGGTGCTCCAGGACGGCGCCGAGGACGGCGGCGGGGATGGTGGCGAGGACGATGAGGCCGAGGACGCGCCGGCTTTCGGCGGCGACGTGGGGAGTGGAAAGGCCGAGGACGCCGGCGGCGAGCGCCCACCAGTCGCGCCAGAAGTAGAGCAGCAGGGCCGTGGCGGTGCCGACGTGGAGCATGACGAGGAAGGGGAGGAAGGACTCGCCGGCCTGGTCGAGGTGCCAGTTCAGCAGGGCGGGGAGCAGGACGGCGTGGCCGAGGCTGCTGACGGGGAACAGCTCGGTGGCGCCCTGCAGGACGGCGATCGCGAAGGCCTGGAGGAGGCTCATGCCGGGTTCCCGCTGTGTGGCGCGGGGTTGGTGGCGCAAAGGCTGCGGGCTGGCAAGGGCGGGCCGCGGCGCGGGCGGGGTCCCTGCCCTCGGGTGGCGGTCGCGGCGGGGGCGGAGCGGGCATGGACGCCGCGAACTTGCCGCGGCGCGTGGCGCCCCGCATAACCGGCGGCCTGCCTGTCCCGGAGTCGAACATGGCCGCGCCGCACCCACATCACCGCCACGCCGGGGTCCCGGCCAGGGAGATCGGTGTTGACGCTGTCTGAGGACGAGGTTCTGGCGGGCATCCAGTCGGTGGTGAGCGCGCTGGAGGGCATTCCTGCCGGCGTGGACCGGACGGTGGGGCCGCAGACCAGCATCGTGCGCGACCTGCGGCTGGATTCGCTGGCGGTGATGGACTTCATCATGGCGCTGGAGACGCGGTTCGACACCATCGTGCCGCTGGACAGCTTGGCCGAGATCCACACCATCGGCGACCTGGCGGGCGTGCTGCGCGCGGCCCCCGGGCGCGCGGGGGCATAGCGCCGTGCTGGCGAAGTACGACGGACTGAAGCAGGCGTTCGCGCGGCTGGGGGGGGCGAGGCGCAACCCGTTCAGCCTGGTGTTCGACGAGATCGTCTCGCCCACGGAGGCGCGGCTGGGCGGGCGGGACGTGCTGCTGTTCGGCACCAACAACTACCTGGGGATGACGTTCGAGCCGGCGTGCGTCGCGGCGGCGACGGCGGCCCTGCTGCGCGAGGGCACTGGGACCACGGGGTCGCGGATCGCCAACGGGACCTATGCGGGCCACACTGCGCTGGAGCGCCAGATCGCGCGGTTCCTCGGCCGGCGCGACGCGATGGTGTTCACGACCGGCTACCAGGCGAACCTGGGGACGCTGTCGGGACTGTGCGGGCGCGAGGACCACCTGCTGCTCGACGCGGACAGCCACGCCTCCATCTACGACGGGGCGAAGCTGAGCGGGGCGAGGGTCACGCGCTTCCGCCACAACGACGCGGACGACTTGGCCCGGCGGCTGCGGCTGCTTGCCAGCGAGCCGGGGGACAAGCTGGTCGTGGCGGAGGGCATCTACTCGATGCTGGGCGACGTGGCGCCGCTGCGAGAGTTCGCGCAGGTCAAGCGCGAGCTGGGCGGCTACCTGCTGGTCGACGAGGCGCACTCGCTGGGGGTGCTCGGCGGGCACGGGCGGGGGCTGGCGGAGGCGTGCGGCGTCGAGGCGGACGTCGACTTCGTGGTCGGCACGTTCAGCAAGAGCCTGGGCGGCGTGGGCGGCTTCTGCGCGTCCGACCTGGAGGATTTCTCCCTGCTGCGGCTGGCGTCGCGGTCATACATGTTCAGCGCGTCGATGCCGTCCTCGATCACGGCAAGCGTGTCGGAGGCGCTGGTGCAGCTCGAAGCGCGGCCGGAGCTGCGCGGGCGGCTGTCGTCCAATGCGGCGCGGCTGCACGCGGGGCTGGAGGCCGCGGGATTCGCGCTGGGACCGGTGGCGAGCCCGATCGTGGCGGTGCGGCTGGCCGATCCCGCGACGGCCGCGGCGATGTGGAACCGGGTGCTCGACCTCGGGCTGTACGTGAACCTGGCGCTGCCGCCGGCGACGCCGGGGGGGCAGTCTCTGCTGCGCACCAGCGTCAGCGCGGCGCACAGCCCGGCGCAGGTGGACCGGGCGGTGGGGATCATCGTGGCGGCCGGGGAGGAGATGGGCGTGGTGGGGGAGCGGGGGCGGCCGGCGGCGGAGTAGGAAGGCCGGGCTCTGCCCAGACCCGCCAGGCGGAGGTGGCCAAAGATTCCGACGATCCACTTGGATCGTTGGAAAGGCCACCGGAGGGAGCCGCCCCTGGACCCGGCATCCGGAAGGAAGGTCCAGGGCTGGGGCTTCCTGCGGCGGAGCTGCGGCCCTGCCTGTGGTCAGTAGATCAGGCGGATGGTGATGCGGCTCTCGCCGGCGGGGACCATGATGCGGGCCGAGGCGTAGGAGGGCAGCAGCAGCGGGACCACGTTGTTGGAGAAGCCGTAGCCTTCCGCGGGCAGGCCGAGCAGGGTGCGGTCGAAGTGGTGGTTGTCGTTGGCGTCGTGGTAGACGGCGACCGCATAGGCGCCCGGCTCGGACAGGGCGAAGCAGGCGTCCGCCCGGCTGGAGTCCAGGGTCACTCGGGTCAGCGCGATGCTGCCGCGGTGCGCCAGGAACGCCGAGGGGTTCGACCCGTACAGCGTGAATGTGACGTTGCCCGTGACCGGCCTGGCGCCGGTGACGGTGACGAGGAGGCGGGTCTGGCCGGGCGGCGCGTCGCCGGGGGCGCAGGGCGCGGCGGTCTCGTCGGCGGCGGAGGCGGGGGCGGCGCGGGCGGTGGCGGCCAGGACGAGAAGGGCCGCCAGGGCCAGGCGGGTTTTCGGGGAGCGGGCCAGTCGAACGTCTCCGTCCTGGAAGGGGCGCACTACAGCATGGCACGACGGGCGGGCGGAAGGAGGCAGGATCGAGGCTCCGCCTTCCCGGGGGCTCGCCTCCGGGAAGCCGGATCGGGGCGGGTTTCCGGGGCCGCCGGGGTTCGGCGACCTGCCGCCGGAAGGGGGTCGTCTTGACAGGCCTTTGTCCGGGAAGGCAATGGACGGGCTTGAGGAGAGCCTGATGTACACCCGCTGGCGGAAATACGGGCGCAGCTTCGACCTCGGTCGGATGACGCTGCGCGACCTGTTCGTGGCCTATGGCAGCCACCCGGCGGTCCACGTCTATCTCGCCCTCGCCGCTGCCAGCCTGGCATACGCCGTGCATTATGCCGCAGGGCCGTTCGGGCCGCTGGCGGCGGTGGGGGCGACGCTGCTGGCGTATCCGCTGGCGTGGTACGGGCTGCACCGCTTCGTGCTGCACAGCCGGCTGCTGTACCGCTCGCGCTGGACGGCGCCGCTGTGGAAGCGGATCCACTTCGACCACCACCAGGACCCGCACCGGATGGACGTGCTGTTCGGCTCGCCGCTGAACACGGTGCCGACGATCCTCGTGCTCCTGGTGCCGCTGGGCTGGGTCGTGGGCGGCGGGGCGGCGGGCGCGGGGGCTGCGGTGTGCGCGGGACTCGTGGTCACCTGCTTCTACGAGTTCTGCCACTGCATGCAGCACCTAAGCTTCCAGCCGCGCTCGCGGCTGATGCGCCGCGCCAAGGAGCTGCACCTGGCGCACCATTTCCACGATGAGCACGGCAACTACGGCATCACCTCGTTCGCGCCGGACCGGATGTTCGGGACGTATCGGGCGTCGCCGAAGGGGCGGCCGCGCTCGCCGCACGTGTTCAACCTCGGCTACGACGCGGCCGAGGCGGCACGCTTCCCCTGGGTCGCCGAGCTGTCGGGCGGGCCGCCGCGCGACCGGCCGCCGCCCGCCGGCAAGGCGACGTGAGCCGTCCGGCCGCGCTGGCCGGGACTGTCGGGGCGGACGGCGTCAAGGCGGGAAAGGACGGGACGGGACAGCCCGGAGCGGGGAGCGCCGGGGCGGCGGGCGTCGAGGTTGTCGCGGTGCACGGGCGGGCCGGGCTGGAGCGGTTCATCCGGCTCCCCGAGCGGCTGTATCGCGACGATCCGAGCTATGTGCCGCCGCTGCGTTCCGAGCGCAGGGACGCGCTGACGCCGGGGCGAAACCCATTCTTCGAGCACGCGGAGGCGGCGTTCTGGATCGCCATGCGCGGCGGGCAGGACGTCGGGCGGATCAGCGCGCAGCAGGACCGGCTGGCGCGGCCGGGGGCGCACGGACCGGTCGGGCATTTCGGCATGCTGGCGGCGATCGACGACGCGGCGGTGTTCGCGGCGCTGCTGGCGGTGGCGGAGGAATGGCTGGCGGCGCGTGGGCTGCGGCTGGTGCAGGGGCCGTTCAGCCTGTCGATCAACGAGGAAAGCGGGCTGCTGGTCGAGGGCTTCGGCACGCCGCCGATGCTGATGATGCCGCACGACCCGCCCTACGCGGACTCGCGGCTGCGGGCGCTGGGCTACGGCAAGGTGCGCGACCTGTATGCGTATCTGTGCGACACGACGGCGGCGCTGCCCCCGGCGGCGGCGGCGATCGTGGCTCGGGGGCTGCCGTCGAACGTGGTCCTGCGCCCGATGCGGCGCGAGGCCATCAGGAAGGACGTCGCGGCGATCGTGGAGATCTTCAACGACGGCTGGGACGGGCACTGGGGATTCGTGCCGCTCACGCCCGCCGAGGTGGACCACATGGCGCGGGCGATGAAGCCGCTGCTCAGCGAGCGGCTGGTGTGGTTCGCCGAGGTGGACGGCGAGCCGGCGGCGTTCGGGCTGTGCCTGCCGAACCTGAACGCCGCGATCGCCGACCTGGGCGGCAGGCTGGCGCCGTTCGGCTGGGCGAGGCTGCTGTGGCGGCTCAAGGTGACGGGGATCGCCACGGCGCGGGTGCCGCTGATGGGCGTGCGGCGCCGCTACGAGGGCAGCCTGCTGGGCAATCTGCTGCCGCTGCACGTGGTCGAGTCGCTCAGGCGCGAGGCGCTGGCCTGCGGCATCAAGGCGGTGGAGATGTCGTGGGTGCTCGAGGACAACCTGCCGATGCGGCACCTGGCCGAGGCGGTCGGCGGGCGGGCGTACAAGACCTATCGTATTTACGAGAAGAGGCTGGCCGCATGAACGCGCCCCTGGATGCCCCGGGCGGGCGCATCGTGCTGCCGCCCGCGGGCGAGGCCGGCGCACGATCCGCGGTGTCGCGCCCCGCGGCTTCCGGCCTCCCCTCCCCTCGCCCCGTCTCGGCACATCCCGTCCAGGCCCGTCCGGCCGAGGGTGCGGTGAGCGGGAGTGCCCAGTCGCCGGGACCCGCGGACGTGGCGGAGCCCACGCCGACCCTGAGCGGGCGGGTGCAGCGCAGGGGCGGGTTCGCCAGCCTGCCGGACGCGCTGGACTATGCGGCGCAGGGCGAGGCGGGGTTGAACTTCTATTCGGTGCGCGGCGAGCTGACGACGGCGCTGCCATACCGGGCGCTGCGCGACGAGGCGCTGGTGCTGGCGCGGCGCATGCTCGGTCTGGGGCTGCGGCCGGGGGGGCGGGTCGCAATCATCGCCGAGACGCACCCGGACTTCGCCCGCGTGCTGTGCGCCTGCCAGTACGCGGGGCTGGTTCCGGCGCCGCTGCCGGTGCCGTTCGCGTTCGGCGGGCGCGAGGCGTACACGGCGCACGTCCGGCGCCTGGTGCAGGAGGCGCGGGCGACCGCGCTGTTCGCGCCGGCGTCGCTGATCGGCTGGCTGCAGCCGCTGGCCGTCGAGCTGGGCCTGAGGGTGTGCTCCACGGTGGCGGAGCTGGGCGAGGCGCCGCTGTGGGACGCGGCACTGCCGTCGGTGGGGCCGGACGACACGGCCTACCTGCAGTTCTCCTCGGGGAGCACGCGCTTCCCGCTCGGCGTGGTGGTGCAGCAGAAGGCGCTGATGGCCAACGCCACAGCGATCCTGAGCCACGGGCTGCAGGTCAGGCCGGGGGATCGCGCAGTGTCGTGGCTGCCGCTGTCGCACGACATGGGGCTGGTGGGATTCCTGCTCAGCCCGCTGGCGGGGCAGATCTCCGTCGACCTGCTGGCGACGCAGGATTTCGCGCGCAGGCCGCAGCTGTGGCTGTCGCTGATGTCGCAGGGGCGCGGCACGATCTCGTACAGCCCGAGCTTCGGCTACGACCTGTGCACGCGGCGCGAGCGGTCGATGGCGACCGGCGAGCTGGACCTGTCGCCGTGGCGGGTGGCGGGGATCGGCGGCGACATGATCCGGCCGGCGGCGCTGGCCAGCTTCGCGGGCGCCTTCGCCGGCTGCGGCTTCCGCGAGCAAGCGTTCCTGCCGAGCTACGGCATGGCGGAGGCGACGCTGGCGATCAGTTTCGCCCCTGCCGGGCGCGGGGTGGAGACGGATACGGTCGACCTGGACCGGCTGGAGCAGGAAGGCGTCGCGGTGGCGCCGTCCGGGGCGGCGCGGACGCGCACGGTGGTGCTGTGCGGCACCGCGTTGCCGGGGCACGAGATCGAGATACGCGGCATGGGCGGCGCGGTGCTCGGCGAGCGCAGGGTCGGGCAGGTGTTCGCGCGCGGCGTCAGCGTGATGCAGGGCTACGACGGTCGGCCGGAGGAGACGGAGGCGGTGCTGTCGGCGGACGGGTGGCTGGACACCGGCGACCTGGGCTACCGGCTGGGCGAGACTCTGGTGGTGACCGGGCGGGCCAAGGACCTGATCATCATCAACGGGCGCAACATCTGGCCGCAGGACCTGGAATGGACCGTGGAGCGGTCGATCCCAGAGGTGCGCACCGGCAACGTCGCGGCATTCTCCGTCGAGGAGGACGGGCGCGAGGTGCTGATCCTCGCGGTGGAGGCGCGCGGCGTCGGCGACGCTGCGGCCAGCCGGCGGCTGGTGGACGAGGTCAGCGGCGCGGTGCGCTCGCAGCACGGGCTCGACGGGCGGGTGGTGCTGCTGGCGCCGGGAAGCCTGCCTTACACGACGTCGGGGAAGCTGAGCCGGACGGCGACGCGGCAGCGCTACCTGGCCAACGACTTCGCGGCCGGGGTGGCTTGAAGGAAGGCCAGGGCTCTGCCCTGGACCCGCCAGGGGCAGCGCCCCTGGACCGGCTTTACTTAAGTAGCGGGATCAAAGGGCCTCACGGCCCTTTGCGGGTCCGGGCAGAGCCCGGCCTTGCTTCCTAGGCTCGCCGCCGTCACCGGCGGCACCGGCTTCCTGGGCGGCCACGTGGTCGAGGCGCTGCTGCGGGCGGGGTGGCGGGTGCGGGTTCTCGCCCGGGGCGAGGCGGTGTTCCCGGGTGGCGTGGAGGGGGTGCGGGGCGACCTGGCGGATGCGGCGGCGCTGGCGGCGCTGGTGCGGGGGGCGGGCGCGGTGGTGCACGCGGCCGGTCTGGTGAAGGCGCGGTCGCGGGCGGCGTTCATGGCGGTCAACCGGGACGGGGCGGCGCGGCTGGCCGAGGCGGTCGGGCCGGGGGTGCGCGTGGTGCTGGTGTCGTCGCAGGCGGCGCGGTGCCCCGGGGTGTCGGCGTATGCCGAAAGCAAGCGGGCGGGGGAGGATGCGGCGGCGGCGGCGCTCGGGGCGGCGTCGTGGGTCATGGCGCGGCCGTGCGTGGTCTATGGGCCGGGGGACCGGGAGGGACTGGCGCTGCTGCGGCTGGCGCGGGGGTGGGCGGTGCCGTCGGTGCGGCCGGAGCCGAGGGTCGCGATGGTGCATGCGCGCGATGCCGCGCGGGCGATCGCGGCGCTGTGCGGCGGGGGGCCATCCGGGGTGGCGCTGGAGGTGTGCGACGCGCGGGCGGACGGGTATGGCTGGGCGGAGCTGATGGGCGCGATGGCGGCGGTCGGGTGCCGGCCGCGGCTGGTGCGGGTGCCGGACGGGCTGGTGCGTGCGGCGGGGGCGGCGGGGACGCTGGGAGGTGCCCTGGCCGGGAGGCCGGCGATGTTCGGACGGGGGAAGGCGGCGGAGTTCCTGCACCGGAACTGGGGGTGCGCGGCGGCGGCGCGGGTGCCGGAGGAACTGTGGCGGCCGCAAATAGGGCTGGCGGAGGGAATGGCGGAAACGGTGGCGTGGTGGCGGGCGCGAGGGGTGCGAATCTAACAGGCAAAGCGGGGCGGAACCTCTCTGCTGCGCGAAAGCGAGAAGGAAGCGTGTTCTTTCTTGAAAGAAAGAACCAAAGAACTTTGGCCCATTGGGCTGCGGCACCGCCCGCGCGGCCGAAACCTTACGGGCAAAGTCTTTCTGCTTGTTTTTCTTCAGAAAAAGAAGAGTCTTGCTTTCCTGCCTGCATCAGCGAGCTGGCATCAACTCCGTGGCAGCCCCTGGGCGGCGCTGGCCTGGTAGCCTTCTGCCTGGATCGCGGCGATGACGGGCGCGGCGTCGGCGGGGCCGGTGATGTCGGCGGTGCCGGCGGCGAGGTCGATGGAGACGCTGGCGTGGGGTGCCGCGCCGGCGACGGCCTGGCGGATCGCTTGGACGCAGTGCTGGCAGGTCATTCCGGCGATGTTGAGGCGGAGCATGCGGCGTTCCTCCCTGAGTGGCAGGGCCGACATGCAAGGGCCGCGGCCGGGCGGGCGCCCGGGCCGCGGCCCCGGTCGGGTCGCGATGGCGCGGAAGGCTAGAAGCCCTCGCGCTCCAGGCGCTTGCGCTCCATCTTGCGGGCGCGGCGGACGGCCTCGGCGGCCTCGCGGGCGCGGCGCTCGGACGGCTTCTCGTAGTGGCGGCGGAGCTTCATCTCGCGGAAGATGCCTTCGCGCTGCATCTTCTTCTTGAGCGCCTTGAGCGCCTGGTCGACATTGTTGTCACGAACAAGAACCTGCACTTGGCCGCCTTCTCCCGCTGCTGTCTGGTTGTCCCGCGCGCCGGGCATGCCGGCAGGGCTCGACGTCCGGCATGACGCCGGCGAAGCGGGGCGTATACCACGGTGTGCGCCGCTGGCAAAACATCTTCGAGGAGCCACCTCTTTCCGTCATGGCCATCCTCAAGATCGCCCGCATGGGCCACCCCGTCCTGCTGCAGCGCTGCCTTCCGGTCGAGGACCCGGGGCATCCCGACATCCGCCGGCTGGTGGCGGACATGATCGAGACGATGGAGGACGCCGGCGGCATCGGGCTCGCGGCGCCGCAGGTCCACGTGGCGCTGCGGCTGTTCGTGTTCCGGGTGCCGCCGGAGCGGCTCGCGGCGAAGGCTCCGGGCGACAACGGCACGGGCGACAACAGGGCGGGCGACAACAGGGCGGGCGACGACGGGGCGGGCGAGGCGGAGGCCGGGGCGGCGCCGGGCGCAGCGCCTAGCGCCGCGGGGGCGAGGGCGGCCGGGCCGACGGTGCTGATCAACCCGGAGGTCGAGGCGCTGGGCGAGGCGACCGTGCTGGGCTGGGAGGGGTGCCTGTCGATCCCGGGGCTGCGCGCCGCGGTGCCGCGTCACGCGCGGGTGCGCTACCGCGGCGTGGACTGTGACGGGCGCGCGGTGGCGGCGGAGGCAGGCGGGCTGCACGCCGTGGTGGTGCAGCACGAGAACGACCATCTGGACGGGGTGCTGTATCCGATGCGCATGACCGACTTCAGGCTGCTGGGATTCCAGGACGAGATGCTGCGCTTCGCGCCGGTGCTGGCGGGGGAGGCGTGAGCGCGTGCCAGGGCACTGCGGGCCACATGGCGGGCCGGGGGGTGGCGCGGTGACTGCGCCGGAGCGCTCGGCGGAGCGCGATGCGGCGATCGACGCGCTGCTGGACATGGTGCCGTTTCCGGGGTGGACGATGCAGGCACTGCAGCGGGCGGCGGGGCCGGACGCGGACCTGCTGTTCCCCGGCGGGGCGGCGGACCTGGTGGAGGCGTTCGTGGATCTCGCGGACCGGCGCACCGTGGACGGCGCGTCGGCGCTGGGGCTGGACGGGATGCGGGTGCCGGCGCGGGTGCGGGCGCTGGTCGCGGAGCGGCTGCGGCTGGAGCGGCCGCACCGCGCTGCGGTGGCGCGGGCGATGGCGGTGCTGGCGGTCTCGCCCGGGCTGGCGGCGCGCTGCACGGCGCGCACGGTGGATTCGATCTGGTTCGCGGCCGGGGACGGGGCGGCGGACCTGTCGTGGTATACCAAGCGGCTGATCCTGGCCTGGGTATACGGCAGCACGCTGCTGGTGTGGCTGGGCGACCGTTCGGGCGACGACGCGGCGAGCCTGGCGTTCCTGGACCGCAGGCTGGACGGGGTGCGCAGGATCGGCAAGCTGCGGCGGACGCTGGGCAGGGCGCGGGGCTGAGGCTCCGCCGGCGGTCCTGTCCGGGCGCTGCCAGGGACCCGTCCCGGGAGGCCGTTCGTCGGACCCGGGGTTCATTCCCTGTAAAGCCGGGAGCGGTAGACAGGGTCGGGCGCCGCGTCTGGCCATGGCGGGCGTCGCGGGCCATGGTGCGGGCAGGCCGCCTGCCCTGCCCTGCGGTTCGGCCCTTCGCGCTTCCCGCGTGCCCTGCCGGGCACGGCCGCCACACGGAACATCGCATGACCCCCACCCTGACCAGCCCAGGCCCCCATCCCGGCGACATCGGCGCGACGAAGGACCGCGCGTCCGGCGCGCCGCTGCGCCCGGCGACGCACGGCGCGCGGATCGTGCCGGTGATCCTGTCGGGCGGGTCCGGGACGCGGCTGTGGCCGGTGTCGCGCGAAAGCTTTCCCAAGCAGCTCTGGCCGCTGGTCTCGGACCGCTCGCTGCTGCAGGAGACGGCGCTGCGCGGCGCCGGCGACCGGTTCGAGCCGCCGATCGTGGTGTGCAACCACGACCACCGCTTCCTGATCGCAGAGCAGATGCGCGAGGCGGGGTTCGCCAGCGCGCGGATCATGCTGGAGCCCGTGGGTCGCAACTCGGCGCCGGCGATCGCGGCGGCGGCGCTGCTGGTGGCGCAGGAGGACCCGGGCGCGGTGCTGTGGATGATGGCGGCGGACGCGTCGATCTCGCGCCGCGAGGCGCTGGCAGAGGCGCTGGGGCTGGCGGTGGAGGCGGCGCAGAGCGGGCGCATCGTCACCTTCGGCATGAAGCCGAGCCGCGCCGAGACCGGCTACGGCTACATCGAGGTCGGCGAGATGCTGGAGGACGTGGCCGGCGTGCACCTGCTGTCGCGCTTCATCGAGAAGCCGGACGCGGAGACAGCGGCGCAGATGGTGGCGACCGGGCGGTTCCTGTGGAACTCGGGGATGTTCGTGTTCACCGCCGAGACCCTGCTGGAGGAGATGGGGCGCCATGCGCCCGACGTGTTGTCTGCGGTGCGCCGGGCGGTCGACGCGCAGCACCGCGACCTCGACTTCATCCGGCTCGACCCGGAGGCGTTCGCCGCCTGCCCCGACATCAGCCTGGACTACGCGGTGGCCGAGCACACGGCGCGCGCCGCGGTGGTGCCGGCCGACCTGGGCTGGTCCGACGTGGGGTCGTGGAGCGCGCTGTGGGACCTGGGCGAGAAGGACGCGGACGGCAACGTCAGCGTGGGCGACGTGATCCTGGAAGGGGCGGAGTGCTGCTACGCGCGCTCGGACGGGATGCTGACGGCCGTCGTCGGGCTCAAGGACGTCGTGGTGGTGACGACGGAGGACGCGGTGCTGGCGATGCACCGCGACCGGGCGCAGGACGTGAAGTCGATCGTGAGCCGGCTGCGCGCGCTGGGGCGGCACGAGGCCACGGCGCATAACATGAGCTACCGGCCCTGGGGGTTCTACGAGAGCCTGATCCAGGGCGAGCGGTTCCAGGTCAAGCGCATCGTGGTCAAGCCGGGCGAGAAGCTCAGCCTGCAGAAGCATTTCCACCGCGCCGAGCACTGGGTCGTGGTCTCGGGCACCGCGCTGGTGGTGCGCGACCAGGAGCAGGTCATGCTGCGCGAGAACGAGAGCATCTACCTGCCGCTGGGCTGCGTGCACCGGCTGGAGAACCCTGGGCGCATCCCGCTCACGCTGATCGAGGTGCAGTCGGGGTCGTACCTGGGCGAGGACGACATCGTTCGGATCGAGGATACTTACGGGCGGAGCTGAAGCAAGGCCAGGGCTCTGCCCTGGACCCGCTGGGGGCAGGCGCCCCCAGACCCGCACAAATAGGCACAGGCCCAATCCCGGGTTTCCAAAGGCTCGCCTTTGGCGGGGTCCAGGGGCAGAGCCCCTGACCTTCCTGGCTAGTGCACGTAGACGCGGACCTCGCGCACCGTGAGGCCCGGCTCCGCGCGTGCGGACAGCTCGACCTGGCCGATGTCGGCGCCGTCGGCCACGATCGCGGCGGCGACGTCGCGGCCGCTGCCGCGGGCGGCCTCGGCGGCGGCGACCTGCTGCGCGGGGGTGCCGGCGGGCGGCACCAGGACGACCACGCTGAACAGCACGTCGGGCTTGCGTCGGCGGGCGGAGTCCACCGCGGTGGCCAGTGCTGCGCGGTACTGCGGGTCCGGGATGTCGTAGCGCACGGTGAGCAGCGGCGGCGTCGGGACGGGGCCGGGCGGCGCGGGCACTGCGGGCAGCACGGGCCTGCGGCCAGCGGTGCGGTCGAAGGAGCGCTGGTCGACCAGGTGGCAGCCGGCGAGGACCGAGAGCGCCAGGAGCGGGCTGGCGAGGCGCAGGATCGGTCGGGGCGGGGTCATGGGCGGACCCTTGCAGGAGCAGGGGACGCGGGCAAGCGGCGGCGGGGAGGGTCGAGGCCGCGCCTCAGGCTTGCCTCCAAAACCTTCCCCGGGCCGAGGGATCAAGGGGCCTGCCGGTCCTTTGCAGGTTCGGCCGGAGCCCGCCTTGCCCGGCGTCCTGACAGCAGGGCGTCGGCTTGCGTGGTCCCGGCGGCGCGCCTAAGCCGGTCGGCAGTTGCCGGCAGGAGGGGTTCACGACCGATCTCGACAGCGCCCACGTCCAGCGCTGCCTGTCGCGTGCGCTCGGCGCGGCCGAGCCGGTGGCCGCAGGGCTGGCGGCGCCCGCCAGCGTGCTGTGGAGCCGGTTCCTGCGGTTCGACGCCGCCGATCCGGGCTGGCCGGACCGAGACCGCTTCGTGGTGTCGGCGGCGGAAGGCGGACGGCTGCTGCAGGGCCTGCTGCGCCTGACCGGGCAGGCGGCCGAGGACGAGGTGCCGGGATTTGGCAGCCATCCCGCCGTGGAGTCGGTGCCGGGACCGCCCGGATTCGGGGTGGCGACCGCGGTGGGCATGGCGCTGGCGGAGCGGATGATGGCGGCGCGATTCGGGCGCTCGCTGGTGGATCACCGGACCTGGGTAGTGGCCGGCGGGGCGGAGCTGGCGACGGGGATCAGCCTGGAAGCGGCGTGCCTGGCCGGCGAGCTGCGCCTGGAGCGGCTGACGGTGCTGTGCCAGGTGGGGGCGGGACCCGGGCCGGGCGAGGGCGACGAGCAGATGCGCCGGTTCGCGGCGCTGGGCTGGTCGGTGCGCCAGGTGGATGCGTCCGACGCAGCGGCGGTGGGGGCGGCGCTGTTCGCGGCGCTGCGCGGGCGGCGGCCGGCGCTGATCGCGTGTCGCGGGGCGGCGGACGGCGGGCGCGGGGGAGAGCGCCCGGGAGAAGCCGAGGACGAGGCCGGGGGCGAGACCGCAGGTGGCTCGGGACCCGAGCCCGGGGGCGAGGCGGCCGGCGGTGCGGCGCGGCTGTGGCGCGAGGCGGCGCGGCGCGGGGCGGCGCCGCGGCGCGCGTGGCTGCGGCGGCTGACGCGCCACCCGCGGCGCTGCGAGTTCGAGCGGGTTCTGGCGGGGCGGCTGCCCGACGGCTGGCAGGACGCGCTGTCGGTGCTGCGCGGGCGGTTCCGCGCCCCTGTCCTGGACGGAGCGGGACGCGGCACCGGCGGGGCGGCCGGGGCGAGCCTCGGCGCGACGAACGGGGTGTGCGACCAGATGCTCGACGCGCTGGCGACCGGGGTGCCGGAGCTGCTGGGCGGGCTGTCGGGGGACTGGCCGGAAGAGCGGGCGGGCGCCGGCGGGGCCGGAGGCTGGGACGCCGGGACCAGGGAGAGCGGGAGCGGGGCGGCCGCGGCTGGAAGGTCGGGCGGCGCGATGCGCGGGGGCGGCCCGTGGGGAGCGCCCGCGTCGGACGCCGTCGGGCGCGGATTCGCTGAGCCCGTTGCGGCCTATGCTGTCCGGGGGTCCGGGGCCGCGGAGGGGAGCGAGGCTGCGGAGCCGGCGCCGGTGGGGAATGGCGGAATCGGCGATGGCGCGCTGCGGGTCAGTGCCGGCTCGTATGGCGGACGGCACGTGCACTGGGGCGGGCGCGAGCTGGGGATGGCGGCGGCGCTCAACGGGATGGCGCTGCACGGCGGGCTGATCCCGCTGGCGCAGGCGCCGTTCGGGGCGGGCGACGTGATGCGCCCGGCGCTGCAGCTCGCGGCGCGGATGCGGGCGCGGGTGATCCACGTGCTGACGCAGGACGACGACGACGCGTCGCACCTGCCGGCCGGCAACCTCGCCAGCCTGCGCGCGGTGCCCGGGCTGCACGTGCTGCGCCCGGCGGACCCGGCCGAGGTCGCGGAGTGCTGCGAGCTGGCGCTGCGCCGGCACGACGGGCCGAGCCTGCTGGTGCTGTCGCGCCGGCCCGGGGTGGTGCTGCACGCTGCCGGCGGCGCGCCGCTGTGCCGGCGCGGCGGCTACGTGCTCGACGAGCCGGACGGGCCGCGCCACGCCACGCTGATCGCGTCCGGGCCGGAACTGGCGGTGGCGGTGGCGGCGGGCGCGTCGCTGGCGGCGCAGGGGCTCAACGTCGCGGTGGCGTCGCTGCCGTGCTGGGAGCTGTTCGCGCTGCAGGACGAGGGATATCGCGCGGGGGTGCTGGGCCAGGCGCCGCGCTTCGGCATCGAGGCGGCGCAGGGCTTCGGCTGGGAGCGCTGGCTGGGGGCGGACGGGGTGTTCGTCGGGCCGGAGGAGGCGGGCGGTCCGGCGCTGCGACCCACCGCGCACGGGGTGGCGGAGGCGGTGCGTCGGCGGCTCGGGCTGGGGTGAGGCTGCGCCCGGCCGGACGGGGCATGGCAGGGTCGAGGCCCTGCCTGCGACCCCTGTCGGCGACTCCGGGCGCCGGGTCAGGCACCACCGGTGGCAGCCGGATTGGGCCGTTCGGACGTTTCGACCCAGAAGTCGATCTCCTCGGGCCTGATGCCGGGCGGCGCGGGAGGCCGGGTCGCGGCTTCGCCGGCGACCTCGCCGGGCGGCGGGCGAGGGGCAGCGTGGTGGTCGACGGTGGTGACCAGCGCCTGGTGCGGGCCGCCCGGTGCCGGGCGGCGGGCGGCAAGGCCGACGAAGCGCCGGCCCTGCCAGATCTCGATCTCCGCGCCGGCCTCGCCGAGGGTGGTGGAGACGATGAAGGCGTGCCGATCATCGGTGCACACCGTCTCGTGGCGGCTCACGATCCTTCGGGCACGATCAAGCGTGTAGAACCTGTACTCTGCCACTGGCAGCTCCGCGGCTGTCCGGAGGCGGGAGCACGGGTCCCCACCGACGGCACGCTCGCGCCCTGCCCTGGACGCGCAAGCGGATACCGTAGCGGATCACACGGAAACGTGAAACATTATTTCACCCTCGAATCATCCAGGCGCCGCCGTCCGCGAAGCGGGCGGCCCGGATGGTGGCGGGGCTGCGGCGGGTCGGGCGGGTCCGGCGCCGCCCGGGTCAGGATGCGGCGGCCGGCGCCGCGCGGCGCCCGAACGGCAGGGCCGCCCACACCCGCTCGTGCACGAAGTGGAGGACCAGCTTGCCGACGACGTCGAGGCCGCCGATCGCCACCGAGACGCCGACGTTGCCGGTCAGCGCCCAGGCGATGCCGCCGGTCACCACGGAGGCGAAGGCGCGATACGACACCGTCCTGGCCAGGCTGCGCAGGGTGGTGTCGGGCGAGGCCAGCCCGGCGGCGGGGGCGGCCTGCACCAGGCCGAGCGCCACGGTGTCGAAGGTTTCCCCGTCGATCAGCACGAAGCCGCCGAAGCCGCGGCTGTCGCCGTACAGGTCGTGCGGCAGGGCGCGGTCGAGCAGCAGGGTGACGTCGCCGACGTCGTTCTGCGCCAGGGACTCGGCGGGCTCGACGCGCAGGGTGTCGAGCAGGACGCGGCCGCCGATCGCGCCCAGGGTGGCCGAGACGGTGCGGGTGCCGAGCTTGAGCAGCAGGCGCTGGCCAGGGCGGCCGGGGGCCTCGTCGAACCACAGCAGGCGCGCGGACAGGGTGCGCGACACGCGGGCCGGGCGGGCGGGGTCGCACAGCACGTCGCCGCGCGACACGTCGACGGCGCGGTCGAGCACCACGGTCACCGCCTCGCCCGGGGCGGCGGCGTCGGTTTCGCCGGACGCGGCGAGGATGCGCGCCACCGCGGCGTCCTGGCCGGACGGCAGGATGCGCACGGGGTCGCCGACGCGCAGCACGTCGCCGGCGACCTCGCCGGACAGGCCGCGCAGGGACGCGTCGGGGCGGTTGACCCACTGCACGGCGAGGCGGAACGGGGTGGGCTGCAGGGCGCGCACCGGCACCGCTTCCAGGTGCTCGAGCAGGGTCGGGCCACGGTACCAGGGGGCGGAGGCGGCGCGGGCCGTCACATTCTCGCCGGACAGCGCGGACAGCGGCACGGTGGCGACGGTGTCGAAGCCGAGGCCGTCGCAGAGCGCGCGGGCGGCCTCGCCGATCCCGGTGGCGGCGGACTCGCTCCAGCCGACCAGGTCCATCTTGTTGACCGCGACGACGACGTGGCGGACGCGCAGCATGGACGCGACCAGGGCGTGGCGGCGGGTCTGCGCGGTCAGGCCGGAGCGGGCGTCGACGAGGAGGATGGCGAGGTCGGCGGTGGACGCGCCGGTCGCCATGTTGCGGGTGTACTGCTCGTGGCCTGGGGTGTCGGCGACGATGAAGCGGCGGCGCGGCGTGGAGAAGAAGCGGTAGGCGACGTCGATGGTGATGCCCTGCTCGCGCTCCGCGGCCAGGCCGTCGACCAGGAGGGCGAGGTCCATCGCCGACCCCTGGGTGCCGTGGCGGCGCGAGGCGGCGGCGAGCGCGGTCATCTGGTCGTCGGCGACGGCCCGGGTGTCCCACAGCAGGCGGCCGAGCAGGGTGGACTTGCCGTCGTCCACCGAGCCGCAGGTGAGCAGGCGCAGCTGGTCGCGGTTCTCGTGGGCGGCGGCGAAGGCGTCGAGGTCGAACGGCGCGGGCGGCTCCGGGGCGGCGGTTGCGGCCAGTCCCACGTCCATCAGAAGTAGCCTTCCTGCTTGCGGCGTTCCATCGACGCGGCGTCGGCGTGGTCCACGGCGCGGCCGGCGCGCTCGGAGGAGCGGGTGTCCACGGTCTCGCCGATCACCTCGGCCAGCGTGGTGGCGCGGCTTTCCACCGCGCCGGTCAGCGGGTAGCAGCCGAGGGTGCGGAAGCGCACGGAGCGGGTGCGGATGCTTTCGCCATCGCGCGGGGCGAGGCGCTCGTCGTCGACCATGAGCAGGGCGCCGTCGCGCTCGATCACCGGGCGGGGGGCGGCGAAGTACAGCGGCACCACGGGGATGCGCTCCGCGTGGACGTAGAGCCACACGTCCAGCTCGGTCCAGTTGGACAGCGGGAACACGCGCATGGTCTCGCCGGCGCGCTTGCGGCCGTTGTACAGGCGCCAGGGCTCGGGGCGCTGCCGCCTGGGGTCCCACTGGTGGCCGGCGGTGCGCAGCGAGAACACGCGCTCCTTGGCGCGCGACTTCTCCTCGTCGCGTCGCGCGCCGCCGAAGGCGAGGTCGTAGCCGTGGGCGTCGAGCGCCTGGCGCAGCGCCTGGGTCTTCATCACGTCGGTGTGGACGTCGGTGCCGTGGCTGATCGGGCCGATGCCGCGCGCCAGGCCGTCCGCGTTGGTGTGGGTCACGAGGTCGAGGCCCAGCGTGCGCACCCGCTCGTCGCGGAAGGCGATCATCTCGCGGAACTTCCACGTGGTGTCGACGTGCAGCAGCGGGAACGGCAGGCGGCCGGGGGCGAACGCCTTCATCGCCAGGTGCAGCAGGACGGAGGAGTCCTTGCCGATCGAGTACAGCAGGACGGGGTTGGTGCTTTCCGCCAGACCCTCACGCAGGATGTGGATGCTTTCCGCTTCCAGCGCGCGCAGGTGGCCCGGGGGGCGCGGGGTTCGTGCGCCGGGCGACGACCAGGCGCCGCCTTCCGCCGCGTCGCCGGCGAGGGCCGCGGCGGCGAGGGTGTCGAGGTCCCTGCCCTGCCCCGCCCGGTCGGTCAGGCCCATGACGTCGTCTCCTGAACCGGGATGGGGGCGGGGCGGCGGTGCAGGCCGCATTCCTTGCGGGACTCGTCCTCCCACCACCAGCGGCCGGCGCGCTCCGGCTCGCCCGGCTCGACGGCGCGGGTGCAGGGCGCGCAGCCGATCGAGGGGAAGCCGCGGGCGTGCAGCGGGTTCAGCGGCACGCGGTTCGCCTCGGCGAAACGCTGCGCGTCGTCGCGCGACCAGTCGGCGAGCGGGGCGGCCTTCACCACGGCGAACTGCCCGTCCCAGGTGGCGAACGGCGTGGCCTCGCGCGCCGCGGACTGGTCGGCGCGCAGGCCGGTGATCCACAGCGCGGCGCCGGCCAGCACCCGGTGCAGCGGCGTCACCTTGCGCACGCCGCAGCAGGCGCGTCGCGCGTCGAGCGAGTCGCGGAAGCCCTCCACGCCCTGCCCGGCGACCAGCGACTCCACGGTCGCGGTGTCCGGCGCGAAGGCCGCGACGCGCAGGCGGTAGCGGCGCTCGGTGGCGGCCCAGGTGTCGAGCGTCTCGGCGAACAGGCGGCCGGTGTCCAGCGTCGCGACCTCGATGCGGCGGCCGGCGTCGGCGAACTCCGGCAGCGCCATGGCGCCCGCGGCGGCGTGCGTCAGGACCTGGTCCTCCAGGCCGAAGCTCGTGGTCAGGACCACGCGGCTGGGGGTGGCGCGCAGCAGGGCGGCCAGGCGCGCGGTCAGGTCGGCGACGGGACGCAGGGCGGCGTCGAGTTCAGCGCATATTTGGCGTGGATTGTCGGGGGTCATGCGAGATTCTCCGCTCACGTGTGGTGATATACGGAAAACCACGGGGGAGACAATGGGGCAGGAGAAGTGTGCAGGAAGCAAGGCCAGGGCTCTGCCCCATGCCTGAAAGCGGGGACCCGCCAGGGCGAGCCGCCCTGGACCGGCCTTCTCAAGGGAGGGGGATCAAAGGGCCCTGGCCCTTTGCGGGTCCGGGCAGAGCCCGGCCTTGCTTCCTTCGGCGATCCCCGGTCTGACAGGAGCCGGACGTGTTCTCGGGAGTTCTTCGTGGCAGCCCTGGCGCCCTGGATCGTGCTTGCCGCCTTCTGCGCGCTGACCTGGTGGGTGACGCCGCGCGCGGTCAGTGCGCCGCAGTTCTTCGACGGGCGCGCCCGCGACGGCCAGGCGCCCGGGGTGCTGATGGTGGCAATGAGCGCGGCCATCACCTGGGTGTTCGCCAAGTCGATCGCCAACGCGTCGGACCTCGCCTACGGCTACGGGCTGAGCGGCGGGGTCGGCTACGCGCTGTACTACCTGAGCTTCGTGGTCGCGGGGGTGGCGATCTTCCTGATCCGCCGCGGCGGGCAGTATCGCTCGCTGTCGCACCTGCTGGCGGTGAAGTACGGCGCGGGGGCCGCGCGGCTGTTCCTGCTGCTGGTGCTGTTCCGGCTGCTCAACGAGGTGTGGTCGAACACCAAGGTCATGTCGCTGTACTTCGGGGCGGAGGGCAGCGCGGGCTACTGGCTGGCGGTGGCGCTGGTGACGCTGTTCACGGTGGCGTACGCGTGGCGGGGCGGCATGCGCGCCAGCCTGACCACGGACCGGGTGCACATCGTGCTGGCGTTCGCGCTGCTCGCCGTGGTGCTCGGCGTGCTGTTCCCCGGGCTGCAGGCGCGCGGGCTGCCCGCCGTGCCGGAGGCGACGCGCGCCGGGGGCGTCACGTTCTGCCTGCTGGCGCTGGTGCAGGTGCTGTCCTACCCGTTCCACGACCCGGTGCTGACGGACCGCGCGTTCCTCAACCGGCCGGGGCAGGCGCTGCGCGCGTTCCTGCTGGCGGCCGTGCTGAGCGGGTCGTTCATCCTCCTGTTCAGCCTGATCGGGCTGTACGGGCTGAGCTTCGGTCTCGGCAAGCCGGCGAGCGTGACGGTGCCGACCTCGTTCGGGCTGCCGATGCTGCTGCTGTTCAACGCGATCATGCTGATGACCGGCGGCTCGACCATCGACTCCACGCTGACCAGCGTCAGCAAGCTCGCGGCGCGCGACTGGAGCGGCGACCCGCTCGACGCCTCGCCGCGCAACGTGCGCACCGGGCGGATCGCGCTGGTGGCGGTCGCGGTGCTGGGCAACCTGCCGCTGCTCAGCCTGTACGGCGGCGAGCGGATCGGGCCGGCGATCATCGCGGCGACCACCATCAGCGGCACCATGGTGATGGGTCTCGCGCCGATCTTCTTGCTGTGCTGGCTGGCGCGCGCGGGGGCGGCGAGCTTCCACCTGGCGTTCTGGCCGGGGGTGGCGCTCGGCATCACGCGGGCGGTGGAGACGTTCAGCCACGGCCACGTGCTGCCGGCGGGGCTGGCGCTGGGCAGCGGGCCGTTCGCGCTCGACCTCGGGGTGAACGCTTGGGGGGTGCTCGTGTGCACGCTGGGGTATGTGGCGGGGGCGGTGGCCGTGCCGAGGAAGCAAGGTTGAGGCTCTGCCTCAAACTCCGCCAGGGGCGAGCCGCCCCTGGACCGGCTTTACTTGAGTCAAGGGATCAAAGGGCCTCCCGGCCCTTTGCGGGTCTGGGCAGAGCCCAGGCTTTCTTGCCTTGACCGCGCCGGTCCTGCTGTTCGGCGGGTGCTACTCCAACCTGCAGGCGACGCGGGCGCTGCTCGCCGAGGCGCGGCGGCTGGGCATCCCGCCCGGCCGCGTGGTGTGCACGGGCGACGTGGTGGCGTATGGCGCGGACCCCGCGGACACGGTGGCGCTGGTACGCGCGGCGGGGATCGTCGTGGTGATGGGCAACTGCGAGGAGCAGCTCGGCGGCGGCGGCGCGGACTGCGGCTGCGGGTTTGAGGAAGGCAGCGCGTGCGACCGGCTGTCGCAGGCGTGGTTCCGCCATGCGGACGCGAAGCTGGGCGACGGGGATCGGGCGTGGATGCGGGCGCTGCCGCGCCGGGTCGATCTCGTGGTGGGCGGGCGGCGGCTGGCGGTGGTGCACGGGACGCCGGAGCGGATCAACGCGTTCGTGTTCCCGGGCAGCCCGGCGGAGGTGTTCGAGCGGCAGAACGCGTTGGCGGGGGCGGACGGGGTGGTGGGCGGGCACTGCGGGGTGCCGTTCACCCGCATCGGCGCGGACGGGGCGCTGTGGCACAACCCGGGGGCGATCGGGATGCCGGCGAACGACGGCACGGCGCGCGGGTGGTTCAGCGTGGTCGAGCCGCACGCGGGCGGGCTGCGGGTGCACCGGCGGGCGCTTGCCTACGACCACGCGGCGGCGGCCGGGGCGATGCGGGCGGCGGGGCTGCCGGAGGCGTACGCGCGGAGCCTGGAGGACGGGCTCTGGGCGGACTGCGGAGTGATGCCGGAGGCGGACCGGGCGCGGCGGGGGGTGGCGATCAAGGAGGCGGTGGTGGAGTGGTCGGCCAGGTAGGGCCGATGGCCTTGGCTTATCGAAGCAAGCAAGGCTGGGCTCTCCCTCCGCTGCCATTCCAACGACCCAAGAGGGTCGTCGGAACCTTTGGCAGCTACGCCCAGACCCGCCAGGGGCGAGCCGCCCCTGGACCGGCCTTTCTTAAGGAGCGGATTCCAAAGGCTTGCCTTTGGCGGGGTCCAGGGGCAGAGCCCCTGGCCTTGCTTCCTGTCCTTACATGCCGCCCGGGTAGCCCGGCCCGCCGCCGCCTTCGGGTGTGGCCCAGTCGATGTTCTCCGTAGGGTCCTTGATGTCGCAGGTCTTGCAGTGGACGCAGTTCTGCGCGGCGATGTGCAGGTGGGGCGTGCCGGACTCCACGCCCTCGGGCTCGTAGACGGCGGCGGGGCAGTAGCGGCTTTCCGGGCTGGCGAAGCGCTGCCAGTTCACGGGGAGCCAGCGCGAAGGGTCGCGCAGGCGCAGGTGCACGGGCTGGTCCTCCTCGTGGTTGGTGTTGCTGAGGAACACGGAGGACAGGCGGTCGAAGGTCAGCACGCCGTCTGGTTTGGGGTAGGCGATGCGGCGGGAGGCGGCGGCGGGGCGCAGGGCCTCGTGGTCGGGGTGGCGGTGGCGGAAGGTCCAGGGGGCGCGGCCGCGCAGCACGTAGGTGTCGAAGGCGGAGTAGAGCAGCGCGCCCCACAGGCCGAAGCGGGCGAAGCTGGGGCGGATGTTGCGCACCTCGTGCAGCTCGGACCACAGCCAGGAGGCGCGGACGCGGGCGGTGTAGGACTCGGGCTCGGCGGGGCGGCCGTTGGCGAGCACGTCTGCGACGGCCTCGGCGGCGAGGGTGCCGGACTTCATCGCGGCGTGGGTGCCCTTGATCTTGGCGACGTTGAGGAAGCCGGCGGAGTCGCCGATCAGGGCGCCGCCGGGGAAGGTCAGCTTCGGGATCGACTGCGCGCCGCCTTCGCTCAGCGCCCGCGCGCCGTAGGAGATGCGGCGGCCACCCTGGAGGTGGCGGGCGATGGCGGGGTGGGTCTTGAGGCGCTGCATCTCGTCGAACGGGGACAGCCAGGGGTTGGCGTAGTCCAGGCCGACGACGAAGCCGACGCTGACCAGGTTGTTCCCGAAGTGGTAGAGCCAGGCGCCGCCGTAGGTCGCGGGGTCGAGCGGCCAGCCGATGGTGTGCTCGATCAGGCCGGGCTTGTGGCGGGCGGCCGGGATCTCCCACAGCTCCTTGATGCCCAGGCCGTAGGTCTGCGGGTCGACGCCGCGGCGCAGGTCGAAGCGGGCCATGAGCTGCTTGGCAAGCGAGCCGCGGCAGCCCTCGCCGAACAGGGTGTAGGCGGCGCGCAGCTCCATGCCGGGCTGGTGGTTCGCGCCGGGGGCGCCGTCGCGCCCGACTCCCATGTCGCCGGTGGCGACGCCGACGACCTGGCCGTTCTCGACCAGCAGCTCGGCGGCGGCGAAACCGGGGTAGATCTCCACGCCCAGCGCCTCGGCCTGCCCGGCGAGCCAGCGGCACACGTCGCCGAGGCTGACGACATAGTTGCCGGCGTTGTGCATCTGCGGCGGCGTGGGCAGGCGGATCGAGCGGGTGCGGGTGAGCAGGAGGAAACGGTCGTCCCGCGCCTCGGTGTGCAGGGGCGCGCCGCGCTCGCGCCAGTCGGGCAGCAGCTCGTCCAGCGCGCGGGGCTCCAGCACGCAGCCGGACAGGATGTGGGCGCCGACCTCGCCGCCCTTCTCCACCACGCACACGCTGGCCTCGGGGGAGAGCTGCTTCAGGCGGATCGCGGCGGCCAGGCCGGCGGGGCCGGCGCCCACCACCACCACGTCGAACTCCATCGCCTCGCGCGTCACCGTCGCACCGTCCGGCATCGTCCAGTTCCTTCCCATGCGCCGTCGCGGCGCGAGTCCCCGGCGCGTGGGCCGGTGCGGCCCGGTGCGCGGCCCACGGTCCGCGCCGGGCGCTGGGGCCGGACGGTCGGGGGCCGGCTGGCACGGTGCCGTATCGCGACGGGCGTGCGCCAGGGCCGGGCGCCTCACTTGGCGCGGCGGACGCGTTGCGCAAACCCCAATGCGTTGCGAGAGGCAGGTGCGTTGCGCAAGGCCGGATGCCCCGGCACAACCCTGGCGCATGGATGCACTCGCCGCCCTCCGGCTGCAGATCGCGTGGGGCGCCGACGAGGCGCTCGACGACGCGCCGCTCGACCGTATGCGGGGGGCGCCGGACGTGCGGGCGGCGCCGGCACGGCCGGCGGTCCCGTGGGCGGCAGACGGGGTGGCCGGCGGGGCGGTCGCCGCGCCGCGCAGGCCGGTGGCGGCGGACGCGGGCGGCGGGCCGGCGCGGACGGGCGCTGCGGCGCAGGCTCCGCCGGGGGCGGCGCGCGCGGTGCCCGGGGCCGGGGCGGGCGCGGCGGCGTTCGCGACGCCGGTGGCGCAGGCACAGGCGGCGGCCGGGGCGGCGGGCACGCAGGCGACGCTGCGCGAGGCGCTGGCCGGGTTCGCCCCCTGCCCGCTGCGCGACACCGCGGGTCATTTGGTGTTCTTCGACGGCAATCCGGACGCGGGCGTGGTGCTGGTCGGCGAGGTGCCGGGGGCGGAGGAGGACCGCGCCGGGACGCCGTTCGCGGGGCCGCCGGGGCAGCTCCTCGACCGCATGCTGGGCTCGATCGGGCTGGACCGCACGGCGGTGGCGATGACCATGCTGGTGCCGTGGCGGCCGCCGGGCGGGCGGCCGCCGACGGAGGGCGAGGTCGCGATGTGCCTGCCGTTCCTGCAGCGCCACCTGGCGCTGCTGCGGCCGCGGCTGCTGGTGCCGCTGGGCGGGCTGGCGACGCGCGCGGTGACCGGCAACAGCCTCGGCATCCGCCGGCTGCGCGGCCGGCCGGCGGAGGCGGCGATTCCCGGGATCGAGGGGCTGGTTGCCGTGCTGCCGATGCTGCATCCCGCACATCTGCTGCGCACGCCGGGCGCCAAGCGCGAGGCGTGGGCGGATCTGCTGCAGCTGCGCGCCCTGCTCGGGACTGTCACAAAAACGTGAAAAACTTCCGGGAGAACTGGCCGAATTCCGCGGCAGCGTCTCATTTATTGTAAAATGTCTCATTCATCTCCGTTGCCTCGGGAAATCCTGCCTTGTAGTGCCCGCCGCCATGCGAGGGATCGGCTTCACGCTTTCCACTCTTCCCGCCACACGGGCCTTCCTGGCCGGTGCAGCGTTCCTGGCCAGCGCTTCGCTGCGGCCAGGACATGCACAGGCTGCGGCGGGGGATGCACCCACCGACGAGGTTGCCCTGGCGATGCCGCGCGTGGCGCTGCCGGGCGGCGCCGTGCCGCTGCCGCAGCCGCTGTCGCGCGGCGAAGCGGTGCGCATCCGGCGCATCTTCGCGCTTCAGGCCGCCGACGACATCCCGGCCGCGGTCGCGGAAACGGCGCAGCTCGCCGATCCGAGCCTGCTCGGGCCGATCCTGGCCGACCGCTATCTCGGGCATCCCGACCGCACCGCGACCACCGACCTTGCGGCGTGGCTCGCGCATTATTCCGACCAGCCCGACGCCGTGGCGATCCGCGCGGCGCTGGCCGCCCGGCTGCCGCACGGTGCGGCGCTGCCGGCGCTGGCCGCGCGGGCCAGCCTCGGCACCGAGTCGCCCGAGGCGGCAACCCCGGAGGAGGAGGACCCCGCAGGGCACCTGCTGGCGCGCAACGCCCTGCTCGACCGCACCGTGCACGCCAGGGCGAAGGACGGGGCCATCGCCTCGGCGCTGCGCCTGGTGTCGGCGACGCGACGGCTCGACCCGCTGTATCGCGCGCAGCTTCGCGCGGAGGTGGCGCAGGCGCTGTTCCTGCAGGGGCGCGACGCGGAAGCGCTGTCGCTCGGGCAGGATGCGTTCCATGCCTCGGGCGGGCGTGCCGGGCTGGCGGCGTTCTCCGCCGGGCTGGCGGCCTGGCGGATGGACCGGCCGGCGACGGCGCGCGCGCTGTTCGAGGCGGCATCGCGGGCGACGCTGCTGCCGGCGAGCACGCGGGCCGGCGCCGCCTACTGGGCGGCGCGGGCGCAGCTTCGCACCGGCAACCCGCTGGGCTGGCGGCCGTGGATGCTGCGGGCCGCGGCGCAAAGGCGCACCTTCTACGGGCTGCTGGCCGGACGCGCGCTCGGCGACGGCCACGCCGATGGCCACGCCGACCTGGGCGATGAGCCGCGCGAGCTGCTGGCCGCGGCCGACGTGGACGCGCTGGCGGAAACGCCCCAGGGACGGCGCGCCTTCGCGCTGCTGCAGGTCGAGCAGCCGGGGCGCGCGGAGGCGGAGCTGCGGCAGCTCTGGCCGGCGGTGGGCAGCGATCTGGCGCTGCAGCGCTCGATCCGGCTGGTGGCGGAAGCGGCGGGGCTGTCGGACCTGGCGGCGCAGCTCGCGACCCTGGCGCAGGACGTCGACGGGCGGCCGCGCGACGCGGCGCGCTTCCCGGTGCCGAAACTGCGGCCGCGCGGCGGGTTCCTGGTCGACCGGGCGCTGGTGTATGCGCTGACCCGGCTGGAAAGCAATTTCGACGCGGGCGCGGTGTCGGCGGCGGGCGCGCGCGGCCTGATGCAGCTGATGCCGGTCACCGCGGGCTACATCAGCGGCCACGCGGATCGCTACGCCGGACGGGCGGGCAGCCTGCACGACCCGGCGCTGAACCTGCAGCTCGGGCAGCGCTACGTGCTGTACCTGTCGGGGCACGACGCGGTGGACAACAACCTGATCCGGCTGCTGGCCAGCTACAACGCGGGGCCTGGCAACGTCGGGCGCTGGGACATCCGCTGCGACGACGACCCGCTGATGTTCATGGAGTCGATCCCGCTCGACGAGACGCGGGGTTTCGTGCACCGGGCGCTGACCTACACCTGGATCTACGCGGACCGGCTGGGGCTGCCGGCGCCGAGCCTGGACGCGCTGGCGGGGGGCGCCTGGCCGAAGTTCGACACAACGGTGGAGCGGGGGCCGGTGGCCCGGCTGCACTAGGCGAGGCAAGGCCAGGGCTCTGCCCTGGACCCGCTGGGGGCAGGCGCCCCCAGACCCGCACACTTTAGAGTTACGGACACCGGCGCCCTCTTGGTTTTCATAGGCAAGCCTTTGGCGGGCCCGGGATGAAGCCTGATCTTTCTCCCTTGCGCCTTCTCCTCCGGGCGCCAAGCTGCCCGTCGTAGCCCCAAGGTGTTCCATGCCGCTCGACGAGAGCCGTGCCTTTCTGCCCGTCGCGATCGCGGTGCTCACCGTGTCGGATACCCGGACCCTGGCGGACGACACGTCGGGCGACGCGCTCGTGGCACGGGTCGAGGCGGCGGGGCACCGGGTGGCGGCACGCACCCTGCTGCGCGACGACGCGGGCGCGATCGAGGCGCAGCTGCGCGCGTGGGTCGCTGACCCTGCGATCGACGTGGTGGTGACGACGGGCGGCACCGGGATCACCGGGCGCGACGTCACGCCGGAGGCATTCGAGCGGGTGGTGGAGAAGCGGATCGAGGGGTTCGGCGAGCTGTTCCGCATGCTCAGCTACGCCAAGATCGGCACGTCGACGATGCAGTCGCGGGCGCTGGGCGGTGTGGCGGGGGGGACGTACCTGTTCGCGCTGCCGGGCAGCACGGGGGCGGTGCGCGACGCGTGGGACGACATCCTGGTGTGGCAGCTCGACAGCCGGCACCGGCCCTGCAACCTGGTGGAGCTGATGCCGAGGCTGCAGGAGCACCGGAAGGCGTAGCAAGGAAGGCCAGGGGCAGAGCCCCTGGCCTTCCTTGCCTTGCCGGTCAGGGCAACCGGCCGCCGGTATAAGGCACTGCCCCTGGACTCCGCTCAAGACTCGCAGGCAGAGCCTCAATCTTGTTTCGCGTCCTCCCTATCCTGCCTTTCCACAGTGGCCAGGTATCGCCGGGCGAGGGTGCCGTAGAGAGGCCGGCGGCACACCAGGCGCGAGACGGCGAAGGCGAGCAGGGCGGTGGCCATCAGCGGCAGGGTCATGGACTGGTTCGCGGTCATCTCGAGCACGATGACGGCGGCGGTGATCGGCGCCTGCACGACGCCCGAGAAGTATGCGACCATGGCGAGAAGCACGACGGCGCCGGCGGGGGCCTCTGGCAGCAGGTGGGCGATCCAGTGGCCGAGGCCGGCGCCGACGGCGAGCGAGGGGGCGAAGATGCCGCCGGGCATGCCGCTGACGTAGGAGACGACGGTGGCGGCGAACTTGAGCGCGAAGTAGCTGGCGGGCAGGTCCTGGCCGGCGACGAGGCGGCGGGCCTCGGCATAGCCGGTGCCGTAGGTGGTGTTGCCCGAGGCGAGGCCGATCAGGGCGAGAAGCAGGCCGCAGCAGGCGGCGAAGGCGACGGGACGGCCGAGGGCGAAGCGGCCGAGGCGGCCGGGCAGGCCGTTGGCCGCGAGGATCAGCAGGCGGGCGAAGGCGCCGCCGCACAGGCCGCCGGCGATGCCGCAGGTCAGCACGGCGAGCCAGGCGCGGCCGAGCGGCAGGACCGCGGTGGTGAGCCCGAAGTAGGTGTAGTTGCCGTCCAGCAGAAGCGTGGTGATGCCGGCGATGATGACGCCGATCAGCAGGGTCGAGCTGGTGCGGGCGTCGAAGGAGTGGCTCAGCTCCTCAATGGCGAAGACGATGCCGGCGAGCGGGGTGTTGAAGGCGGCAGAGATGCCGGCAGCGCCGCCTGCGAGGACAAGGGCGCGCTGGGCGTCGCGGCGGGGGAGCTGCAGCAGGCCGCCGAGGGACTGCATGATGGCGCTGCTGATCTGCACGGTGGGGCCTTCGCGGCCGATGGAGGCGCCGCTGGCCAGGCCGAGGAGGGTGAGCAGGATCTTGCCGCCGGCGACGCGCAGCGAGAGCACGCGGCTGACGGAGGCGGGATCGGACATGTGCAGGGCGGCCATGACCTGCGGGATGCCGCTGCCGCCGGCGCCGGGGAAGTAGGCGCAGGTCAGCCAGACGGAGAGCGCGAGGCCGGCGGGGGCGAGCAGCAGCATGGCCGCGGGGGCATGGCGGACCACGAGGGCGAAGACGCGGGTGGCGTCGTCTGCGGCCCAGGCGAACAGCACCGCGACCAGGCCGACGACCGTGGCGCCGCACCACACGATCACGCGGCGGCGCCACAGGCGGGTGGACAGCAGGGGCATGCGTCGCATGCGGGCGATCCTGCGGCGGCGGGCGGCGACGGTGGCGAGGTCGGTCATGGGGCGGAGTCCGGAGGTCTGGGCGGGGACGGCGGAGGAAGCAAGGCCAGAGGCTCTGCCCCTGGACTTCGCTCAAGGCAATCGCCTTGAGAATTCCTTGCCTAGATAACGGGATCAAAGGGCCTCCCGGCCCTTTGCGGGTCCGGGCAGGGCCCGGCCTTGCTTTCTGCGAGGTCGGCCGCGGTGTCGACGTCGCGCAGGGTGCGCAGGATGGCGATGCGGCGCCCGGCGAAATTGCCGAGGGTGTCGGACAGGGCGTGCGGCCCGGACCAGCGCACGCCGGCGAACGGGCGGGCGGGGCGGCGGCGGTTCATGGAAACGAGCCAGTAGCCGCCGTCGGCCGCGGGGCCGAAGGCGGCGTCGGCGCGGCCGAGGGCGCGGAAGCAGGCGGCGAGGTCGGCGGCGTCGATGGCGGGGATGTCGCAGCCGACGAGGGCGACGCGACGCCCGGGGAAGCGGGCGAAGGCGCGGTGCATGCGCGCGCCGAGGTCGCCGCGGCCCTGGGGGATGCGGGGCAGGCCGCGCCAGGCAGGGTCGGGGGGCCAGCGGGCGGCGTCGGGGGTGTGGGCGAGGACTGTGCGGACGCGGCGGTCGGCGCGCAGACGGCGCAGCAGGCGGCGCAAGGTGGCGGCGTGGAAGCGCAGGGCGGCGCGCTCGCCGAGGTCGGCGGCGAGGCGGCGCTTGAGGGTGCCGAGGCGGGGCGCGCGGGCGAAGACGATCACGGTGTCCTTCAGGCGCCGGTCCCCCGGTTGGTGGTGGGTGCCGACGCGGCGCGGCGGGCCGGCGCGTAGACGCGCGCGATCATGGCGGGCGGGACGCCTGCGCGCCACAGGGCGAGGCAGAGCAGGTTGCGGGCGGAGCGCCGCCGCCAGCCGTCGCGTTCCCAGCGGGCGGCGGAGGTGAGCGCGGTGGCGTCGAGCGCGACGAGGGCGGAGGCGTCCAGGCGGCAGAGGCTGCGCACCAGGGCGACGTCCTCCATCAGGGGGAGGCGCGGCATGCCGCCGGCGGCATCGAACAGGGTGCGGGGCAGCAGCAGGCCCTGGTCGCCGTATGGCAGGTGCAGGGTGCGGCAGCGCCAGGCGACCAGGCGCTCCAGGCGGCGGGCCCTGGGGTCGGGGCTGTCGAGGGCGAGGTGGAAGTAGCCGGCGCGGCCGGGGCTTGCGGCGAGGTGGGCGCGCACGGCGTGCTGCCAGCCGGGGAGCAGCCGGGTGTCGGCGTGCAGCAGCAGCAGCCAGGGTCCGGCGGCGGCGGCGATGCCGGCGGCGAGCTGCGGGCCGCGGCCCCTGGGCGCGGACAGGACGCGGGCGCCGAGACTCCGGGCCAGGGCGGCGGTGGCGTCGCGGCTGCCGCCGTCGGCGACCACGATCTCGGCGGGGGCGTCGCCGAGCGCGCGCAGGGTGGCTTCCAGGGTGGCGGCCGCGTCGAGGGCGGGGATCACCACGGACAGTTCCGGGATCATGGGCGGTGGCCGGACCGGGGTGGAAACGATGCCATGTTCTTGCTGTGTTCTTGAACCGCCGGCGGGTGCTGCCCATAGTCCTGGCCAGCACGCGGCCGGAACGGAAGGACCATGCCATGGCGCCCCTCGACTCCGCACAGGGCCTGGCCCCTGCCTCGTCCGGGCCGCTGCCGTTCGGGGAGTCACTGCGCGCGCCGGCGCGGCGCGGGCGGGGGGCGACGCACAACCCGCCGAACCGCTACGACGCGCGGCACGACGCGGCGTTCGACGACGGGTGGGGCACGCTGGCCGAGGAGTTCGCGGCGTTGCCGCCGCTGCCAACCACGCTGACGCCGGACCGCAGCCGCTCGGCGCTGTCGTGGAACAGCTCGCCGGACCTGGGGTTCGACCGCGCGGTGAACCCTTACCGGGGCTGCGAGCATGGCTGCGTGTACTGCTACGCGCGGCCAAGCCATGCCTGGCTGGGGTACTCGCCAGGGCTGGACTTCGAGACCAGGCTCACCTTCAAGCCGGAGATCGCGTCGCTGCTGGAGCGCGAGCTGCGCCGGCCGGGCTATCGGGCGCGGCCGGTGGCACTGGGGTCGAACACCGATCCCTACCAGCCGGTGGAGCGGACGCAGCGGCTGACTCGGCAGGTGCTGGAGGTACTGGAGCGGTTCGGGCATCCGGTGAGCATCGTCACCAAGTCGGCGGGCGTGCTGCGCGATCTCGACATCCTGCGACGCCTTGCTGAGCGCGACCTGGTGCGGGTGTGGCTGTCGGTGACCACGCTGGATCCGGCGCTGGCGCGGCGGATGGAGCCGAGGGCGGCCACGCCGGTGCGGCGGATCGACACGATCGCGCGGCTTTCGGCGGCGGGGGTGCCTGCGGGCGTGCTGGCGGCGCCGATGATCCCTGGGCTGAACGACGCGGAGCTGGAGCGCATCCTGGCGGCCGCGGCGCAGGCTGGGGCGCGGACGGCGGGCTACGTGCTGCTGCGGCTGCCGGGGGAGATCGCGGAGCTGTTCGAGGCGTGGCTGCAGCAGCATTTCCCCGAGCGGGCGCGCCACGTGCTCGCCCTGGTGCGGCAGACGCGGGCGGGCGCGCTGTACGACAGCCGGTTCGGGTACCGGCAGCGGGGCGCGGGGCCGTACGCGGACATGCTGGCGGCGCGGTTCGCACGGGCGGCGCGGCAGCACGGGCTGCAGGAAAGGCCGGGGCTGGCGTGCTCGCACTTCGCGGTGCCGCCGACGGCCGGGGCGCAACTCTCGCTGCTGTAGGCAGGCTATGCTCGGCGTCCGCCACAAGGCCTGAGCCCTTCGGAGATCCTGTCCCTAGAGGCTGTTGCGAACCTCGCAGCAGCTTGCTGCTTCGGCCTGGAAGGTAAAACTCTTCTTTTTCTGAAGAAAAAGAAGCAAAAAGACTTTTGCACATAGAATTCCAGGCGCTCGGGCGGGTCCTGTGCTCAATAGGCCAAAGTTCTTCGGTTCGTTCTTTCAAGAAAGAACACGCTTTCTTCTCGCGGTGACGCAGAATATCGAGGCTGTCTGGCCATAACAACTTCCACGTCATGGATTCCGAAGACTCGCCTTTGGCGGGGTCCAGGGGCAGCGCCCCTGGCCTTTGCGCCCGCCCGGCAGAAACTGCCGATGCGTTGCTTCTGCAACTCCCGCGCGCGATTCGGCGTGGCGCCGCGCGGCGCGAATTGCACGGGGGAGTCGGCGCAGGCACACTGCGCCCCCGATACGGCAGCAGGGCCGCCGTCACCCACCGTGCCCGCGCCGCCGCCTGGCGGGGGCCCGCCACTGCCCCGAGGACAAGTCCTGATGCGACGCTGCGCCACGCTGTCCTTTCTGCTGCTGCTGTCCGGCTGCGGCTTCGGGCACTTCTTCGCCGACACGATCACCCTGCCCGGCGTCAACCCGAACTCGCCGAGCAACGACTCAGAGAACATGCGCCGGGTGCGGGCGCAGAACGTCGCCATCATCCCGATCGAGACCGAGCCGGGCAACGTGTGGCCCGGCAAGGAGGCGCCGGAGCCGACGCTGGCGGACATCCAGCGCGAGCAGAACAAGCAGAGCGAGCAGCTGCAGAAGACCGCGCCGAAGCCCACCCTGCCCTTCTCCATCCCGACGCCGGGCACGCAGACGACGGTGCCCGGCCCGGCGCCCGTACCGGGCGGCACCGTGCTGCTGCCGAGCGGGCCAGGAGTCGTCACCGGCGGCACCAACAGCTTCCGCACGCTGACCACGCCTGGCGGCGGCGGCAACAGCATCGTCATCCCCAACGGCAACGGCACCAGCACCGTGATCGGCCCCAACGGCTCGGTGACCACCGTGCCCACGCCGCGCTGACGCCATGGCGTCGGTGCAGGTGCTCTACTTCGCCTGGCTGCGCGAGCGGGCGGGGCGGTCGCAGGAGCGGGTCGAGCTGCCCGACGGCGTGGCCACAGTGGGCGGGCTGGTGGCGCATCTCGCGGGGCTGGACGAGGCGCACGCCGCCGCCTTCGCCCACGCCGGCCTGGTGCGCGCCGCGGTGAACCAGGAGTTCGCCAGCCCCGACGCGGCGGTCGCGAACGGCGACGAGGTGGCGTTCTTCCCGCCGGTCACCGGTGGCTGACGTGTCTGCCGGGAGCGGCGGGTCGGCGCCGCGCGTGCTGGTGCAGGCGGGGGCGTTCGACGTCGGCGCGGAGATCGCGCTGCTGACCTCGGGGCGGACGGACGTCGGCGGCATCGGCTGCTTCGTGGGCACGGTGCGGGAGACCGCGGGCGGGCGGGCGATCGTGGCGATGACGCTGGAGCACTACCCTGGGATGACGGAGCGCGCGCTTGCCCGCATCGCAGGCGAGGCGGTGGCGCGGTTCGCGCTGCTGGGCTGCACGCTGATCCACCGGGTCGGGACGTTGCGGCCGGGCGAGGGCATCGTGCTGGTGCTCGCGGCCTCGGCGCACCGGCAGTCGGCGCTCGACGCCACCGGGTTCCTGATCGACTTCCTCAAGACGCGGGCGCCGTTCTGGAAGCAGGAGCATTTCGCCGACTCCGGGCCCGCCTGGGTGGCGGCGCGCGAGGCCGACACGGACGCCACAGCGCGCTGGCAATAGCGGCACGGCCCGGGCTGCGGGGCGCATTGCGCCTTGCCAGGCGGTGTGTCGCCCGGTACTCGGGATGATCGTGGACGACCCAGCCCCCCTGCCCTTCCTGCGCGTGCGCGGCCGCTCCTTCATGGCGCTGGTGCTGCAGCCGGTGGCGCCGGTCGAGGCCTGGCTGGCGGCGCTGGACGCGCAGCGGGCGCGCTCTGCGGCATTCTTCGACCAGAGGCCGGTGATCGTCGACCTGTCGGCGCTGCCGTCGGAAGGCGGGAAGCTGTCGGACCTGGTCGAGCGGCTCGAGGCGCGCGACATCCGCATCATCGGCGTCGAGGGGGCGGACTCCGCCTGGACCCACACGGAGGCCTGGGGGCGCACGCCGCTCAACACGGCCGGGCGGCCGGACCGGATGGTAGAGGTCCCGGACGACCCCGTTTCCCCGGAGCCGCCCACGCTGCCGGAGGCCGGGTTCCTCGTGCATGACGGGCCGGTGCGCTCGGGGCAGAGCGTGGTGTTCGAGCGCGGCGACCTGGTGGTGCTGGGGTCGGTGGCGTCGGGGGCGGAGGTGATCGCGGGCGGCTCGGTGCACGTCTATGGCGCGCTGCGCGGGCGGGCGGTCGCGGGGTTCCTCGGGCTGCCGGCGGCGCGGGTGTTCTGCCGCAGCCTGGAGGCAGAGCTGGTCGCGATCGACGGGGTCTACCTGCTGGCCGACGACATGGAGCCGAAGCTGCGCGGGCGCGCGGTGCAAGCGCGGCGCGACGGGGACACCGTGGTGGTCGCGGCGCTGGACTGAGGGAAGCAGGGCCGGGCGCTCCCTCCGCCTGCCCTGCCAGGGGCGAGTCGCTCCTTGGACCTGCCTGAACTCAGGAGTGCCGGTCCAGGGGGGCTCCCCCTGGCGGGTCCGGGCAGAGCCCGGCCTTGCTTGCTGGCCGTGGGTCGTCGCGGAGTCTAGCGTGCCGCTCTGACACGGAAGCGGCCGTCGAGTCGCGGCGCGGGGGATAGTGGATGGCGAAGGTGCTGGTGGTGACGTCCGGCAAGGGCGGGGTCGGCAAGACGACGTCGACCGCGGCGCTGGGCGTGGCGCTCGCGCAAGCCGGCAGGACGGTCGTGGTGGTGGATTTCGACGTGGGCCTGCGCAACCTCGACCTGGTGCTGGGCGCGGAGCGTCGGGTGGTGTTCGACCTGATCAACGTCGTGCAGGGCGACGCGAAGCTCAACCAGGCGCTGATCCGCGACAAGCGGGTGGAGACGCTGTCGCTGCTGGCGGCGTCGCAGACGCGCGACAAGGACGCGCTGACGCCCGAGGGGGTGGAGCGGGTGATGGGCGAGCTGCGCGAGCGGTTCGACTGGGTGGTGTGCGACAGCCCGGCGGGGATCGAGAAGGGTGCGGCGCTGGCGATGTACCACGCGGACCTGGCGGTTGTGGTGACGAACCCCGAGGTGTCGTCGGTGCGGGACTCGGACCGGATCATCGGGCTGCTGGATTCGAAGACGAAGGTGGCCGAGCAGGGCGGGCGCATGGAGAAGCACCTGCTGCTGACCCGCTACGACCCGGTTCGGGCGGAGCGGGGCGACATGCTCAAGGTGGACGACGTGCTGTCGATCCTGTCGATCCCCCTGCTGGGGATCATCCCGGACAGCGAGGAGGTTTTGCGCGCGTCGAACCTCGGCTCGCCGGTGACGCTGTCGAACCCGACGAGCGCGCCGGCGCGGGCCTACGTGGACGCGGCGCGGCGGCTGTGCGGGGAGAGCGTCGAGATGACGATCCCCTCGGACCGCAAGGGGCTGATGGGGCGGCTGTTCGGCAGGAGGACGGCATGAGCCTGTTCGGGTTCCTGGCGAAGAAGTCCACGGCGCCGGTGGCGCGCGAGCGGCTGCAGATCCTGCTGGCGCACGAGCGGGCGGTCGGCGGCGAGTCCGACCTCGCGGCGGTGCTGCGCGAGGAGATTCTCAAGGTGATCGCACGGCACATCCCGCTGGACCGGGACAAGGTGCAGGTGAAGCTGGACCGGGAGGGAGCGGTTTCGACGCTGGAGATCGACATCGAGATGCCCGACGTCGCGAAGGCGGGGTAGGAAGACCAGGGGCTCTGCCCCTGGACCCCGCCAAAGGCGAGCCTTTGGAATCCGATTCTTAAGTTGTGCCAGGTCCAGGGGCGGCTCTCTCCGGTGGCCTTTCCAACGATCCAGGCGGATCGTCGGAACCTTCGGCCACCTGCGCCTGGCGGGTCCGGGCAGAACCTGGCCTTGCTACGCCGCCTTCGCCGCTTCCGGCGCCTGGCGCACCAGGGCCTCGTAGTCCGCGAACAGCGCCTGGGTGACCGGCCCCACGGTGTAGTGGTGCTCGGCGATCTGGCGCACGGGGGTGACCTCGGCGGCGGTGCCGGCGAGGAAGACTTCCTGCGCGATGCCCAGTTCCTCCGGGAGAATGACGCGCTCGATCACGCGCAAACCGCGGGCGCGGGCGAGGTCCATGACCGTGCGCCGCGTGATGCCGTCGAGGAAGCAGTCGGGGATCGGCGTGTGCAGCGCGCCGTCGATCACCAGGAAGACGTTGGCGCCGGTGGCCTCCGCGACCTGGCCGCGCCAGTCGAGCATCAGGGCGTCGTCGAAGCCCTGCGCCTCGGCGTCGTGCTTGGACAGCGTGCCGATCATGTAGAGGCCGGCGGCCTTGGAGGCGGTGGGCGCGGTCTGCGGGTGCGGGCGGCGCCAGGTGGCCATGCCGAGGCGCACGCCCTTCATGCGGTCGGCGCCGAACAGGTTCGGCCAGGCCCAGCAGGCGACCATCAGGTGGATTTTCGTCTGCTGCGCGGAAACGGAAAGCTGCTCGGAGCCGCGCCAGGCGAGGGGACGGACGTAGCCGTCGGACAGGTTGTTGGCGGCAAGCGCCTCGCGGCAGGCGGCGTCGATGGCGTCGGGGCCGAAGGGAATCTCGAAGCCGAGGATGCGGCCGGAGGCGACGAGGCGCTCGGTGTGCTCGCGCAGCTTGAAGATGCGGCCGTTGTAGGCGCGCTCGCCCTCGAACACGGCGCTGGCGTAGTGCAGGCCGTGGCTGAGGACGTGCAGGGTGGCGTCGCGCCAGGGGATCAGCCGTCCGTCCCACCAGATCTGGCCGTCGCGGTCGTCGAAAGGAACGAGAGCCATTGGAGGCCTCCGGCGAAACAATGTTGCTGTATTGCTGTTGATATTAGAATTGGCGTAGGATTGTGTCAATGAACCTGCCGTATGCGGAAAGGATGGCAGCCATGCCCGACGCGAAACTCCCGCTCCGGCCCGATGCCGCCCTGCCGCATGCGGCGGGGGCGCCGCGTGGGGACGTGACGCGCGGCGTGCGAGGGGTGGCGGCGCCGGACGCGGCGCGGCTGGCGGACCCGGCGGGGACCAGCCTGCTGTTCCTGCGCGAGGAGCAGATGCGGCTGGCGCAGGACCTGATGTTCTTCGCGTATCGCGACTTCACCGGGGCGGCGGACCCGATCCTGCGCGAGCTGGGGCTGGGGCGGGCGCACCACAGGGCGCTGCACTTCATCGGGCGCAACCCGCAGCTTCCGGTCGGCGACCTGCTGGGGCTGCTGCGGATCACCAAGCAGAGCCTGGCGCGGGTGCTGGGCGCGCTGCTGGAGCAGGGATACGTGGCGCAGACGGTGGGGCGGGTGGACCGGCGACAGCGGCTGCTGGCGCTGACGCCGGCGGGGCAGGCGCTGGAGCGGCGGCTGTTCGACCGGCAGCGCGAGCGGCTGGCGGCGGCATACAGCGATGCGGGCGGGCCGGCGGTGGAAGGGTTCCGGCGGGTGATGCGCGGGATCATGGAGCCGTCTGCGCGCAGCTACCTCGACACCAGCGAGCGCGGGGCGCCGCACCGGCGATAGGGGCGGCCTTGGGTAAGGCAGCAAGGAAGAGCGGGCTTTGCCCGGACCCACCAAAGGGCGGAGCCCTTTGGAAACCCTCGACTCAAGGGATGGAGTTCGAGGGACACGCCTTTGGCGGAGCTTGAGGCAGGGGCCGGTTTTGCTTGCTTCCGCCGTGGTCCGGCGGGCGGTGGCCTCTCGAATGACATCACTTCCTGAGTGAGGCCGGGTCAAGGGGCGGCTCCCTCCGGTGGCCCTTCCAACGATCCAGCGGATCGTCGGAACCTTTGGCCATCTACGCCTGGCGGGTCCAGGGCAGAGCCCTGGCCTTGCTTCCCTGCCCTGTCCCGCTTCCGGCCGGCCCTGCCCGTGCTAGGCTCGGCCCATGAGCGAGGCAGCGCATGTCCTGGTGGTCGACGACGACGCCCGCCTGCGCGCTCTGCTGTCGCGCTATCTCACCGAGAACGGCTTTCGCGTGACGACCGCGGACCACGCGGAAGATGCGCGGGCAAAACTCGCGTTCCTGCAGCCGGATTTGCTGGTGCTCGACGTGATGATGCCGGGCGAGACCGGGCTGTCGCTCACCCAGTCGCTGCGGGCGTCGGGCGGCGGGCCGCCGGTGCTGCTGCTCACCGCGCGGGGTGCGCCGGACGACAGGGTCGCAGGATTCGAGGCGGGGGCGGACGACTACCTCGGCAAGCCGTTCGATCCGCGCGAGCTGCTGCTGCGGCTGCGCGCGATGCTGCGCCGCACCGCGCCCGCGCCCGTCCCGGTGGCTGCGGAGCACCTGCGCTTCGGCCCGCTGGGCTTCGATGTGGCACGCGCGGAGCTGAGCGGGCCGGACGGCGTGGTGCACCTCACCGGAGGCGAGGCGGCGCTGCTGTCCGCGCTGGCGCGCGCGCCGGGGCAGGTGCTGTCGCGCGAGGAGATCGCGCAGGCGCTGGGCAGCGACGAGTCCGGCGAGCGCGCGGTCGACGTGCAGGTCACGCGGCTGCGGCGCAAGCTGGAAGCCGACCCGCGCGAGCCGCGGTTCCTGCACACGGTGCGGGGGCGGGGCTACGTGCTCAAGCCGGGGGGGTGAGGAGGTGAAGCGAGCAAGGCCGGGGGCGCCGCCCCCATCGCTTGAAGGCGGGGACCCCGCCAGGGCGAGCCGCCCTGGACCGGTCTTTCTTAAGTCGCGGGATCAAAGGGCCTCCGGCCCTTTGCGGGTCTGGGCAGAGCCCAGACTTGCTGTCCTCCCATGAGCGCGTCCGTGCGCCGCCTGCTGCCGCGGACCCTGCTGGGCCGCTCGCTGCTGATCATCCTGGTGCCGCTGGTGCTGGTGCAGGGGGTGACGCTGTTCATCTTCTACGGCAGCCACCTCGACCTGATCTCGCGCCGGCTGGCGACGGCGGTGGCGGGCGAGGTCGCGCTGACCACGGAGCTGCTGGCGCGCGACGGCAGCGACGCGGCGCGCGAGCGGACGCTGGCGATGGCGCGCGACCAGTTCGAGATCACGATGCAGCTGAGGCCGGGCGCGGTGCTGTCGCCGCGCACCCAGGTCAACGTGCTCGGGCCGATGGACGACGACCTGGGGGCGAGTCTGGCGGCCAAGCTGCGCCGGCCGTTCCACATGGACTGGACCTCGGACCCGCAGTCGGTGCTGCTGCAGGTCCAGGTGGCGCAGGGGGTGCTCGACGTCGAGGTGCCGCGCAAGCGCCTCTACACCAGCATGATTTACGTGTTCGTGCTGTGGATGGTCGGCACCGCGGTGCTGCTGTACGCGATCGCGGCGCTGTTCATGCGCAACCAGGTGCGCGCGATCCGCAGGCTGGCGAAGGCGGCGGAAGCGTTCGGCATGGGGCGCGACCAGGGCCCGATCCGGCCGGAAGGCGCGGTCGAGGTCCGCAGGGCGGCGACCGCGTTCAACCGCATGCAGGAGCGCATCCGCCGGTTCCTGGCGCAGCGCACGGAGATGCTGGCGGGCGTGAGCCACGACCTGCGCACGCCGCTGACCCGGCTGCGGCTGGCGCTGGCAATGCAGCCGGGGATCGACGCGGGGGACGCGGCGGACATGACCGCGGACCTCGAGGAGATGGAGCGCATGATCGAGGGCTACCTCGCCTTCGCGCGCGGCGAGAGCACGGAGCAGGCGCGGCTTGTGGACCTGTCGCTGCTGCTCGACGAGGTGTGCGCGGGCGCGCGGCGGGCGGGGGCGCGGGTGTCGCTGGACACGCCGGCGGGGCTGAGCCTGGCGCTGCGGCCGGACGCGGTGCGCCGCGCGGTGACCAACCTCGTGGACAACGCGCGCCGGCACGGGCGGCATGTGGCTCTGTCCGCCCTGCCGCAGGAGCGCGGCGTGCTGGTCACCGTGGACGACGACGGGCCGGGGGTGCCGAGGGCGCGGCGCGAGGACGTGTTCAGGGCGTTCCAGAGCGGCACCGGGGGCGGCACCGGGCTCGGGCTGACCATCGCGCGCGACATCGTGCGGGCGCACGGGGGGGACATCGTGCTGGAGGACAGCCCGCTGGGGGGGCTGCGGGCGTGCATACGGCTGCCGATTTGAGAAGCAGGCGCCGGGCTCTGCCCGGACCCATCAGGGGCGAGCCGCCCCTGGACCGGCGCATGGCAGGAAGCGGGGCGCCGCAAGGGGAGATACACTCGCTCACGGGGCTGCGCGGCGTCGCCGTCGGGCTCGTCATGCTCTATCACGCGCGGCCGGCCTCGGACCTGGTTCCGGTCGAGCAGGTGTTCCGCCACGGCTATCTGACCGTCGACCTGTTCTTCGTGCTGAGCGGGTTCGTCATGGCGCTCGCCCATCCCGAGATCGCCGGGCAGGCGTTCAGCGGCGCGCACTACCTGCGGTTCCTCGGCAGGCGCCTCGCGCGGATCTACCCGCTCTATCTCGCGTCGACGACGCTGTCGCTGGTGCTGTTCGCGGTCCTGCACCTGCGCGGCTTCGAGGACCAGCTCTGGCACCGGCCGCTGCTCGGCGCGGAGCTGGCCAACGCGCTGATGATCCAGAACTGGGGCCTGGCGGGGAGCTTCAATGGTGCGGCCTGGTCCATCAGCACCGAGTGGACGGCGTACCTCCTGTTCCCCGCGCTGTGCCTCGCGGCGCTGCGGGCGCGCGCCGGCCTGCGCGTCGCCTTCGCGGCCACGGTCGTCGCCGGGCTGGTCCTGCTGTCGTCGTATCCGGATTTCTGGGCATGGCGCGACGGGGCTGCCCGGCTCGGCCCGCTGGACCGGATGAGCCATCTCTCAGCCGCCTCCCTCCTGCGCTGCGTCTGGGAGTTCTGCCTCGGGCTGTACGGCCACGCGCTCTACGCCAGGGGGCAACCCGCCCTGGATCGGTACGGCGGCGCGGTCGCGCTCGCAGCCCTGGCCGGGATCGTCTGCCTGCTGGCGCTGCCGCGGACGGACTCGGCGATCGTGCTGCTCTACGTGCCGCTCATCATGGGCGCCTGCGCCAGGGGACCGGTCCGCCTCGTGCTCGGCCTGGCGCCGGTGCACCGCCTCGGGGTCTGGTCCTACGCATTCTACATGCTGCACGTCCTGGTGCTGGACGGGCGGGAAGAGATCACGGCGGGGCTGCGCCACGCTGGTCTCGGCGGCAGCTTCGCCGTGGTGTTCCTGGCGTGCTTCGGCCTCACCGTCTCGCTGGCTGCCGCCACTCACCGCTACGTCGAGCGGACCTCCTCGGCGGCGCTGCGCCGCCTGCTGGCGGGGGAAGGCCTTCCGGCGCGCATAGCCGGGTAGGCCGCCCCGCCGGCGTCAAGGACCGCCCGACCGGCCCCGTTCCTTCGGGCTCGACCCGCCCGGCGTGCACTACGCGCCGGTCTTGCCCTGCTGGCTCAGGATGGTCTTCACCTCGTCGACCGCCTCCATGAAGCGGCTGTTCAGCAGGCCGACCGCCTCGCTGTTCGAGCGCTGGATCAGCTCGCTCAGCTCGCGCATGTTGCCGACCGCGCGCTCGTAGGAGGTCTTGAGCAGCTCGGCCTGCTTCGCCGCCTTCTCCTGCGGCGCCTCGGGCGTGGCAGCCTGGCGCATCGTGTCGGTCAGCTCCGACATGGTCTGCTGCATGATCTCCATGTGGCGGCGCGCGACGGTCTGCGCGCCCTCCAGCGCCACCCGGTTGGCGGCGGACAGCGTCTCCATGTTGCGGCGATGCGCGGTCATCAGCATCGTCATGTCGGGCATCGCCGGCGTCTTCATCTGCGTGAACATGCGGTTCATCTCGGCCAGCGCCTTGGACTGCGCCTCCGCGGCGACGCGGCCGAACGCCGAGACGGCGCCGGCCGCAACCCGCGCGACATCCGGCGCGGGATTGGGCGGGCTCGCGGGGTTGGGCGTCTTGTCCGACATGCTTGGTCCTCCTGGTTCACGCGCAAGTCGGGCAAGGCCACGCTCCCGCGCCGGCCGACGAGGCCGCGCCGCATTGTGGCGCGCAAGCCATTGCGGGGGCAACACGCGGCGGAACCAGGTCGAGGCTCGCCTCTGCAGCCCGTGACCTGAATGGCGACAATCCAGGGGTGGCCCGCTGCTTCAGAAAGGAAAGCATCTTCTTTTTCTGAAGAAAAAGAAGCAAAAAGACTTTGCTCATGGGATTCCGGTCCAGCGGGCGGCTCCGGAGCCCAATAGGCCAAAGTTCTTTGGTTCTTTCTTTCAAGAAAGAACACGCTTTCTTCCTGCAGCAGCGCAGAAGATCGGGGCTGGCAGAGCCGCGGCCGTGCCTAGACCGCGGGCGAGCTGGGCGGCGGCACCTCGGGCGGCAGCGGCGGCAGCTCCGGGGGCACGTCCTGGACCATGCCGGGCGGCAGGGGGTCGTCGTCGAGGTCGATCACGCCGTCCAGGCCGTCGTCGCGGCGTCCGACCAGCGCCTCGGCCTGCATCGCGCGCGACAGGGCGCGGTCCAGGGCCGCCATGGTCGCGGTGAGGTCGACGCTGTCGTCGCGGGCCCAGGCGCGCAGCACGTAGAACCAGGCGGCGGTCAGCCCGTCGACGCGCAGGCGGCCGAGCACGCCGTCCACCGGCACGCCGGCGGCTTCCAGCATCCAGCGCATGCTGTCGCGGGTGGCGGCGGCGAGCAGCAGCGAGGCGCCCGGGCGCAGCACCAGGGCGCGCGTGAGCGCGAGCACGCCGCCGCGGTGCTGCTGGAGGGCGTCGAAGCGGGCCATCAGCAGGTCGAACAGCTGTTCGCGCGGCGCCATCGGAGCGGAGTCGGGGCCGGCCGAGGCCGCGGCGGCGGACAGGGCGGCCTGATCGGCGAGGCTGCCGAAGCGCAGCAGGATGGCGCCGCGGCCGGGAAAGCGGGCGCGGGCGCGGTCCAGCGCCAGGCCGGCCTGGCGCGCGGCGCCGGCGACGCTGACGCGCTCCCAGCCGGAGGCCTCGGCCATGTCGAAGGCGCTGCCGATCAGCGCGGCGTCGAACGCGCGGTCGTCGGGCTCGGGAGTTTCCGGCGCGGAACGGTGGGGCTTGTGCTTGCTCATGGGCGACACATGGGAACGAGGAACCTGTTTCACAGCCGCCCGGCCTCGCGGCGGGCGCTACCCGGCGGCCAGGGCGCGGGCGCGGGCGATCGCGGCGCCGACGGCCTCGTGCAGCAGCGCGGGCCAGGCGGGCTCGGCCATCAGCACCGCCAGCGCCCGCTCCGTGGTGCCGCGCGGGCTGGTCACCGCCTGGCGCAGGGTGGCGGCGTCCTCGGGGCGCGCGGCGAGCAGGGCGCCGGAGCCGGACACGGTGCGGCGCGCCAGCTCGCGGGCCAGCGCGGGGGGCAGGCCGTGCGCCACGCCCTCGCGCTCCAGCAGCTCGGCGAGCAGGAACACGTAGGCCGGGCCGCCGCCGGAGATCGCGGTCACCGCGTCGAGCAGGGACTCCTCCTCGACCCAGGCCACCGCGCCCACCGCACGCAGCAGCCGGTCGCACAGCGCCCGCGCCGTGTCGTCCACGCCCGAGCCGGCGAAGGCGACGCTCATGCCTTGGCGGATCGCGGCGGGGGTGTTGGGCATCGCGCGCACCACGCCGGGGCGTCCGAGCAGGCCCTCCAGCCCGGCCACGGTCCAGCCCGCCATGATGGAGAGCACGCCGGCCGTGCCGAACCGGGCCAGCGCGGGGAGCACGGCGGCGGTCATCTGCGGCTTGACGGCGAGCACCACCAGCGCGGGGCGGAAGTCCGCGGGCACCTCGGCGAGCGAGGCCACGACGCGGTGCCCGCCCCGGTTTTCGGCCGCGGCCGGATCGACCACGACGGAAGGGGCGAGACCCTGCTCGCGCCAGCCCGACAGCATCGCGCCGCCCATCTGGCCGCAGCCGACCAGCAGCAGCGGCGGGATCGTGTCGCTCACGCAGCCATCCCTGCCCTCACGCGGCTAGGCCTCGCCCACGCACTCCAGCATCGCGGCGGCCATCGCCTCGGCCGGGCTCTTGCCGCCCCACAGCACGAACTGGAACGCGGGATAGAAGCGCTCGCACTCGGTAATGGCGATGTCGACCATGTCCTCCAGGCTTTCCGCGGACGCGCCCTGGCCGCCGCGCAGCAGCATGGCGTGGCGGAACAGCGGCATGCCGTCGTCGCTGTCCATGCCGAAGTGGCCGATCCACAGGCGCTCGTTGGCCAGCGCCAGCAGCTCGAACAGCGCGCCGCGGCGGGGTGCCGGGACCTTGAGATCGAAGGTGCAGGTGAAGTGCATGGCGCTGATCTCGCGCGACCACGAGAAGTACAGGCCGTAGTCGCACCATTTGCCGGGGGCCTCGGCGGCCATCTCGGAGTCCGAGCGGCGGTCGAACGCCCAGTCGTTGGCGGCGATGATCTGCTCCACGGCATCGAGCGGATTCGCGACCGGGGTGGCGGTGGATTGCAGCAGGGCGGACATGCGGGTCTCCCTGTTGGAGGGGGGCCTGGGCGGGCCGGAGCGCAATCCCGACTCGTGGTGCGGCCAAGCCTACCGGGGGTCCAGGCCCGGTCGCAAGCGGCGGCCGGAGTGTCATATGCGACCGCGCGGGGCGGAGAAAAGACCCCTGGCGCAGACAGGAAGCTAGGGCCGGGCTCTGCCTCCGGTGCCCATTCCAACCGCCAAGCGGTCCGCCGGAACCTTCAGGCGCCTCCGCCCGGACCCGCCAGGGGGCGAGCCGCCCCTGGACCGGCATCGGGGAAGCAGTCAGGCACCGAGGCGGGTGGCCAGCTCCTCCAGGCTGGCGGCGGTCACGTCCCAGTCCTGCTCGGGGTGCAGGTCGGCGGTCTGGGCGGAGCCGTACTCGGTCGGGCGCGCCACGAAGCCGGTGCGCAGGCCCAGAGCGCGCGCGGCCGCGAGGTCGGAATTATGGGCTGCGACCAGCATCACCTCGGAGGGCGCGAGGCGCAGCAGGCGGCAGGCGCCGAGGTAGGTTTCCGGGTCGGGCTTGTAGTGCCCGAACAGGTCGGTGCCGAACACGGCATCCCACGGCAGCCCGGCCCGCCTCGCCATCGCCACCAGCAGCGCCACGTTGCCGTTGGACAGCGGCGCCAGGGTGAAGCGCGCGCGCAGCCGCGCCAGGCCGGGCAGCGTGTCTGGCCAGGGGTCGAGCTCGCGCCACAGCAGCGCCAGGCGATCCAGCGTCGCCTCGTCCAGGCCGAGGCCGCGCTCCTGGGCGAGGGTGGCGAGGCTGGAGCGGTGCAGGTCGTCGAGCACCGTCCACGGCAGCTCGCCGCGGCGCACCCGGTCCATCGACGGGCGGTATGCGCCGCGCCAGGCATCCACCAGGGCGGTCCAGTCGGCGTCGACGCCGCTTTCGCGGCCGAACGCCTCCAGGTGGCCGGCCAGGCTCGTGCGCCAGTCGACCACGGTGCCGAACACGTCGAACAGCAGGGCCCGCACGGGGGCGGTCGCGTCGGTGGCCATCGTCGTCTCTCCCGGGGTGGCGGGAACGCAAGCTCCGCGAGGCGTGGGGGTTCCCGAGGGAGCAAGGCCGGGCTCTGCCCAGACCCGCCAAAGGCCGGGCCTTTGGAATGCCGTCCCCAAGGGAGGGTTTCCAGAGGTCCGGCGTTTGGCTTTTGGCTGTGCCTGGCCTTGCCTGCCGTCAGGGCAGACCGAGCAGTCTCCGGACGAAGCCCGGCGCAAGCATCGCCAGCGGGTTCACGCTCACCTTCGGGGCGTCGAACGGCCCGCGCACGGTGTAGGTCGCGGCGAACACGCCGCCGCCGGGCTCCGGGCTGAACAGGCGCCCGACGAGCGGCAGGCGGCCGGGAAGCTGGTTGGGCAGGTAGGCGGGGACGATCGTGCCGGCGATGTCGAGGCTGTGCGCGGCGAGGTCGATGCGGCCGGCGGCGGTGGCGCCGAGCGAGACGCTGGTGGCGCGCGCGTCGTGGATGTCGATCACCCGGCCGGCCATGCGGAACGGCAGGTCGAGGCGGCCGACGTGCAGGCCGGGGCCGTGCATCAGGTCGACGAGGCCGAACAGGGTGACGCCCTGCAGCACGCGGCCGGCGGCGGGGGCGTCGAGCAGGCTGAACCCGTCCAGGCGCAGGGTGGCGTCGACGGGGTGGCCGGGGCCGTCCTGGTCGAGCGTGCCGCCCAGGGTCAGCCGGCCGCCGCGCACCTGGTCGGTGAGGTCGAGCGAGGACAGCAGCGCGCCGGCGTCGGCAGCCTGCAGCTCGACGTGGCGCACGGTGCCGGGGACGGGCGGCGGGCCGCGCCGGGCGGCAACGTCCGCGGACGGGACGGTGGTGGCCGGGGCGGGTCGGACCAAGGGGGACTGGCCCGGAGGGGATTGGGCGGAGACGGTCAGCAGCAGGGAGCCGTCGCCCTCGCCCGCGTGCAGCTGCGCGGCGTCGAGCCTGCGGCCGTCGTGCTCGGCGTGGCCGGAAACCGGCGCGATCGAGCGGCCGCGGCCCAGCAGCACCCGGGCGAAGCGCGCGTCGAGCACCCAGGGCGTGCCGGCGCGGCCGGTGGTCGCGGCGACCGCCGGGGCGGAGGGCGCCGTGACCTGGGCGAGGGTGCCGGCGGGGGCGGTGCTGCCGGCGGCCTCCGGGGCCGGGGCCGCAGGGGCCGCGGGGGTGTCGAGCAGCGGGGACAGGTCGAGCACCGGGCCGGCGATGTCGGCATGCACGGCGCCGCCGGGGCGCTGCGGGAAGCGCACGGTGCCGGCGGCCTCGGTGCGGCCGATCACCGCGCGCTCGACGTGCAGCACGGTGCCGCGGGTGCCGGCCTCCGCGCGGCCGCGCAGCAGCAGGCCGGGCGCGTCGGCGCGCAGGTCCTGCACGCCGCGCAGGTGGCCGTGGTCGAGCAGCAGCACCGCGCGGGCGGCCGCGGCGGGGCCGGCGGGCTTGCTCCAGCCCAGCGGCACGTCGAGGGCGGCCTCGGACAGGTCGGCGGCGATGGCCACGGTGGCGCGCCCGTCGCGGCGTTCGCTGTAGCGCGCGTCCAGGTCGAGGGGACCTTCCACCACGCCGGCGAGGTCCAGTCCGGCGGCGCCCAGGCGGGCGGCGTCGGCGTCGGCGCGCACGGTGGCGCTCTGCACCACCTGAGCGGGGCCGCCGGCGCGGAAGTCCATGTCCAGCGTCAGGCGCACCGGCATGCGGGCCACGGTGGCGCTGCCCCGGGCGGCGAGGCCGTCGGTGGTGACGTCCAGGTCGAGGGTGCCGTCGTCCAGGGACTGTCCGGCGGCGACGTCGCCCAGGTGCACGCCGGTGGCGTGGGTGCGGGCGCGCAGGCCGATCCGGTCGGCGTCGAGGTTGGCGTCCAGCGGCACGGTGAGGTCGAGGCGGGTCGCGAACCGGCCGCGCGGCGAGGTGAAGCCGGGAGGGTGGCGGGACAGCAGGTGCAGCCTTGGGTGCGACAGCAGGCGGACCAGCGCCGGCACGGCGCCGTGCAGGTCGACGCCAATGGCGGCGACCTGATCCCTGGCGGACAGGCCGGTGATGCGCACCAGGCCGGCGCCGAGTTGCACGCCGCCGGCCGCCTCGGCAGCGCCGGGGGAGGCGTGTCGGGCGGCGCCTGCCGCGGCGGGGGTGCCCGTGCCGTGCTGGGTGCCGTGCTTGGTACCGTCCTGGATGCCGCCCTGGGTGGCCACGCTCAGGGCGTCGGGGCCTTCCAGCACCATGCGGGCCTGCATGTGCTCCAGCGGCGGCACCGGGCGGAGCCAGTGCAGCGTCGCGTCGTCGGCGAGAAGCTGGCCGGTGGCGGCGGTCAGGCTCAGGTCGGAGCCGTCGGCCGCCGCGCGCAGCGTCAGGTCGAAGCGGCCGTCGTGCGCGGTGCCGGCAGTGATGTTGCGGGTGATCCAGGCCTGGGCGCTGCGGGCGATCGCAGGCGGCCAGTAGTCGGCCAGCTCGGCGAAGTCGGCGTGGTCGACGCCGAGTTCTGTCCGCGCCAGAAGGCCGGAAGGATCGCGGGACAGGGTCGCGGTGCCGGAGAAGGTGGGAGGCGGGGCGTGCGCGCCGGGCGGCGCGGCCATCGCCAGCCGCTCCAGGGTCAGGGTGGCGCGCTCCGGCGTGCCCTCGCCGCGCAGAACCAGGGCGGACACGCCGAGGGTGGCGCCGCCGGCCGTCACGCGGCCGGCGGCCGCGTCCAGCGTGGCGGCGAAGCGGCGCGGCGACAGCGCGGGATCGAGGGTGGCCTCGGCGGACAGCGACAGCGGCAGGTCCAGGCCAGCGAGGGCCGTCGCGAGGCCGTCCGGGAGCCGGGGCACCAGGCGGCCGAGCGTGGCGGGGTCGAGCGGGTCCAGGCGCACGCGCGCCACGCTCCAGCCGGGCCGGTCCGGCGCGGGGCGCAGGGAGGCCTGCAGCCGGACGCTGGCGCCGGGCGCGGGCGGGGCGGCGTCGGGGGGGACGGCGTCGGGCGGGGTCTGCACCGACAGCGTCGCCGAGGCGTCGCCGACCAGTCCGGCGGCCTCGCGGCGCAGCGTGACCCGCGGGGCGGACACGGCCCAGGTCACGCCAAGCGTGCGGTCCAGGACGGTGACGCGCGTGTCCGTCGCCTGCAGGTCGTCCAGACCGGCGAGCCAGGACGGCGGACCCGGCGATGCGGCGTCGGGGGGCGGCGCGGTGTCGTCGGGCGAGGCCGCGGCGTGCGGGCCGGGCTGGCCGGGCGGCGGGGGCGGCGCCAGGGGAGTGCCATCGGCGAGGTGCAGGCCGTCGGTCTCGCGCACCAGCGCGATGCGCGCGGCGTCGAGCGACACCACGCCCGGCACGACGCGACCCGACGCCAGGGGCAGCAGGGCCAGACTGGCTTCGAGCCGCGCGGCGCTCGCCACCGGATGGTCCGGCGGACCCAGGCGCGGGTCGCGCAGCATCACGCGCAGCGGCGCGCCCGGGTCGCGGAACCCGGACCAGCCCAGCGCCAGGCCGGACAGCGAAAGCGGCACGCCGCGCGCGCGGGCCGCCGCCTCCACCCGCGGCGCCAGCCAGTTGAGCGGCAGCGGGGCCTGCGAAAGCCGCCAGGCCAGCGCGCCCGCTGCGGCCAGCAGCAGCAGCGCGGTACCCAGCCCGGCCAGCGCCAGGCCGCGCAGCAGGCGCAGCGCGTCGCCGCCTGCCGCGCGCCACGCGCCGCGCCACCACCCGCCCGGCGGCGGGGCCACGTCGGCCGGCCGGAGGCGCGGCGAGGCGGCAAGCGCCGGCGGCGTGACCGGGGCGGGCGGCGCTTGACCCCGTCCGTTCACCGTGCGGAGCCTGCGGCATGGCCTTTGTCCTGCCCGACCGCTGGCCCGCGCCCGCCGACTCCCAGATGGCCGGGCGCCTGCTCGCGGAGTTCGCGGCGCTGGGGCGCGGGGAAGCGCGGCTGGTGGCGCGGGCGGCGCCGCGGGCGATGCTGGCGTGCCTCGGCGGCAACAGCGCGTATCTCGCCGGGCTGGCGTTGCGCGAGCCGGCCTGCGTGCGCAGGCTGGTGCGGCTCGGGCCGGAGGCGGTGCGTGTGCGGGCGATGGCGGCGCTCGCGGCGACGTCGCCCACGGCGGAGCGCGCCGTGGTGGCGGCGGCGCTGCGCGCGGCCAGGCGGCACGTCGCCCTGGCCACCGCGCTGGCCGACCTCGGCGGGGCGTGGACGCTGGAGCAGGTGACGGGCGCGCTCAGCGACCTGGCCGACGCCACGCTGCGGCTCGCGGTGTCGCACCTGCTGCACGCGGCGCGCGCCGACGGGTTGCGCCTGCCGCGCCCGGTCCGCCTGCCGCGCGACGCGGCGGGCGATGCACAGGCGGGCGATGCGCAGGCGGGCGATGCGCAGGCGGGGCCGGGGAGCGCGCCGGCGCGCGGCCTCCGCCGACGCGACCTGGGGGCAGGCAGCGGGTTCGTGGTGCTCGGCATGGGCAAGCTGGGCGCCCGCGAACTGAACTATTCGAGCGATGTGGACCTCGTGCTGCTCTACGACCCGGCCGCACACCCCTACCACGACGCCGCCGGCCGCGCCGATTCCTCGCTGGCGCCCTTGGCGCGCGGCCGTGAGCGGGGTCGCGCCGGTGACCGGGGGGACGGGGTCGACCTCGGCGCGGTGTTCAACCGGCTGGCGCGCGGGCTGGTGTCGCTGATGGAGGCGCGCGAGGACGGGGGCACCGTGTTCCGCGTCGACCTGAGGCTGCGTCCGGACCCGGCGGCAAGCCCGCCGGCGGTCTCGCTGCCGGGCGCGCTCGCCTACTACGAGGGGGTGGGGCAGAACTGGGAGCGCGCGGCGATGATCAAGGCGCGGCCGGTGGCGGGCGACCTGGCGCTGGGGGCGGCGTTCCTCGAGGCGATCCGGCCGTTCGTGTGGCGCAGGCACCTCGACTTCGCGGCGATCGCCGACATCGCCGGCCTGAAGCGGCGCATCGACCGGCACAAGCGGCCGGACGCGCCGGACCTGCTGGCGGCACCCGGACCCGCGGGCGACGACGTGGCGCTGCTGCTCGGCCACGACCTCAAGCTCGGGCAGGGCGGCATCCGCGAGATCGAGTTCCTCGCCCAGACGCTGCAGCTGGTGTGGGGCGGGCGCAACCCGGGGCTGCGCGAGCCGCGCACCCTGCCCGCGCTGCACCTGCTGGCCGGGGCGGGGCACGTCGCGCCCGCGGTGGTCGCGGCGCTGGACGAGGCGTACCGGGTGCTGCGGGGCGCCGAGCACCGGCTGCAGATGATCGCCGACCGGCAGACGCACAGCCTTCCGGCGACGCGCCCCGGCTTCGAGGCGTTCGCGACCTTCATGGGGTTCGGCGACGGGTCGGCGATGGCGCGCGCGCTGCTGGCGCGGCTGCGCGCGGTGCACTCGGCGTTCGACGCGCTGACCGCGCCGCCGGCCACCCGCGTGCCCGCGGTCCAGGGTTCGCCGACGGCAGGCGTGGACAGGGTGGACGCGGCGCGGTCGGGCCGGGCAGGACCGGGCGCGGGGCGGGAGGACGGTGCCGCGGCCGGCGGATCGGTGCAGGCGGCGGCCTTGGAGGCTGCGGTCGCGCTCGACATCGGCGACGGGGCGGAGACCGTCGCCCCGGCCACGCTTTCCGCCCTGGCGGGGCTCGGCTTCGCGCAGCCGGAGGCGGCGGTGGAAATCCTGCGCGGCTGGCGCGCCGGGCGGCCGCGCGCCCTGCGCTCCGAGCGGGCCCGCGCGCTGATCGCCCGGCTCACCCCTGCCCTGCTCGACGCCCTGCACGCCAGCCTTGCCGGCGCCACGGCCCGGCCGGTCCGCGACGCCGTCGGTGCGGGGCGTGGCCTCGGCGCTGCCGGGGCGGCCACGGGAGCGGTCGCCGGGGGGGACGCTGCGGGCGCGGCCGGTGCCGGCGGGCCGTCGATGGACCGGCTGCTGGCGCGCTTCGACGCCCTGCTGTGCGCGCTGCCGGCCGGGGTGCAGCTGCTGTCGCTGTTCGAGCGCAACCCGGCGCTGCTCGGCCGCGTCGCCACCGTGCTCGGCGCCGCCCCCTCGCTGGCCGACCACCTGCAGGCGGTGCCGTCGGCGATCGAGGGCCTGCTGCGCCCCGACGACGTCGACCCCGACCCCGCCCGCTCGCTCGCCCTGCAGCTGCGCGACGCCGACACGCTCGACCCGGCGCTGGGCGTGGCGCAGCGCTTCCTGCGCGGCGAGGAGTTCCGCCTTGCCTGCGGCCAGCTCGAGGGCCGGCTCGGCCCGGACCGGATGGGGCTGGCGCGCTCGCGCCTCGCCGACGCGGTGCTCGACGCGTTGCTGCCGCTGGTGCTGGGCGAGCACCGGCGGCGCTACGGCTCGGTCGAGGGCGGCGGCATGGCGGTCGTCGCGCTGGGCAAGGCCGGCGGGCGCGAGATGATGGCGGGCTCGGACCTCGACCTGATGCTGGTGTACGACCACGCGGAGGGCGTGGCGGACAGCGACGGGCCGGACGGCAAGGGCGCGCCCGCCTCGGCCCGGCGCATCCCTGTCAGCCAGTACTACATCCGCGCCGCCCACGCCCTGGTCGCCGCGCTCACCTCGCCAGGGCGCGAGGGGCCGCTGTATGCGGTCGACATGCGGCTGCGGCCGTCGGGCAACAAGGGGCCGGTGGCGGTCTCGCTGGCCGGGTTCCGGCGCTACCACGCGGCCGACGCCTGGACCTGGGAGCGCATGGCGCTGACCCGGGCGCGGGTGGTCGCGGCGGCGCCGGGGCTGCGCGCGGCAGTGGAGGCGGCGATCCGCACGGCGCTGGCCACCGCGCCCCGCCCGGCCGGCGGGGCGGGCGGGCCGGTCGCGGGAGGGGCGGTCGCAGGCGGGACAGTTGGGGGAAGGGCGGCCCCGGGCGCGGCGCGTACGCCGGCCGGCAGCGTGCTGGCGGATGCGGCGGCGATGCGGTCGCGCCTGGCGCGCGAGCTGCCGCCGGCCGGGGCGTGGGACGTCAAGCATCGGCGCGGCGGGCTGATGGAGGTCGAGTTCGTCGCCCAGGCGCTGCAGCTCGCCCACGCCGCCAGCCATCCAGACGTGTGCCGGACCAACACCACGGAGGCGCTGCACGCCCTGGCCGCGGCCGGGCTGCTCGATGCCGCGGACACGGCGGTGCTGGTGCAGGCGGACCACGTCTGGCGGCAGGTGCAGGGGCTGCTGCGCATCGCTGTGGGCGCTCGGCTGCCCGACGCGCTGCCGGGGCCGGCGCTCGCGCTGCTGTCGGCGTCGCTGGAGGTGGACGACGCGGGCAAGGGACTGGAGGCGGCCCTGCAGGACCGGATGGCCGCGCTGGGAGAGGCGGTGCGCGCGGTGTTCGTTCGCCGGGTGGGGGTGGTCGGAGACCAGAGGCTGTTATGAACTTCGCAGCCACTCGGTTTTCCAGGCAGGAAGGCAAGGGTCTTCTTTTTCTGAAGAAAAAGAAGCAAAAAGACTTTTGTACATGGGGTTCCGGGTGCGCGGGCGGCCCCGGAGCCCAATGGGCAAAAGTTCTTTGGTTCTTTCTTTCAAGAAAGAACATGCTTTCTTGCGCGGCACATCGGAGCTGGCAGGTTCATGACAGGCTCCAGGCTTGGCGTCCGGCAGGGCAGTCCGGCGCCATCGTTTCCTGCCCGGGCCGGTGCGGTGGGCCGGGCGGCGCTCCTGCGCTGCCTGACGGCGTGGCTGGAGCCGGGCGGGGATTGCCGCCATCCTCGGCGCCAGCAGGGAAGGACCGACACGATGCTGGCACAGGGCGACACGGCGCCGCCGTTCGAGATGGCGGCCAGCGGCGGGCGGACCGCAAGCTCCGCAGCGCTCGCGGGGCGGCCCTACGTGCTGTACTTCTATCCGAAGGCGGACACGCCGGGCTGCACGAAGCAGGCGTGCGCGTTCCAGGAGGCGATGCCGCGGTTCGGCGGCCTCGGCGTGGACGTGATCGGGGTTTCGCGCGATCCGCTGGCGGCGATCGAGAAGTTCGCGGCGCGGCACAGGCTGACGTTCCCGCTGGCGTCGGACCCGGGCGGGCTGTCCGACGCCTATGGGGTGTGGGCGGAGAAATCGATGTATGGCCGGACATACATGGGGATGCTGCGGGCGACGTTCCTGGTGGACAGCGCGGGCGTCATCGCCCGGGTCTGGCCGGCGGTGAAGGTCGCGGGGCACGCCCGGGACGTGGCGGAGGCGGCGGCGGCACTAGGGTGACGCCGAGTGCTGGGGTCAGGCCAAGGGCCGGAAACCTTGGATGGGTGAAGCAAGCAAGGCTGGGCTCTCCCTCCGCCTGCCATTCCAATGGCCCAAGCAGGCCATTGGAACCTTTGGCAGGCTACGCCCAGACCCGCCAGGCGGAGGTGGCCAAAGGTTCCGACGATCCACTTGGATCGTTGGAAAGGCCACCGGAGGGAGCCGCCCCTGGACCGGCCTTACTTAAAGAGTGGATTCCAAAGGCTCGGCCTTTGGCGGGGTCCAGGGGCAGAGCCCCTGGCCTTCCTGTCCTGACTTGTCAGGACAACCGGCTGCCGGCATCAGTATCCCGGGTAGTAGGCCGGCGGCGCCGCATAGTAGACGGGCGGAGGCGCGTAGACGACCGGCGGGGGGGCGTAATACACCGGCGGCGGGGCGACCGCGTAGCCGAGGGCGGCGCCGCCGGCGATGCCGAGCAGGGCGCCGGCGACGATGCCCGGGCCGAAGCCGAAGCCGCGCCCGTAGCCGCGACCGCCGTAGTAGCCCCGGCCGCCGTAGCCGCCGCCGTGGAACCCGCCGTAGCCGCCGTGGTATCCGCCACCATAGCCGCCCCGGTACTGCGCCTGGGCTGCCGGCGCGAACGCCATGCCAGCCAGCACGGGGGCAATCAGCAGAAGACGCGAAGCGCAGACCATCTGGCTCATCCTCGTTGGCAGCGGCAGGACCTGTCGCCGAGGAAGAGAACATGGGCGGCCAGCGTGGCGAAACCTGGGCACGACCGGGGCGAAACCGTGCCCGGACGAACACGCTTCCGGGAACAATCGCCCTAGTCTTTCCAGGGTGCTGCAGGTTGTCATGGGTTCGGCGCCAAGATCACTGGGGCAGGCAGAACAGCGAGACTCTTCTTTTTCTGAAGAAAAAGAAGCAAAAAGACTTTGCCTTGGGGTTCCGAGCAGGCGGGCGGCTGCGGAGCTTGAGGGGTCAAAGTTCTTTGGTTCTTTCTTTCAAGAAAGAACATGCTTGCTTCCCGCCTTCGCGCAGCAGACCGGGGTTAGTAGGTCCATTACAGCCGCCAGGAGAGGGTAAGGTCGAGGCTCTGCCTCAAGCGCTGCCAAAGGCTCGTCTTTGGAAA